>NZ_CP098415.1:0-740511 GCF_023702125.1 Halorubrum hochsteinianum | reverse complement strand
CCGCGGCGACGTGCCCTCGCCGCGGAACCCGCCCTCGGGCTGCCGGTTCCACACGCGCTGTCCGCAGGCGCGCGCGGCCTGCCGGGAGTCGACGCCCCCGGCGTACGACGTGGGCGACGGCCGGACGGCGGCCTGCTTCCGGACGGACGACGACCACGCGTACTGGGACAGCGAGCCGATCGGCGAGAACGCCGTCGAAGAACCGGCCGACGACTGAGCGCGCCGGCGGGTCGCCTCTCCCCTCCTATCGCTCGCGGACGACGACGAACTCCGCCAGGTCGCGGAGGTACTCGATCGCCTCGGTCTCCGGCGGGTCGGCGTCGTCGAGGGCCGCGAGCGCGCGCTCGGACTCCGAACGGGCGCGCTCGTTGATCTCCTCGGGCGACAGCGACGTGACCTGGAGGACCGACGGGCGGTCCATCTCGGCGTCCTGCCCGGTCGGCTTGCCGAGGTCGTCGGCGTCGGCGGTGGCGTCTAACACGTCGTCGCGCATCTGGAAGGCGACGCCGACGCGCTCGGCGTACTCGCCGAACGAGTCGATCGCGTGCGGCTCCGCGCCGCCCGCGACCGCGCCGAGTTCGGCGGCGGCGCGGAACAGCGCGCCCGTCTTCCGGCGGGCCAGTTCCATGTACTCCGCCTCGTTGGTCGGCCGCGCCGCCAGCTCCGTCGCCTCGCCCTCGCCGAGTTCGACCATCGCCTCGGCGACGGTGCGCATCGCGCGGGGGTCCGTCGAGAACAGCGCGAACGCCTCGCCGAGCAGGCCGTCGCTGGCGATGATCGCCGGGCCGTAGCCGAACTCCGCCCACGCGGCGGCGGTTCCGCGGCGGACCTCGGAGCGGTCGATGATGTCGTCGACCACGAGCGACGCGTTGTGGACGAACTCGATGCCGGCCGCGAAGTCGACCGCCTCCTCGGGGTCGCCGTCGAACGCCTCGCAGGCGAGGACGGTCACCGCGGGGCGGACCCGTTTGCCGCCCGCGAGGACGACGTGGCCGACCTCGTCGGACAGCTCGTCGGGCTCGACCTCGTCGATGACCGACTCGATCCGGTCCTCGACTAACCCGACCCGACGCTGCAAGTACTCCATCTACCGTGTGGAGGGGACGCCCGCGCAAAGGCCTAACGGAACCGCCGGCGGGGTCGGATCCGCCGACCGCGCGACGACCGCCCCGTGACAGGCAGACGATACCGGTCGGCGCGTGCCTCCGAGCGCACCGCCGAAGGCGGCCGCGAGGAGCACGCGCGAGGGAGTCGGCGGTCCGAAGCGAAGCGGAGGACCGCCGACGAGGCTGGGGAGGCGTGAGGTGCCGTGCGGGGCGGGACTCGAAGGGGCAGCCGCGAGGGCGAAGCACGACGACGCAAGCACCACAGCGAAGGAACGTAGTGACTGAGCGAGGAGCGCAGCGAGTCGCGCGAGTCCTCGCGGCTGGGGCTTCGGTGGTTTCTGTCGGAACAGTGACTGCGTGTAGCCGAGCGGCTGGGGCTTCGGTGGTTTCTGTCGGAACAGTGACTGCGTGTAGCCGAGCGGCTGGGGCTTCGGTGGTTTCTGTCGGAACAGTGACTGCGTGTAGCCGAGCGGCTGGGGCTTCGGTGGTCGTGTCCCCAGCAGCAACCGCGTCGTAGCGACCGACCGGATCGTCGACCCTGTCCGGACCGATCAACGACCCACAGCCGACAACCGGATCGTCTTACTGGAACCGGACGCCCAGGTCGTGAAGCCCGTCGTTGTTCTGCGCGACGTTGATGAGCAGCGGCGTCAACCCCTCGATTTCGGGTGCGTTGGCGATCCCGCCGGCGTCGAGCGCGCGCAGCCCCTCGATCCCCTCGGCGATGTCCGCCACGGTCGCTTTCGCGTCCTCGTCGTCGCCGATGACGAGGGTGTCCACCCCCAGCTCCGCGTCGAGGTTCGCCAGCCGTGCGGCCGCGAGGTTGTGGAACGCGCCGACGACGGTGACCCCCTCGGGGGCCGCGTCGGCGACGATCTGCGTCACCGACCCCGCGCCCGGCTTGTGGTAGTGGAACCCCTCCTCGTCGCGTTTCATCCCGGTGGCGGGCGAGACGAGCACGTCGCCGTCGTCGAGCGACTCCGCCACCGCCCCGACGGTGTCCCCGACGTGGTACGGAGGGACCGCGAGGACGACGATCCGGGCGTCGGCGGCGACCGCGGCGTTCTCCCCGCCGGTCACCGCGGCGTCGAGCCCGCGGCTCTCCAGTTCGGTGGTGTACTCCTCGGCCTTGGTTTCGGCCTTCTCGGCCTCCCGCGAGCCGACCGCGACCCGGTGGGGCGTGTCCGCCGCCAGCCGCAGCGCGAGCCCCTCCCCGATGTCTCCGGTGCCGCCCAAGATGGCGATTTTCATACGATCCGTGCGGTCGCTCGCGACTTCAGGGTTGCGTGACCGGCCGTCCTCGCCACGGTCGAAGCCGGCGGTGCGGCCTCGTCGAGCGGGGGCTTCTTGTCCGACCGCGGGGAGGCGACGCACATGGACGAGCAGGACCGCGTCGCCGCGTTCGTCGACGAGTACGGCCTGGAGACCGACCTCACCTACCACGCCCTCGACTTGGAGAGCGAGGTCGGCGAGATAGCCAAGGAGGTGACGACCTCGACCGACTACGGGCGCAACCCGGCCGCCGCCGCGGTCGCGACCGACGAGGTCGGCGACGCGCTGTTCGCGCTGCTCGCGCTCGCCGAGGCGGCCGACGTCGACGCTACCGCGGCGCTCGACGAGGCGCTGGCGAAGTACGAGGCGCGGATCGGGTCGTCCGGCGATCCGGGTTCCGGCGAGTAGCGACGCGTCGCGGGCGGGCGTCGGTTCAAGTGCGTCGCCCGCCTACTGCGGCCATGACCGACGCCCCGTCGCTCGCGCTCCGCTACGTCGTCTGCGACGCCTGCGAGACGGTGTTCGCGCTACCGGACGACCCCGACGAGCCGACCGCCTGCGGCCGCTGCGGTGCCCGCGCGCTCCGCGAACTCCCGGACCTTCGGGGAGCGGAGGCGTACTTCACGCCCTGAACGCGGTCCGCGGCCGCGGTTCGCCCGCGGCCGATCGGTCCGCCCACCTCACAGGTCCGTCACCTCACAGGTCCGCCCACCTCACAACGGGTCGTCCCCGTCCCCCTCCTCGGCCGCGATCGCCCGTAGCTCCTCGTCGGAGAGTCGGTCGACAACGAACTCCGGCATCCCCTCGGGAACGCCCGGCGGAACCTCTCGGTCGCCGTCCGTTCCCCCGGCCAGCCTCCCGCCGCCTGCTCCCCCGGCCGGCCTCCCGCCGTCCGTCAGGGACGCCCGACTGGACCCGTCGCCTCCGTCGCTCACGGCCAACCGACGCACGGTCCGTTCCAGCGCCTCGACCGCCTCCGACTGGCGCTCGCTCTCGGCCGCCAGCTCCCGCATCTCCTCGGTGATGTCGTTCGACTGCTCGACCACGCCGTCTATCGTCGCCGCGATCTCCTCGGCGGCGGCGGCCTGCTCGTCGGTCACGTCGGAGACCTCGTCGATCCCGTTCGCCGTCTCGGTCACCGCCTCGGCGATGGCGGAGAGGCTCTCGGTCGCGTCGCCGACGCGCTCGCTCCCGTCGTCGACCCGCTGGGTCGTCTCCGAGAGGCTCTCGACCGTCTCCTCGGTGTCGGTGCGGATCCCGTCGACCATCGATTCGATGTCGCTCGCGTGGCGCTGTGACTCCTCCGCGAGCGACTTGATCTCGTCGGCGACGACGCCGAACCCAGCCCCCGCGTCGCCGGCCCGGGCCGCTTCGATCGACGCGTTCAACGCGAGCAGGTTCGTCTGGTCCGCGATCCCGTTGATCGCGTCGACGAACTCGTCGATCTCCTCGACGCGGTCCTGGAGCGCCCTGACGTCGGCGGCCACCTCGTCGACGGCGGAGCCGATGTCGTCCATGGCCGCCGCGGCGTCGTCCGCCGCGTCCCGGCCGTCAGCCGCGAGCGTCTCCGCCCGAGCGCTCGTCCGCTCCACCTCGTCGGCGGTCGACGCCACCTCCTCGACGGTCGCCGAGAGGTTCGCCACCTCCGACGAGACCTCGGCCACCCGCCGCGACTGGTCCTCGGCCGCGTCGCCGACCTCGGCGGCGCTGTCGGCGACGTCGCTCGCCGACTCGCGGAGGTCGCCGATCGGCTCTCGGACCTCCTCTTCCACCTCGGCCATCAGCCGCTCGTTCTCCTCGATCGCCTCGGAGAGCTTCTCGCTGTACGAGTGGATGTACGTGTCCGTGACGACCTGTATGTCGAGGTTGACGATCCGGAGGACCGAGAGGATGTCCTCGATCGCGTCGTCGACCTCCGCTTCGACCGCCGCCGCCGTCTCGTCGTCCACCTCGCCGTCCGCACCGTCCTCGGCCAGCCGGTCGGTGAGCGAGTCGACGAGCCGGTCGCCGACCAGCGGGAGGATGAGGTCGTAGTACACCCCGTACTGGCCGAGGTAGTGTTTCATCGGCATCTCCAGCATGTCGTGGAGCTTCCCGATCCGCGCCCGGTCCTCGAAGTACTCCGGGCCGTAGTCCCCCTCGGCGAGCGTCACGAGGTACGCCGACTGCGTCCGCTTGAGCTGTTCGATCCCCTTCTCGGACCGTCCGATCACGTCGACGGTCTGGTCGTACCCGGTGAGGTTGTCGTAGAAGTCGTCCGCGATCCGCTCCGCGTTCTCCGCGAACGCGTCCTCGTACCGGCTCAGCCGCCGCTCGTCCTCCTCGTCGAATCCCACGAACTCCTTCCGCCACGCGATCTCGTCGGCGTCGAGCCCGATCTCCTCGACCAGTTCGGCGGCGTCGAGTCCGTCGTTCAAACCGCCCCGCCCGAAGTCGCCTCGACCGAACTCCCCACGTGAAGCCATACTGCGCCCTCTCCGTTTGGGTTATAAAAGGAGTACCACCCGGATATCACGAGCGATACTCTCCCCGTCGCCGGGGAACACTTCGGCGCAGTCGGGCGGATCCCCCGCCGGCCCCGGCAGCGACGACGCCGCTCAGTCGTCCCCGGCGGCCGCGTCGCCCTCGCCGGCCGCGCCGCTCTCCCCGGCCGCCGAGGCGGCCGGTTCGACCGCGACCGCCGAGTGCTTGAACTCCGGTATCTTCGCTGCCGGGTCGAGCGCGTCGCCCGTCAGGGCGTTCGCGAGCGGCTCCGCGTAGTGGAACGTGCAGAACGCGACCCCCTCGCGCACCGCCGGCGTCACGTCGGCCGCGGCCTCGACGGTCCCGCGCTCGTTCGAGACGGTCACCCGGTCCCCGTCCTCGATCCCGCGCTCGGCGGCGTCGGCCGGGTGGATCTGGAGGACGTCCTCGCCGCGCATCGCCATGAGGCGGTCCGAGCGCCGGCTGAGCGCCCCGCTGTTGAAGTGCTGGAGGACGCGACCGGTCGTCAGCGTCAGTTCGCCCGCGTCGAGGTCGTCCGCGGGCGGGACCGCGTCCACGACCGCGAGCGGTGCGGTCCGCTCGCCGGTCGCGAACGTCTCCGCGTGTAACACGTCGGTCCCCGTCCCCGCCTCGGCGTCGAACGGCCACCGCTGGTAGCCGTCGCCGATCCCCGCGTAGCTCATCCCCTCGTAGATCGGAGCGACTCGCGTCAGTTCGTCGAACGCGTCCGCCGGCCCGTCGTACGCGAACTCCTCGGGCCGGTCGGTCAGGCGACGGCCGAGTTCGGTCAGGATCTCGAAGTCCCGCCGGGCGCTCCCCGGGAGGTCGGCGTTCGGCCGCATCCGCATCACGCGGCGGTCGGTGTTCGTCACGGTGCCGGACTTCTCCGCCCACGCGCTCCCCGGAAGCACCACGTCGGCGTGCTCCGCCGTCCGCGTCTCGAACAGGTCGATGACGACGCAGAAGTCGAGGTCGTCGAACGCCGACGCGACCGCGGTCGCGTTCGGCTCCGTGACCGCCGGGTTCTCGCCGAAGACGACCGCCGCGCGCACCTCGTCGCCGAAGCGGTGGGTGGCCTCGACCTCCGTGAGCCCGGGCTCCGCCGGCGGCTCGACCCCCCACTCGTCGGCGACGCGCTCGCGGGCGTCCGGGTCCGTCACCGGCTCGTAGCCGGGGAGCACGCCGGGGAGCCCCCCGACGTCGCTCGCCCCTTGGACGTTGTTCTGGCCGCGGAGCGGGTTCACGCCGGTTCCCGGGCGGCCGACGTTGCCGGTCAGCAGCGCGAGGTTGAGCAGGGCGTGGACGTTGTCGGTGCCGCAGCGGTGCTGGCTCGTCCCCATCCCGGTGATGACCGCCGCGCGGTCGGCCTCGCCGTACGCCCGGGCCGCCTCCCGGACCGTCTCGGGGTCGACGCCGGCCGCCTCGGCGCTCGCCGCGACGTCGACGCCGGCGAGGTGCTCGCGCAGCCGGTCGAAGCCGGTCGTCCGCTCCGCGAGGAACCCCTCGTCGACGAGGTCCTCCTCGACGAGCACCGCGGCGACCGCGTTCAACAGCTGGATGTCGGTGCCGGGCCGCAGCGGGAGGTGGACGTCCGCCGCCTCCGTCGTGTCGTTCTCGCGGGGATCGACGTGGACCAGCGTCGCGCCGTCGCGGACCGCCGGGAGGATGTACGACCGGAACGCGACCGGATGCTGCTCGGCCGGGTTCGCTCCGTTGACGAAGATGCAGTCCGCCTCCCCCAGGTCGTCGAGGGTGTTCGTCATCGCGCCCGCGCCGAACCGCTCGCTCATCGCGGCGACCGTCGAGGCGTGACAGAGCCGGGCGCAGTTGTCCACGTTGTTCGTGCCGAGGACGCGCGCGAGCTTCTGGAGGACGTAGTTCTCCTCGTTCGTACAGTTCGAGGAGGCGAAGAACTGGACGGCGTCGGCCCCGTGCTCCTCGACCACCTCTCCGATCCCGCTCGCGACGCGGTCGAGCGCCTCCGACCACGGGGCCGTGACGAAGGTCCCGCCGTGTTCGACCAGCGGCTCGGTCAGGCGGTCCCCGTGGTCCACCACGTCGAACGCGGCCGCCCCCTTCGGACAGATCTCCCCGCGGCCGTTCACGGGCCCCTCGACGCCCGTCGCGCTCCCGCGGCCGGCGTACTCGACGCTGCAGCCGACCCCGCAGAACGGACAGACGGTCGGGTTCGACTCGAATCGGCGCTCGGAGGTCTCGCTCGGATCGGGCATCGCGTTCGGATAGGGCCTCCACGCCCCTCCCGGTGTGACCGGAGTTGCGTGGTGTTTTAAATACTCGTGCGCGCTCGACGGCAGTGTTCAGATAAGCTGATTCCATGCGAAGGCGAACGATCTGAGCCACTCGTTTGCTGTTTCTGCTTTGGCGTTGCTAAAACAGTTTGAGAAACTGGTAGTTCTGCGTTTTATCTCACGAAAAACACGTTCGACGCTGTTTCGATTTCCATGTCGTTCGTATCTGAAATCGAGGCCGTGTTTGTCACAAGCTCGGTGGAGTGGAACCGCACCATCAACGAGAAAGATCGCGTCATCTACGTCGTGTTTGTCGCGGAGTTCCGTGAAGAACTGATCTGCGATCACGTTCGTTCTTGTTGGCTCAAGCTTTGTATGTAGCAAATCGTTTGACTGAGGATCGACAGCAGCGTACAGCCAGTATTGTTCATCATCGAGCTGAATCACAGTCTCGTCAACCGCAACGTGATTCGGGCTCCGACCAGCTTCCGGCTGTAGATCGGCTTTGTGTACCCAGTTATGAACGGTGGATCGAACTCGATCAACACCGAATACCTCAAGAAATGAAACAGTATTCGAAAGCGACAGTCCAGACAAATGGAGCTGAATACTGAGCTTCATCAACAGTTTCGGTGTTGCCTCTCGCTCCACAAACTCTAAGTTGATCTCGTCTAAACAGCCGCTGAGGCGGTCGTTTTCGGGCATAGATCACTTTGAAAACGCACCGCCTCACCTTTCAAACCTTATCTGAACACCGCCCGCTCGACGGGGCTTCGCGGGCGACTCACCCGGTCACGGCGTCGCCGACGGCCGGGGCGAGGACGCGGCCGAGCGACAGGAGCCCGGCGGTCACGAGGCAGGCGGCGAACGCGATCGTGCCCAGTTTCCCGCCGAAGCCGACGAAGTACGGCGTCGCGCCGACGAACGCGGTTCCCGCGACCCCGCCGGCCAGAAGCATCGCCCCGGGGCCGGGGATCCGCTCCGGCGTCGCCATCCCCGCGAACGACGCGCAGAAGGCGACCGCCGCGACCGCGTCGCCGGCGGCGAAAAGCGGCGGGCAGACGACCCCGGCGACGAGTCCGACGACCGCGGAGCCGACGACCGGCCCGTGGTCGAACCGGACCGAGAGGAGGAACGTCGCGAGCGCGGCGAGGGCGGCGACCCCGACGAGCCCCCCCGCGACGGCCGGCTCCGGAACCGACCCCGTTCCGGGGGCCAGCCCGCCGAACGCCGCGACCGACAGGCAGCCGACGAACGCCGTCGTCCCGAGCTTCCCGCCGAAGCCGTTGAACGTGTGCTTGGCGAGCACGAAGACGACGGCCGCGACGAGGCCGGCGGCGACCACCGCCCCGAGGTCCGCCCCGGCCGCCGGGGTCGCCATCCCGACGAACGAGCCGCAGTAGGCGGGCGCGCCGTACGTCTCCGCCAGGAGGTACGCGCAGAGGCCGACGAGCGCGGACGCCACGACCGGCCCGACGCCGACCCGGACGGAGAGGAGGAACGTGGCGGGCGCTCCGACGGCGACCGCGGCCGCGTTGCCGAGGTCGACGCGAGTGATTCCGAACCCGTCGGTCCGCAGCGCGTCGCGCGTCTCCGTCGCGGCGGTGTACCCGAGGCTCGTCGCGGCGACCGCGAGCGCGACCGCCGCGACGAGCGGGTCCGGGCCGCCGCCGGTCTCGAACGCCAGGCCGGCGGTCGCCGCGACGCTCATCGCGGCACCGGCACCGGCCAGGGCGAGCGCGCCGAGGGCGTGGATCGATCGGTTCACGGCCGCCACTCCGGCCCCCGGACCGATACCGTCGGACCCTCAGTACTGCGGGTGTTCACGGGGGGTAACGGGCGAAACGAGCGGCCGTCTGGGATCAGGACTTTGTGCCCGTCCCCCTTAGCCCGACGCGATGGGAACCGAAGGGAAGTCGTCCGAGGGCCCTGCTGAGGCCACGCCCGACGGCGTCCGCGCGGGCGTCGCGATCCATGGGACCGGGAACTGCCCGGTCGTCGCCGCGTCGAACGCCCACGACGGCCCGATCACGGGCGTCAACTGGACGCACGCCGGCGACACGCACACCGAGGAGTTCCGCGCCCGCGACCCGGACGCGGTCGAGGACGCCGAGGGCGTCCCGTCGGCCTCGTCGGTGATCGACCTCGGCAGCGAGCGGGTGTACCGGTACGACCGCCCGGACGACGGCGCGTGCGCCTGTCGGATCATCGAGGAGCTGGACTGCCCGATCGCCGACGCGCGCGCCGAAGACGGCGTCCTCCTCTTAACCTTACACCTCCCCGACCTCGAACGCCTCCGCGACGTCGTCTCGGCGCTCGACGGGGTCGTCGAGCGCGTCGAGGTCCGCTACCTCGTCCACGGCGCGACGGGCGGCGACGAGCTGTCGGACCGGACCCTCGTCGACCGCGGCCGCCTCACCGACCGCCAGTGCGAGGTGCTGCGGACCGCCTACCGCATGGGGTACTTCGAGCGCCCCCGCGACGCCAACGCGAGCGCGGTCGCCGACGCGCTCGACATCGCCCCCTCGACGTTCGCCGAGCACCTCGCGGCGGCGCAGCGGAAGCTCCTCGAAGAGACGCTCGCCGGGAACTGACACCCCGCCTCAGGCGGCGTGCTCGTCGATCGCGGACTCGAGCGTCGCGCGGTCCTGCGCGCCGACGAACCTGTCGACCGCTTCCCCGTCCGCGTAGAGGACGAGCGTCGGGATGCTGCGCGCCCCCAGCTGTTGAGCGACCGCCTGATTGGCGTCCACGTCGACCTTCGCGACCGCGGCGTCGGTCTCGGCCGCGAGCGCCTCGATCGTCGGCTCCATCATCTGACAGGGCCCGCACCAGTCGGCGTAACAGTCCACGAGGACGACGTCGTGGTCGTCGACCGTCCGCCGGAGCTCGTCCGTCCCGTTCACGTGGACCGGCTCGCTCGGTGTCTCCGGCCCGCCGCCGTCGCCCGAACCGCTGCCGGCGGCCTCCGCGAGCGGTTCCCCGTCGTCGAGGCGCGCTTCGAGCTCCCGGCGCTTCCGCTCCCGGATGCGCTCGCGCTCCGTCTTCGCGTCGTCGACCGCTTCGTTCGCGTCGGCTGCGTCGCTCATGCCGCAGTATTGGGCTCATAAGACAATATACCTTCCGCCACCGGATCCACGAGCGGCGTAAGGCGAGCGCCTCGGGATCCGACCCGGAGTCAGTTCACCCGTCGGCCCGGTCCGGCGACCCGAGGAGGTCGCCGAGTCCGGCCGCGCGCAGGTCCACGTGGTCCGCGACGAGGTCGGCCGCGCGGTCGTACGGCGAGCGGTCGACCGCCGCGGCGTCCGGGCGCGTCCGCCCCGCGCTCTCGTAGACCCTCTCGACGAACGCGTCGCGGACGGCCTCGGTCTCGAAGAGCCCGTGGAGGTACGTCCCGAGCACCCGGTCGGTGGCCGCGCTCTCCGCGCCGAGCGGCTCGGTCGCCACCCGCCTCGACTCCCCTTGTTTCCCGTCGAGGAGTCGCGTCCGTCCGGCGCGGATCTCGTAGCCGGTCGCCTCCCCCGCCGCGCCCGCGATCGGTCCGACGCCGTCGACGGCGCACGTCACGCGCTCGACGCGCTTGTCGGTCGAGAACCCGGTCTCGACCGGGAGCAGGCCGACCCCGGGAACCGTCTCGCGGTCCCCCGTCCCCTCGACGGCGGCGTCGACGAGGCGCTCGCCGAGGATCTGGTAGCCGCCGCAGACGCCGACCACGGGGCCGTCGAACGCGCGCAGCGCCGCGTCGAGACCGGGCTCGCGGAGCGCGAGCAGGTCGTCGACGGTGTTCTTCGACCCCGGGAGGACGACCGCGTCGACCCCGTCCAGCCCGGCGTCGAGCGGGAGGTAGACGACGCGGACCCCCGGCTCGCGCGCCAGCGGCTCCAGGTCGGTGAAGTTCGAGATGCGGGGGAGCCGCGGGACGCCGACCCGGACGGCCTCACCGTCGGGGACGCCGTCGTCGCCGCCGAGGACGCTTTCGCTGCCGCCCGCGCTCCCGGTCTCCCCTCCGGCTCTCGCCTCGTCGGGAAGCGAGAGGCTGTCCTCCGCCGGCAGCCCCGGGTCGTCGTGCGGGACGACGCCGACTATCGGGACGCCGGTCCGGTCTTCGATCTCGTCGATGCCGGGTTCGAGGAGGTCGGGGTCACCGCGGAACTTCGTGATCACGGCCCCGCACACGCGCTCGCGGAGGTCGTCGGGCAGCAGTTCGAGGGTCCCGTAGAGGCTCGCGAACGCGCCGCCGCGCTCGATGTCGACCGCGATCAGGATCCGCGCGTCCGCGAACCGCGCGCACTCGACGTTCGCGAGGTCGCGGTCGTGAAGGTTGATCTCGGCGACGCTCCCCGCGCCCTCGGCGACGATGACATCGTGGCCGGCCGCCAGCCGCTCGTGCGCGGCGATCGCGGCGTCGCGCGCCTCGTCCCAGTAGTCGTCGTAGTACGCCGACGCCGGGGCGTTCGCGACCGCCCCGCCGTCGATCACGATCTGGCTCTCGCCGCCGCCGCGGGGCTTGAGCAGCACGGGGTTCATGTCCGTCGTCGGCACGGTCTCCGCCGCCCGCGCCTGGACGTGCTGGGAGACGCCGACCTCGCCCCACTCGCCGTCCGGGGCGAGCGCCACCCGGGCGTTGTTGCTCATGTTCTGCGCCTTGTACGGCGCGACCGAGACGCCGCGGCGGGCGAGCAGCCGACAGAGCCCGGCCGCCAGCGTGCTCTTCCCGACGTGGCTCGCCGTGCCCGCGATCAGGACGGTTGGGGCGTCAGGCGTCGCGTCCGCCGCGTCGTCGGCGTCGGTCACGCGGATCCGCCCTCCACGGTCAGTACTCCGTCCCCCGGCGGGCGCGCTGCCCGTCGTCGAACGGGTGCGCCTCCTTCCGGACGTTCGTGATCAGGTCGGCGACGCCGTCGAGGTAGTCGGGCTCGGCGTGGCTCCCGGTGAGGACGAGTTCGAGGCCGTACGGCTTCGACTCGGCGAGGTCGACGACGGCGTCCGCGTCGACGAGGCCGCGGTCGACCGCGTACAGCAGTTCGTCTAAGATCAGCATGTGGACGCCGTCCTCGGGGTCGCCGTCGAGCGGGAACGGCTCCGTCAGGTCCGCCTCGCCGGCCGCGGCCACGAGGGCCGCCGCGCGCTCGAAGGCCGCGGTCGCCTTCGCCTCGTGTTTGTCGTCGGCCGACCCGTCGAGCAGCCCGTGCCAGCCGTAGTGGCCGGCGTTCTCGTAGGAGAACCCGGGCACGGCCGCGATCGCGTTGTACTCGCCCCTGACGCCCTCGACGCTGTCCGCGCCCCCCTTCATGAACTGGAGCATGTGGACGCGGTATCCGTGCCCCGCGGCCCGGAACCCCATCCCCATCGCCGCCGTGGTCTTCCCCTTCCCGCCGCCCCAGAACGCCTGGACCAGCCCGAACTCCTCAGGCGCGGCCGGCTCGATCGGCCGCGGCTCGGGGGCCGCGCCGCCGCCCGGGGTTCGCGTCCGGTCGGCGTCCGGCGCGGTCGGTTCGTCGCTCGGTTCCGTCGCGTCGTCGGTGTCGTCGTGGTTCGTGGTCATGGATCGAATACCTCCGCCCGCTCGTCGGTGACGACGCCGTGTTCGGCGTCGCCCGCCGGCCCGGGCACGTCGCCGTCCGGGTACCGCGACCGCAGGCTCGCGCGGACCGCGTCCCGGACGCAGGCGCGGGCCGCCGCGCCGACCGCGGTAGCGCTCCCGGAGAACTCCGCCGGCTCGCCGGTCGGGTCGTCGGCGACGACGACGGCGTCGCTCGTCGTGCCCGGGACGCCCGCCGTCGCGAGCAGCGTCGCGGCCTTCGCCTCGGCCGCGACCGCGACGAGGTTCGCCGCGGCCCCGGGCGCGAGCCGCCGCGTCGCGCCGACGATCAGGTTGACCGTGCCGGGGCGTTCGGAGCGGTCGGTCGCGTCGGCCGAACCGCGCGAGCCGCCCGCGCCGGCCGGCTCCATCGGCAGCATCGCGGGGTTCGAGAGGCCGACCGTCGCGTACGCGACGACCGGCCCGAGCCGCGCGCCCCGCGCGTGGTCCATCGAGACGCCCGTGAACAGCGTCGGCGGGGCGTCGCGGTCGGGAGCGTCGTCGCGGCCGGTCGCGTCGCCGCCGCCGAACCCCGCCCGCGCCAGCCGCTCGTCGCGGTAGGCCCCGAGGTCGGTCCGGTCGAACCCCTCCGGGACCGTCACGTTGTACCCGGCCGTCGCCCGCGCTCGGCCCCCGTTCCAGCCGGTCGAGAGCCAGCGCGTCTCCGGGCGGTGTAGCCGGAGCACCCCCTCGCTGACGGTCGCGTCAAACATCGGTGGCCGCACCTCCGTACTCATCGCCTCCCTCGCTCCCCTCGTCGTCGCCCTCCCCGCCGCCCGCGCCCAGCGCCGCGAGGAGCCGGTCGTTCTCCGCCGGGCGGCGGACCGCGACCCGGACGTGCGAGTCGAGGCCGCGGAAGGTCCGGGCGTCCCGGACCGCCACGCCGCGCTCCCGGGCGCGCTCGATCACGCGGTCGACGTCGCGGTCGCCGACGCCGAGCAGGAGGAACGGGGCCTCGGAGGGGGCGACGCCGTACCCGGCGTCGGTCAGCGCCGCGCGCAGCCGCCCGCGCTCCCGCCGGACGCGCTCGCGGGTCTCGCGGACGAACGCGTCCCGCCGGAGGCAGTACTCCCCGGTCGCGACCGCCGGGGCGCTCACGTTCCACGCGCGGCGCGCGCCCCGCAGCGCCGCGCCGAGGTCGCCGACCCCGACCGCGAAGCCGGTCCGGAGCCCGGGGAGCCCGAACAGTTTCGTGAGCGCCCGCGTGACGACGACGCCCTCGGTCCCCGCGACCGACTCGCGCTCGGTGAACCCGAGGAACGCCTCGTCGACGAGCAGTACGGTCCCGGCGGCCCGGCAGCGCGCCGCGAACGCGAGCAGCGCCTCGCGGTCGTAGCCGGTCCCCGTCGGGTTGTTCGGCGTACAGACGACCGCCAGCGCGTGGCCGCTCGGGTCCGCGTCGAGGACGCGCTCGGCGTCGACGAACGCCGGCTCGCCGCCCCGAAGCTCGACCTCCCGGGCGTACTCGCCGAAGCTCGGGGCCGGGAGCAGGGCCGTGTCGCCGTCGTCGACCGCGAGCGCGACCGCGGCCCGGATCGCCGCCAGCCCGCCCGGCGTCGGGACTACGCTCTCCGGGTCGCAGCCGACGTACTCCCCGGCGGCCGCGCGGAACGCTTCCGGCGGCTCCGGCGGGTACGTCCGCGCGGTCTCGAACGCCGCGCGGTACACGCGCTCGACGCCGTCGGGCACCTCGGGGTTCGCGTTCGCGCTGAAGTCGAGCAGGTCGGGGTCGTCGCTGCTCCCATGCGGCTCGCGCCCCAGCGCCGCCGCCCGCTCGCGGTTCACGACGGCTCACCCCCGTCGGCGGCCGACCACGAGTCGGGCCGGTCGAGCCACTCGACCCCACCGGTCGGACGGGCGGGAGCGTCCGGGTCGCCACGGAGGATCCGCTCGGCGAGCCGCCGGTCCGCGGGACGGTTGACGTTGACCGCGAGGCGCGCGTCCCGGGTCGCGCGGACGGCCTCGTCGCCCGCGCCGTCGAGCGCGCCGACGACGTTGATCCCGGCCGGAACGTCGCCGGTCGAGTCGCCGTCGTCCGGCTCCGCGTCGCCCGCGTCATCGTACCGAGTCGCGGCGTCGGCGCTCGCGCCCAGTTCCCGCTTGCGCGCCGCGGGGACGCGGACCGACAGCGCGTCGGCGTCGGCCGCGGCGCGCGCGTCGAGGACGGCGTCGACGGCCGACCCGTCGAGCAGCGGGAGGTCGGCCGCGACGGTGAGCGTCGGCGCGGTCGGCCCCTCGGAGAGGGCCGCGCGGAGGTCCGCGACGTACCCCTCGCCCGGCGTGTCGACGACGGCGAGTTCGAGCGATTCCCCCTCGCGTCCCGACCCCTCGCCGTTCCGGCGCGCGACCAGCCGCTCGCGAGTCCGCGGGGTGTGCGACGAGACGGCCGCGTACGCGGTCTCGACCCCGCTCGCGGCGAGGGCGTCGAGGACGCGGTCGACCATCGGCCGCCCGCCGACCGCCGCCAGCGGCTTCTCGGCGTCGCCGCCGAGCCGCGTGCCGCGGCCGCCGCACATCACGAGAGCGTCCACGCGATCACCCCCGCGTGGAGCGCGGTCGCCCGCGCCAACTCCGTCGTCGCGCCGAGCACGTCGCCGGAGACGCCGCCGAGCCGCGCCCGCGCCCACGCGAACGCGAGGAGGCCGACGACGGCCGCGGCGACGAGGGCGGCGACGGTCGCCCGGACGCCGGCGGAGCCGCCGACCGCCCCGGCCAGCGGCACCGCGGGCGCGACCGCGAGCGCGACGCCCGCGAGGGAGCGCGGGCCGGACTCGTCGGTCAGCGCGGAGCCGAGTCCCTCGTGTGCGGCGTCGCCCAGACAGACCAGCGCCGCCGCCGCGCCCCGCGCGCTCACCTCCGCGGCGACGACGAGGACCGCCGCGTCGACGGCGGAGAACCGGGCCGTCTCGCCGACGGCCGAGAGCCCGACCGCGCCCGCGACGTTCGCCCCCGCGGCCGCGAGACCGACGACGACCAGCGCGAGCGCGAGCACGCCGCCGACGCCGAGCGACGAGTCCTTCAGCACCTCCCGCCGGCGGTCGGCGTCGCCGTGGACGACCGCGGCGTCCCCGAGGTCCGCGACGCCGTCGAGGTGGGTGATCCCGGTGACGAGGTAGAGCCACGCGGGGAACGCGACCGCGACCGTGGCCGCCGGGATGCGGACGGGAGCGGCGGCCGCCGCTGCGACGACCGGGAGCGAGACGATGGCCCCGAGCGCGTAGCCGACCGCGGGCAGGGCCGCGGGTCGCCGCCGGAACGCCTCCCAGTCGGCCTCGCCGCTCCCGACCGGGATCCGCGAGCAGAAGCCGAGGGCACCGCGGAACGCGGCGACCGCATCCGTCAGGACCACGCCGCCACCCCCGCCAGCGCGAGCAGCCAGCCGACAGCGACCGCGGCCGCGACCCCGCCGGCGATCCGAACCAGCCGGACCCCGGCGCGGGCGGTCGCCGGCGTCGGGGGCTCCGGGCCCCCGTCGAGGACGTACGCGTCCCGCTTCTCCAAGCGGACGCCGAGCGCGACCGCCGCGGTCGCCATCGGCCAGCCCGAGTTCGGCGACGCCGGCTCGCGGGCGAGGGGTCTCGCGTCCCGGAGCGACTCCGGCGACCGCGCCGCGACGGCGAGACAGACGGCGCTCGCCCGCGCCGGGAGGTACATGACGGCGTCGTCGAGACGGGCGCTCGCACGGCCGACCGGCTTCGACCGGTAGCCGAGCATGGAGTCGAGGGTGTTCACGGCCTTCGCCCAGGCGGCCGCGGCCGCCCCGCCGCCGAGCGCGAGCGCCGCGGGCCCGAGGGGGGCGGGCGGGAGGGACGCGACGCCAGCCGCCGCGACCCCGGCGGTCGCCCCGGCGACGAACCAGCACAGGGGGGCGACCACGCCGTCGGCGAGGTTCTCGGCCGCGCTCTCGACCGCGGCGCTCCGGAGGTCGGCCGGCGAGAGGTCGTCGGGATCGCGACCGACCAGCGCGACGACGCGCTCGCGGGCCGCCTCGGGGTCCGTCTCGGTCAGCGCGACGGTCTCGGCCGCGACCGCGGCGAGCATCCGGCGGCTGACGGTCACCCACAGCGCGAGCGCCGCGGCCGCGACGCCGACGAGCGGGACGCCGCCGGGGCGCGGACCGACGCCCGTCGCAAGCCAGACGCCCCCGCCCACCGCGACCGCGGCCGCGAGCGGGAGCGCGACGGCGACGGCGACCCCGACCGCGTCCGGCCGCTTCCAGTCGCGGTCGACGGGGGCGATCACGTTCCCGAACAGCGCCACCGGGTGGACTCGGCCGGGTGGTTCGCCGAGCGCGGCGTCGAGCGCGACGGCGACGGCGACCGCGAGGGCGGCGGCGACCGCGGCGGCGACCGTCGGGGTCGGCGCGGTGACGCCCGGGGAGTTCGCCGCGGTCGCCGCGATCGCGTTCGGGATCATAGCCCGTCGAGGAACGCGTCGAACGCCCCGCTCTCCGGGTGGACGTGACAGTACGTTCCGAGGGTGCGGTGTTCGGTCAGTCCGTCGCGGTCGCCGTCGATCCCGGTCCCGCGCACCACGTCGAAGGCGAACCGCGCGTCGCCGTCGGCGTCGGCCGCGGAGTAGTGGAACTCGTGGCCGCGGAGCCGGTCGCCGGCCCCCGCGGTGAGCGTGTCGCTCCGGGCGCGGAGTTCGACGTGGTCGAGCGCCTGATACCGCTCGCGGCGCTCGATCGACGCCGGGAGGATCCCCGCCATCTCGTGCGTGTCGCCGTCGGCGGTCGTCAGCGTCTCCGCGAGCGCCATCAGCCCGCCGCACTCGCCGAGGACCGGCGTGCCCTCGGCCGCGGCGTCGGCGATCGACCCGAGCGCCGGCCCCTCGGCGAGCGCCTCGGCGTGGAGTTCCGGGTAGCCGCCGGGGAGGTAGACGCCGTCGCAGTCGGGGAGGTCGTCCCCGGCCGCGGGCGCGAAGGGGACGACGGTCGCGCGCTCGCGGAGGCGCTCGCGCGTGGCCGGGTAGACGAACCGGAAGGCGTCGTCGTCCGCGACCGCGACGCGCGGGCCGTCGCCGGCTGTCGCCGCGCCCCGCGCCTCGCCCGGAGGGACCTCCGGCGGCGTCGGCTCGCGGGCGGCGTCGAGCAGCCGGTCGGTCCGGAGCGTCTCTGCGGCCTCGTCGAGCGCGTCGTCCGGGAGCGCCGCCTCGTCGCCGCCGTGGAGCCCGAGGTGCCGGTCGGGAATTTCGAGGTCATCGCTCGGCGGGATCCGGCCGAAGTAGCCGAGCGAGTCCGGCAGCGCGTCGCGGATCCCCGACTCGTGGCGGCCGCCGTGCGCCCGCTGGGCGATCACGCCCGCCACGTCGAGGTCGTGTTCCGTCCGGTCGGCGTACTCGCGGAAGCCGAGCGCGGTCGCCGCGACGCTCTCCATCCCGGCGCTCGCGTCCACGACGAGGACGACGGGGAGGTCGAGCGCGGCGGCGACCCCGGCCGTGCTGGCGACGCTACCGTCGTACAGCCCCATCACCCCCTCGACGACGCAGACGTCGCCGTCGCCGCGGGCGTAGTTGCGGCGGAGCCCGTCGACGCCCTGAAGCCACGGGTCGAGCGTCCGGGAGGGGCGTCCGGCCGCGCGGGCGTGGTGGCTCGGGTCGATGAAGTCGGGCCCCGCCTTCGCGGGCTGGACCGTCCGTCCCGCCGCCTCGAACGCGCGCAGCGTCGCGAGCGTCGCGACCGTCTTGCCGACGCCGGAGGCCGTGCCGCCGAGGACGAGCCCCTTCACGGCGCGTCGCCCCCGTTCGCCGCGGCGCTCTCGATCGCACCGCCCTCCGCGTCCTCGCCGCCCTCCGCGTCCTCGCCGCCCTCCGAGCGCTCGGCGAGCAGGCGGTCGGTCACGGCGGCGATCCGCTCGCGGACGGCGGCGTCGGCGACGCCCGCCCGCTCCGCGAGCGCAAGCGCCCCGCCCATGCCGACGCCCTCCTTCGCCTCGCCGCGGGCGTACGCCGCCATCGCCGGGTGGTCGCTCTCGGCGAACCCCGGGTCGGCGGCCGCGAGGCGCAAGTCGAGGTCGTCGGCGAGCGCCGGCAGGTCGGCGGTGGGGTCGTCCGCGACAAGCGACGTGGTCGCGAGCGGGAGCGCCCCGTCGACGCCGGCGTGTCGGGCGAGCGCCGCCGCGGCCGCGAGCTGGGTGCCGCCCGCGAGCGTCACGTCGACGCCGGCGTCAGCGCAGCCGACGATCAGGCCGGCGAGCGCGGCGAGGACGGGGTCGCCGACGAGCCGGACCGCCTCGGTCGGCTCGCCGGCCGCGTCGCCGGCTTCGAGCCCGCTCGCGTCCAGCGCCTCGGCGACGACGCGCCGCTTCCGCTCGATCGGGTTCGCCGGCAGCGACGAGGAGACGGCGGCCCGCTCGCCGAGCGCGGTCAGGACGCCGAGCGCGGTCGTCGTCCCGCCGGGGATCGTCTCGGCGACGAGCAGTTCGCCGGCCGCTCCCCGGTCTCGCCCGTTACCGCCGTCGCCGCCCTCGGGCGCGTCGCGTTCGGGTTCGGCGAGCTCCGGCGCGAGCGCGCGGGCCCGCTCGAAGACGGTCGCCGCCTCGGGGACCGGCTCCGGGTCGCGCACGTCGCCGCCCGGGGCCGCGCCCGCGTCGCGGACGGCGGCCGCGGTCGGCGCGCCGAGCCCGGCGTCGACGGCCGTGACCGGCAGCGAGTCGGGACCCAGTAGCTCGCGGACCGCGCGGGTGACGACCGCGGGCGTCGGGCAGCCGGTCGGGCTCACCGGCACGGGCGAGTCCGGCGCGGGCCGGCCCGTCTCGACGATCTCGAGGTCGGCGCTCGGCGTCTCGGTCCGCAGGTCCGGGTCCGCGCCCGCGGCGCTGATGCCGTCGATCGCGGCCGTCGCGGTCGTCCCCGCGACGACGACCAGCCTCACGGATCCCACCGGACACCACCTCCGTCGAGTCCGCGTTCGCCCGGCGCGGCGTCGTTGTGTACCACTAGCGGTTCATCGATACAAATGAACTTTAATCGATCGACGCGCGGCCGCGACGGGAGCGGCTACCGGGGCGCTCGGGAGGACCGGCTGCGCCGCCGTCTCGTGGCACGCGCTCGCACGCGATCCGGGGAACGAAGCCGTTAAGGGCGAACCGCGGGTACTGCCGACAACTCGCTGGTGCGGACACAGCGGGCACTCGCCGCTGGGACCGCCGTCGGATCGACCGACGCGCGTCCCGGGACGAGACGACATGTGGCCCCTCGCGGCTGAATCGCAACCGTCCGCGGACACACAATGGCACGAAGCTTCTACTCGCACATCAAGGAGGCGTGGCGGTCCCCCAAGGAGGGGAAACTGGCTGAGCTGCAGTGGCAGCGCAAACAGGAGTGGCGCGACGAGGGCGCTATCGAGCGCATCGAGCGCCCAACTCGGCTGGACAAGGCCCGCGAACTGGGCTACAAGGCCAAGCAGGGCGTCATCGTCGCCCGCGTGAGCGTCCGCAAGGGCGGCTCGCGCAAGCAGCGCTTCAAGGCCGGCCGTCGCTCGAAGCGACAGGGCGTCAACCGCGTCTCGCGGCGCAAGTCGATCCAGCGCATCGCCGAGGAGCGCGCATCGCGGAAGTACCGCAACCTCCGCGTGCTCAACTCCTACTGGGTCGGTGAGGACGGCTCGCAGAAGTGGCACGAGGTCATCCTCGTGGACCCCGCCCACCCCGCGATCGAGAACGACGAGGAGCTGAACTGGATCTGCTCGGACGACCACAAGGGCCGCGCGTACCGCGGTCTCACCTCCGCCGGCACCAAGGGCCGCGGCCAGCGCAAGCGCGGCAAGGGCACCGAGAAGACGCGCCCGAGCGTCACCTCGAACGACCGGCAGGGCAAGTAACCGGCCCGCCCCGCGGTCGACGACACCCGCTTTTATTCCGACTCGCTCTCCCCGCCCAGCCGCGGCACCGGATCCGCTCGACCCAAGAGCAAAGACAACGCGTCACATACTAACGGTACTACGTGGCGATCCACCGGTGACCGCGAGCAACCCCATCCCCCTCGACGAGTTCGCGACCGCGGTCGAGTCGCTCGACAGGGACGCGCTCGCGACGCTCGTCGGCGAGACGTACGCGGCGACCGCCGATGGCGCGACGGTCGACCCGCCCCGCGTCACGGTGTCGGACGGCGACCGGCGGACCGAGATTCTCGTCGTCGAGGCCGCTGCTGAGCCCCTGCCGGACGGGTCGGTCGACGCCGTCGCGGTCGCGGGCGGCTCCCGCGAGTCGCTCGACGGCGAACCCCTCGGCGACGGGGTCGAAGTCGTCACCCCGGCGGACCTCCGGGAGCGCCTCCTGTACGCCGTGCCGCCGACGGACGCGAACGCGCTCGCCGAGCGGGTCCTCGGCGTTCCGGTCCGCTCGACCGAGTACGACGACGTGGCGGCCGCGGGTTCGACGGCGGACGGGTCGACGGGCGACGAGGCGGCCGACGGAACGACGGCAGACGGGGTGGCCAGCGGTACGACAGCCGATGACCCGACGGACGAGAGGGTGACGACCGCCGGGGGAGCGACCGATGAAGCGACCGTCGGCGGAGCGACGGCCGGCGGAGCGGCGGCCGGCGACGCGGCGGGCCGAGACGCCCCCGGACCGCGGCCGCGTTCTCCCTCCCGAACCGACGCGGGGGGATCCGCCGACGCGGCGACGGAGCGGACGTACCCCCGGACCCTTCTCGCGGCGGTCGCGGTCGTCGCGCTCCTCGCCGCTGGCGTCGGGGGCGCGCTCGTCGGCACCGCCGTCGGGCCCGACGGACTGGGCGGGATCGCGGGCGTCGGCGGCGAGGAGTCGACCGAGCCGTCGCCGACGGGGTCGGACGCGGTCGGCTCGGACGACGCGAGCGACGGTGGGGGCGGAACGGGGGACGCCGACGGAGACGCCGGCGGCTCCGTGGGGAGCGTCGACGGCGAGCCGACGGACGGCCCGACCGACGAGGCCGCCAGGAACACCGCGCCCGTCCCCACCTGCGAGCGGTCGGCGCTTCAGGTCGTCCAGATCCAGCTGAACGCGCTTCGGTACGACGACAACGCGACGAACGACGGCGTGCGGACCCTGCGGGCGTTCGCGTCGCCGGAGAACCGGGCGGCCGTCGGCTCGGTGGACGACTACGCCGCGCTGTTCGAGACGGAGCGGTACGCGCCGATGCGCACGTACGACACCGCGGCGTACTCGGTGCCGGCGGTCGACGGCGGGACGGCCGAGGTCGAGGTCGTCACCCGCGAGGACGGCGACGTCACCGGGCGGTACGAGTTCCGGCTCGTACTCATCGACGGCGGGAGTCAGGGGACCGACGACGCCCTCGGCGACGTCGACGGCTGCTGGATGACCGACTCGGTGGCGGCGTCGACGGAGTGAGCGCGGCAGAATCGAGGACGGTGCCTGCGGCGGCGTCGACGAATTGGCCGACGCTCCGGGAACACGGTTATATCCGCGCCGGCACAGGTGACGCACATGAGCCTCTCTCTCGACGCGACCCAACTCGACCGCTACTCCAGACACGTCATCCTGGACGACGTCGGTCCCGAGGGACAGAAGCGGCTGCTCGACGGCCGCGTCCTCGTCGTGGGCGCGGGCGGGCTCGGCGCGCCCGCGATCCAGTACCTCGCGGCCGCCGGGGTCGGCACGATCGGGATCGTCGACGACGACGTCGTCGAGCGCTCGAACCTCCAGCGACAGGTGATCCACGGCGACGGCGACGTGGGGCGAAAGAAGGTGGACTCGGCCGCCGACTTCGTCGCCGACCTCAACCCCGATGTCGACGTGGAGAGACACGAGACCCGCCTCGACGCGAGCAACGCCCGCGAGCTGATCGCCGACCACGACGTGGTCGTCGACTGCTCGGACAACTTCGCCACCCGGTACGTGGTGAACGACGCCGCGCGGATCGAGGGGGTGCCCGTCTCCCACGGTGCCATCTACAAGTTCGAGGGGCAGGTGACGACGCTCTCGCCCGACGGCCCCTGCTACCGGTGTCTGTTCCCCGAGCCGCCGGAGCCGGGGACGGTGCCGGACTGCGCCAGCACCGGGGTCCTCGGGGTCCTCCCGGGGACCGTCGGCTGCCTCCAGGCGACGGAGGCGGTGAAGCTGCTCATCGGGGTGGGCGACCCGCTCGTCGGTCGGGTGCTGTTCTACGACGCGATGGACCTCTCGTTCGAGACGGTACCGTACGCGCGCAACCCGGACTGTCCGGTGTGCGGCGACGACGGCATCGACGCGCTCGACGGGATCGACTACGCGGCCGGCTGTCGGGTCGACGTCGCCTGACCGGTCTCGCTTCGAGCGCTCCGTTCCCGACTGCTCCCGCTTCGACCGCCCTTGTCTCGCCCGCTCACAGCGATCGGTCGGTCATCGCTGTCCCCGCCGTGACCCCGGCCTCCTCGTCGACGAACCCTGAGCGCGCGCACCACCGACAGTACTGGTAGCCGGCGCGGTTCTCGGCACCGCAGTGCCGGCAGACGACCGTCTCGCCGTCCGCGTCGAGCGGCGGCGGGTCGCGCGGCTCTCCCGCCTCGTCCGTCGTATCGGGGCCCGCGCCGGACGCGGTCGCGGGCGTCGAACCGGGATCGACCGGTCCTGCGTCGCGGTCGGCGTCGGACGACCGCGTCGCCGCCGAGCCGAACAGCTCCGCGATGTCGCGGTCGCGCCGGACGAGCACCCACATCACCGCGAGGTTGACCGCCGCCACGCCGACGAAGACCGCGGCGAGCGGCAGGAGCTGATCACCCGTCATACGTGTCGTGTTACCATTCGAAAGTCTTGTGTCTGACGGTGGTCCCGCTGGGCTGGCTTCGACCGGCCCCGCCCGGCTCGCTCCAGAGTACTCTTGAGGCCGCCGGGCGAAGTCGCACTCGCATGAAAGAGACCATCCACACGGACGACGCGCCGGCGGCGGTGGGCGCGTACAGTCAGGCGACGACCGACGGCGACCTCGTGTTCACGGCCGGGCAGATCCCGCTGACGCCCGACGGCGACTTACTCGACGACGCGTCGATCGCGGTCCAGACGGAGCGCGCGCTCGACAACCTCCTCGCGGTGCTGGAGGAGGCGGGCGCGTCGGCTGAGGACGTGCTCAAGACGACGGTGTTCCTCGACGACATCGACGACTTCGACGAGATGAACGAGACGTACGCCGGCTACTTCGACGAGTCCCCGCCGGCGCGCTCGGCGGTTCAGGCGGGCGCGCTGCCGAAGGGCGTCGGCGTCGAGATCGAGGCGGTCGCCGTCGTCGAGTAGATGGCCGACGGCGGCGAGGAGTCGGCGGTGACGCCCGGCGCGCCGGCCACCCCCCGTGCCAGAGCGCGGTCCGCGGCGCTGTGGGGAGCCGTCGGCGGCTTCGCGTTCCTCGCGCTCGCGCAGGGGTACCGGCTCCTCGGTTCCGGGTCGCTGCCGGTCGGCATCGGCGGGCAGGCGCTCGTCGCGTTCGCCGTCGCCGCGGCGTCGGCCGGTATCTCCTACGCCGCCGAGGCGCGACTGCGAGCGAAAAGAAGGACTTAACAGTCGCACCGGAATATCACCACGTGAGCCAGGATGGCCGAGTGGTAAGGCGCACGCCTGGAAAGCGTGTTCCCATCCGGGATCGGGGGTTCAAATCCCTCTCCTGGCGTTTCTGTCGACGCCGACTACGAGCGAGGAGCGCCGGCGACGAGCGAGTCCGGCGTCGACGAACCGAGACCAAGGGATTTGAACCCTATCAGTCGCGCGCAGTGAGCGGTGCGAGGTGCGAGCGAAGCGAGCACCTCGGTGGGCGAGCGGCGAAGCCGCGAGCCGCGAACGAGCACGTCTGATTTAGGTTCAAATCCCCCTCCTGGCGTTTCTGTCGACGCCGACTACGAGCGAGGAGCGTCAGCGACGAGCGAGTCCGGAATTACCGAGCCTATGTAGCGCGAGGATTCTGCCACCATAGGGATCTATATGCTTACTTTTTTGTTCTGTACTGATTTCGGTGAGAAAATATAAATGAATATATTAAAAATAGATCTGTCGTTCAGATGGTCCCCAAGGTATCTACTGAACGCCGTACGCTCCTCCTCAGCCTCAGCGGTACCGGTCTAGCCAGTTTCGCTGGCTGTACCGACCTCCGCGGTGATTCCACGGAGAGCGACAACGATCCAACAATCGTCGACACGATCGAGATCGCGAACGGGCAGGACGTTCCGCGAACGTTCGACGTCGTTCTGCGGTCCACCGAGAGCGTACTCTACTGGGATTCCTTCGAGCTCGATGCGACTGAAGGCACTGAGGCCGATGTGGATCTCGTCGACGGTCCATTCGGGAACGGTGACGAGCCGTTGTGGCTGGACGTGAAAGCGGGGTATCCCGATGACGGTCCCGACTCGGCCGAAGACGAGACCGTCGTCACCCAGCCTCTCGGTGAGGAGTACAGCGGCTGCATCTATGTGGTGGTCTTCGCACCAATTGATGGTGGGGTCTTGTTCCGCGTTGACCCTGCTGACGAGATCGTATCCAGAGACACTCGCTGTTGAAATTCGCTGGCAGATTTTTGTTAGGCGTCTATAACTACCCAATCGCGGACCGACGGCAGGTGTCTCCGAAGCCCCAGCCACTCGGCCGTACGATGTAGGAGGTGTTTATAAACCGCCGATCGGCACAGAGACCGTCGAAGCCCCAGCCGCGAGGCGGGCAGACGCTCGTTGTGCTCCTCGTCGCTCGTTTCACTCCCTCCTGCGGTGCTTACGTCGCCTCTGCCCGCCTCGCGGCTGCCCCTTCGAGTCCCGCCCAGCACCGAACCGCACCTCACCTCTCCCCAGCCTCGTCGCTCGCTCCGGGCTCCCGACGGTCGCCCGGCCGCTCGCGACTCCCTCGCGCGTGCTGTCTCGCGGCCGCCTCCGGCGGCCGCTCGCAGGCACGCGCCACCGCATCCTCTGTTTACAACCGATTGACGTTGCCGCTCGCCGGCATTTAAACCCTCTCCGCTGGTCGTCTATCTGCCCGTTTTCTCGCCGACTCGTCCGCACACCGACACAAGATTCATATGTGTGGGTATAGTTGACACGGGTGACGATGCCAGACACGAAATCGGGCCGCGAGCGGAAAGGGAGGAACAAGCGCCGCCAACTCGAGAACCACCTCGCACGGCGCGAACTCAACGCGGACGACGAACCGCCGGAACCGTACGCGGAGCCCACGGACGCGGAGTTCCTCGCGGAATCCGACGACGCGGCCCGGTGACGGTCGCGCGCCGACCCGCCTTTTGAGGCCCTTCGACCCCGCGCCTGCCGCCAATCTCGCGTCGCGAAAGCTTTAGACCCGGCAGCGGCGTATCTCGGCGCAATGAGT
This sequence comes from Halorubrum hochsteinianum, assembly GCF_023702125.1. NCBI lineage: Archaea > Methanobacteriati > Methanobacteriota > Halobacteria > Halobacteriales > Haloferacaceae > Halorubrum > Halorubrum hochsteinianum. The sequence goes on along the minus strand of NZ_CP098415.1, from coordinate 714,542 downwards.
CGCGGCCCCGAGCTGATAATCACGGAGAAGGACAACGCGGCGCGGCGCATCGCCGACATCCTGAGCGGCGAGTCCGCGACCGCGGAGCGGACCAACGACGTCAACGTCTACGAGTGGGGCGGCAAGCGGTGCATCGGCCTCTCCGGCCACGTCGTCGGCGTCGACTTCCCCGCCGAGTACAACGACTGGCGCGACGTCGAGCCGGTCGAGCTGATCGACGCGCCCGTCACGAAGACGCCCACGCAGGAGGGGATCGTCGCCGCGCTCCGGCGGCTCGCCCGCAACGCCTCCCGCGTCGTCATCGCGACCGACTACGACCGCGAGGGCGAGCTGATCGGCAAGGAGGCGTACGAGCTGGTGCGCGAGGTGAACGAGGACGCCCCCGTCGACCGCGTGCGCTTCTCTTCGATCACCGAAAACGAGGTGCAGGAGGCGTTCGCGAACCCCGACGAGCTCGACTTCGAGCTCGCGGCCGCCGGCGAGGCCCGCCAGACCATCGACCTCACGTGGGGCGCGGCGCTCACCCGCTTCCTCTCCTTATCGGCCCGCCAGCTCGGCGACGACTTCATCTCCGTCGGCCGGGTCCAGGGCCCGACGCTCAAGCTCATCGTCGACCGCGAGCGCGAGATACAGGCGTTCGATCCGGAGCCCTACTGGGAGCTCACCGGCGAGCTGGCGAAGTCCGGCGGCGACCCCTTCGAGGCGCGCTACTTCTACCTGAACGACGAGGGCAACGAGCGCGAGCGCGTCTGGGACGAGGGCGTCGCCGAGACGCTCACCGAGGCGCTCGACGCCGCCGACGGGGCGAACGTCGACGACGTGACGCGACGGACCCAGACCGACGACCCGCCGACGCCGTTCAACACCACGGCGTTCATCCGCGCGGCGGGCTCGCTCGGCTACTCCGCGCAGCGCGCCATGTCGCTCGCGGAGGACCTCTACACCGCGGGCTACGTCACTTACCCCCGGACCGACAACACGGTGTACCCCGACGACTTGGAGCCCGAGGAGCTGATAGCCGACCTCGCGGAGTCGTCGACGTTCGGGACCGACGCCACGAGCCTGATCGACGACGACCGCGAGATCGAGCCGACCGAGGGCGACGAGGAGACGACGGACCACCCCCCGATCCACCCGACCGGCGAGCTCCCCTCGGCCTCGGACCTCTCCGACGACGAGTGGGAGGTGTACGAGCTGATCGTCCGCCGCTTCCTCGCGACCTGCGCCGACCCGGCGACGTGGGAGCGGCTGCGGGTCGTCGCGCTCGCGAACGGCGAGGCGACCCCCATCGCCGAGCGCGCGGACGGGCTCGCCGCGCTGCGGAATCCGGACGACGCGGCGAAGCCCGCGGACCTCGTCGCCGACGGCGGACTGCGGCTGAAGGCCAACGGCAAGCGGCTGCTGGAGGCGGGGTACCACGAGGTGTACCCGTACCGCTCCAGCGACGAGCGGATCGTCCCGGACGTGGAGGTCGGCGAGACGCTGTCGCTGTCGGACCGCGCCACCGAGGGGAAAGAGACCCAGCCGCCCCGCCGCTACGGCCAGTCCCGGCTCATCGAGGAGATGGAGAAGCGGCAGCTGGGGACGAAGGCGACCCGCCACCGCACGATAGAGAAGCTGTACGACCGCAACTACGTCGAGAGCGACCCGCCGCGGCCGACGCGGCTCGCGGAGGCGGTCGTCGAGGCGGCGGAGGAGTTCGCCGACCGGATCGTGAGCGAGGAGATGACCGCCCAGCTCGAACGGGACATGGCGGCCATCGCGGCCGGCGAGAGGGAGTACGAGGACGTGACCGAGGCCTCTCGCGAGCTGCTTTCGAGCGTGTTCGACGACCTCACCGAGTCGCGCGAGACGGTCGGCGACCACCTCCAGAACTCCCTGAAGGCGGACAAGACGCTCGGTCCCTGTCCGGAGTGCGGCTCGGACCTCCTCGTCCGGAAGTCGCGACAGGGGTCGTACTTCGTCGGCTGCGACGGCTACCCCGACTGCGAGTACACCCTCCCGCTTCCCTCGACCGGCAAGCCGCTCATCCTCGACGAGACCTGCGAGGACCACGACCTCCGGCACGTGAAGATGCTCGCCGGCCGGAAGACGTTCGTCCACGGCTGCCCGCAGTGTAAGGCCGACGAGGCGGACGAGCAGGAGGACGAGGTGATCGGGGTCTGTCCGGAGTGCGGGGAGGAACACGGGGGCGAGTTGGCCATCAAGCGGCTCCGCTCCGGCTCCCGGCTCGTCGGCTGTACGCGCTACCCCGACTGCGACTACTCGCTGCCGCTCCCGCGGCGCGGCGAGATCGAGGTCACAGACGAGCGCTGCGAGGAGCACGACCTCCCGCACCTCCGGGTCCACTCCGGCGACGAGCCGTGGGAGCTGGGCTGTCCGATCTGTAACTACCGCGAGTTCACGGCCCGGCAGGAGGGGTCGGAGCTTCAGGCGGTCGAAGGGATCGGCGAGAAGACGGCGGAGAAGCTGAAAGACGCCGGCATCGACGGCGTCGACGAGCTCAAGTCGGCCGACCCGGACGACCTCGCGGCCGATGTCGACGGCGTGGGCGCGGACACCGTCCGCGACTGGCAGGTGAAGGCGGACTGACCGGTCTCCGGTCGAGAGCCGACGGGCGTCCCGGCCGACGATCGACGCGCGTCTCGGCCCGCACCCCTCCCGGGTCGCCGCGACCCATAAATCAATAAACACATATGCGCGGAGTGTCTCGGTAACCGACAGATGGGAGACCGCGACGGGGACCCGCCGACCGACGACCGGCCGTCGTCGAGCGGGGCCGCCGACCCGACCGGGACCGTCGACGCGACCGGGGTCCTCCGGGCGTTCGTCGAGGCGGTCCCGACCGCAACGCTCGTGTGCGACCCCGACACGCTGGCGATCCGCGCCGCGAACCCCGCCGCGGCCGACCTCCTCGGCCACGACCGCGGCACGCTGACGCTGATGGGCCTCCCGGACGTGGGCGAGACCGACCGCACCGTCGCCGGGGAGCCGGTCTCGGAGGTCGCGGCCCGGGCTTCGAACGCCGGGGGGTCCGCCCCCGACGACGCCCGGACCGAGCGGTTCGAGTGGGACGTCCGGATCGGCGACCCCGGACTCCGGGTCGACGCGGCGCTCCACACGGCGACGATCGCCGGCGGCGAGTGGCTCGTCGTCGGGTTCTCGGACGCGACCGCGCGCGTCGCGGCGGCGAACGAGCGCGACGCCGAGCGGCGGCTGGTCGACGCGCTCGCCGGGACCGTCCCGCTCGCGCTGTTCCGGTGTACCGAGGAGGGGACGCTCTCGCGGTGGAACGGCCGGCTGGCGTCCGACTCCGGCTACGAGCCGGCGGCGCTGTCCGGGACGGCGCTCACGTCGCTGTTCGACGAGGCGACGCGCGACGCCGTCAGCGAGGCGCTCTCACGGGTGTACCGCGACGCCGACCCCGCCGCCTGCGAGGCGCGGCTGCTCACCCGCTCCGGCGAGCGCGTCCCCTACCGGCTCTCTATCGGCCCCGTCACCGACGGCGACCGGGTCGTCGGCGCGGTCGGCGTCGGCGAGGACGTCACCGAGGCGTCGCTGCGAGAGGAGCGGCTCGCGGTGCTGACGCGCGTGTTGCGCCACAACTTCCGGAACGACCTCAACGTGGTCACGGGCTTCACCGCCCGCGCCATCGAGTCGATCGACGACCCGGACCTCACCGCCGAACTGCGGCGGGTCGTCGACACCGCCGAGCGGCTGTTGCGCCTCGGCGAGACGTCCCGGAAGGTGGAACGGCTGCTCTCGCAGCGGCCCTCGCCGCGCCCCGTCACGCTCGCCCCCGCGGTCGACGCCGCGCTCGAATCGCTCGACCCGGCGATCCACGACCGGGCCGCCGTCGAGGTCGACGTCCCCGAGGGGCTCGTCGTCTCCGCCGTCTCGTTCCTCCCCGAGGCGATCACCGAACTCGTCGACAACGCGATCCGTCACAACGACGCCGACGAACCGCGAGTCCGGGTCTCGGCCGCGGAACTGCCGAGCGAGTCGTGGGTCTCGCTCGTCGTCGCCGACGACGGGCCGGGGATCCCGCCGGCCGAGCGCGCCGTCCTCACCGGCGAGGAGACGCCGCTCGAACACGCGAGCGGGCTGGGCCTCTGGTACGTGAACTGGATCGTCACCGCTGGCGGCGGGACGCTCGACATCGCCGAGAGCAAGGCCGGCGGGAGCCGGGTCGAACTGTCGCTGCGGGCCGCGGAGGGCCCGCCGTCAGACGACGACCTGTTCAGCCCGAACGAGCGCGACGCCTGACGCGCTCCGCCGCCCCGCTCGCGGCCGGAGCGCCCGACCGGTCGCGGGCTCAGTCGACGAGCCGCAGTTCGTCGCCGACGCTCACCGACTCCGCCGCGCCCGCGGGGAGTTCGACGACGGTGTCGGCGCGACCGCGGCCCAGCCCGACGAACGGCGCGAGCCGCTTTTTCGCCGCGACCTCGCCGTCGACGAGCCACACCGCGTCGATGGCGAACGGCACGAACAGCATGTGGAGCCACTGCGTGTCGGCCTCGTCGAACGGGAACACGAGGGCGTAGTCGTCCGGGATCGACCGGCGGAACATCAGCCCCCGCGCCTGTTCGAGCGTCGAGCGCGCGACGTCGACGTCGCTCGCGAGGACGGTCTCCGACGGGTCGGTCGCCGCGGCGGGACGGTGATGGAGTCGCACGCCGGACACCTCACCCCCGCCGAATAAATAGCCTCTCGTTCGGTCGACGCCGCGTCCGTCGACCGCGCTTCCCGCGTGACCGGCCGCTTAGCTCGCGTTGCCGTACGTCTCTTCGAGGTACTCGACGATGTCGTCGCTCTCCGGCATCCCCTCGACCCCGTGCTCCTCGTCGACGAGGACCGGCACGCCCGTCTGTCCGGAGACCTCCTCGACCTCGGTGCGCTCGCTGTGCGAGCGCGGCACCATCACCGAGTCGTACTCCAGACCGAGGTCAGAGAGCTTCGTCTTCACCTTCGCGCAGTACGGACAGCCCTCCAGCTCGTAGAGTGTCAGGTTCGTCATCGCCGATCCGTACGGTCCGGATCCGTAAAGAGGTGCGGCCGCGGATGCGCGCGCCGCGCACGGACGGTCCCGGAGACCGGATCTCTCCGGTCCGGTCGGAGCGCATCGTCCCGGTCGAGTCGCTCGGTCCGACGTGGCGGCCGCTGTCGACCGTCGCGTGAAACGGGGGAAAACAGAGCGTGTGAACGGCGGTAATTATCGAGCGGTCGTCGCTGCGGCGGTCGGGGCGGGTTCGGTCGGAACCTCGCTTACATCGACTGCGTCAGGCGGGGCCTGACGGTCTATGGAAATCTGTCTCCGACAGATTTCACATAGCGCCGCCCATGCCGCCCATGCCGCCCATGCCGCCGCCGGGGGCACCGCCCTCGTCGCCGTCGCCGGCGGTCGAGAGGTCGCCCGCCGAGATGATGTCGTCGATTTTCAGCACGAGGTTCGCGGCCTCGGCCGCGGAGGCGATCGCCTGCTCCTTGGCGTGGGCCGTCTCGACGACGCCCGCCTCGGCCGTGTCGACGACCTCGCCGGCGAACACGTCGAGCCCGGCGTGCTCGTCGCCGGCCTCGTGGGCCGCGCGCAGGTCGACCAGCAGGTCGATCGCGTCGAGGCCCGCGTTCTCGGCGAGCACGCGCGGGATCAGCTCCAGCGAGTCCGCGAACGCCTCGACCGCGAGCTGCTCGCGACCCTCGACGGAGTCGGCGTAGTCGCGCAGCCGGCGCGCGATCTCGACCTCGACCGCGCCGCCGCCGGGCAGGGTCCGCCCGTCGGAGACGGTCGTCGAGACCACGTCGATCGCGTCCTGAATGCCGCGTTCGAGCTCGTCGACGACGTGCTCGGTGGTACCGTACAGGAGGAGCGTGACGCCGTGGGCGTCCTCGCCCTCGACGTAGAACAGCTCCTCGTCCGCGTCGCGCTCGACCGAGCCGACCGCGAGGTCGTCGGCGGAAAGCGAGTCGAGGTCCGTGACGATCGGCGCGTCGAGGACGTTCTTCAGGAAGGTCAGGTCGGACTTCTTCGTCCGCCGGACCGCCAGAATTCCCTCCTTCGCGAGGTAGTGCTGCGCGAGGTCGTCGATCCCCTTCTGACAGAAGACGACGTCAGCGCCGGACTCGACGATCGTGTCGACCTTCTCGCGGAGCTGCTCCTCCTCCTGATCGAGGAACTTCTGGAGCTGGTCCGGGGAGTCGACGTTGACGGAGGTGTCGACGTCGGCCTCCTCGACCTCGATGGGGTCGTTGAGGAGCAGGACGTTGGCCGACTCGAAGTCGGTCGGCATGTCCTCGTGGACCGGGTCCTTGTCGATCGCCGCGCCGGTGAGCAGGCGGGACTCGCTCGCCGCGCGACCGGTGCGCGTCTCGATGTTGAGGTTCGCCAGGTCGACCACGTGGGAGCCGTCGTCGGCCGCGACGGTGACGCCCTGTACCGCGCGGACGACGAGGTCGGCGAGCACGTCCTTGTCCAGCTCAGCGCCCTTGCCGGTCATCGACGTCTCGGCGACGTTCCGGAGGGTCTCCGTGTCCTCGGGGTCGACGGCGGTGGCGACCTCGTCGACCTGCTCGCGGGCGTACTCGCTCGCGAGGTTGAATCCCTTGATCACCGCGGTCGGGTGGATGTCCTGTTCGAGGAGGTCCTCGGCGTTTTTCAGCAGCTCGCCCGCGATGGCGACCGCGCTGGTCGTCCCGTCGCCGGCCTCGTCCTCCTGGGTCTCGGCGACTTCCACGACCATCTCGGCGGTCGGGTTGTCGATGTCCATCGTCTGGAGGATGGTGACGCCGTCGTTGGTGATGGTCACGTCGCCCATCGAGTCGACGAGCATCTTGTCCATCCCCTTCGGTCCGAGCGTCGAGCGGACGGATTCGGCGACGCCGCGCGCCGCGGAGATGTTGTACTCCTGTGCGTCCTTGTCCTGGACGCGCTGGGCGTCCTCGCCCATAATGATCATCGGCTGGCCCTGCTGCATTCGCTGACTCATACAGCGTTTGATTGATTGTGATTCTATATAAACTTCTCGGTGAGCGGCGAACGGATGCGAGCGATCGCCGCCGAGGGTTGCCGTCGAAAACCGCACTACAACGCGGCCGTCGTCGCCTATCCGTGTGGAGAGTTACCATTGAACTTTGTCCGGCAGCGACGGCCGGTTCGAGGTCGTTTATATAGGAACGGCTCGGTTCGACGCTCTCGGTCGCTCCCGAGTCGTCTCGGCCCTCTCGGTCGCCCCAGCCTCACCCCGGCAGCCCGCCGGCCAAGAGCGCGGCGTCGACGAGCAGCAGGACGGCCAGAGCCGCGCTCGCCAGCAGGTAGGGGCGCGCGACGGTCGCCAACCGGGCGGCCTCCGGCGCGTTCCCGGCACCGCCGAGCGCCTCGGTCGGGAACCCCTCGGCCATGTACGTCCCCCACCCCACGTCGGGGTCGATCTCCCGACGCATTCGGAGGACTCCCAACTCGACAAGTCCGTTCATGACCCCCCACAGCGACAGCATCGCGAGGACCGCCCACCCCCGCGACGTGCCGGTCAGAAGCTCCAGCGGCCGGTAGAGCAGCCAGATGAGGTACGCCCCGGTGAGCGGCAGCGCGACGCCGGTCCAGCGCGTGACCATGAGGAGGCGGTGCGCGGCGTCGGCGAACGACTCCCGCGACAGCGCACCCTCTCGCGCCCGCGGGAGGACCGCGTAGACGACGAACAGGACGGCCCCGGTCCAGAAGGCCCCCGACAGCACGTGCGCGGCGTAGGCGGCGGTTCGGATCACGTCACGCCCTGCGTCCGACGGCCCCATAAATCCCCGACGCGAGTCCCGCCGCCCCGGTCACGGCAGCGACAGCGTCCCCTCGTACCGGTGCGTGCCGTCGACGGTCTCGCGGTACTCGTAGGCCTCCGGCGGCTCGACCCCCCACTCGCGGAGCCGCTCGTCGATCCCGTCGACGTACGTGGCGAGGAACGAGCCGCGGTCGCGGAGGGTCGGCGGCGCTCGCGCGTGTTCCGTCTCGAACCGACACAGGGCGGTCTGGCCGTCCCCGTTCGCGGTTATGCGGACCCGCAGGTCCGACCGGAGCCGTTCCCGGACCGCCGGCGGGTCCCCGCGGAGGTGGCCCTCGCCGAACGCGTCGACCGCGGCCAGCGCCTCGTTCGGGACGTGGTTCACGCCGCGGAGTACGCTCCGGCGACAGGAGTCACTTGCCCCGGGTCCACACGCTCGGACGCGACTCGCCCCGGGTCCACACGCTCGGACGCGACTCGCCCCGGGTCAGCCCGCTCGGACGGCGGCGTATTTATACTCGAATATTCGGCGTCAACCTCTCCCGTAATATCGGATTCAACGGGTTCAGAAACAGGTTTAAGCGGATCGCGCCCCACCGATCGGTAGACGCCCATTTATGAGTGAACGCTCCGTCGTCGAGTCGATACGCTCGTTCCGCGCCGAGGTCGATCCCGTCCCGTTCGCCGTCGGGTCGCTCGTCACGTTCGCCTTCCTCGCGTACACCGTGGCCGACACCGACGGCGCGGCGGCCGCCATCGACGCCGCGTTCGTGAGGTTCGGTCAGGGGCTCGCGTGGCTGTACCTCGGATCGGTCCTCGCGCTGGTGCTCGCGGCCGGCTACCTCCTCGTCGGGAAGTACGGGCGCGTCCGCCTCGGCGACGGCGACCCGGAGTACGGGACGCTCTCGTACGTCGCGATGTTCTTCTCCGCCGGGCTCTCGGCGGGGATCGTGTTCTTCGGCCCCGTCGAGGCGCTGCTCCACTACCAGACCGTCCCGCCGCTGTTCGCGGGGGAGGTCGCCGCGGAGTCGAGCGCGGCGGCGGTGCCGGCGGTCGCGTACACGGTCTTCCACTACGGGATCAGCGCGTGGGGCGGGTACCTCGCGATCGGCCTCCCGGTCGCGTACTTCGCGTACCGCCACGACGCGCCGTTCCGCGTCTCAACCGCCCTGTACCCGCTCCTCGGTCCGGACGGACTCGACGGCGTCGTCGCCCGGACGGTCGACACGCTCGCGGTCGTCGCCACCATCGGCGGGATCGCGACGGGGCTCGGGTTCATCGCCACGCAGCTGCTCACCGGCGTGACGTACCGGACCGGCGTCTCGTTCGGCGACGCCGAGACCGTCGCGGTCATCGTCGGTATCACCCTCCTGTTCACGCTGTCGCTCGTCGCGGGCGTCAGCCGCGGTATCAGGCGGCTCTCCGTGTTCAACGTCGGCGTCATGGCGCTCCTCTTCGGCGTGGCGCTCGTCGCCGGCCCGACGACGGACGTGCTGAACGTCGGCGTGGCGGCGCTCGGCACGTACGCGACCTCATTCTTCGAGATGAGCCTGTTCACCGGGAGCGGCGTCGAGAACGGTCCCGGCTGGACCGCGGCGTGGACCGTCTTCTACTGGTCGTGGTGGATCGCGTGGGCCCCGTTCGTCGGGCTGTTCCTCGCCCGGATCTCCCGCGGGCGGACGATCCGGTCGGTCGTCGGGACCGCGTTCGGCACGATGACCGCGGTCTCCGCGCTGTGGTTCACCGTCATCGGCGGCACGTCAATCCGGCTCCAGGACTCCGGGGCGGTCGACGTGCTCGGCGCTGTCGGCGAGTTCGGCGACGGCGTCTCCGGGTACGTCATCTTCGGGGCCTTCCCCGGCGGAGAGCTGTGGCAGCTCCTGTTCCTCGTGTTGGTGACGACTTTCTTCGTCACCTCGGCCGACTCCTCGACGCTCGCCGTCGGCATGCTCACCACCGGCGGCAGCCGGGAACCGTCGGGCGCGAACCGCGTGTTCTGGGGAGTTCTCCAGGGCGCTATCGCGTCGGTGTTGGTGGTCGTCGGCGGCGCGACGGCGCTCCGCTCGTCGGTGATCGTCACCGGCGCTCCCTTCGCGGTCGTCTGCCTCGTCGCGATGGGCGGGTTCCTCCGGTGGCTGTCGCGGGCGGAGGACCCCGCGCCCGCCGCCGAGTCCGCCCAGTCGTCGGAGTCCGCGCGGTCGCCGACGGCCGGGGTCGCCGAGGACGACTGAGCGGCGATCGCCCGCCGCGCGGGACCGCGACCGAAACCGCCTTGCGCCGCGCCCGCGGACCGGGAGGCATGTCGCTGGCAGCCGACACCCGCGAGGCCGTCCGGTCGCGCCCGTTCGTCTTCGACGCGCTCCGCGCCGGACTCCTGAACCACAGCGCCGCGGCCGAGTGGCTCGCCGAGACCGCCGACCTCGACGGCGACTCGGACGCGATCGCGGCCGCGCTCCGCCGCTTCCGCGAGGACCTCCCGGCGTACGCGACCGAGTCGCGTGAGACGACCGTCTCGATGCGGAGCGGCGTCGGGGTCGCCGACCTCGGCGACGAAGCGGCTCCGCTCCTCCGCGTCGGCGACACCGGCGTCGTCTCGGACGGCGACCACACGGCGGTCGTCGCGGCCGGGGACGTCGACGCGGAGGCGCTCGGAGCCGTCGTCCGCCGGTTCGCCGCCCGAGAGGTCCCGGTCGTCGCCGCCGGCGTCGCGGGGGACGCGCTGGTCTGCGTCGTCGGTCGCCGGGACGGTCCCGACGCGGTTCGCATCGTCGAGGCCGCGCTCGACGCCGCGCCGAGGTCCGACGCGTCCTGACCCGTTCCCGGCCCGCCGAAGTCTCCGAAGTCCCTAAGAGCGGCGCGGCCCCAGAACGGGTATGCAATCGCTCGTCATCGTCGCGCACGGCTCCCACCTCAACCCGGAGTCGAGCGCGCCGACGTACGACCACGCCGACACGATCCGAGCCACCGGTGCCTTCGACGAGGTCCGCACCGGCTTCTGGAAGGAGGAGCCGCACTTCCGGGAGGTGCTCCGCACCGTCGAGGGCGACGAGGTGTACGTCGTCCCGCTGTTCGTCTCGGAGGGGTACTTCACCGAGCAGGTGATCCCCCGCGAACTCCGCCTCGACGGGTGGGACGTCTCGCAGTGGGGGTCGGACGGCCTCTCCGCGGACCAGGCCACGCTCGTCGCCGAGGACATCGACCGGGAGGTCCACTACTGCGGTCCGGTGGGGACCCACCGCGCGATGACCGACGTGATCGTCCGCCGCGCCGAGTCGGTCACCGACGACCCCGACGTGGGGGACGACTTCGGCCTGGCGGTCGTCGGCCACGGCACCGAGCGCAACGAGAACTCGGCGAAGGCGATCGAGTACCACGCCGACCGGATCGCCGAGCGCGACCGCTTCGACGAGGTGAAGGCGCTGTACATGGACGAGGACCCGGAGGTCGACGACCTCCCCGAGCACTTCGAGAGCGACGACGTGGTCCTCGTCCCCCTGTTTATCGCCGACGGCTACCACACTCAGGAGGACATCCCGGAGGACGTCGGGCTCTGCGAGGACCACACCGAGGGGTACGACGTGCCCGAGACCGTCGACGGCACCCGGATCTGGTACGCCGGCGCGGTCGGCACCGAACCGCTGATGGCCGACGTGGTCTTGGAGCGCGCGGCCGACGCCGGCGCTGCCCTCGGCACCGCGCTCGACGACGTGCGCGAGACGACCCGCGTCGCCACGGGGGACTGACCGTGGCCGACTCCACCCCCGCGACCGACGAGGGCGAGGCGGGCGACGACGAGCCCGCGGTCCCCGATATCGACCTCCCGGGCGACGCGTTCGACGCGGTCCTCGACGCGCTCGCCGACCGCGACGCGGGCGACCCGCTCCGGTTCGAGGGGTTCGGCGTCGCCCGCGACGAGGACGGCGGATACGTCCTCGACGACGTCGACCGCCGGACCGGGCTCTCCGAGCGCGACCTCCACGCCGCGCTCGACGAGCGCGCGCCGGCGGTCACGGACTGGTACGCGTTCGAGCGCGTCGTTGGCGAGTTCGGGCCGCGACGCGCCTTCGTCCGCTGGATCGAGGACGCCGACGGCGAGACGGTGGCGACCCGCTACGCGGCGCTCGCGGCGGGCGTCGAGCGCGCGTGGGGCGAACTGAAGATCACGGCGACCGTCACGGACCGGGGCGAGCGCCGCTACGACGTGCGCCACGCGGACGACGCCGGCGTTCCCGTCGACGAGCTGGAGGCGCACGACGACCCGCTCGACGCGCGCGACCTCGTCACCCTCGACGAGAAGGGTCGATACCGGCCGCTGAAGACCGCGCCGTCGCTCGCGGGCGGGTGGGTGTTCCCCGACCTCGGTCCGCGTGACCTCTACGAGACGGTCGAGACGATCTACCCTGCGACCGTCGCCAACTGGCACCGCGAGCGCGAGGGGAACCTGGACGTGAACCACTGGCGCGAGACGATGGAGCGCCAGTCCGGCATCTACGGCGTCGTGAAGACGTGGGACCGCGGCGAGGGCCACGAGCACGTGAACTGGGTCGCGGAGGCGTGCTGCGACGACTCGCAGTGTCTGAAGCGACGGGAGTGGGGGTACGACGAGGACACGGACCTCGATGTCGACGGCGGCGACGGCGTCTTCCCCTGCCGCGAGCCCTGCTCCGTGGTGGTGTCGGCCGCGCGCAAGTGGACGCGGCTGGAGAGCGAGCAGCCGCGCACCTACGAGTTCGAACTGACGCCGAGCGAGAAGGAGCAGGTGGAAGACATCATCGACGCGGTCGCGGACGGCCGGATCGACGAGATCCGCGAGGCGGACGCGAAGGAGGGCGCGAACCGCTACCGGACGCGGTTCCTCCGCGCCAAGCTGTTCGACGACGAGGGGAACCTCGGCGGCGTGCCGACCGAGCCGGACGACGAGTAACGGGCCTCGGCTCCCGTCGGAGCGCGTCCGCCCCAAACGTCGCCGCGCCCCGCAGGCTTTTCTCACCGCCCCCGGTACGATGGGGTGATGAACGCCGTCACGCTGGGTCCCGCCGGCACGTACTCGCACCGCGCCGCGCGCGCCGTCGCCGCCGAGGTGTCGTTCCGGGAGTCGGTCACCGCCATCGTCGACGCCGTCGCCGACGGCGAGTTCGAGCGCGGGGTCGTCCCAATCGAGAACAGCATCGAGGGCTCCGTCACGGAGAGCCTCGACGCCCTCGCCGACTACGACGTGTCGGTCACCCGCGAGGTCGTCACCCCGATCCGCCACGCCCTCCTCGCGCAGGACGACGGGTTCGAGGTCGTCGCGAGCCACTCGCAGGCGCTCGCGCAGTGCCGCAACTGGCTCGAAGCGAACTACCCGTCGGTGAGCCTCGAAGCCGTCGCCTCCACCGCCCGCGGGGTCGAGCGCGCCCGCGAGGACGCCCGGGTCGCCGGGATCGGCCACCCGGACAACGCCGGCGACGACCTCGAGATCCTCGCGCAGGACATTCAGGACCGCACCTCGAACGCGACGCGCTTCCTCGTGGTCGCCCCCGAGTCGGCGCGGTCGGACGCCGGCGGGAAGACCACCCTCATCGTCTACCCGAACGCGAACTACCCCGGACTCCTCCTCGAACTGCTGGAGGCGTTCGCCGACCGCAACCTCAACCTCTCGCGGATCGAGTCGCGCCCGAGCGGCGAGCGCCTCGGGGACTACCTGTTCCACTTCGACGTTGACGCCGGCCTCTACGAAGACCACATGGCGAAGGCGGTCGGAGACGTCGAGGCCATCGCCGACAAGGGGTGGGTGAAGGTGCTCGGCTCGTACGACACCGAGCACGTGTTAGACTGAGAGTCCGATCTCGGAAGATTACGACTCGACGCCGATTAGGCGTCTAAACAGGCGGATCAGCCAGTCACAGCCAATAAACGAATGTAGCGGTGCGGTGGCGCGTGCCGGCGAGCGCCCTGATAAGGGCGCGAGTCGCACGCCCGAGGGAGTCGCTGGCCCCGGAGCGGAGCGACGGCGACTGACGAGGCTGGGGAGGCGTGAGGCTGTGGTGCGGTGCTGGGCGGGACTCGAAGGGGCAGTCGCGAGGCGGACAGAGGTGAAGTAAGCACCGCAGGAGCGAGTGAAACGAGCGACGAGGAGCACAGCGAGCGTCTGTCCGCCTCGCGGCTGGGGCTTCGGTGGTCGTCGTGTCGATCGGCGATTTATCAGCAACCACCTACGGCCGAGCGACTGGGGCTTCGGCGGTGGTCCCCCTATCACTACAAACAGCAAAGCGACGAGCGCTTCTCACTTCGGCAGCCGCTCCCCGACCACCGGCCTCCATAGCAGAGCATGAGTACGCGTCCTACTCGAACCGGTACGTCGCGCCGTCCGGGCCGTCCTCGATCTCGACGCCGACCTCGCGGAGCGCGTCGCGGAGCTCATCGGCGCGCTCGTAGTTGCCGGCCTCGCGCTCGGTCTCGCGCACGTCCAGAATCAGCTCGACCAGCTCGCCGGCCAGATCCACGTCGCCGTCGCTCGGCGACTCGAACTGGAGGCCGAGCACGTCGCCGCCGAGTTCCTCGAACGCCTCCACCGCCTCGCGGAGAGCGCGGTAGTCGTGTGGCGGCTCCGAATCGACGTGCCGGTTCACCGCGTCCGTGAGATCGAGGAGCGCCGCGGTCGCCTCCCGGAGGTTGAGGTCGTCGTTCATCGCGGCCGCGAAGTCCTCGCGGGCGTCGTCGACGGCCCCGCGAAGCTGTTCGTCCTCGGCCTTCGCGCGGGCGTCGGTCGAGTCGAGCGCGTCGACCGCGCGGTCGTACGTCCGGGAGAGCCGCTCCCAGCGCTCCTCGGCCTCCGCGATCGTCTCCTCGGTGAGCGCCTGCTCGGAGCGGTAGGCCGCGCCGGCGTAGAAGGTGCGGACCACGTTGACGCCGAGCTCTTCGAGGGCGTCGGGGACCGTCCAGAAGTTGCCGATGGAGGAGGACATCTTCTCGCCGTCCATCTCCAAGAGGCCGACGTGAAGCCAGTGGCGCGCGAACGTCTCGCCGGTGGCGGCCTCCGACTGCGCGATCTCGTTTTCGTGATGGGGGAAGACCAGGTCGCGGCCGCCCATGTGGATGTCGAGCGTGTCGCCGAGGTGCGTCGTCGACATCGCCGAGCACTCGACGTGCCAGCCGGGCCGGCCCTCGCCCCACGGCGACTCCCACGTCTCGCCGTCGGGCGTCTCCGCGCCGTGGTCGTGTTTCGCGTGTTCGCGCGCGGCGGTCTCGCTCACGCCGTCCGCCTTCCACAGCGCGAAGTCCGACGGGTTGCGCTTCTCCGAGCGCTCGTCCGGTTCGCCCTGCGCTTCGAGCGCGTCGAGCTCCTGGTTCGAGAGCTTCCCGTACTCCTCGAAGCTCGTCACGTCGAAGTAGACGGAGCCGTTCGACTCGTAGGCGTACCCCTTCTCGACCAGCGTCTCCACGAGGTCGATGATCTCCGGGACGTGTTCGGTGACGCGGGGGTACACCTCGGCCCGCTTCAGGTTCAGTCCGCGCATCGCGTCGAAGACGCTCGCGGTGAACGTCTCGGCCACGTCGCGCTCCGCGGCCCACTCGTCGCGCTCGCCGACGCGGGCCGTGATCTTCTCGTTCACGTCGGTGACGTTCTCGACGTGGCGCACGTCGTAGCCGACGTGTTCGAGCCACCGGTGGAGGACGTCCGCGTGGAACCACAGGCGGGCGTGCCCGAGGTGGGGGTCGTCCGACACCGTCAGGCCGCAGACGTACAGCGTGACGTCGCCGTCGGCCGTGAACTCGACGCGCTCGTCTCCTAAGGTGTCGGTAACGACGAGACTCATTACGAGGTCGTTGCCGGAGTGAGCGTTTTAAATCGTCGGATCGAGCGAGAGTACCCCTGCGGGTACCCCGTCGGGCCGATCGATCGGTCGGCAACGGCGGCGACCAACGTCGCGATCGCTTCCACCGAAATCCCAGTGGCTCGGCTGTACGTAGTCGCTTGTAACCGACTGATCGACACCAAGACCGCCGAAGCCCCAGTCGCGACGGCTCGCGCGCCTTGCTGCGCGCCGCACTCGCTCCGCTCGTGCGGTGCTAGCTGCGGCGTGCTTCGCCCTCGCGACTGCCCCTTCGAGTCCCGCCCCGCACAGCACCGCAACCGCGCCTCACTCCTCCCCAGCCTCGTCGCTGGCACCCTCCGCTTCGCTCCGGGGCCAGCGACTCCCTCGCGCGTGCGACTCGCGCCCTTATCAGGGCGCTCGCCGGCACGCGCCACCGCAGTTCGACTTATAAGTAATCGACTCCGCCCCTCACGCCTCCCGCGTCGTCCACTCGACCTCGTAGCCGGCCTCGCGCACCGCGTTCAGGACGCGGTCGACGTGGGCCGGCCCGTTGGTCTCCACCTCGAAGACGAGGTCGGCGTCGCCGACCGGCAGGTCCGGTCGGCTGCGCTCGTGGCGCACCGTTCGGATGTTCGCGCGCTCCGCGCCGATCAGGGTGGATATCTCCCCCATCGTTCCGGGAGTGTCGTCGATCCGGACGGAGAGCTCGATCAGCTGGTCGCGGTCCACGAGGGCGTGGGTCACCACCTCCTTCAGCGTCGTCACGTCGATGTTGCCGCCGCAGAGCAGCGGGACGACCGTCTCGCCGGCCAGATCGAGATCGCCGAGGGCGTCGTCGTTCAGGAGCGCGGCCGCGGCGGTCGCGCCCGCGCCCTCGACCATCTGCTTCGCGCGCTCTAAGAGTAACAGGATCGCGTTCGCCACGTCGTCGTCGCTCACGACGACGGCGTCGTCGAGGTGCTCGTCGAGGAGGCCGAACGTGAGTTCGCTCAGCCCGCCCGTCGCGATCCCGTCGGCGATGGTGTCCGGCTCCTCGCGCGTCACGAGTTCGCCTGCCGCGAGGCTCTCCGAGAGCGTGGACGCCCCCTCCGTCTGAACCCCGATCACGCGCGTCTCCGGCGACCGCGCCTTGACCGCGGCCGCCACCCCGCCCGCGAGCCCGCCGCCGCCGACCGGGACGAGGACGGTGTCGATCTCGGGCACCTGCTCGATCACCTCCAGCCCGAGCGTCCCCTGCCCGGCGACCACGTCGGGGTCGTCGAACGCGTGGACGAACCGCGCGCCGGGCTCGTCGACGAGCGTCTGCGCGTGCGCCATCGCCTCGGGGAAGGCGTTCCCCCGGAGGACGACCGACGCACCGTAGGCGCGCGTCGCCTCGATCTTCGCGGCCGGCGCGGACTCGGGCATCACGATCGTCGCGTCGATCCCGGCGTCCGCCGCCGCCAGCGCGACCCCCTGCGCGTGGTTGCCCGCGCTCGCGGCCACGACGCGCTCGATCGCGGGCTCGTCGGTCCCCGCGCCGGAGCCGTCGAGCGCCCGCGAGATCGCGTTGTACGCGCCGCGCGTCTTGAACGAGCCGGTGCGCTGGAGGTGCTCCATCTTGAGGCGCACGTCCGCCCCGCACCGCTCGCTCAGCGACCGGCTCCGCTCGACCGGCGTGCGCTGGACGATGTCGGTGTCGGCGACCCGCTCGGCGGCGGCCTCGACGTCGGCGACCGTGACGGTGGACATGGCGGAGGCGTTCTCGGGGACCGAGGAAAAGGACTCGGTTACGGAACGGCGGGATCCGACGCCGCGGTCGGCCGCCTACCGCTTCCCGAGCGCCTCCTCGAAGACGCGCTGGGCCCGCTCGTACCCCTCGTTCCGGTCGACGATCGGATGCGGGTAGTCGGGCGCGAGCTCCTCGCGCTCCGCGCGCGACAGGGTCGGCCAGTCGACGACCTTCCCCGCCGGCACGTCCGAGAGCTCCGGGACGTACGCCTTCACGAAGCGGGCGTCCGCGTCGTACTTGCTCATCTGGCTCACCGGGTCGAAGATGCGCACGTCGACGGAGTCGGTCCCGGTCGAGGCGGTCCACTGCCACGCCCCGTGGTTGGAGGCGTAGTCGTGGTCGATCAGCTGTTTCGTGAAGTAGCGCGCGCCGCGCCGCCAGTCGATCAGGAGGTGCTTCGTCAGGAAGCTCGCGACCACCTGCCGCGGGCGGTTGTGGATATACCCCTCCGCGTTCAGCTGTCGCATCCCGGCGTCGACGAGCGGGTAGCCCGTCTCGCCGCGCGTCCACGCCTCGAACGCGGCGTCGTCGTCGCGCCACGCGATCTCGTTCGGGAACGACTTGTAGTTCGACACCGCCAGATCGGGGGCGTAGTACAGCAGGTGGTACATCTGCTCGCGCCACGACAGCTCGTAGCGGTACTTGTCGACGTTGCGGCGCTCGCCGCCGGTCACGGCGTCGTACACGTCGCTCGCGCCCACCCACAGCTCCCGGATCCCGATCGCGCCCGTCGCCAGGTACGGAGACATCCGCGAGACCGCGTGCGTCGGCTCCTCGACCGCCCGTGCGAGGTCGTCGCGCGTGTCGTTGTACGACGTGATCCCGTAATCGAGGAACTCGTCGAACCGCTCGCGCGCGGCCTCGTACCCCGCCTCGGGGAGGTCGATGTCGGCGTCCGGCTCGGGGACGGTCTTGCCGTCGCGCACGTCGGCCAGCGCCTCGGGGTCCGGCTCCGCGTACGGGCCGCGCTTCGGCACGGTCTCCCAGTCGTCGTGGAACTGCCCGTGACTGGGGTAGCGGGCTTCCAGCCGCCCCGGGTCCACCAACACCAGATCGGTCCGCGAGTCGGTCTCGACGCCCGCCCCCGCGAGCGCGTCCTCGACCGCCCGCTGCCGGTTCCGGCGCGCCGGGCGGTAGTGCTCGTTGTAGAACACCGTCTCGGCCTCGTACTCCGCCGCGAGGTCGGCGAGGACCTCGTCGGGGTCGCCGGCGCGGACGATCAGGTCGCTCTCCAGTTCCCGATACCGCTCTTCCAGTCGCTTCACGTGGCGCAGGAAGAACGCGCGCTGTCGCGCGCCGACCGTCGCGAGCAGGTCGGCGTCGTACACGAAGGCCGGCACGACCTCTCCCTCTCGGGCCGCGGCCGCGAGGCCGGCGTTGTCTCGCGTGCGAGCGTCCCCGCGGTGCCAGAACAGCTCCATGCGATCCGATGGGTCGCCAGCGGATAGTGTCTGTCGGCCGTCGGTTCCGGGCGACTCCGCCCCTCGGCCCGCCAGTACGTTCAATACGCTCCGTCTCGAATCCTGTCCTGTATGACCCGACGCGATCCCTTCGACGAGATCGAGGAACTGCTCGAACGGATGGGCCGCGAGTTCGAGGAACTCGGCGGGACGCTGGAGGGGACTGCCCCCGAGGTTCCGCGGCTTCCCGGGGCCCGCGACGTCGACGTCGACGTGATCGAGGACGACGAGTCGATCGTCGTCGTCGCCGACCTCCCCGGGTTCGACGCCGACGACGTCGACGTCGAACTCCGCGACGACGCGCTCGTGATCGCCGGCTCCCGGGAGGAGTCGACCGAGTTCGCCGTCGCCGACGACGGCGAGGCGGACGGCGCGGACGACGCGGACGAGACCGACGACGGCGTCCGCTACCACCGACGGGAGCGCCGCCTCCGGTCCGTCTCCCGGCGAGTCCCGATCCCGCGGCCGATCGAGGCCGACGCCGCGACCGCGTCCTTCGACGCCGGCGTGCTCACCGTCACGCTCCCCAAGCGCTCCCCCGACGACGAGAGGGGACACACGATCGACGTGAACTGACGCCGATCGACCGAACTGCCTGCCCGCCTTCCGGCCGAATCGCTTCCTCTATTCCGCGGCCGAATCGCTTCCTCTATTCCGCGGCCGATGCTTTCTCTACGTGTCCCGTGTTACCGCCCCTCATGAGCGACGCCGACCGCGCGGCCGCCAGACGCGAACTAGTGAGCGCGCTCCGCCGACGCCTCGACGCGAGCGAGCGGACGCTGTCGGCGATCAGTGCCGTCCCGCGTCACGAGTTCGTCCCGGAGCCCCACCGGGACTCCGCCTACGCTGACCGCCCTCTCCCGATCGGCCGCGATCAGACCGTCAGCGCGCCGCACATGGTCGCGACGATGACGGACCTCCTCGACGTCGAGCGCGGCGACCGCGTCTTCGAGGTGGGGACCGGTTGCGGCTACCACGCCGCGGTCGTCGCCGAGGTTGTCGGTCCCGGGAACGTCTTCTCCGCCGAGCGCGTCCCGGAACTGGCCGCCGACGCGCGGGAGCGACTCGCCCGCCTCGGCTACGACGTGACCGTCGTCGCCCGCGACGGGCGCGAGGCGTTCGCCGACGAGGCCCCGTTCGACGCCGCCTACCTCACCTGCGCAGCGCCCGAGTCGATACCGGCGGCGATCGTCGACCGCGTTTCCCCGGGCGGCCGCGTCGTCGCGCCCGTCCGGGAGGCCGGCCGCCAGCGGCTCGTCCGCCTGACGGTCCGTGAAGGCGGCGTCGACCGCGAGGACCACGGCGGCGTGCGATTCGTGCCGATGCGGTGACCGCCCCCCCCCCCGCGGAGGCGGTTTTCTGTCGGCGCGCGGTACCGACCCGACGAACGCACGCTTTTAGAGGACCGAGTCCCGAGTCCGGCCATGGACGAAGCGTCGCTCAGGGCGGACATGATCGAGGGGCTCGAACACTCGATCGGCGAGCCGATCGACCCCCCCGTGCTGACCGCGCTCCAGCGGGTCCCCCGCGATCCCTTCGTGGACGACTCCCCCCGCGGCGGGGCCGTCGACAGCGACGACCCCCACTCGCTCTCGCTCGAAACGGTGGTTCGCCTCGTCACCGCGCTCGACGCCGCCGAGGGCGACTCGGTCCTCGTCGTCGGTGCCGGTATCGGGTACTCCGTCGCGATGATCGCCGAGATCGCGGGCGCTCGTCGGGTTCACGCGATCGACATCGATCGGTCCGCCGTCGTGGCCGCGCGGTCGAACCTCGACGCGGCCGGCTACGAGGCGGTCCTCGTCGACCGCGCGGACGGCGCGGACGGGCTCCCGGCGTACGCGCCGTACGACCGGATCCTCCTCGAAGCGGCCGTGGTCGAGCCGCCGCGCGCCCTCCGCGAGCAGCTCGCGGCCGACGGTCGGATCGTCTACCCGCGCGGCGCTGGGGTCCAGACGGTCACGGCGATCGAACCGTCGTCGCCCGGCGACTCCGATTCGGCCGACGCGAGCGAGGCTGACGCCGCCGCCGACGCGGACGCGCCTGCCGGCTTCGAGACGGTCGAGACGCACGGCCCGGCGCGGCTCCAGCCGATGCTCGTCGAGGGCGAACAGCCCGGGGTGGAGCGGAACCGCACCCGCCGTGAGGACGCCGAACACGCAGAACGGGGACGACAGCGGCGACACGGCTGGGAACAGGACTGGATCGACTGGGACGACCGGATCTGAGGGCGTCGCGGGCCTCCGACCCGCCTCACTCCTCGACGACGAGCACCTCGGTGTTCCCCCGCTCGTCGACGTAGTCGCCCTCGGCCGGCGGCTTGATGTCGACCGTGAGCGTCCCGTCCGCCTGATTCGGACCGAGCTCCGGGTCGACGTCCACGCTCGCGACGCCCTCGCTGTCCGTCTGTGCGGTGGCGACCCCGTCCATCCGCGCGGAGCCGCCGCGGACGATAACGGTCGCGTCCGCGACGCGGGAGCCGTCCGGGTCGACGACCGCGACGTCGATCGTCTGGTCGCCGGGCGCGGTCACCTCCGGCTGCGGCTGCGCGTCGAGCTCCGTCGCGGCCAGCCCGTCGATGTCACCGATCATCCCCATCATCACGCTCAGGCTGGCGACCCCGACGACCAGGGCGATGACGAGGCGCACGGGAAGCCCCTCGATCGCTCGGGTGTCGGTGCTGAACGTCCGCCGGTTCGCGGTGCGCGAGTCGTGTGTTCGATCGGACATACGCCGGGTGGCCGCGGCATGGTATATAAAGAGTCGGCCGGCGGCGGTCAGGTTCGACCTCTCGACTGAATCCGATCGCCTCCCCGTCCGACCGTTTTTACGGGATGCCGAGACCACCCGACCGCGTGTACGTACTCGGCCGCGACGGCGACGACGGAACGGAGCGCGACCCGCCGCACACCGCCCGTATCGGTTCCTTCCTCGCGCGCGACGGGAGCGCCGGCGCGCCGGTCGGCGTCGACCTCGACCGTCCGCACGCGGGGGTCGTCTTCGGCAAGCGCGGGACGGGTAAGTCCTACACGCTCGGCGTCCTCGCCGAGGAACTCGCCGAGGCCGACGGCGTCGTCCCGGTCGTCGTCGACCCGATGGGCGTCTTCGGCGGTCTCGAAGCGGCCGGCGGTCGCGTCGTCGACCCCGCGGTCCGGCCCGCGTCGATGCCGCCGTCGGCGTGGCCGGACCTGCTCGGGCTCGACCCGGCGAGCGGGCCGGGGAGCCTCGTCTGGCGCGTCGTCGCGGACGCGGTCGACGAGAGCGACGGAGCCCGAACGGACGCCGGCGACGCCGGGTCGACGGCCGCCGACCGTCCGTCCCCGTCGCTCGCGGCGCTCCGCGAGGCGGTCGACGCGGCCGACGCCCCGGCTGAGACGCGGCGCGCCGCGGCGAACCACCTCCGGCTTGCGGCATCGTGGGGGGTCTTCGACGGCGACGCGCCGCCGGTCGCCTCGCTCGCGACAGACGGCGACCCCGTCGTCCTCGACCTCGCCGGCGTTCCCGGCGCGGCCGCGGCCGCCGTCGTCCGCGCGGTCGCCCGCGGGCTCTACGACGCGCGGGTCGAAGACGACCTCCCGCGGCTCCCGTGGCTGCTCGTCGACGAGGCGCACGCGCTCTTCGGCGGCGTCGCGGAGCCGGCGCTCCGAACTCTCCTGACCCGCGGACGCGCCCCCGGCGTCTCGCTCGTCTGTGCGACCCAACGACCGGCCGCGCTGCCGAGCGTCGCCGTCTCGCAGTCGGACCTGCTCGTCTCCCACCGGCTCACCGCCGAGCGCGACGTGGACCGGCTGGCGGAGGCGGAGGCGACGTACCTCGCCGGCGACCTCGCGTCCAGGCTCCCCGACGGCGTCGGCGAGGCGCTCGTCGTCGACGACGCCACCGAGACCGCCCACACCGTTCGGATCCGCGAACGGCGGACGCCGCACGAGGGGGAGAGCCCCCGCGCGAGTCGCCCGTCGGAGGCGGAGTGAACCCGGGCGCGGAGCGGCACTCCGAGTCAGAACGCACAAGCGCTTCCCGGACGACCGACAGGCATGGATCGGACCCCGTACGGCTTCCTCCTCGTCGCGGTCGGCGGGTTCCTCGGAGCGGTCGCCAGATACGCGACAGACGCCGCGGCGAGCGGGCTCGTCGCCCTCGCGACTTCCGGCGCTGGCCTCGCGGTCCTCGGCGGGACGGCGACCGGCGTCGGCACCCTGACCGCGAACGTCGCCGGTTCGTTCGCGCTCGGGGTCCTGTTGACTCGAGCGCCGAGCGACCGGATCCGGCTCCTCGTCGGGACCGGCGCGCTCTCGTCGTTCACGACGTACAGCACGTTTGTCTCGGACGCGGTCGCCCTCGGAACTCCGGCGGGCGCGTGGTACGTCGCCGCCAGCTACGTCACCGGGCTCGCCGCGGCCGCGCTCGGGCTCGCCGTCGGGGGGCGGCACCGGCGATGACCGCCGAACCGTTCCTCGCGACCGCCCTCGTCGGCGTCGGTGGGGCCCTCGGCGCGATCTCGCGTCACGCGGTCGCCCTTCGCGTCGAGGGGGGCCGGTCGATCCTCGCCGTCAACGCGCTCGGGAGTTTCGCCCTCGGTGCGGTGGCCGCCGCACCGGTCGGGTCGGCGGCGACGCTGCTCTTCGGCGTCGGCTTCTGCGGGGCGTTCACGACGTTCTCGTCGTTCGCCGTCGGGACCGTCCGGGCGGCGAGCGAGACCGGCGGCCGCGCCGCGGCGGCGGTCGCGGCGTCGAACCTCGCGGCCGCGCTGGTCGCGTTCCTCCTCGGCTCGATCGCCGCCGGCGGCCTCCCGAACTGAGCGCCGTCCGATCCCCGACCGGTTTCCGTTCGTCGGCCGCTCGGCCCCGGGCCGACAAGCGATAGGTACAGGATCCTCCGGCCCGTATCCGAGCGCGTGACCGACACCGACCGCTCCGTCGACGCCGAGTCGGCAGGCTCGGGCGACTCCGGATCGTTCCCCGAGGACGCGGATCCCGAAGACGTCCCCGAGCTCGGCGACCTCTCGATCCTCCAGCGCGCGTTCGTCGCGGCGGTCCAGAACCCCTCTCGCGGAGTGCTGGTCGTCGGCCTGCTCGCGTTCGCGCTCGCCTTCTACGCCGCGTTCTGGCTGTCGTTCCCCCGCGTCGCCGGGCTGCTCTCGGCGCTCGCGGCGGTCGTCGCTCTCGTTGCGGCGGTCGTCTACTGGCTTCTCGACCGCGTCTCTCGGTGACGCTCGCCCTCTCGCCGGCGTCCGGATTCGGATCCGGATCCCCGCGGCCGCGCACCGACGGACGCTCTCACGGTCGCGGCTCGTAGAACTCGCGGAGCGGTCGGCCGAACGCGGGCGCGAGCGTCGCGACCGCGTCGCCGACCAGCACGTCGCGGTCGTCGAACGCCGACTCCACCTGCGCGCCCAGCGCCACGTCGCTCGCGGCGTCGCTCTCTAAGTACTCCCTGACGGTGTGGAACTCGCGCTCGCGCTCGACTACGTAGCGGTCCCCGTCGATGAACGGGCCGTACGTGTCCGGGTCGACGTCGTCGACGTACGACTCGTAGAAGCTCGCCGCGTGTTTCCGGACCGCGACCGGCGGTCCCTCGTGGCGCTCGACGGCCGGTCGCTCCGTCACCTCCAACTCCGCGTACAGCGCCGCTCGCGTCGTTCCGGCGGAATTCTCCGTCTCGATTCTCGCGTCCGTCATGGCCCGCGACCGGAGGACGTCGAAGCCGTGGTCGTTCAGTCCGCGAACGATCCCGTCCAGCGAGCGGCGGAGCTGCGGCCACAGCTGGTCGTCGACGAGGTCGGGGGCGTCGAAGACGACCGCGACGGGCGTCGTCTCCCGTCGGTCGAGGTGGTCGCGGACCTCGCCGGGGTCGAGCGGCTCCGGCTCGTCCGGCTCGAAGAGGGCCTCGCTCGGAGCCGCGAGCAGTTCTCGGGCGTAGTGCTGGAACCGCGCGAGGTTCGTCGCCGACAGCACCGCGGCGACGTTCCGCGTCGGGTCCGTGGGGTCGACGACGACCAGCGGGTCCTCGAACGTGCGCTCGGCGTGTCCCTCGGGGTCGAACTCCACCGGCGGGTGCCAGCTCCGGGCCGACTCGACGAGCGGGACGAACCCGCCGAGTTCCAACACGAGCAGCTCCGTGAGGTACCCGGAAAAGCCCTCGGTCCGGAGGTCGCTGCCGTACGCCCCGATCCCCTTCAGGAAGGCCTTCGCAAGCACCACGTCCGCCGCGAGGTCGTCGTCGAGCCGCGCCGAGAGGTACGCGTCGTGGAACGGGGTGCGGTCGACCGCCGACACCAGGTCGCCCGCCGTCTCCACGTCGTGACAGGGCACCAGGTCGACGTCGAACCCGTCGTAGTTCCCCTTCACGTACGGGTGTTCCGCGTACTCCTCGTGCCCGTCGGGGAGGACTTCGTGTCCGACTGTCAGCCCGTACTGCTCCAGTTCGGCGCGGTCGAGGTCGGCGTCGAACCGGACGAAGAGGTCGATGTCGCGGTCGCCGGCGACCCACGTGCCGCGCGCGGTCGACCCGACCTGAACCACGTCGGCGTCGACCGAGAGGTCGGCTATCGCCTCGCGGGTCCGCTCGGTCAGCGCCGCGCTCGCCGTCTTCAGCCGCTCGCGCTCCTCCGGCTCCGGGAGGACGCGCTCGCGGACGCGAGACAGCACCGCGTCCAACTCCTCGCCGAGCGCCTCCTCATCGTCCATACCGACACCACTCGGGGTCCGGCCGAAAACGTGTCGGTCGGATCGGCGGCCCCGCGGCCGGCCGGCGCGTCACCGTCCCGCAGCGTTCGCGTCCGTCGAACCTCGCCCCGTCGGGCGGAAACGAAAGCCATATCAAATCGACGCGAGTACGCGAAAGTGAGCCGAAGTAGCTCAGTTGGTAGAGCGCCTCGCTGTTACGACGCTCGGCGGAACTTCCCCCGACCGTCACAGTCACGAGGCGGTCCCAGGTTCGAGTCCTGGCTTCGGCGCTTCCCCTTCGCGACACCACTTCCACCAAGTGGCCACCCTGCTTGTTACTCGCCGTCCTTCGTTGCGTATGCCGAATCGAAGCGAACGGTTTGCTTCGCTCGAGGGGCCACACGAACGGGGACAGGCAGCTGAGGCGATCGTAAAGTCGGCGTTCGTGAATTGCGGTGTTTCCGTGCTTGTTCCCGGGTATGACAACGAACCGTACGATATCGCGATCGAGTCAGATGGTGACTTCTACCGCATCCAGATCAAGACGGCGTTTGAGGCGACCACCGACGGCGCGGTACGGTTCCGAACCCGGAGCACGCGGACGAAGAGTTCGGGATACGAGCGGGAGGGATACGACGGACGCGTCGATCTCTTCGCGGTTTACGTGCCTGTCCATGACGAGGTGTACTTGGTCCCGATCGAAGATACGGCCGAGACTCAGATGACGATCAGGTACGAACCTGCCGAGAACGGCAACCGGGCGAACGTGAACTGGCACGCGGACTACCGGCTTGACGCCGTCCTCGATCGGCTCCGATCGGGGTAATGCGGTAACCTAAAGAGTATGCCTCGTGTACCGAACGCCTACGGGCCTTTAGCTTAGTCTGGTTCAAAGCGATTCGCTCATAACGAATTGATCGCCGGTTCAAATCCGGCAAGGCCCATTTTCCGCCGATCCGCACTGCGATCCCCGGAATCCGATTTACTGCCGACTACTCCAACAGGTCCACCAGTTCGTTCACGTCCTCGACGACGGCGTCCGCGCCGCTCTCGGCGAACTTCTCTCGGCCCGAGTCGCCCGTCAGTCCCCCCGTCAGCACGCCGATTCCGTAGTAGATCCGGGTCGCATCGGCCTCGTCGGCGTTGCGCGCGGTGCGCACGTCGTCGAGGGTGTCGCCCGCGAACGCGACCCGCTCGGCGTCGAACCGCTCCGCGAGCTCCACGAGCGCCCGCGGGTGCGGCTTCCCCTCCTCCCAGTCGTCCATCGTGAACCGGCGGTCGTCGGGCACGTCGAAGCCGACGCGCTCTAGGGCGATGTCGGCCTCCGCGGCCGGCCGGCCGGTGAGGACGCCCACGTCGAACCGCGCCGTGAGGTCGGCGATGGTCTCGGGGTCGACGAGCGTCGGCTCGTCGTGGATGTACCCGTCCGTTTCGACCGGCGGCTCGCCGCCCTCCAGCTCCCGGTACAGCTCCGAGCCGAGGTACAGCGCCTGGAAGGTCTCGCGGAGCGCGTCCCGGTCCCACTGGTCGCGGACTCGGGCCTGCGCGACCCGCGGGAGGTCGCCGACGACCTCCTTGGCCGCGTCGAGGCCGCCGCCGAGTTCGCGGACTCGGTCGGTGAACTCGTCGATGTCCATTCGGAGCCCCTCGCGGCGGGCCAACACGAACAGCGCGGCCGCGTCCGTCAGCTCCCAGTCGTTGTTGAACCCGCCGGCGTCCTTGAACGCCTGAACCGCCGCCGGATCGATCGGCTTCCCGCACACCCGGTCGACGGACTCGAGGATCGCCCGCCGGTAGGAGTCCGCCACGTCGACCAACACCCCGTCGATGTCGAGGACCACTGCGTCGACCTGCATACCGCTACCCCGGCTGGCGGCGGAATGAACGTTCGGGTTCGCGGTCGCCGTCGCCGGTTCCGTCTCGCCCCTCCCGTTCCTCGGTCGACGGGACCCGCCGGTCACCGCGCGACGTACACGACCGTCCCCGACCCCGCCGAGCGCCGCCGCACCTCGACCACCGGCTCCTCGAACCCGAGCGTGGTGAACAGGCAGTCGGCGTCGAGCAGCCCGGCGAGCGCGACGGTCGGCGACTGGAGTTCGGCGGGGAGGTTCCGCGCGTACACGGCGTCGACGCGCGTCGCGTCCGACGCGTCCGCGCCGTCACCGCACTCGTCCGCGTCGAGTCCGAGCGCGCGGCCGACGGCTCGGTCGTCGTCGGTCGCCAGCGCCGTCACGTCCGCGGCGACGACCCGGAGCGACCCGCCGCCGGCTTCCCACGTCTCGCTCGCCGCATCCCGTGCCGCGTCGCTCACCGCGACGTCGACCGCGACCACCTCGCGGCCGCGGTCCGCGAGCGCGATGGCGACGCCCGGACGCCGGCCGACGCCGACCTCGATCAGTCGCTCGTATCGGTCGAGGGCGTCGACGAGCGCCCGTTCCGACGGCGGTGGTGGCCCCACGGCGCGGGCTTTATGATTGCGGCGGCCAAAAGCGGTTCCATGCTCGTGGACATCGTCCCCGTCGGAGACGTCACCCCCCAAGTGAAGCGGGAGGCTTCCGGCGCGCTGCGCTCCGTGTACGACTGCGACGTGACGGTCCACGACGATCAGCCGATCCCCGGGTCCGCGTTCGACGCCGACCGCTCCCAGTACCGCGCCGAGGACCTCATCGAGACGGTCACGCGGGTCGGCGGCGGCGAGAAGAACATCGGAATCACGCCCGAGGACCTCTACTACCGCCGCCGGAACTACGTGTTCGGCCTCGCGTACCTCAACGGGAGCGGCTCCGTCATCTCCACGCACCGCCTCCGCACCTCCTCCGACGGCGGCGTCTCCACGAAGCCCGCGGTCGACGTGTTCGGCGACCGCGTCCGCAAGGAGGTCGTCCACGAGATCGGGCACACGCTCGGCTT
Source organism: Halorubrum hochsteinianum (assembly GCF_023702125.1). Lineage (NCBI taxonomy): Archaea > Methanobacteriati > Methanobacteriota > Halobacteria > Halobacteriales > Haloferacaceae > Halorubrum > Halorubrum hochsteinianum. Next base: position 686,174 of record NZ_CP098415.1, on the reverse strand, counting down.
GGAACACTGCGACAACAGCAAGTGCGTGATGTCGTTTTCCCCCACCGTCCGCGAGGTCGACGTGAAAGAGGAGAACCTCTGTGGCACCTGTTCTCGGCTCGTTCGCTGACCGCCCGTTCGTTCCGGACGCGTCGCCGGTAGACGTAAAGTCCGCCCCGTACAAGGGACGCGTATGGCCGCAAAGCCGGAATACCGCGACCGGCCGGACGTCGAGGTCGCGCTGCTCGACGCGCTCGTCGACCGCGGCGACGAGGGGATGACGGTCCTCGAACTTCGCGCGGCCGTCGACGCCGACATCGACGCCGTCGAGGAGGCGCTCTCCGCGCTGAAGGAGGACTCCCTGATCGTCGTCGAGACCGAGGAGCGCGTCCGGGTGTACGCCCACGACCGGGTCGTCCCCGACCCGGACGCGCCGGACGACGACTCCTCGGAGAGCCTCGTCGACGCGATCCGCGACCGGATCGGGCTGTAGCCGCCTCGTCGCGCGCCGCCGTCGTTTCGCCCCGCACTACCATCGCCCCCTCGCTACCGTCTCGTCCCGCGCCGCCGGAGACGGCGGCCTTTTGACGCTCGATCGCGTCCCTGCGACCATGACACTCGTCTCCGGCACCCACGACGCGCACGGCGCGGCGTACCGCGACCGCGGCGGTCGCGAGGTGGTCGACCACTACGGCAAGCCCGTCCGCGTCGGCAAGGCGGTCCGCAAGGTCGCCGGCGTGATCGAGATGGGGTACGGCGTCCTCGCCGTCCGGGGGAGCGACCGCGTCGAGTTCGTCGACAACGCCGTCTCGAACCGCGTCCCGACCGAGGACGGCGAGGGGACCTACGCCCTGCTCCTCGACCCGCAGGGCGGGATCGAGACGGACATGTACGTGTACAACGCCGACGAGCGCCTGCTCGTCTTCCTCCCGCCGGAACGGGTCGAGTCGGTCGCCGCCGACTGGGCGGAGAACGTGTTCATCCAGGACGTCGAGATCGACGACGTCTCCGAGGAGTTCGGCGTGTTCGGCGTCCACGGCCCCAAGTCGACGGAGAAGGTCGCGTCCGTCCTCGGCGGTCCCGGCGCGCCCGAGGAGCCGCTCTCGTTCGTCCGCGGGTCGATGGTCGACGCCGGCGTCTCTGTGATCGCGACAGACGCGCCGCTGGGCGAGGAGGGCTACGAGATCGTCTGCGCCGCCGCCGACGCCGAGGACGTGTTCGACACCCTGATCAACCGCGGCCTCAACGCCACGCCCTTCGGCTACCGGACGTGGGACGCGCTCGCCACGGAGGCCGGAACGCCCCTCTTCGAGTACGAACTCGCCGGGACGGTCCCCAACGTCCTCGGCCTCCGGAACGCGCTCGACTTCGACAAGGGGTGTTACGTCGGGCAGGAGGTCGTCTCCCGCGTGGAGAATCAGGGCCGGCCGAGCCGGCGACTCGTCGGCCTCGAACTCGACGGCCTCGCCGAGGCGGTCGCCGACGTCGACGCGGACGCCGACCCGGGGGGGATCGACGACGCGCTCCCCGCCGCCGGCGCGGCCGTCTTCGACGGCGACGAGGCGGTCGGCGAGGTCACGCGCGCCGCGGTCGGGCCCGCGACGGACGTACCGATCGCATTGGCGCTCGTTGCGTTCGACGCCGACCTCGACGGGGTCGCCGTCCGGGTCGACGGCGACGAGGTCGCCGCGACCGCCGCCGACCTCCCGTTCGTCGACGGGAGCGCCCGGTCCGCGCGGCTCCCGACGTACCCGGAGCTACCCGTCTGAGCGTTCGGACCGTCCCGCAAACCGACCGGAAGGATTCACAGCGCGAAGTCGACGGCCGAGAAGACGACGAACCCGAGCGCGAACGCGCCGACGAGCGACCCGATCCACGCCAGAACCGTGTACCCCATCTTCTTGCGGCTCACGCCCGCGTCCCCGGCGGCGTACCCCGCCCCGACGATCGCGGAGACGATGATCTCGTTGAACGAGACGGGGATCCCGAAGGCGACGGCCGTCTGCGCGATCGCGAACGACGGGATGAGCGCCGAGATCGACCGCCGCGGTCCCATCGAGGCGTAGTCCTGCGAGATGGCCTTGATCATCCGGGGCGCGCCCGTCCACGACCCGGCCAGCAGCCCCACCCCGCCGCCGACGAGCAGCGCCCACACGGGGACGCCGACCTCGCTGAAGATCGGGACGAGCGGGCCGATCGCGAGGCCCACCTGCGACCCGCCCGCCGAGAACGCGACGAGGCCGCCCATCGCGAGCAGGAACCGGCGCTGTGCGCCCTCGCGGTCGCGGCCGAGGTCAGCGTACACGGCGACCGCGACGAGCGCGGCGACCGCGAGGCTCACCGCCGGGGCCCCCGCGCCGCCGATCCCGAGTCCCGACCCGAGGACGGCCGCGACCGACGCCTGCTCCCCGGCGGGACCGAGCAGCGCGAACCCGACGTTCGCGAGGATCGCCCCCACGAGTCCGGCGAGGACGGCCGTGAGCGGGCGCTCCGGCAGCGAATCGCCGATGAGCGTCCGGGCGACGCCGTAGGCGACGCCGCCGCCGACGAACGGGGTGAGCACCCACAGCGTCGCGATCTCGGCGTACTTCGGCCACGCCGGGTCGCCGCCCATCGCGAGCCCGACGCCGACGACCGCGCCGGTGACGGTGAACGCCGTCGCGATCGGGTAGCCGGCGAAGACGCCGACCGCGACCAGCGCGGCGGCCGTGACGAGCGCGACGATGGCCGCCACCGCCGTGAGCGTCACCCCGCCGATCAGCTCGGTCCCGACCGCCTCCGTCACGTTCGCGCCCTGGAGTATCGCGCCGAGCAGCCCGAGGACGCCGACGACGAGCCCGGCCCGCATCACGGAGATGGCGTTCGCGCCGACCGCGGGCGCGAACGGGGTCGACCCCGACGAGCCGGCACCGATCGACCACGCCATGAAGAGGCTGGCGGCGGCGGCGACGACCAGCGTCGCGGCGGTGACGAGGACCATCAGTTCCGCCCGTCGTTGTACCCCTCGTTCAGTCCCGTCACCGTGCGACGGACGAGGAGGAACCCGAAGAAGAACAGCCCGAGAAGACCCACCAACAGCAGGACGACCAGCGGCTGGACCGGGAGCATACGTTCGAATCCGTCGGGGCGCGGTTATAAGTTTCGAGGCGGCGAGTCGCCCGACCACCCGGCGACGCGGCCGCCCCGACGGAGCGATCGGTGACTAAAACGCCCGCTTGTCTCTCAGCCACGTATATGTTGTCAGCCGCGGTACGTACTGGTGCGACCCCCGCTTCGGCCCTCAAACGCTCGAACCGCCGACCGACGCGCCGGCGGATCGGATTCGCACGCTCCCTCCCCTGCCCGGTACCCCTCCCCCACCGTGCGACCGACCGCCGGCACCCGCACCCGCAGCAGTCCGGGTCCTCTACCGTGCACACGACCGTCGGCCGGCCGGGCCGTCGCGGGGCGTCGCGTTCCGGTCCCCGCCGTCCGCGACGGCGACCCGCTCTACTCCCCGCTACTCCGAGCTCCCGCCCGCGATCTGAAACGTCTCGAAAGTCTCGCCGCCGGGCGTCACCAGTCTGCCGTCCAACCCGGCCCCCTCGCTCTCATCCGACGAGGTCAGCTCCGCGTGTGCCGGGCGGTTGCCGCGCGGTTGCGCGTGGCTCCCGGGGTTCAGTATCGGTAATCCGCCGGAGTCGTCGAAGCGGGGGCGGTGGCTGTGGCCGCAGATCACGGCGTCCGCGTCGCGGCCGCGACCGAGCATGACGAGCCCGGTGTCCCCGCTGCGGTGGCGGTGCGTGACGGCGAACCGCACTCCGCCGTACTCGACGGTCCGCACCTCGGGGACCCGGTCGCGGATCGCGGCGTCGTCGTTGTTGCCGTAGACGGCCCGGAGACTCGCGGCGGCCGACTGGAAGGCGTCGAGGACCGGCTCGCGGTAGAAGTCGCCGGCGTGGATCACGAGGTCGGCCTCGCGGACCGCCTCGGCGGTCCGTCCCTGAAGCTTCGACTCCTCGCGTGCGTGCGTGTCGGAGACGACGACGAGCATACCGACCCTCGCCGCCGCCGCGATTTAAACACTACCCGTTGCCGCGGCGCGTGCCGGTGAGCGCCCGCCAGGGCGCGAACCGCACGCGCGAGGGAGTCGGGCGCACCGAGGACGACCGAAGGGAGTCCGAAGGCTGCGCCCGACGAGGCTGGGGAGGCGTGAGGTGCGGGGCTGTTGCGGAGCAGGGTGGACTCGAAGGGGCAGTCGGGAGGCGGGCGCAGGCGATGTAAGGACCGCAAGGAGGGAGCGGTAGCGACCGACTGAGGACCGCAACGAGCGTGCGCCCGCCTCCCGACTGGGGCTTCGGCGGCGTTCGTGTCGGTCAGCGATTTATTAGCGAATACGTCTGGCCGAGCGGCTGGGCTTCGGCGGTGTTCACCGCAGATCCGCGGTCAACGATTTATAAAAAGACGAGTAGAGGCCCGGAACGGACTTATTCGTCCAATGAAAGCGCCGCGAGCAGCGACTCCAACTGGACCTGCTCGTTCGCGCCCTCGGCGATCCGGTAGTCCGCCTCGCCGATGCGCTCCATCAGCCGCACCGCCTCGCGCTCGCTCAGTTCGAACTCCCAGACGGAGCGGTGGAGCTGATCGATCACGTCGCCGCCGGCCATCCCCGTCTCCGTGAGCAGCGTGTCGAGCGTCGACCGCGCCCGCGCGAAGTCGCCGTTCAGCGCGTCGGTCACCATCGACTCGATCTCCTCCGGGCGCGCCGTCGCCGTGATCGCGTACACCGCCTCCTCGTCGACCACGTCGCCGGTCGTCGCCGCGGCCTGAAGCGAGTTGATCGCGCGGCGCATGTCGCCGTCGGCCGCGTACACGAGGGCGTCTATCCCCTCGTCCGTCACCTCGATATCCTCGGCCGCCGCGATCTCGCGGACCATCCCGCCGACCGCCTCGTCCGAGAGCGGCGAGAAGCGGAAGACGGCACAGCGGGACTGGATCGGGTCGATGATCTTCGACGAGTAGTTACACGAGAGGATGAAGCGCGTGTTGTCGGAGAACTGCTCCATCGTCCGGCGGAGCGCTGACTGTGCATCATCGGTGAGGCTGTCCGCCTCATCAAGGAACACGATCCGGAAGTCGCCGCCGAACGACGACCGGGCGAACCCCTTGATCCGGTCGCGCACCACGTCGATCCCGCGCTGGTCGGAGGCGTTGAGTTCGAGGAAGTTCCCGCGCCAGTTGTCCTCGCCGTAGATCTCGCGGGCGATCGCGGTGGCCGCGGTCGTCTTCCCGATGCCGGCCGGGCCCGAGAACAGCAGGTGCGGCACGTCGTCCTGCGCGATGTAGCTCTGAAGCCGTTCGACGATCTCCGACTGCCCGTGGATGTCGTCGAGCGTCTGCGGGCGGTACTTCTCGATCCAGATCTCCCGGCCCGTCGCGGTCGCGGCCGTCTGCTCGTCGCCCTCGCTCATTGCCGGATCCGAGGGTCGGCGGGGTGATAAACGAACCGAGAACGGAGCGGTCGAGTCGGTCCCCGAACCGCTTCGGCCGAACTCGCGTTCAGGCGAACTCGTCGACCAGTTCGGGAACCACGTCGAAGAGGTCGCCGACGATCCCGTAGTCGGCGATGTCGAAGATGGGCGCGTTCGGGTCGGTGTTGATCGCGACGATCGTGTCAGAGCCCTTCATGCCGGCGACGTGCTGGACCGCGCCGGAGATGCCGACCGCGATGTACACGTCCGGCGTGACGACCTTCCCGGACTGGCCGACCTGCCGGTTCTTCGGCAGCCAGCCGTTGTCGACGATCGGCCGGGAGGCCGACAGCGTCGCGCCGAGCGCGTCCGCGAGCTCCTCAACGAGTTCGAGGTTCTCCTCCTCCTCGATGCCGCGGCCGACCGAGACGAGCACGTCGGCGTCCGCGATGTCGACGTCGCCGCCGCCGACCTCCTCGAAGCCCGTGACGCGAGCGCCCGACTCGGGGAGGTCGACCTCGGCCGTCTCGACGGTCGCGTCGCCGACTCCCTCGGCGGGCGGCCACTCGCCGCCGCGGACCGTGAGCACGAATCGGTCGCCGGCGACATCGACGGTCGTCTCCACCTTCGAGCCGTACATCTCGCGGGTGACGGTGAGCCCGTCGTCGTACTCGATCCCGACTGCGTCGGTCACGAGCGTGACGCCGAGATCCTCCGCGAGCGCCGGCGCGTAGTCGAGGCCGTTGACCGAGTTCGGCAGCACCACCGCGCCGGCGTCGATCCGGTCGGCGAGTTCCGCGGCCGCCGCCTGGTAGGCGTTGTGGTCGAACTCCTCGCCGTCGTCGACGGCGTGGATCGCGTCGACGCCCTCGCGGTTCAGCTCCTCCGCGAACGCGTCGACGTCGCCGCCGACCACGGCCACGTGGAGGTCGCCGTCCCGCTCGTCGGCGAGCTCTCGCCCGGCGGTGATCGCCTCGTACGAGACGTCTCGGAGGTCTCCGCGGCGGTGTTCGGCGACGACGAGCACGCTCATCACGCGCCCACCCCCTTCTCCCGCAGGACCTCCGCAAGGCGACCCGCGGACTCCCCGGCGTCGCCCTCGATGATCTCCGCGTCGGACTCGCTCTCCGGCTCGTACATCGACGTGATCGTCAGCGCGCTCTCGACGTCGTCGGCGGTCAGACCGAGGTCGGAGAGGTCCTTCGCGGCGATCTCCTTGCGCTGCGCCTGCCGGATCCCGCGGAGGCTCGCGTACCGCGGCTCGTTGAGCCCGGTCTGGACGGTCAACACCGCCGGGAGGTCCACGTCGGTCAGCTCCTCGACGCCGCCCTCAAGCTCGCGGTGGACGTGCGCGATCCCCTCGTCCGCGTCGACGTCGAGGTGGTTGACGACCGCGGCGTGCTCGAAGCCGATCCGCTCGGCGAGCGCGACGCCGGTCGCGCCGAACCCGGTGTCGGCCGCCTGAACGCCGCCGAGGATCAGGTCCGGTTCCTCCTCGTCGACGACGGCCTCGAACAGGTCAACCTTCGAGGCGACGTCAGGGAACGACCCCTCCAGCGCGTCGTCCCAGACGCGGACCGCGCGGTCAGCGCCCTTCGCGAGCGCCATCCGGATCGTCTCCTCGGAGCGCTCCGGGCCGACGGTGACGGCGACGACCTCGTCCGCGACCCCGCTCTCTGCCAACTGGACGGCGGCCTCGACCGCGTAGTCGTCCCACTCGTTGAGGTCGTACTCGAGGTCGGACTCGGCGATGTCGGTCCCCTCGATCGCGAAGTCGTCGTCCGCCTCCGCGACCTCCTTGACGGTCACCAGAACCTTCATGATCGATACTGGGCCGCTCGCCCTGTAATGGTTTTCGGAACGCGCGACGGCGGACCAGCGGTTTCCTCCCTCTCCGATCGAGGCTCCGAGCCGCCGTCGGGCCGCTCAGTCGCTGTCGGACCGCTCAGTCGTCGACGCCGCCGCTCCCGTCGGCGTCCTCGTCGTCTCCGTCGTCGGGCAGCGAGATGAGGTTCTCGCGGCCCAGCCGGAGCTTCTCGACGCGCCCCTCGTCGGCCATCGCCGACAGCAGCTGCGAGACCTTCGCGTCCGACCACCCGGTCTCGGCGACGATGTCGGCCTGTCGCATCCGGCCGCCGCTCTCGTCGAGGAGCCGCTCGACGCGCTCCTCGTCCGACAGCAGCGAGAGGTCCGGTCCGTCGTCGTCCGCATCCCCGGCTTCCCCGGCGTCCGTCTCGGGGCCGCCGTCCCCGTTCGGACCGCCGTTCCCGCTCCCGTTCGGACCGCCGTTCCCGCTCCCGTTCGGACCGCCGTTCCCGCTCCCGTTCGGACCGGTGACGGGATTCGGGCCCTCGTCTCTCCTCCCCGTCTCGTCGCCGTTCGCGACCGCTCCGCCGGCTTCGGCCTCCTCCGCGTTGATCCGGCGGTATCCCACGACGCTCCCGGCGACGAGGGTCGCCGCGAGCAGGAGCGCGGCCAGCATCGTGCCCCACGGCGGCGTGCCGGCGGGCCCGTAGACGATCGCCACCGGCTCGCCGCCGTCGAACGTCTGGGGGCCCTCGATGATCACGTCGCCGTCGGAGAGCCGCGTCACGGCCGTGCTCGGCGTTCCGGTGACGGTGTACCCCTCCGGCGTCGCCACCTCCAGCGTCTGCGACGCTTCGAGGCTCCGGAGCCACGTCTCGTTGCCCGGCGTCGTCAGCGCGTCCCCGAGCACGAGGCTCTCGCCGTCCTGCGCGAGAAACGCCGTCCAGGTGAACGTCAGCCGCAGTTCGCCGACCGCGACCGCCTCCTCCGTCGCGACGTCGAACTCCCCGGTGTCCTCGTGGACGACGAACTCGCGGTCGACGTCCCGAATCGACATCGACCGGTCGACGTTGCGGTTCGCCTCGCGACGGAACCCCTCGAACAGGTCGGCGCTCGGGCCGACCTCGCCCGAACGGAACCGCTCGCCGGCGGTCTCGAACGCGGCCGTCTCGTTCTCGTCCGCCAGCGAGTACCGGACCGCCACGGTCCAGTCGGCGCTGCGGTCTGGGTTCAACTCGACGAGGATCCGCGTCGCCGACGGCGACGTGATGGCGTCGTCGGTCTGCTGTCGAAGCGCCGTCGCCCGGCGCTCGACGGAGGGCGACTCGGCGGGACGCGGCGCGTCGCCGCCGACGGCGGCGGTCGGCGGGGATTCGTCCGCGTGGGAGGTGGAAGGGACGGCGACCGCGCCGCCGACCGCAGCGCCCGCGCTCGCTATCAGCGCGAACGCGACGGCCGCGGCCAGAAGCGCGCGAAGAGCGGGGTTCCGCATACGTCTCGGCCCACTCGCGCGCCGGGCAAAACGCTTTCCATACGCTGTTTTTTGACACGAAACCAGTCGAATGCCGCCACCGCCGTCGAATGTCGCCGGCGCGTCCGCCGACGGCGATCCGATCGCCGTCGGCGGTTCGGTCCGCGCGGGCGGACTCGCCGGACGAGCGGTCGCAGTAGGTGGATTTTTTGTGTCACGGGGCGAATCGACGGACGATGAGAGCCCTCCTCGCCGCCGTCGTCGCGGTCCTGTTGCTCGCGGGACCGGTCGCGACCGTCGCCGCGCCGGGCGCGTCCCCGTCGTCCGGCGGTTCGACCGTCCCCTCCGACCCGGGCGCTGTCGACGATTCCGGCGTCTCCCCGGGACCGAGTGTCTCTCCCGGTTCGACCGCCCCATCCGGTTTGACCTCCTCCTCCGGGTCGTCGTCCCTCGCCGAACAGATGTCGACACCGCAGGTCGACAGAGCGAACCTCACGCTCCGCACCCTGTCGACGCCGCCGGGCGCGGAGGCGCGCGTCAGCACGTATTCGCGCGGACCGGACCTCGGCTCGTCGCTCGGGTTCGCGACCGCGGACGCCGACGCCGCGGTGGAGACCGCGGCCGTCGTCAGTCGGATCGAAGACGCCGACTCGACCGTCGAGCGCCAACAGCAGATCCTCGCGGAGATCAACCGGATCGAGCGCGCGGAGGTGGCGCTCGAGAGCCGACAGGCGAACGCCTTCGCCGCGCACGCCGCCGGGGAACTGTCTGACCGCGAACTGGTCGACGAACTCGTCCGGATCGCGGCGACCGCCCGCGAGTACGACGAGCGCCTCGACGAGATCGACACGCTCGCCGAGGCGACGGACGGCTTCAGCTCCCCGAGCCGGCTCGACGAGCTACAGGTGGCGCTACAGGTGTACGAGGGCCCCGTCCGCGAGCAGGCGCTCGCGACCGCCAGGGGAGAGTCGCCTCAGACCGACATGTACGTCGCGTCGAGTCAGGGCGCGGTCGTGCTCGCGACCGCCGTCGACGGCGAGTACGTCCGCGAGGTCTTCCGGACTGACCGCTGGGACCGCGGCGGCGGCCCCATCTCGAACGATCTGGCGATCGAGGTCACCGAGGCCGCGTACCCCGAGACGGCGGCGCTCCGCGAGCCGGACGCGTTCGGCGCGGGCGCGGTCCAGCGGATCACGATCCCCCACGAGTTCGGCACCCTCCGCACCTTCGTCAGCGGGGGGACCGAGCGGGTGTTCGTCGAACACCAGCGGATCGATCTGGCCGCGTTCCCGGACAGCGAACCGGTCTCGGAGAGCGGCGACGGGTTCAACGTCACGGTCGAGCGGACCTACCCCGGCGGCCCGGTGACCGTCACCGTCCTCGACGACGAGACGGGCGAGCCGGTCCCCGGCGTCACGGTCACCAAGTCGGTCGGCGACGGCGACAGTCAGGCCATCGGCACGACGAACGGGGCCGGGGTCGTCCGGACGCTCTCCCCGTCCGAGACGTACCGCATCACGGTCGTCGACGAGCCCCGCGTCGTCGTCGTCGGCGACATCGACCCGCTCCCGACGCCGAGGCCGGTCGGCGACGAGTGATCCCCCTCCCGGACCGAGCCGACCGGGCGTGCGACTCCTTATGTACGAACCCGCGCCACCACCGCCGTGTCACCAGTCGTTCGCCGCGGCGGTCGCGGAATCGCTCCCGTCGCGGGCGTGCTGCTGATCGCGATCACGGTCGTGCTGGCCGGCGGCGTCGCGACCGCGACGCTCGACGCGCCGACCGAACCGGCACCGTCGGCGGTGCTGTCGCTGTCAGCGACCGACGACCGCGTCTCGATCTACCACCGCGGCGGCGACCCGATCGACGTCGCGGCCGCGACGGTCCGCGTCCGCGTCGACGGCGAACCGCTCGACGAGCAGCCGCCGGTCCCGTTCTTCTCGGCGGCCGGGTTCCGTCCGGGGCCGACCGGCCCGTTCAACGCCGCCAGCGACGACGCGTGGCGGGCCGGCGACACGGCGACGTTCCGCGTCGCCGGGACCAACGACCCGACGCTCGCGCCGGGCCGGACGGTGACCGTCGAGATCGCGGTCGACGGGCAACCGGTCGCGTCGCTGGAGACGGTCGTCGAGTCCGAATGAGAACGTCCTCGCGGCGTCGGCGACGCGCTACTCGTCGGCGTTCGTCTCGTCGCCGTCGGCTTCGTCGCCGTCCGCGTCGTCCGCCTCGTCGCCGCCCGGGACCCGAGCGACGGTCGTGATCGCTCGCGGGCTCTGCGGGGTGGCCTGCTGGATGTGGTGTTCGAACTCCTCGTAGCCGGCCTCGGCGAACATCTGGTCGGCCTCGTCGGCGTCGTAGAACAGCATGATCGCGTCGGCCACCCGCTGGAGGACCGGGTTGTGCGGGTAGTCGGGACCGACGACGAGCACCTGTCCGCCGGGCTTCGCGACGCGACGGAGTTCCCGGAGTCCCTCGACGGGGTTCGGCCAGTACTCGATCGACCCGGACGACCAGACCACGTCGAACGCGTCGTCGCGGAACGGGAGGCGTTCGGCGTCCCCGCGGTAGAAGTTCACGCGGTCGTGTCGCCCGAACTTCTCGAACGCCTTCTCCATCTGGTGGATGCTCTGATCGAGCCCGTGGACGTCGTCGGCGTGTTCGAGCAGCCCCTCGGTGCCGAACCCGGTGCCACACCCCACGTCGAGTACCTTCGGGTCGTCGCCGAACTCCAGCCACGAGAGCGCCTCCGCGCGCATCTCCTCGTTCCAGTTGAAGCTGTTAATCTGGTCGTACACCTTCGAGAGGTACTTGTAGAAGAGCCGGGCGTTCGACTTGTCCTCGAGGATCCCCATTTGCCGATTCCTTGGGCCGCCCGCCCCATAACGACACGGATCCGCGGGCGATTCACGCCCCGCCGTGGGGGCGCTTCCGCCTGTATCTTCGGTCGGTCCGCTCGCTTCCGACCGCCTCTTCGGCCGGTACGCTCGCTTCCGACCGCCTCTTCGGTCGGTCCGCTCGCTTCCGACCGGCTTTTCCGCCCGCCGCCCCACCGTCGGGTATGGACCCGACGACGAGCGGCCGGTTCCGCGTCCACGACCGCCGCCAGCGGCCGGACATCGACGGCGACGCGGACGCGGGGACCGACTCGACCCCGACGGCCGACGCCGAGGAGTTCGTCCTCGTCGAGCTCGCCGACGGCCCGGTCGACCCGACCGACCCCGACGCCGAGGACCGGTACGACCCCCTGTACGCGGCCGCGGAGGGGTACGAGGGCGACCTCGCGGACGCGGTCGACGGGCTCCGCCCCGGCTTCGTCGTCGACGCGACGCTCGCGTGGACCGACGGCTCCGCCCGCTTCCGCGAGGTCGAGGTCGTCCGCGAGACGCGGTTCCGCTTCGCCGACGGGGTAGAGGGGATGTTCGAGGCGGCCGTCGAGACCTGGGAGCAGATCCGCGCCGAGGGGGAGCCGGTCGGCTCGATCACGACCCGCTCGAACGACGGCGACCCCAACGGCGCGCTGTACCTCTTCGCGGACGGCCCCAGCGGCGACACCTTCGAGGAGGTCCGGTCGGGCCGGCTCCCGATCGAGCCGCTCGTCGCGCGCGTGAACGACTCCCGCGAGGACGACGACCCGCGGGAGGTGTTCGCGTTGCGCCCGGCGGCACACGAGTTCGTCGCCGTCTACGTCGTCTTCGACCGCGACGGCGTCCTCGCGCAGACGGTCCGGGACACGTACGACCTCGGTCCCGGCCTCGCCGCCGGACTCGACGCGAGCTACCCGACCGACGGCGACGACTCCGGCGGAGACGACCTCGGCGGAGACGACCTCGGCGGAGACGACCTCGGCGGAGACGACTTCGGCGGAGACGACCTCGACGCCGGAGACGAAGACGGCGACGACTTCGACGCGCTCGACCGCCTGTAGCGCCCGGTTCTCGTTTCCCTGACCCGCCCGCTTACAGCCAGTCGGCGTCGGGGTCGACCCGGCCGTCCGGCGTCTCGCCGTTGAGGACGGCCGCCACGTCGGCCGCGCCGCTCCGGTTCAGGTCGTCTTTCGCCTCCTCGCTGTACCACGCCGCGTGCGGCGTGACGAGCGTGTCGTCGCGGCCGACGAGCGGGTCGTCCTCGGGGGGTTCCTCTTCGAGCACGTCGAGCCCGGCCGCCTTTATGCCGTCAGTCTCCAGCGCGTCGAGCAGGGCGTCGGCGTCGACCACCGGCCCGCGGCTCACGTTGACGAGGACCGAGTCCTCGCTCAGCCGCCCCAGCGCGTCCGCGTCGACGATCCCCCGCGTCGCGTCCGTCAGGGGCGCGTAGACGCCGACGTGGTCGGCGCGGTCGAACAGCCCCTCGAAGTCGACCTTCTCGACGCCGTGCTCGGCCATCTCGTCGGCGTCGACGAACGGGTCGTACGCGACGAGGTCGGCGTCGAACCCGGAGAGCTGTTCGGCCGCGCGCTCCGCGATCGGGCCGAACGAGAGCAGGCCGATCGTCGACGCGCTCACGCGCCGGATCGGCTCGCCGGCCTCCCAGCCCCACCCGCCGTCGTCGACCGCGCCGTCGTACGGCTTCAGCGAACGCAGGCAGGCGAAAAGTAGCGAGACCGAGTGGGTCGCCACCTCCTCGGTGCAGTAGTCGGGGACCCGGGTGACGGTGACGCCGCGCTCCGCCGCCGCCGCGACGTCGACGTTGTCAACGCCGACGGCCGAGCGGACGACGACGTCGAGGTCCGAGGCCTCCAGCGCCGCCTCCGTCACCGGGGTGTTGATGTCGGTGACGACCGCGTCGGCGTTGGCGGCCGCCTCGATCAGCCGCTCGGTCGAGCCCAGCTCCGCGACCTCGATCTCGACCGGCTCGTCGACTGCGCTGGCGAGGACCTCGCGGTACGTCTCCGGGTCTATCATCGGGAACGCCGACAGCACGACTCGGGGCATACGCCGCGCTTCTCGGTCGACCCACTTGACGCCTGCCACTAACGCTGTCAGGCCCTCATACGTCCGTTTCGATCGTGAGGAACCGCGTCGGACCGCTCCGTTCCGATGGCTCTTTGCGGCCGCCGGCCGTACACCCTGACGTGAGCGACGAGCCATCGAAACCCCCGATGCTGGTCTTGCTGGAGTCGCTGTCGTTCTACCGCAACGCCCGGGTCGGGGCGGCGGTCGGCGCGCTGCTCGCGGTGCTGTTGTACCTCGTCCGCACGCTCGAACTGCTCGGTCCGGTGATCGACACGCGGGAGTACCCGCTGTTCGGGCCGGACGTCTGGTTCCTCCTCCTGGCGTTCGTGCTGGCGGCCACGTCGGCGCTGTCGGTCGCGGTCGCTCTCACGATCGCCGCGGCGGTCCGCGGCGCGCGGGAGACCGACGCGGAGCCGCCGGAGTAGTCGCTCGGAGCGACCGGCACGCGCCGCTCCGGACCGTCGGCACGAAAGACGAAGAGATCGGAGCGATCGACGGTGACGCGTCAGTCGGCCGTACAGGAGGCCTCGCTCTCGTCGGCGGTGAACTCCTGTGCCGGCTCCGTGAGCTTGTAGAGGTTCTGTCTGGCGTCCGCGAAGTAGACGTCCTCGTCGACGACGCCGATGCCCTCCAGCCGTTCGAGCGCGTATCGGACGGTTCGCGCCGACAGCATCGACTCCTGGACGATCCCCTTCTGGGTCAGCGGTCCGTTGTATTCGAGCACCTTGAAGACGAGTTTGGCGCTCGGGGGGAGGTCGTCGAGGCCCTCCGTTTGGGTTCCTTCCATCGTTACGGTTCGAAACCGCACACGCTCATAAATGTTGATGGAGCAACCCCGCGAAAACGCCGTTTACCGGAGATATACGCCGCATTTTGCGTTCAAAACCAGTAATAATACCCGGTTTTTGCCCGCTAGACTGACCAGTCAGTCAGCGATTCGGCTCGCGCGCGCCTCGGCCGCGGCGGCGCGCACCCGACGGGCGACTCGGATCGGCCCCGCGATCGGCTCGGACGCAACCGGCCGACGCCCGGAACGAACGGTTTTTCACGTGCGCTCGCGGATCCGAAGGCATGAGCGACGACTCGGGCCTGTCCGACCACGCCCGCGGCGTGGTCGTCACGACCATCTGCTGTCTCGCCGGCATCGCCGCCGGCCTCGTCTCGGCCGCCTACGTCGGGACCGACCCCGCCGCCGCCGCGAGCACCACCGCGGTCTTCGTGCTGGGCGCGTTCGTCATCGTCCAGTACCCGGTGTTCAAGGCGGTCGGCGTCGGTGACCTCGGCATCAAGGACAACCTCTACGTGGCGTTTCTCACGTTCACCCTCTGGTTCATCAGCTACACGGTGCTGCTGACCTCGGCCGTCGATCTGGGGGTCTGAGATGGCCGACGACAGCATCGCGGTCGTGGACCTCGACCGGTGTCAGCCCGACCGCTGTAACTACGAGTGTATGAAGGACTGCCCGCCCAACCGGACGGGCAAGGAGTGTATCACGAAGCGGGGCGAGGACGCGGCGGAGGGCGACCCCGAACAGATCCACATCTCCGAGGAGATCTGTCTGGGCGAGACCTGCGGCATCTGCGTCAACTCCTGCCCGTTCGACGCCATCGAGATCATCAACCTCCCCTCCGAACTCGACGACGACCCGGTCCACCGATACGGCGACAACGCCTTCTCGCTGTACGGGCTCCCCACGCCGGAGCCGGGCAGCGTCACCGGCATCCTCGGGCCGAACGGGATCGGGAAGTCGACCGCCGTCCACGCGCTCGCCGGCGAGATGGTGCCGAACCTCGGCGACCACGCGGCCGACGGCGACTGGGAGTGCGTGCTCGACCGCTTCCGCGGCACCGGGCTCCAGAACTACCTCGAATCGCTGAAGGACGGCGAGGTGACCGTCGCGCGCAAGCCGCAGTACGTCGACCAGATCCCGAACCAGTTCGACGGCAACACCCGGGAGCTGTTGGAGCGCACCGACGAGCGCGGGGCGCTCGACGACCTCGTCGACCGGCTCAACATCCGCCCGGTGATGGACCAGGACATCGACTCCATCTCCGGCGGCGAGCTCCAGCGCGTCGCCATCGCGGCGTGTCTCGCGCGCGACGCCGACTTCTACTTCCTCGACGAGATCACGCCGTACCTCGACATCGGCCAGCGGATGATCGTCGCCCGCCTCATCCGCGAGCTGGCGGACGACGCCGCGGACCGCTCGATGCTCGTCGTCGAACACGACCTCGCCATCCTCGATCTCCTCGCCGACACCCTCCACGTCGCGTACGGTGAGCCGGGCGCGTACGGGGTCATCACCGACCCGAAGTCGGTCCGCAACGGGATCAACGAGTACCTCAAGGGCTACCTCGACAACGAGAACATGCGGATCCGCCCGTCGGCGATCACCTTCGAGGAGCACGCACCGCGAGTCGCCTCCCGGAGCGAGACGCTGATCGAGTACCCCGACCTGACGAAGTCGTACGGCGACGGGGAGTTCGAGCTTCACGTCGAGGGCGGCGAGATCAACCGCTCCGAGGTGCTCGGCGTCGTCGGCCCGAACGGGATCGGGAAGTCGACGCTCGCGAAGCTGTTCACCGGCGACCTAGAGCCCGACGAGGGCGAACTCGACTTCGCGCTCGACATCTCCTACAAGCCGCAGTACATCGACATCGATCAGCACATGCGCGTCGACGCGTTCCTCGCGTCCATCACCGACGAGTTCGGCTCCTCGTACTGGAACACGGAGATCGCCCAGCCGCTCCAGCTCGAACGCGTGATGGAGCAGAACCTCTCGGACCTCTCCGGCGGCGAGCGCCAGCGCGTCGCCATCGCGGCGTGCCTCTCCGAGGACGCCGACCTGTACCTCCTCGACGAGCCCTCCGCGCACCTCGACGTGGAACAGCGCGTGCGGGCGACGACCGCGATCCGCCGCTACGCCGAGAACCACGACGCGACCGTGATGGTGGTCGACCACGACATCTACATGATCGACCTGCTGGCCGACCGCCTGATGGTGTTCGACGGCGAGCCGGCCGAGCGCGGGCGCGCCGCGCCGCCGCAGGAGATGCGCGCCGGGATGAACGACTTCCTCGCCGACCTCGACATCACCTTCCGCCGCGACGAGCGCACCGGCCGCCCCCGGATCAACAAGCCGGGGTCGCAGCTCGACAGCCAGCAGAAGCGCGACGGCGAGTACTACTACTCGGGCTGAAGCGACGGGGCCGTCGGTCCGCTCGCTCGCCCTCGCCGCTACCCAGAACCTTTCCTCGCTCGGTTTCGGACGCTTCCCCATGCCAGAGACGGACGCCGACCTGTCCGGCATGACGTGGGAGGAGGCGGACGCGGCGGTCGACGACGCCGACTTCGCGGTCCTCCCGACCGGAAGCATCGAGCAGCACGGCCCGCACCTCCCCGTGTCGACCGACACGCTCCGCGCGGACCACCTCACCGCCGAGCTGGTGGACGCCGCCGACGAGTCCGACCTCGACCTCCTGCGGCTCCCGCCGCTGCCGTACGGCCAGTCCGAACACCACATGCGGTTCCCGGGGACCGTCACGCTCTCGACGGAGACGTACGTCGACGTGGTCCGCGACATCGGCGAGTCGGTCGCGGCGCACGGCGTCGACCGACTGCTCCTTCTGAACTGCCACGGCGGGAACCGCGAGCCGCTGTCGGTCGCCGCCGACCGGCTCGGCCGCGACACCGACCTCACGGTCCACTTCGTCCACTGGACCGACTTCGCGCGGGAGGACCTGGAGTCGGCGTACGGCGAGGGGTGGGGCCACGCCGGCGACCACGAGACGAGCTTCGTCGAGCTGTACCGCCCGGACCTCGTTCGCACCGAGAGGAAAGAGCCGCAGGAGGCCGCGGAGTTGCCCGAGACCCGGAGCTACGAGTACTTCGACGAGGTGACCGAACTGGGCGGGCTCGGCGACCCGACGAACAGCGACCCCGACGCGCTCGAACCGATCGTGGCCGAGACGACCCGGGCGATCCTCGACGCGCTCGTCGCCGACCTCGACGCGGGTTGGTGAGTTCGACGCGGGGTGATAAACTCGACGCGGGGCGGTGAGGGGGCCCCGCTCGCGCGGCGGGGAGCGGCCCCCGGTCCGACCCGCGGTATCGAAGCGATTAAGCCCGGAACACGCGAACGCCGGCACATGAAACACCTCATCGTCCGCGGCGACCCGGGGATCCGGCGGGACGCGGTGATCGAACACGACGGCGAGGAGCTGGTGTGCTTCGGCATCAACGTTCAGGGCGGCTGGCACGGCCCGGACGAGCCGCAGCTCTGGTGTACGGTCGGCACCGAAGCGGAGCGGGAGGCCTACGACAAACGCGAGTATGTCCCGCACTGGCTCGACGTCGAGACCGTCGACGCCGAGGACCTCGACGTGATCAAAGCGAAGGGCGAACTCTCGGTCTGACCGGACGCGAAGCTCCGACCCGGCCCTTTTCAGCTCTCCTCACCCGTCCACCGGAGGTTCCGCCAGCCACGCCTCGATGGCACCGGCCATCGCGCCGCGGCGGTGGATCTCCCCGGCCTCGGGGTCGACGACCGTGCTCTCGGTGCCGGGCGTCTCGCCCCCGTCGATCACGGCGGCGGCCCCCTCTCGGATCCGGCCGTCGAGTCCGTCGAGACGCGTGACGCTGCCCGTCCCGGAGACGTTGGCGCTCGTCGCGGTGAGCGGGCCGGTCTCGGCGAGCAGCGCCCGCGCGATGTCGTGGTCCGGCACGCGGATCCCGACGCGGTCGCGGCCGGCGGTGAGCGCGTCCGGCACCCGGTCGTCGCGTTCGACGACGACGGTCACCGGCCCGGGGAGGAACGCCCGGGCGAACGCGACGGCCAACTCGGTCGGTCGGGTGTACCGGAGCGCGTCGTCCACGCTCGCGACGCCGAGCGAGAGGGGATCGTCTCGGTCCCGCCCCTTCAGTTCGAAGACGCGTTCGACGGCGGCGGCGTCGAGCGCGTCAGCGCCCAGCCCGTACACCGTCTCGGTCGGGTACACGACGAGGTCGCCGCGCTCGACGGCGGTCGCCGCCGCGCGCAGCGCCTCGGTTCGATCCGGCCGGTCGTCGCTCGTGTCGGCGGTCACGCGCGTCCGTTCGTCGCGGAGTTGAAAAAGGGTGACGCGTGTGCGATATCCGGACCGACCGGCAGCGTTCGGCCGCTCAGTCGACGAGGTCGGCGACCGCGTCGTCGATCGCCTCGGCGTCGGGGAACGCGGGGTGTTCGTCCGCGACCCACGCGTACTCGACGGTGCGGTCGGCGTCGAGGAGGAACACGGCCGGCCGGCTCTCCGTGATACCGGTCATGCCGTCGATGTCGTGGGCGAGCCCGTACTCCTCGATGACGCCCGCGCCCGGGTCGGAAAAGACCCGGACGCCGTCGCCGCGGTCGGCGAGCAGGCGCTTGTGAGCGTACGGCGTCGAGATGGAGACCCCGAGGACGTCCACGTCGGCGGCCCAGCCGTGGTCGTCGACGGTGTTGTAGAGGTACGTCCCCTGAAAGGCACCGTCCATCGGGTGGAAGAGCAGGAGCGTCGGCCCGTCGACGGCGTCGGCGAGCGCGCGGTCCTCCCAGTACTCGTCGTTCACGAGCGGGCGGGTGAAGTCGGGCGCGACCTCGCCCTCGGCGACGTGGTCGGTCTCCGGCAGGGAGACGACGTCGAAGTCGACCATCTCAGGCACCTCCCTCGCCGTACGTCCCGTTCAGGTACTCCACGATGTTCGCGCTCTCCGACATCGTGACGCCGGTCTCCCGGTCGACGATCGCGGGGACGCTCCGCGCGCCGGAGACGCGCTTGACGACGTCGCGCTCGGAGTGCATCGGCTCGACGTATCGGGAGCGGTACTCGAGGTCCAGCTCGTTCAGCGTCCGGACCACGCGCTCGCAGAACGGACACGCCTGGAGCCGGTACAGGGTGATCTGTGGCTCGCTCATGCGCCTCGATTCGCCCGCGAGACGGGTAATCGTGTCGGCAGCGGCACCCTCGGGTGAGGGTAGCCGAAGGGAACGCTTTAATCGCGGGGCGACGGATGACAAACGAATATGGGCTTGTCGTCTAGCGCAGCGGTGGTCGACGTCCTCCAGATACCGATGCCGGGTGACGGCGTCGTGACCGCCCTCGGGGTCGTCGCGATCCTGCTTTTGGTCGGCCTCTCGGCGTTCTTCTCCTCGTCCGAGATCGCGATGTTCTCGCTGCCGCAACACCGCATCGACAGCCTCGTCGACGAGGGAGTGACGGGCGCGGAGACGATCCGCGACATGAAACAGAACCCTCACCGCCTGCTGGTGACGATCCTCGTCGGCAACAACATCGTCAACGTGGCGATGACCTCCATCGCGACCGCGCTGTTCGGGATCTACCTCTCGCGCGGGCAGTCCGTGCTGGCGACGACGTTCGGGATCACGACGCTCGTGTTGATCTTCGGCGAGAGCGCGCCGAAGTCGTACGCCGTCGAGAACACCGAGTCGTGGGCGCTCCGGATCGCCCGCCCGCTGAAGCTCTCCGAGTACGCGCTGTACCCGCTCGTCGTCCTCTTCGACTACATCGTCAAGGGGGTCAACGCCCTCATCGGCGGCTCCGCGGCCATCGAGTCGACGTACGTCACCCGCGACGAGATCCAGGACATCATCGAGACCGGCGAACGGGAGGGCGTCATCGAGGAGGAGGAACGGGAGATGCTCGACCGCATCTTCCGGTTCAACAACACCATCGCCAAGGAGGTGATGACGCCGCGGCTCGACGTCACCGCCGTCGCCAAGGAGGACTCCGTCGAGGAGGCGATCGAGACGTGTATCCAGGCCGACCACGAGCGCGTCCCCGTCTACGAGGGGAACCTCGACAACATCATCGGCGTGGTCACCGTCCGCGATCTGGTCCGCGAACTGCGCTACTCCGAGGGGACGCCCTCCCTGGAGCGCGTCGTCAAGCCCACGCTCCACGTCCCCGAGTCGAAGAACGCCGACGAGCTGCTCGCGGAGATGCAGGACAACCGCCTCCAGATGGTGACGGTCATCGACGAGTTCGGCACCACCGAGGGGATCATCACCCTCGAGGACATGGTCGAAGAGATCGTCGGCGAAATCTTAGAGGGCGACGAGGAGGCCCCCGTGGAGTTCGTCGAGGACAACGTCGCGGTCGTCCAGGGCGAGGTGAACATCGACGAGGTCAACGAGATCCTCGGGATCGACCTCCCGGAGGGCGAGGAGTTCGAGACGCTCGCCGGCTTCGTGTTCAACCGCGCCGGGCGGCTCGTTCAGGAGGGCGAGGAGATCGAGTTCGACGGCATCCGGATCCGCATCGAGCGCGTCGACAACACGCGGATCATGTCCGCCCGCGTGACCGTCCTCGACGGGGCGGGCGCGGCGGACGACTCGACCACTCCGGTCGAGGCGGCCGACGCCGTCGACGAGAACGCGGTCGCGGAGGCCGACGGCGAGTCCGCCGGCGGCGACGCGGAGTAGGACGTAGCTGCTGGTCCTTTCGAGGGGTCTGTCGGCCGTTTATTACCCACCGAAGCCCCGGCCGCTCGGCGATACGCAGTCACCGATCCGAACACGACCGCCGAAGCCCCGGCCGCTCGGCGATACGCAGTCACCGATCCGAACACGACCGCTGAAGCCCCGGCCGCGAGGCGGGCGCACGCTCGCTGCGCTCCTCGTCACTCGCTCCGCTCGTTCCTGCGGTGCTTGCGTCGTCATCAGAACGCTTCGCGTTCTGATTGGCTCACGAGAGCTTCGCTCTCGTGAACGCCTCCGTCCGCCTTGCGACTGCCCCTTCGAACCCCGCCCCGCACCGCTCCGCACAGCACCTCATACCTCCCCAGCCTCGCGGCTCCCTTCGCTTCGCTTCGGTCGCCGCGTCCCTCGCACGCGCTCCTCGCGGCCGCCCCCGGCGGCCGCTCGGAGGCGCGCGCCACCGCGGTCGGATTTCTGTTTAAACGGCGTATGCGCGGGCCGCCGCGACGAGCGCCTTCCGGTAGTCGCTCTCGGAGGGGTCGTGGCCGAGGTCGAGGAACCGCTCTTTGAACGCCTCCACGTCGACGGCGTCGGTGTCGCTGCCGGCCGCCCGCGCGAGGTCGTAGATCCGGTGGTCGGGGCCGGCGATGTCGTGTCGCTCGACCAGCGCCAGCGCGAACGCGGCGTTGACGGCCGTGATCTCCGGGTCGGCCCCGGCCGTCACCGGCGGCGAGCCGGTGCGCGACACGTCGGGCCGGTCCGCGACGGCGGCCGCCAGCGTCGATTCGAGGAACCCGAGGAGCTTGTCGGCGGGCGCGACCGAGAGCGTGATGTCGTCGGCGTAGATGTCTTTCATGTGGTTCGCGATCTGGTAACAGTGCGCGAGCTTGCGGCGCTCGACTTTCTCCCCGGAGAGCCCGAGGTACAGCGCCTCCTCGGTCGACTGGAGGTGCGAGGGGTGGCCCTCCTCGTAGCGGGCCATGTGCGCGAGCTCGTGGATCGCCAGTTCGCGCGCCATCGCGCTCGTGGCGGCTCGCCGCGAGACGTTCAGGACGTGGTGGTCGTCGTAGTGACCGGCCCAGGTCCGCTCGTCGGGGTCGTCGCGGACCACGACGCGGACCGGCGATTCGACGGAGTGCTCGGTCTCGAAGAGGTCCGCGGCACCGAGGAACGGGTCGGGGGGAACGTCCCCCTGTACGCGAAGATCCATGCTTACGGTTCACACGGGAGCGGGCGGTAAGTCTCTTGCGCTCGTGGAACCCCGGTCCGTCGGCCGCTCGGCCGAGTCGGCTACGGCGTTCGGTTCCGGACCGTTCCGACGACGAGGTAGACGACCGGCGTGTCCAGCACGGCGATCGCGAGCTTGAGGAGGTACTGTCCGATACCGAGCCCGAGGAGGACGCTCCCGGGGAGCGGGGACCCGACGCCGAGCAGGATCGGGGCGGCGTAGAAGGCGACGCCGACGAAGATCACCGTGTCCAGCGCCTGACTCGTCGCCGTCGACGCGAGGTTGCGGAGCCACAGCATGCGTTCGCCCGTTCGGTCGCGGATCGCGTGGAAGACGAACACGTCCCAGTTCTGGCTGACGACGTACGCCAGCAGGCTGCCGACGACGACGTTCGCCGCCGGGCCGAGCGCGGTCTGGAAGGCGGCCGACACCTCGGGGTCGACCCCGGGAGCTGCGAGCGTCGACCACACCAGGGCCAGCACGAGGAAGTTCGCGAGGAACGCCACGTTGACGACGACCTGCGTGGCGCGCCGCCCGTACAGTTCCGCGTAGCAGTCCGACGCGAGGAAGGTCAGCGCGTACGCGAGCGCGGCCCCCGGCAGCGTGATCTCCGGGCCGACGACCGGCAGCGCGAACGGGAGCGGCAGGGCGAGCACCTTCGCGGCGGTGAGCTGCGAGGTCGCCAGCGCCACCGTGAACAGCGTGATCAGCGCCACCGCCGCGACCGCCGACCGGTCCAGCGGGTCGGTCCGGAAGGGACTGCTCGCCTCCCCGGCCCGGCTACTCATCGGCGTCCTCCGTCGCCTCGCTCCCCGTCGCCGACGCGTCGTCGTCGAGCCGGTCGTGGCGGGCGTCGATCTCGTCGAGCAGGTCGAGGTTCTTGCGGATCGACGCGCGCACCGCGTCGCTTCGGTTCACGAACTTCCCGTCGTCGCCGACGTGTTCGTCGAGGTCGGCGAGCAGCTCCGCCGGGATCTCGACGCTTATCTTGGGCATACTCGCGTCGTGAACGTCGCGCGGCTATGAACGTTATTATCCGTGGATTATCAGAGTAGTACCGGGGCCGCCGATCCGGGGCCAGCACCGACCCGGCCGACTCGTAAACCATTACGTTCAAGTGAGTTTACGAGTCCGTTCAGGTATGGCAACGAACACAGAGTCCGTCGACCTCGTCGGCGACGAGGCGGCGACGAACCTCGCGCGCGCCGCGCTGTTCGCGGCGCTCGTCGGGGCGTTCGCGTACGTATCGTTCCCGTTCCCGCTGTCTCCCGCGCCGGTGACGCTACAGGTGCTCGGCGTCTTCCTCGCCGGGATCTTCCTCGGCCCCTTGTGGGGCGGCCTCGCGCTCGCCCTCTACCTCCTCGCGGGCGCGCTCGGCGCGCCGGTGTTCGCCGGCGGCTCGGCCGGGTTCGCCGCGCTCGTCGGAGACAGCGCGGGCTACCTCTGGTCGTACCCGATCGCGGCCGCGCTCGTCGGCGGGATCGTCCACCGCGGCCTCGCGCTCCGGGACCTCGACGCCGTCCGCCTTCCGACGCTCCTCGCCGCGACGGTCGTCGGCACGCTCGTCATCTACGCGCTCGGCGTGGTCGGACTGGTCCTCTCGCTCGACCTCGCGCTCGGCGAGGCGGTCTTCCAGGGCGCGGTGGTGTTCCTGCCGGCGGAGGCCGCGAAGATCGCCGCCGCGGTCGGGATCGTCCGGTCCGACGCGATCACCGCGGCCTGACGCCGTGATCGACGTCGACGGCCTCACCGTGCGGTACGGCGGCGGCGGCCCGGGTGCGGAGGGCGACCCCGACTCCGGCGTCGTCGCCGTCGACGACGTCTCGCTGTCGCTTCCCGACGGCGAGTTCGTCGCGATCGCGGGCGCGAACGGCTCCGGCAAGACGACGCTCGTGCGGACGTTCAACGGGCTCGTCGACCCCGACGAGGGCGCGGTCGCGGTCAACGGGACCCCGGTCGCGGACGACGCCCTCGCCGCCCGAACCGCGGTCGGCATGGTCTTTCAGGACCCCCGCGACCAGATCGTCTCAGCGACCGTCGGCGGCGACGTCGCGTTCGGGCCGGAGAACCTCGGACTCGACCGCGCCGAGATCGACCGCCGCGTCGACGCCGCGCTCGACGCCGTGAACATGCGAGGCCGCGGGGACGACCGGATCGCGTCGCTGTCGGGCGGCGAGCGCGAGCGCGTCGCGATCGCGGGCGCGCTGGCGATGGAGCCGGACCACCTCGTGCTCGACGAGCCGTTCACCGGACTCGACGAGCCCGCACGGCGGTCCGTCGTGGCTCGGCTCCGCGACCTCCGCGCCGACGGCGTCGGGGTCGTCGTCGTCACCCACGACCTGCGCGACGTGCTCGCGCTCGCGGACCGCGTCGTCGGCCTCGCCGACGGGCGGGTCGCCGTCGACGCGCCCCCAGAGCGCGCGGTCGCCGACCTCCCCGGCCTCGACGTGCGGGTGCCGGCCGCCTTCGAGGCGGGGCAGGACCCGTCGCCGGGACGGACGGAGCCGCCGTGACCCTCTCGTACGTCCCCGACGACGCGTTCGCGCACCGGCTCGACCCCCGGTCGAAGCTCCTCGTTCAGGTCGCCTTCGCGGTCGTCGCGTACGCGTACACCGCCCCTCGCGGACTCGCCGTCCTCACGCTCGTGGCGGCCGGCTGCCTCGCGCTCGCCGGGGGCGGGCCGCGGGACCTCTGGGCGTATCGGTTCGCGCTCCCCTTCCTGCTCGTCGCGCCCCTCGTCGCGGGCGCGACCCCCGGCGACCCGTGGTTCGACCTCGGCGACGCGGCCGCGACCGGGCTGGCGAGCTACCGCGTCCTGCTGATACTCGTCGTCGCGGCCGCGTACGTCCGCTCGACGCCGGTCCGGGAGTCGCGCGCGGCGGTCCAGCGGACGGTCCCGGGAAAGCCGGGGCAGTTCCTCGGGGTCGGCGTCGCCCTCGTGTTCCGGTTCCTGCCCCTGCTGAAGCGAGACCTGCTGTCCGCGCGCGAGGCGATGCGGGCCCGCGGCGGCGGCGAGCGACCGCTCCGCGACCGGATGCGGATCGTCGCCGTCGCGGGGATAAACCGGGCGTTCGGGCGCGCCGACCGCCTCGGAACGGCGCTCGTCGCCCGGTGTTTCGCGTGGAACCCGACGCTCCCGCGGCTGGCGTTCCGCCGCGTCGACGCCCCGGCGCTCGCGCTCGCGGCCGCCCTGCTCGCGGCCGCGCTCCTGCGGGTCGCGTGAGCCGACCGCCGTCGCCGGCGCGGCGTCCCGAAACCGCGTGAACGCCGAGCGACGAACTCCGCGTTGTGGCAAGTTTTAACCCGACCGTATCCCGGTGATCGATCATGACTCCCCTACAGGCGGCCACCCGCGAGACCTTCTGGACGGTCGGTCCGGTCGGGAAGGCCGCGTTCTACTGGCTCGCCGCGGTCGCGGTCCTGGTGTTCCTCTACGGCGTCTACGCGCGCTTTGCCGCGTACGCCCGCGGGAGCGCGGACCCGCGCGATCGGCTCTCGAACCTCCCCGGTCGGGCCGTCGCCGCGACGAAGACGGTCCTCTCGAACGAGAACCAGTTCGACGGGGACCTGTACGCCGGCGTGATGCACACGTTCGTCCTCTGGGGCTTCCTCGTCTTGCTCGTCGCGACGACCATCCTCGGGATCGACATCGACCTCTACCGCCCGCTCACGGGCGAGTCGTTCTGGGTCGGCGACTTCTATCTGGCCTACCAGTTCGCCGTCGACGCGTTCGGCCTGCTGTTCGTCGTCGGCGTCGGCATGGCCGGCTACCGGCGCTACCGGAGCCGCGAGGGGCGGCTCTGGGGCAAACACACCTCGCTGGAGGACGACGCGTTCCTCTGGACCCTGTTCCTGCTCGGCGTCGGCGGCTTCCTCGTCGAGGGCGTGAGCATGGTCGGCCAGCCGGGGCGGGCGACCGAGACGGTGAGCTTCGTCGGGATGGCGCTCGCCACCGGGCTGCAGGCGGCGGGGCTCACGGCGGCGGGCGCGGAGGCCGTCTACGGCGTCCTCTGGTGGAGCCACTCGCTGCTGGCGTTCGCGTTCGTCGCGTGGATCCCGTACGCGAAGCCGTTCCACATGATCTCCTCGTTCGCCAACGTCGTCGTCCGCGACGAGAAGGCGGGCGCGCGGCTCCCGAACGTCCCCGCGGACCTCGATCACACCAACGCGGAGTCGCTGGAGGACTTCACGTGGAAGGAGCTGCTCGACGGCGACGCCTGTACGAAGTGCGGCCGCTGTACCGACGCCTGCCCCGCCGACACGGTCGGCCGCAACCTCGACCCGCGGAACGTCATCCTCGACCTGAAGGCGTACCGCGAGTCCGTCAGCGACGATCCGGTGGCCGGAGCGGGCGGTGGGAACGGCCCGATCGCGACCGACGGCGGGGTCGCGAGCGCAGATGGCGGAACCGTCCCCATCGTCGCCGACGAGGGCGGCGTGATCGACGCCGAGTCGATGGAGTCGTGTATGTCCTGTATGGCGTGTATGGACGCCTGCCCGGTCGACATCGAACACCTCACCTCCTTCACGAAGATGAACCGCCAGCTCGTCGACGAGGGGGCGGTCGACTCGAACCTCCAGGACGTGTTTCAGGACGTGATGGGGAAGGGGAACACCTTCGGCGAGTCGCAGTCGGCTCGGGGCGACTGGGCGGACGAGCTGGACGACTCCGTCGACGTGCCCGACGCCCGCGAGGAGTCGGTCGAGTACCTCTGGTACGTCGGCGACTACCCGAGCTTCGACGACCGAAACAAGAAGGTCGCCCGCGCGCTCGCCCGACTGTTCGACGAGGCGGACGTGTCCTTCGGCATCCTGTTCGACGACGAGAAGACGGACGGCAACGACATCCGCCGGATCGGCGAGGAGTTCCTCTACCTCGAACTCGCCGGGCACCACGTCGAGACCTTCGCGGACTGCGAGTTCGAGAATATCGTCTGTACCGACCCGCACTCGTACAACACGATCAAAAACGAGTACCCCGAGGTCGACTTCGCGGAGTTCGCCGACGACCCGATGATGCCGTTCGACCGCGAGGAGCCGTGGAACCCGGACGGAGAGGTCGACGTGTTCCACTGGACGCAGGTCGTCGAGGGGCTCGTCGACGACGGCCGGCTCGACCTGTCGGGCGACGAGCTCGACTACACCGTCACCTACCACGACCCCTGTCACCTCGGCCGGTACAACGACGAGTACGAGGCCCCCCGCGAGCTGATCCGCGCGACGGGCGCGGAGCTGTACGAAATGCCGCGCTCGCGCGACGACTCGTTCTGCTGCGGCGGGGGCGGCGGCGGGCTCTGGACCGAACACGACGAGGCGGTGAAACCGAGCGAGGAACGGCTCCGCGAGGCGGTCGAGGACACCGACGCGGGCGCGGCGATAGAGAAGTTCGTCGTCGCCTGCCCGATGTGTACGACGATGTTCGAGGACGGTCGCAAGACCGGAGACTTCGAGGACGACGTGGAGATCGTCGACGTGGCGGAGCTGCTGATCGAGGCCGTCGAGGCGTAACGGGACCGTTCCGGCTCCGTGCCGCGGTGTCGACGCCGTTCGGGGCTCAGGCCCGCCGCGACTGCGCGTCCGCCGCGTCGTCGGTGCGCCGCAACAGCGCCCGTCCGGGGGCGCGGTCGCGGACCGGCGCGTCGCCGAGGTAGTCGACGAGCGCGTCGCGGAGCACGGCGACGCCCTCGCCGTCGAGCGGCTCGCCGCGCTCGATCGATTCGAGCGGCCCGCGGTACGGCTCGGCGTCCTCGGTCGCGTTCCGCGCGGCGTCGAGCAGCGCCGCGTGAGCCACCCACGCCTCCTCTCGGGAGGTCGTCGGTGCCGGCGGCCCGTCGGTCGTGGGAGGGACCATTCGTCCGGTGTCTCCCGGTACGGGGACTTAAAACCACGTCCCGGTTCCCGGGGCGGTGTTCAGATAAGGTTTGAAAGGTGAGGCGGTGCGTTTTCAAAGTGATCTATGCCCGAAAACGACCGCCTCAGCGGCTGTTTAGACGAGATCAACTTAGAGTCTGTGGAGCGAGAGGCAACACCGAAACTGTTGATGAAGCTCAGTATTCAGCTCCATTTGTCTGGACTGTCGCTTTCGAATACTGTTTCATTTCTTGAGGTATTTGGTGTTGATCGAGTTCGATCCACCGTTCATAACTGGGTACACAAAGCCGATCTACAGCCGGAAGCTGGTCGGAGCCCGAATCACGTTGCGGTTGACGAGACTGTGATTCAGCTCGATGATGAACAATACTGGCTGTACGCTGCTGTCGATCCTCAGTCAAACGATTTGCTACATACAAAGCTTGAGCCAACAAGAACGAACGTGATCGCAGATCAGTTCTTCACGGAACTCCGCGACAAACACGACGTAGATGACGCGATCTTTCTCGTTGATGGTGCGGTTCCACTCCACCGAGCTTGTGACAAACACGGCCTCGATTTCAGATACGAACGACATGGAAATCGAAACAGCGTCGAACGTGTTTTTCGTGAGATAAAACGCAGAACTACCAGTTTCTCAAACTGTTTTAGCAACGCCAAAGCAGAAACAGCAAACGAGTGGCTCAGATCGTTCGCCTTCGCATGGAATCAGCTTATCTGAACACTGCCGGTTCCCGGTCGGGTTCGACGCGGTGAGACGCCGACGTGCTCGCCTCGCCGGCCACGGCCGGTAATCTATGTAGCTCTATATAGCGTACCGAGCCAAACGTAGCCGTACCCTGCCGTACCCGCGACCCCGTACTCCTCATAGCATACTACTTAACCGGAACTCGCCCACGAACAGGTGATGGCTTCCAGCCACGACGCGGACACTACGGGAATCACCCGGCGGAAATCGCTCGCGGCGCTCGCCGGCGCGGGGGCGCTCGGACTCGCGGGCTGTACCCAGAGTTCGGACGGCGGAGACGGCTCCGACGGCGGAGACGGCTCCGACGGCGAACTCTCGGGCCCGATCAACATCGCGGGATCGAGCACGGTGTTCCCGCTGATGAGCGCGGTCATGGAGGACTTCGCCGCGCAGCATCCGGACGTCGACCCCGACATCAGCTCGACCGGGTCCGGCGGCGGCTTCTCGAACTTCTTCTGTACGGGCGACACGGACTTCAACAACGCGAGCCGCCCGATCCAGCCGGAAGAGGAGGAGCTCTGCGCGGAGAACGGCGTCGAGTACGTCGAACTCGTCGCGGCCACCGACGCGCTCACGGTCGTCGTCAACCCCGACGCCGACTGGATCGACTCGCTCACGACCGATGAGCTCGCGCAGATCTGGCGGTCCGACGCCGCCGAGACGTGGGACGAGGTCCGCGACGAGTTCCCGAACGAGGAGATCGAGCGGTTCGGCGCGGCCGACACCTCCGGCACGTACGACTACTTCATCGAGGCGATCCTCGGCGAGGAGGGTCACACTAGCGACTACCAGGCGACCGAACAGGACAACACGATCGCGCAGGGGGTTGCCGGCGACGAGTACGCAATCGGCTACTTCGGGTTCGCGTACTACTTCCAGAACCCCGACCAGCTGAAGGCGCTGGGCATTGACGACGGCGACGGTCCCGTCGAGCCGAGCCTCGAAACGGCGTCTTCCGGCGAGTACACGCCGCTTTCTCGGCCGCTTTTCACCTACCCGTCGATCGAGTCGCTGGGCGAGGAACACATCGCGGAGTTCGCCCGGTACTTCGTCGAGCAGACGACCAACGAGGACCTCGTGGCCGGCGACGTGGGCTACGTCCCGGCCACCGAGGAGACGCAGGAGGAGCAGATGGGGATCCTCGAAGACGCGATCGAGCAGGCGCAGGGCTGAGCCGGCGCGATGAACCGGTGTATTGATTTACGACTGCGTGCGATACCCCACCGTTCGTGACTGACAGCACAGAGAGTCCCGATCTGAGCCGCCAGAGCGGACTCACACGACTGAAAGAGGGAACTTACGGCGGGCTGTTCGCGGCGTGCGCGGTGATCACCCTGCTCAC
Source organism: Halorubrum hochsteinianum (assembly GCF_023702125.1). Taxonomy (NCBI): domain Archaea; kingdom Methanobacteriati; phylum Methanobacteriota; class Halobacteria; order Halobacteriales; family Haloferacaceae; genus Halorubrum; species Halorubrum hochsteinianum. The sequence continues at coordinate 655,874 of NZ_CP098415.1, read as the reverse complement.
GACGGCCGCGATCTTCGCCACGCTCCTGTCGGACGCGGTGGTGTTCTTCCGGGCGACGCCGATACCCGAATTCCTCACCGGCACCAACTGGAGTCCGAACCCGGCCGGCGGCGGGCAGGCGTTCGGTATCGTCCCGCTGTTGATCGGGACGATCACGGTGACGGTCACGGCGGCGTTCATCTCCCTGCCGATCGGAACGCTGACCGCCATCTACCTCAGCGAGTACGCGACGCCGAACGCCCGATCGATACTGAAACCCCTACTCGAGATCCTCGCCGGTGTGCCCACCGTGGTGTACGGGTACTTCGCGTTGGTGTACATCACGCCGGTGCTGAAGGCCACCATATTCCCCGAGATGAGCACGTTCAACGCCCTGTCGGCCTCGATCATGGTCGGCATCATGACCATCCCGATGGTGTCGTCGATCTCCGAGGACGCCATGAGCGCCGTCCCCGACGAACTGCGGCAGGCCGGCTACGGGCTCGGCGCGACCAAGTTCGAGGTGTCGACCGGGATCGTCGTTCCGGCGTCGATCTCCGGGATCGCCTCGTCGTACATCCTCGCCGTGTCCCGCGCCGTCGGCGAGACGATGATCGTCGTCGTCGCGATGGGCGCACAGGCGCGGATGCCGGCGGTCCGGGAGGCCGCGTTCGGCATCCCGTTCATCAACCCCGCCGACGTCCTCTTGGAATCCGGAATGACGATCACCGTCGCGATGGTCCAGATCACCGGCGGCGACCTCACCGGCGGCACGCTCCCGTACAACTCCATGTTCGCGCTCGGTCTCGCGCTGTTCGTAGTGACTCTCGTAATGAACGTGATAAGCGACATCATCGCGGAACGCTACCGGGAGGAGTACTGATGGCGACCGACAACGCGAACGCGGACGGATTCGGCGAGGTGAGCCGGGTCCGCGGGCTCGTCTTCGAGTACCTCTCGCTCGGCGCGAGCGTGTTCGGACTCGTCGCGCTCGGCGTCCTCCTCGTGTACGTCGCGATCGACGCCTTCGACCTGGCGAACGCCAGCCCCGAGTGGCTGCTGACCTACTTCGTCACGCTCGTCGTCCCGTTCCTCGCGTTCTGCCTGTACAGCGCGGACGACCCCGAGGTCACGCGCCGAGCGCTCGGGGCGCTCGGCGGCGGCCTCGTCGCCGTCGCCGTCGTCTTCACCGCGATAGAGACGCTCCTCGTGCCGATCCCGCGGCTCAACTGGCAGCTCGCGTACCTCTTCGTCGTCGCCGCGCCGGTCGCCGCGTACCTCGCGTACGTCGGGAGCGGCGGTCGGCCGGGGGCCGTCGGCTTCGGCCTCCTCGGTCGGCTCGTCGGCGGCGCTGCGCTCGGTCTCGCGGTCGGCACCCTCTTTCTGGTGTTCGACTCACTCGTCTGGTTCCTCGCGTACACGTTCGGCGTCCTCCCCGCCGTCGGGCTGTACGCGTACGGCCGGGTCCGCGAAGCGTCGCGGGCGCGGACCGCCGCGCTTCCGGTCGGGGTCCTCGGGCTGATCGCCGCGGTATTCCTCCGCGACGTGATCCCCACGTACCCGTCTGACCTCCTCATCTACCTCTGGACGATCGCCATCCCGATCGCGGTCGCCGGGTGGCTCGTCGTCGCCGACCGAAGCGGTCGAACCGTCGCGGCGGTCGCCGCCGGGCTCCCGCTCGCGGTTGCGACCGCCGGCGGCTTCTGGGCGGCCGGCACGGGACTGCCGGCACCGACCGTCCTCCTCGTCCTCGTCACGACCGGCGTGCCGACGGCGGTGTACGTCTCCCGCGTCGTCGACGTGGGCGAGGGCGTCGTCGGACTCGGGCTCCCGTTCCTCATCGCCGGCGGCGTCGTCGTCGGGGCGCTGGTCGTCGAGGCGTGGGGCGTCCCCGCGCCGGACCCGTGGCTCGACCCCGGATTCGTCACGGAGGCACCGTCGCGGACGCCCGCGAACGCCGGCCTGTATCCGGCCATCGTCGGCTCGGTGATAATCATCGCGCTCGTCGCGGTGCTGTCGTTCCTCCTCGGGGTCGGCACGTCGGTCTTCCTCGAAGAGTACACGCCGGGGACCGGACCGATCGGCACGCTGACGCGGATCCTTCAGGTCAACATCGCGAACCTCGCGGCGGTCCCGTCGGTGGTGTACGGACTCCTCGGGCTGGGGCTGTTCGCGAACCTCCTCGGACTCGGCATCGGGACGGCGGTAACGGCCGCGTTGACGCTCTCGCTCCTCATCCTGCCGATCACGATCATCTCCGCGCAGGAGGCGATCCGGTCGGTGCCGGACGACCTCCGTCGGGGGTCGGACGCGATGGGAGCGACGCGCTGGCAGACGACGAAGAACGTCGTCCTGCCCGAGGCGATGCCGGGGATCCTCACCGGGACCATCCTCGCGCTCGGTCGGGCGATCGGTGAGACCGCGCCGCTCATCATGATCGGCGCGGCGACGACCGTCTTCAACCCGCCGAGCAGCCTCTTCAGCCGGTTCAGCGCCATGCCGATGCAGATCTACACGTGGGCCGGGTTCCCGCAGGCCGACTTCCGGTACGGCGTCGTCGCCGCAGGCGTTATCACGCTGCTTATCATCCTCGTCGGCATGAACGGGACGGCCATCCTACTGCGGAACCGCGCGGAGCGCGGGAGCTAACAATGAGCAACACCACATCGGACGACTCGCTGATCACGACGGAGGTACAGGCGGACTCGAACGACGACCGCGCGCCCATCAACGAGGCCGGCACCGCGGTCGCCGCCCGGGACCTGAACGTCTACTACGGCGACGAACAGGCGATAAACGACGTGACGATGGAGATCCCCGAAAAGCGCGTGACGGCGCTCATCGGGCCCTCCGGCTGCGGCAAGTCGACGTTCCTCCGCACGATCAACCGGATGAACGACATGATCGACATCTGCCGCGTCGAGGGCGACGTGGAGTTCGGCGGGAAGAACGTGTACGACCCCGACGTCGACCCGGTCGCCCTGCGTCGGAAGATCGGGATGGTGTTCCAGAAGCCGAACCCGTTCCCGAAGTCGATCCGCGACAACGTCGCGTACGGCCTGAAGATACAGGGGTTCGACGGCGACGTCGACGCCCGCGTCGAGGAGTCGCTGAAGGGGGCCGCCCTGTGGGACGAGGTGAAAGACCAGCTTCACTCCTCGGGGCTGGAGCTGTCGGGCGGGCAACAACAGCGGCTCTGTATCGCCCGCGCCATCGCGCCCGACCCGGAAGTAATCTTGATGGACGAGCCGACCTCGGCGCTCGACCCCGTCGCGGCCTCGAAGATCGAGGACCTGATCGACGATCTGGCCGAGGAGTACACCGTCATCATCGTCACGCACAACATGCAGCAGGCGGCGCGGATCTCCGACCGGACGGCGGTGTTCCTCACCGGCGGCGAACTGGTCGAGTACGACGACACCGCGAAGATATTCGAGGACCCCGAGGAGCAGCGCGTTGAGGACTACATCACGGGGAAGTTCGGATAGATGCCCCGCGAGAACTACCGGGAGCGGCTCGACGACCTCCGGGACGGCGTGGTCGGGATGGGCGACACCGTCTGCGACCGCCTCGACGACGCGGTCGAGGCGGCGGTCTCCGGCGACGACGACCTCGCCCGCTCGGTGATCGAGGGCGACCACGAGGTCAACGAGACGTACCTCGCCCTGGAGGACGAGTGTACGGAGCTGTTGGCGCTTCAACAGCCCGTGGCGGGCGACCTGCGGCTCGTCGCCGCCTCCTTCAAGATCATCACGGACCTCGAACGGGTCGCCGACCTCGCGACGAACCTCGCGGACTACGGTGGCCCCGAGGGCGGCGTCCACCCGGCGGTGGACGTGCGCCGGCTCGGCGAGGCGGCCCGCGAGATGGTGGCGGACGCGGTCGCCGCCTACGCGGCCCGCGACCCGGACGCCTGCCGCGACATCGCCGCCCGCAACGACGACTTCGACGAGCGCTGCCGCCGCGCGAGCGAGGCCGTCGTCCGCGAGCTGTTGGAGGCCGACCGCGCCCGCACCGAGGCGCGGGACGCCGACGGCGACGCGGACGGCGGCGCGACCGACGACGAGGCGCTCGAAGCCTCGCTCGACGAGGTGTCGCAGGCGCTGCTCGCCGTGCGCGACCTCGAACGGATCGCCGACCACGCGGTCAACATCGCGGCGCGGACCCTGTACATGGTCGAGAACGACGACGAGCTGATCTACTGAGACGGCGGCAGCGCGGGCGGCGCGGTATCCGGCGGCGGACGCGACCCGCGAACGCGACACCCACACGACATGACCTCTACTGACACCGCGGACGACGAGACGGCCACCGACGAGACGGACACCGACGAAACGACCGTGCTCACGTTCATGTGCGTCCGAAACGCCGGCCGCAGCCAGATGGCGACGGCGTTCGCGGAGCGCGAGCGCGACCGCCGCGGGCTCGGCGACCGCGTCGAGATCCGGACCGGCGGGACCGACCCCGCCGACAGCGTTCACGACGTCGTCGTCGAGGCGCTCTCGGAGGCCGGTCTCGACGCGAACGGCCGGACGCCGCGGTCGATCTCCGACGCGGCGCTCGTCGAGTCCGACTTCGTCGCGACGATGGGCTGTTCGACGCTCGAGTTAGAGACCGTCGACACCGACGACTGGGCCCTCGACGACCCCGGCGAGCGGCCGATCGAGGACGTCCGCGAGATCCGCGACGAGATCGAGCGCCGCGTGATCGCGGTCTTCGACGACCGGTTCGGCGCTCGAACCGACGCCTGACTCCGGAAGCGATAATCGCCTCCGGACGCAGTAACGACACGTGACGGTACTACAGGAACTGATCGGGGACCAGTCGCTCGTCGTGTGGATCGTGTTGGGCGCGATCGGGTTCCTGCTGACCTGGAAGGGAGCGAACGTCATCGAGTCGACGACCTCGAAGATCAGCGACCACTTCGGCGTCTCGCAGGCCATCCAAGGTGGACTCATCGTCGCGGCCGCGACGTCGTTTCCCGAACTCGCGATCATCCTCATCTCGGTACTCGTCCTCGGTGACTTCGGCGTCGGTGCCGGCGCGCTCATCGGGACGGCGGTGTTCAATATCTTGGTCATCCCGGCCGCCGTCTCCATCACGAGCGGCGACACGACGACGACGCAGGGGATCGTCTACCGCGACGCCATCTTCTACATGGTCGCCGTCCTCGCCCTCTTCGGCGTGATCGCGATCGGCGTCCTCGGGACCGACGGGCGGGAGATCGCGCGGATAACCCCCCAGATGGGCGTCGGCCTGCTGGTGTTGTACGGCGTGTACGTCATCCTCCTCGCCGGCGGCAAGAGCGGCGCGTCGGACCTGAAGCGGACCGAATCGACGAACCTCCCGAAACAGGCCGGGCTGTTCGCGGCCGGGCTGGTCGTCGTGCTCGTCGGCGTCGAGTCGATGGTCACGATGACGGTACAGATCTCCGAGGCGCTCGGTGCGCCGTCGTTCCTCGTCTCCGTGACGGTGCTGTCGGCGATGAGTTCCTTCCCCGACCTCCTCGTCGGCGTGAAGATGGGCGAGGCCGGCGACAAGCGGGCGGCGGTCGCGAACGTCTTCGGGACGAACACGTTCAACCTCGTTGCGGCGCTCCCAATCGGCGTCATCCTCGCCGGTGGTGTCTCGATCGGCTTCCTCACCTCCGTGCCCCTCCTCTTGTTCCTGTTTTACACTACCCTCGTCGTGGTGGTGATGGCCGCGACGGACTTCGAGATCACCACCGAGGAGGGGTACGTCTTCCTCGCGATGTACCTCGCCTTCATCGGCTGGATGACGACTGAGGCGCTGGGCGTCACCTCGCTGCTGACCGAGTCGACGCTCCGGACGATCGTCGGGTGACGGTCCCGTCGCTCGGGGCGCTCCGAGAACGCCCGCGGCGGTCAGCTACTCCGTCCGGACCCGGACCTCGATCCCGTCGGCGTCGGTGACCGCGATCCCGTCGTCGCGCTCGTCGACGGTGAATCCGATCTCGCTCTCGCCCGCGACCGCGTCGAGTCGGGCTCGCACCGCGCCCAGCGCGCCCTCGTCGGGGACGACCACCTCGAACCACGCGAGCCCGCGCCCCGCGGCCGGGTCGGTCCGCCCCCGCCACGTGTTCGCGCCGAGGTGATGGTGGTAGCCGCCGGCCGCGACGAACCGCACGTCCGGGCCGCTCGTCCCGACCTCGAAGCCGAGTCCGTCGACGTAGACCGCCTCGAACGCCGACAGCGAAGTCACTTCGAGGTGGACGTGACCCACGTCGGTGCCGGGGGGTGCGCGGTCGACGGGGTCCGCGGAGGCGGCCTCGCCCGCCTCCGCTCCGCCGCCTGCGGCCGCGACGACCCCCTCGACGTCGGGCGGTTCGGTCCCCATCCGCACCCCGCCGCCCTCGTCGACCGGCCACTCCTCGCGGGGGCGGTCGCGGTATATCTCCACGCCGTTGCCCTCGGGGTCGTCGAGGTACAGCGCCTCGCTGACGAGGTGGTCCGAGGCACCGTCGAGCCGCCACCGCTCCCGCACGCGCCCCAGCGCCTCGCCGAGCGCCGCGCGAGACGGGACCCGGAACGCGGCGTGGAAGAGACCGGCGTCGGTCCGGCTCCGCGCCGGGCGGTCGGCGTCGCGTCTCAGGACGAGCAGCGGGGTTCCGTCGACCCCGAGCGTCGCGCGCTCGGCGGTGCGGTCGAGGACCGCGAGGCCGACCACGTCCCGGTAGAACGCGGCCGTCTCGTCGAGGTCCGCGACCCGGAGCGCGGCGCGGCCGACGCGCGTCCCCGCGGGGAGTCGGTCGGCGTCGTCGCTCGCGGCGGTGCCGGCGTCGTCGCGGTCGGCGCTCATCGGGCCGACTACGGTCGCCCGCGCGTTCAACGCGTCGGTCCCGGCGTCGGCCGCGGAGGGGGTCCGGCGACCGCGGCGCTCCCGCCCGAACCTTCCCCATCGTCCGTTAGAATCAAGCGGACACGCGACACAGAGTGGGGCATGAGCGCCGAACAGCAGGAACGGGCCGTCCGGTGTCTGGTCGCGAAGGTCGGCCTCGACGGCCACGATCGGGGCGCACACGTGATCGCGCGGGCGTTCCGCGACGCCGGCTTCGAGGTCGTCTACTCCGGGCTCCACCGCGCGCCGGACGACATCGTTCAGGCGGCGGTGCAAGAGGACGTCGACGTGCTCGGCATCTCGATCCTCTCCGGGGCGCACAACACGCTCGTCCCGAAGGTCATCGAGGGGCTCAAGCAGTACGACGCGTTCGACGACACGCTCGTTCTGGTCGGCGGGATCATCCCGGACGAGGACGAGGCCGACCTGAAGGAACTGGGCGTCGCAGAGGTGTTCGGACCCGGGACGCCGATGGAGGAGACGATCGAGTTCATCCGGAACAACGTCCCGGAGCGCGCGTAGATGGACGGGTCGGACGAACCCGCGCTCGGGGACGCGCCGACGCTCTCGGCGGCCGACGCCGCCCTCGTCGACGACCTGCTCGACGGGAGCCACCGCGCGCTCGCCCGCGTGATCACGAAGATAGAGAACCGCACGCCCGGGTACCGCGCGATCGTCTCCGCGCTCCACGAACACACCGGCGGCGCGGACGTCGTCGGGATCACCGGCTCGCCGGGAGCGGGGAAGTCGACGCTGGTCGACAAGCTGGCGGCCGCCTACCGCGACCGTGGCGACACCGTCGGCGTGATCGCGGTCGACCCCTCCTCGCCGTACACCGGCGGGGCCGTCCTCGGCGACCGGATCCGGATGGGGTCGAACGTCGGCGACATGGACGTGTTCTTCCGGTCGATGAGCGCGCGCGGCCAGCTCGGCGGTCTCTCGACCGCGACCGCTGACGCCGTGAAGGCGCTCGACGCCTTCGGGAAGGACGTGGTGATCTTAGAGACCGTCGGGGCCGGACAGAACGAGGTCGACGTGGTCCGCACGGCCGACACGGTCGCGGTGCTGGTCCAGCCCGGCTCCGGCGACGACGTACAGACGCTGAAGGCCGGCATCCTGGAGATCGGCGACGTGTTCGTCGTCAACAAGGCCGACATGGACGGCGCACAGCGGACCGTCGCCGAGCTGGAGGAGATGGTCCACCGCCGCGAGGGCGGGACGACCGGCCGCGACGCCGGCCACCACGGCGCGGCCTCGATGGCCTCGACGGGCGCGGGCGGCTCCGGGGCGGGCCGCCGCGACGCCGGTCGCGCGGGGAGTTCGGCTGGCGAGGCGGGGGACGCCGCGGGCGTCGCGGACGACGAGGACGGCGAGTCGTGGACGCCGGAGGTGTTAGAGACCGTCGCGAACACCGGTGATGGGGTCGCGACGCTGATCGAGACGTTCGACGCGCACGCGGCGTACCTCCGGGAGTCGGGCGAGATCGCGGCCACCGAGCGGCGTCGGTACGCCGAGGAGATCCGCACCCTCGTGCGGGCGGACGTGGGCGCGCTCGCGACCGACGAGATCGAGCGCCGCGGCGGGATCGACCGGCTCGCCGAGCGCGTCCGCGACCGGGAGACGGACCCGTACGCGGTCGCCGAGGCGATCGTGGGCCCGATCGCGGACTGCGTGGAGGAGACGGGCCGCCGGGAGCGCGACGACTGACCCGGGTCGCCGCGGCGCTCCGCGCTCCGAGCCCGACCGCGTCCCACGGGTATAAGTCGCCAGCGAACCAACAGTTTTCCATGAAGCTCAGGAACCTCCTCGGCAGCGCCGTCCTCGGCGTCGGCGCGCTCGCCGCGCTCAACACCGGCCTCCGGTACGAGGGCGAACTGGAACCCCCGCTCGACGGCGACGACCGGACCTTCCGCTGGCGCGGGATGGACGTCGCGTACACCGAGGCGGGCGACCCGGACGACCCGGACCTCGTCTTACTCCACGGGATCAACGCCGCCGGTTCCTCCGGCGAGTGGCGCGCGGTGTTCGGCGAGTTGGCCGCCAACTACCACGTCGTCGCGCCCGACTTCCCGGGGTACGGCCGCTCCGACCGGCCGCCGCTGCGGTACTCGGCGGCGCTGTACGAGGACTTCGTCCACGACTTCCTCGCCGAGTTCGACGAGCCGGCGGTCGTCGCCTCCTCGCTGTCGGCGGCGTACGCGGTCGCGGCCGTGGACGGCGGCGACGCGGAGGGCGGCGTCGACCTGCGCGGGTTCCTCGCGGTCTGTCCGACCGCGACCGCGGGACCGAGTCCGGCGAAGGGGTGGCTGCGCGAACTGCTGCGCGCCCCGCTCGTCGGGCAGGCGCTGTTCAACGGCATCACGTCGAAGCCGTCGATCCGCTACTTCAACGCGGACCACGGCTACGACGACCCCGCGAACCCGAGCGCGGAGTGGACCGACTACGAGTGGCGCACGACCCACGTCGAGAACGCGCGGTTCGCGCCCGCATCGTTCGTCTCGGGGAGCCTGAACAGCGAGGTCGACCTCGCCGCCGCGCTCGCCGAGTTGGACGTCCCGCCGACCATCGTCTGGGGTCGCGAGGCGACGGTGAGCCCGCTCACCGACGGGCGCGAACTCGCCGACGCCGCCGACGCGCGCCTCGTCGTCTTCGACCGGGCGCGCCTGCTCCCGCACGTCGAACACCCCGACCGCTTCGTCGAGACGGTCGAGGAGGCGCTCGCGGCGGGCGCGGCGGCGTAGAACTCCCGGTCGGATCGCCGTTCCCGCTCTTTCAACCCCCGACCCGTCCGGTTCTCATCGCTGAAGATCGGGCGGACACGAATATAAACGGCCTCCTCGGACGGTGCCCATGACCAGCGAGACGCACCGCGTCCTGTGCGTCGACGACGAGCCCGGACTCGCGCGGCTCGTCGCGACGCGCCTCGAACGCGACGACGACCTCGACTGCGAGACCGCCGTCGAAACGCGCCCCGAAGACGCGCTCCGTCGCATCGAACGCGAGTCGTTCGACTGCGTCGTCAGCGACTACGACATGCCGCGCCTGACCGGCGTCGAACTGCTCTCCGCGGCCCGCGAGGTCGACCCGGACCTCCCGTTCCTCCTGTTCTCCGCGACCGGTCCGGCCGACATCGCGACCGAGATGGTCCGCGCCGGCGTCAGCGACTACGTCTCGAAGCGGGGCGGCGCGGACGGCTACACCGCGCTGTTGCGCCGCGTCAAGCGGGTCGCCGCCGGGGAGGGCGGCGGCTTCGGGACCGAGGGCGTCGACGGCCCGACCGCGGCGGCCGTGACGCTCGACGGGATCTGTACGGTGGCTCCCGACGGCACCTTCGAGTTCGTCGGCGACGAGTACGGCGCGCTGTACGGGTACGACCCAGAGGAGTTGGAGGGCGAACCGTGGCAGCGCCTCCACCCCGACTCGGCGGTCGAACACCTCGAGACGAACGTCATTCCGGCCGTGACGGGCGGGGAGCGGTGGACCGGGACCAGCACGGGAGTCAGGGCCGACGGCAGCCGGTTCGCCGAGTCCAAGATGGTGAGCGCGACGGCGGACGACCGGCTGCTAATCTCGGTGTCGCCGCTCGACTCGGTCCGTCAGGTCGCGGACGACTGACTGTCCCGGAGCCTGACGAACGCGCCCGGCTCACTCGTCGCGGCGCACGTACAGCGTCTTCTCGCAGGCCGCGTGGACGGTTCCCTCGGCGTCGACGAGCGAGACGAGGTACTCGCGGTCGGTCGACTCGCCGGGGTCGAGCGTCTCGCGGAGGGTCTCCGTCTCGGTCGTCGGGAGCTCGAACTCGGCGTACAGCGTGTCGCGGCCGGGTTCGATGAACTCCAGCGCGGCTGACTTGTCCCACACGGTGTACCGGTCGCCGAGGACCCGGCGGAGCATCATCATGTACACCGGGTCGATCGCGCCGTAGATGCTGCCGCCGAATATCGTCCCGACCGCGTTCCGGGTGCGCCAGTTCAGCGGCAGTCGGATTCGGACGTAGCGCCAGTCGGCGGCGATGTGGTCGACGCGCGCCCCCGTGCCGCGGTACGCGGGCAGGAGGTTGAACCCGTAGCGCCAGAGCCGCGTCCGGCGGCTCTCGGCCGGCGGGTCCTCGCGCAGGGGTCGCGGGTCCGGGTCGCGGTCGACCCCGGTCGGGGAATCGCTCACGGCGATCCGCGGCGGGCCGGCGACAAACCGGTGTCGGAACCGGTGACAACGCGCCCCAGGTTGTCGGTGTCTTACATCGCTCCACGCGGTCTCGACGGCGCGTGCCTGCGAGCGGTCGCCCGCGGCGACCGTGAGCAGCACGCGCGAGGGAGTCGCTGGCCCCGGAGCGAAGCGGAGGGTGCCAGCGACGAGGCTGGGGAGGTGCGAGGTGCTGTGCGGGGCGGGACTCGAAGGGGCAGCCGGGAGGACGAAGACGCGAGACGCAAGGACCGCAAGGAGCGAGTGAAACGAGCGACTGAGGACCGCAGCGAGCGCATCGAGTCCTCCCGGCTGGGGCTTCGGCGGTGTCGGTCACAACGTGGATTTCGTCGTAGCGAGCGTCTGGGGCTTCCGCGGTCCTGTTCGAGGACACAGTCACGTATCGCAGGGTAATCGCTGGTTCAACCGCGTTTACACCGGTATCAGCTTTGCCGCTCCCAACTACTGTTCGTACGCACTCATCTCGGCCCGAAACGGGTATCCCCGCGCGACCGCAACCCGACACCGATGGAGTGCGACAAGTGCGGGAGCGACGCCGTCCACCACGCCGCCTACTCCGGGGCGCACCTCTGTGGCCACCACCTCCGGGAGTCGGTCGAGAAGCGCGTGAAGCGTCGGGTCCGCGAGGACGGGCTCCTCGACCCGGACGCGACCCCGGACGACCCCGACCGCTGGGTGATCGGGCTCTCCGGCGGGAAAGACAGCGTCGCCCTGACGCAGATCCTCGACGACGTGTTCGGGCGCGACCCCCGCGTGGAGATGCTCGCCCTCACCATCCACGAGGGGATCGAGGGGTACCGCGACGAGAGCGTCGACGCCTGCGTCGAACTCGCGGACGACCTCTCGATGCGTCACGAACTCGTCTCCTACGAGGAGGAGTTCGGCGTCCGGATGGACGACGTCGTCGAGGACGACCCCGAGAACATGGCCGCCTGCGCGTACTGCGGCGTGTTCCGCCGGGACCTCCTCGAAAAATACGCCGCCGAGTTCGACGCCGACAAGCTGCTCACCGGTCACAACCTCGACGACGAGGCCCAGACCGCGCTGATGAACTTCCTCGAAGGCGACGTGCGACAGGTGGCGAAACACTTCGACGCCTCGCTCGGCCCCTTCGAGGAGCGGGAGGCCACCGACGCGTTCGTCCCGCGCGCGAAGCCGCTCCGCGACGTGCCCGAAAAGGAGATCGCCTTGTACTGTCACGTCCGCGACCTCCCCACGCACATGGCCGAGTGCCCGCACGCCGAGGAGGCGTACCGCGGCGAGATCCAGTCGACGATCCACGCCCTCGAAGAGAACCACCCCGGCGCGCGCCACTCGATCATGGCCGGCTACGAGGAGCTGTCCGCGCTCGCCGCCGAGGCGTACCGCGGCGACGGCACGGACGACGACGGGAGCGACGCCCACGACTCGCCCGCCCTCCGCGAGTGCGAGCGCTGCGGCTCGCAGACGAGCCGCGACGTCTGCCGGAAGTGCCGGCTGCTGGAGTCGATCGAGGCCGTCTGACCGAACTGGCTGGAAAAAACGGACCGCGGACCGCGTCGAAACGGCGTTTTGCCGTCGGTGATCCGGGGATTCAGCGAATGACGTCGAGGCCGTTGTTCTTCTCGACGGGCTCGTTGCCGCCGTCGGACTCCCACGCGCTGCGCTCGGTGCCGCCCGAGACCGCCGCGTCGCCCCTGTTGCCGCCGGGGTTCGCGGCCTCGTTCGCCTCGGCCGCACGCTGGCGGGAGTCGCCGAGGTCCTCGCCGTTGACCGCGGCGCGCGACTTGTCGGCCTGCTTCTGGGTGGAGGGGCCGAGCACCTGCGCGCTCTGGACGCCCGTCATGATCGCCATGACGCGCACCTTGCCCTTGTACTCCTCCTGAATGCGAGCGCCCCAGATCACGTTGGCGCTCGCCTCCAGCCGCTCGGTGATGTTGTTCGCGATCCCCTCGGCCTCCTTCAGCGTGAGGTCCGGGCCGCCCGTGATGTGGACGAGGCCGCCGGAGGCTCCGCGGTAGTCGACGTCCAAGAGCGGGTGGTTCATCGCGTCGTTGACCACCTCTTGGGTCTTGTTCTTGTCTTGGGTCTCGCCGACGAGCATGACCGCCACGCCGCCCTGGTTCATGATCGTCGACATGTCCGCGTAGTCGAGGTTGATCAGGCTCGGCTGGGTGATCGTCTCCGAGATCCCCTTCACCGTCTCCGCGATGATCTGGTCCATCACGGAGAACGCCTTCCCGATCGGCAGGTTCGGGACGTAATCGAGGAGCCGGTTGTTGTCTAAGACGATGATCGAGTCGGCCTCGTTGCGGAGGTCCTCCAGTCCCTCCTCGGCTTTCACCGTGCGGGCGCGCTCGACGTTGAACGGCGTCGAGACCATGCCCACGACGATGGCTCCCTGCTCTTTGGCGATCTTCGAGACGACCGGGGCCGCGCCGGTCCCGGTGCCGCCGCCCATCCCGGCGGTGACGAAGACGAGGTCGGCGTCGCCGAGCACCTCCTTGATCGTCCCCTGAGCCATCTCGGTCGCGCGCTCGCCCATCTTGGGGTCGCCGCCGGCACCGAGCCCCTGCGTGAGCGACTTGCCCACGAGGATCTTGGTGTCGGCCTCGATCATCTTGAGGTGCTGTTTGTCCGTGTTGATGGCGACGGTGTCCGCGCCGTCGACGCCGATGTTGTACAGGCGGTTGACCGTGTTGTTGCCGGCACCGCCGGCACCGACGATGACGATCCGGGGGTCCCCGAACTCGTCGTCGTCCATGTCGACGTCCATGTCGCGCTTCTCCGCTTCCGCGTTGTCGAGGGCGTCCTGAACGAGATCTTGCATCAGTTCACACCTTGGCCCAGTTGCGGTTGCGGCCGCGCTCGTCGCGCTCGCCGTCCTGTTCGTTCAACATGTCGCGGACGGCCGACCGGATCGCCTCGCTCCGGTTCGGGAACTCGCCCGTCTCCACCATCTGTTCGACCTCGTCGATCTGCTGTTTCGGGATTCGTAGTGTCACACGCTCCATTGGTATTCCCCCGGTAAGACGGCGATCACGCGACGCGTGTGTCTTACAGCACGTGACCGCCCGAACGCGGGATTTCGACCCGCCCCGGACGCCGTCTGTAAGACGACCGTCTTACGCGGCTCAACTAACCGAGGCTGGGCATATAAAATTACCGCCGGATGTAAGACACTCGCCGAAACGAGCGGTCCGCCGCGTATGACGCCGCGTCCGGCTACCGATCCTTCAGCACGTCCGCGGCCGGGGTCCGGCGGCCGCAGCCGGGGCAGAACGACCAGTCCGTCCGCAGTTCGTCGCCGCACTCGCAGAACGCCCTATGCGACTGTTTCTCCCCGCAGTTCGGGCAGTACACGTGGTCCGACGGCACGTTCTCGCCGCACCCGCCGCAGACGTTCTCGCGCGGCGTCGCTCTCGGGCTCTCGCCCGTCGGACTCTCGTCCGTCTTACGCGCCGTCGGCTCCGCGTCGTCAGCCGTCTCACGCGTCACACTAACCTCCTCCTCGCTTTCGTCCGGTCCCGCGTTCGGCACGTCGAGCGTGACGTTCACGTTGATGTCGCCGGCGTTACCCGGAGCCGACCGCGGCACCGCGGCACCGGCCGGGGGCCCGAGGCGCTCGTCGAGCGCGGCGTCGAGTCGCTCCGCGATCAGTTCGTCCACGAGGTCCGCGAGGGCGTCGTCGACGCCGCCGGTCGGCGCGTCGGACGCCGCCTCCTCCCCGTCGAGGTACGTCCGGAGGGCCTCCCGCATCACCTCGCTCTTCGAGGCGTCACACGCTTCCAGCCGGTCGACGAGCCCGTCGTCCGCCCGGAAGGTGATCTTGCTCATACCGACGGATATTCGCGGTCGGTACAAGTATCTTCCCCCGCCGTCTGACACGTTTCACACCGCCGAAACGTCGGGGGCGACGCCCCGAATCGTGCGATCTGATCACACGTGTGTCTGACGCAGATTTATACGCGTCGCGCGAGCATGCGTGTGTATAATGAGTAACCGCGTCGAGGACCTCGAACGGCAGGTCGCGGAGCTACAGGCGGCGGTCAACGGGCTCACCGAAGAGCTCGTCGAGATGAAAGAGCGCGTCCGACAGCTGGAAGACGAGCGCTCGGTCCCGGTGGAGGCGGACGCGGCCGGCGCGGAGGCCGGCTCCGAGAGCGCCGCGACGGAAGCCGCCGCCGAGCCGGCGACCGACGACGCGGCCGAGCAGGTCTCCGGCGGCGAGCGGACGACCCACTCCGACGACCACGTCGACGTCTTCGAGTCCGTCGAGGAGTCGTCCGACGGGGCGTCCGCGGACGACGCGGCGGCGTCGGACGACGGGGACGACGTCATCGTGCCCGAGCAGTCGGCGACGACCCCGGACGCCGAGTCGCGCGCCGACGAGGGCGAGGCGGCGGACGGCGACGACGACGGCGAGTCGAGCGAGGGCGACGACATCATCGTCGCGTAAGCGGTCGCCTCCGACCACATGCACATCACTGAAGTCGTTCTGGACGGGTTCAAGAGCTTCGGGCGGACGACGAGGATCCCCTTTTACGAGGACTTCACGGTCGTCACCGGCCCGAACGGCTCCGGGAAGTCGAACATCATCGACGGGGTGTTGTTCGCGCTCGGGCTGGCGCGCACCCGCGGGATCCGCGCGAAGAAGCTCACCGACCTCATCTACAACCCCGGCCACGACGACGGCGAGGAGTCCGGGGGGCCGAACGAGGCGTCCGTCACGGTCGTGCTCTCCAACGAGGACGGCACGCTCGACCGGTCGCAGGTCGTCTCCGCGGCCGGCACCGAGAACGTCGGCGACGTCTCCGAGATCACGATCAAGCGCCGCGTGAAGGAGACCGAGGACAACTACTACTCGTACTACTACCTCAACGGCCGGTCGGTGAACCTCTCGGACGTCCAGGACCTGCTCGCGGCGGCGGGCGTGACGCCGGAGGGGTACAACGTGGTGATGCAGGGCGACGTGACCGAGATCATCAACATGACCCCCTACCAGCGGCGGGGGATCGTCGACGAGATCGCGGGCGTCGCCGAGTTCGACGAGAAGAAGGAGGCCGCCTACGAGGAGCTGGACACGGTCGAAGACCGGATCGGCGAGGCGGACCTCCGCATCGGCGAGAAGCAGGAGCGGCTCGACCAGCTCGCCGACGAGCGCGAGACCGCCCTCCAGTATCAGGACCTCCGCGAGGAGGTAGAGGAGTACCGCGGGTTCCGGAAGGCCTCCGAACTGGAGGAGAAACGGGAGACGCTCGCGACCGTCGAAGACGACGTCGACGAGGCGGAGGCGGAGCTCGAGGAGCTCCGAACCGAGCTCGACGCCAGACAGGGTAAGCTCACCCGGCTGGAGGAGGACTTAGCGGACCTCAACCACGAGATCGAGACGAAAGGGGAAGACGAGCAGATCGAGATCCGGTCGGAGATCGAGTCGATCAAAGGCGAGATCTCGCGGCTGGAGGACAGGATCGAGTCGGCCGAGTCGCGCGCCGAGTCGGCCGAGAACGACCGGCGACAGGCGTTCGTCCAGATCGACCGCAAGGAGGAGACGATCGAGGAGCTGGAGGCGGAGATCCGCGAGACGAAAGTCGAGAAGGCCTCGGTGAAGTCGGAGCTGGCGACGAAGCGCTCGGAGCTGGCGGACGTGGAGGCCGAGATCGAGGGCGCGGACACGGAGTTCGACGAGCTGAAGGCCGAGCTGTCGGAGAAGAAGGAGGCGATCGAGTCGCTCCGCGAGGAGAAAAACGAGACGCAACGCGAGAAGGACCGGCTGCTCGACGAGGCCCGCCGCCGCTCGAACGCGGTGAGCGAGGCCCGCGAGGAGTTGGAGGAGGCCCGCGCGTCGCTCCCGGAACACAAGGCGCGCATCTCCGAGCTGAAGGGCGAACTGGACAAAGCCGAGAAGAACGAGGCGACCATCGAGGACGCCGTCGCCGACCTGTTCGCCGAGAAGGCGGAGAAGGACGAGCGGCTCGAAGAGATCGAGTCGACGCTCCGCGAGAAGCAGAACGAGTACGCCAAGCTGGAGGCCGCGGCCGACCAGCGCGGCGACGCCTCGTGGCCCCGGGCGGTCACCGAGGTGAAGAACGGCGGCATCGACGGCGTTCACGGCGCGGTCGGGGAGCTCGCGTCGGTCGAGGCCCGGTACGCCGAGGCCTGCGAGACCGCCGCGGGCGGGCGGCTGGCGAACGTCGTCGTCGACGACGACGGCGTCGGCTCGACCTGTATCGACTATCTGAAACAGCGGAACGCGGGGCGGGCGACGTTCCTTCCCATCACGAAGATGGACGACCGGAGCCTGCCGCGGAAGCCCTCGCTGCCGGGGGTCGTCGACTTCGCGCGCAACCTCGTCGACTACGACGCCGAGTACGAGTCGATCTTCTCGTACGTGCTCGGCTCGACGCTCGTCGTCGAGGACATGGCGACCGCCCGGGAGCTGATGGGCGACTACCGGATGGTGACGCTCGACGGCGACCTCGTCGAGAAGTCGGGCGCGATGACCGGCGGCTCCGGCGGCGGCTCCCGCTACTCGTTCACGAAGTCCGGCGGCGGCAAACTGGAGCGGCTCGCGACGGAGATCTCCGACCTCGAAGACGAGCGCCAGTCGGTCCAGTCGGAGATCGACGCGCTCGACGACGACATCGATGACGCCCGCGACCGCAAGGCGGACGCGGCCGAGCGCGTCCGGTCGCTGGAGGCGGATGTCGAGCGCGCCGAGGACGACCTCGCGGAGGCGGAAGCCCGGATCGAGGAGCTGGAGGCGGAACTGGAGGAGCTGGAGGCGGAACGCGAGTCCGTCGACGCGGAGATGACGGAACTCGACGAGGAGCTCGACGGGATCACCGCCGAGATCGACGAGCTACAGGCCGAGATCGACGAGATCGAGGCCGAACTGGCCGACTCGAAGATCCCCGAGCTCTCGGAGCGGGCCGACGAGATCCGCGCCGAGATCGGCGACCTGGAGGACCGGATGGACTCGCTCGACGGCCGGATCAACGAGCTGGAGTTGGAGAAGGGGTACGCCGAGGACGCGCTCGACGACCTCCACGACGACGTCGAGGAGGCGCAGAACGCGAAGGCGGAGGCGGAGGAGGCGGTCCCCGACTACGAGGCCGAAATCGAGGAGAAGGAGGCCGCGCTCGACGAGAAGAAAGAGGCGATCGCCGACCTCGAAGAAGAGCTGACGGAGCTGAAGGAGGAACGCGAGGACCTCCGCGAGGAGATCCGGGAGGCGACCCAGCGCCGCGACGAGCAGCGGTCGCTCGTCTCCGAGGCGGAGACGGACCTGTCGGACCTGACGGACCGCCGCGACCGCTTGGAGTGGGAGATCGACGAGCTGGAGTCGCAGGTCGGCGAGTACGACGCCGCGGAGATCCCCGACCTCGACGAGGTTGAGTCGCGGATCGAGGAGTTAGAGGCGGAGATGGAGGCGCTAGAGCCGGTGAACATGCTCGCGATCGACGAGTACGAGGAGGTCCAGGAGGCGCTCGACGAGCTCCAAGAGCGCCGGGACGTGCTCGTCGAGGAGCGCGACGCCATCGAGGAGCGCATCGAGGGGTACGAGGCGGCGAAAAAGGAGACGTTCATGGAGACGTTCGAGTCGATCAACGACCACTTCGAGGACATCTTCGCCCGGCTCTCGGCCGGGACCGGGGAGCTCGTCTTGGAGAACCCCGAGGACCCGTTCGAGGAGGGGCTGACGATGAAGGCCCAGCCCGCCGACAAGCCGGTCCAGCGGCTCGACGCGATGAGCGGCGGCGAGAAGTCGCTCACCGCCCTCTCCTTTATCTTCGCCGTTCAGCGCCACAACCCCGCGCCGTTCTACGCGCTCGACGAGATCGACGCGTTCCTCGACGCGGTCAACGCCGAGCGCGTCGGCGAGATGATCGAGGAGCTGGCCGAGGAGGCGCAGTTCGTCGTCGTCGGCCACCGCTCGGCGCTGTTGGAGCGCTCCGACCGCGCCATCGGCGTCACGATGCAGGGCGACAACCTCTCGGCGGTGACCGGAATGCGGTTCGGCGACGACGCCGACGAGGGCGAGGTGAGCGCGGATGACTGACGATGGCGTCCCCGACCTCGACCTGACGAGCGAGCGCGACGGGGCCGACCCGTTCGGCGACGACTCGTCTGACGACGACCCGTCCGGTGACGAGGGGTCCGATCCGACCGACGACGCCGTTTCCGGTGCGACCGACGACGCCGTTTCGGGCTCGCCCGTGGCCGGCGTGTCGCCGCCGGACGCGACGGGCGACGACGAGGTCGAGCCCGTCGAACTCCTCGTTCAGCTCGCCGAGGAGGGCGAGATCGAGCCGTGGGACATCGACATCGTCCACGTGACCGACGCCTTCCTGGAGAAGCTCGACGAGACGGACCTCCGGACGACCGGGCGGGCGCTGTTTTACGCCAGCGTCTTACTCCGGATGAAAAGCGACGGCATGCTGGCTGACGACGACGAGGACGAGGAACCCGAGCCGGAGCCGTGGGAGGTCGCGATGGAGGGCGGCGCGCCCGACCCCGCGGACGGCGACTTCGACCCCGTCGACGAGCTGGAGGCCGAGATGGACCGCCGGCTCGAACGGAAGAACACCCGCGGCTCGCCGGAGACGCTCGACGAGCTGGTCCGCGAGCTGCGCGAGGCCGAGCGCGGCTCGTGGTGGAAGGACTCACGCGAGTACGACACCTCGGAGTCGCCGAGCGGCCACGCCCGCGGGACGCAGACGCTCGATTACCACGCGGGCGACGAGTTCCGAGAGGACGGCGAGCCGACCGCGGGCGAGGCGACCGACCGCACCCACGACGAGGACATCGAGGAGGTGATCGCGGAGATCGAGGGGGTCCTCGCGACGCAGTTCGACCGCGGCCGCACCGAGGTGCTGTTCGCGGAGATCGAGGGCGCGGGCGGTCGCCCGTTCATGACGTACCTCGCGCTCCTCTTTATGGCCCACCGCGGCGCGGTGCGGCTCCAGCAGGACGAGCTGTTCGGCGACCTCTGGGTGAAGGACCCGTCGGCGGTCGCGGCCGACACCGAGGCCGTCGCGGACTGACAGGATTCGACGCGCTCTTATCTCCGCTCTCCGTCGGGGCGGGCGTGCTATCGGTGCTCTCCGAGGACCCCGTCCTCGGCGCGGTCGTCGTCGGGCTCTGGGTCGCGCTGGCGCTGTACGGGGCCTCCACGCTGTGGTGGCTCTTCGAGGCGGTCGTCCTCGCGCGCGGCGGTCGCGTCGACCCCGACGACGTCGAGTGGGGCTACGACGACGTTCAGGTCCGCATCCTCACCATCGACGCCGAGGCGGTGGTTCAGGCGACCGTCAACGCGGTGCCCGCTGGGCTCGACGACGTGCGCGTGATCGCCGAGAAACCGATCGACGTCGAGGGGGCCGACGTCCACGTCGTCTCGGAGGAGTTCGAGTGCGACGCGACGAACAAGGGCCGGGCGGTCGAGTGGGCGCGCCGCGAGGTCCCCTGCGACCGCGAGTACGTGTTGTACCTCGACGAGGACACGATCATGGCCGGCTTCGAGGGGCTCCCCGACGCGGACGTGGTCCAGTTCACCGAGAAGCCGCTGTACACCGGCTCGCGGGTCGCGTACCTCAGCGAGATATTCCGCGTCGGCTACCAGTACGAGCAGTTCGCGTTCCACCGCCTGCGGTACCCGCTGTACGCGTGGGGCGGCGGCGTGGCGATACGGCGCTCGCTGGAGGAACAGATTACGTGGGACGTGGCGACGATCACCGAGGACACGAACTTCATCTGGCGGGCGGCCGACCGTACCGGCGTCTCCTTCGCCGTCCTCGACGTCCGGTTCCGCAATCAGGCACCCCCGTCGCTGCGCGCGATGGCCAAGCAGCGGCGGCGGTGGATCTCGGGGACCCGCGCCGACGGGGGGCTGCTCCCGCTCGCGTACAGGCCGGTGTATTACACGCGGATCGTCGCGTGGGCGTTCTCGCCGCTCGTCCCGATACTCGCGGTCGCCTCCGTCCTCCTCCCCGGCACCGCGCCGGCGATAGAGTGGTATCGGGCCGCCTCGCTGACGCTGTTCGGCGTGCTGTTCGTGTACACGGTCGTCGGCGCGGCGTCGTACGACAAACACCCGCTCACGTGGCCGCTGTATCTCCTCTTCACGCCGGTCGCCTTCCTCGCCCACTCCGCCGGCGCGCTCTGGGGGCTGGTCAGCCCCGTGACGACCTTCGAGGTGACCGAGAAAGTGACGCCGGACGCGGTCGAGCGCGTCCACGACTCGATGGAGGCCGGAGCACTGAGCGACCACGACGGCTCCGAGCGCCTGACCCGCGAGTCCGACGCGGAGCTCACGTTCGACGTGTTCGACGACTAGGACGCGTTTACGTCGGTAGCCCGGGGACCCTCGATCGTCCCAACGACGAACACCGCCGAAGTCCCGGCCGCTCGGCTGTACGATGATGTTTCCGGTCGCACCTCGCTGATCGACACAGAGACAGCCGAAGCCCCAGCCGCGAGGTGGTCGCACGCTCGCTGTCGTTCGAGACGCCGAAGGCGTCTCGTGATGACGAGAGAGCTTCGATCTCTCGAACCACGGTCCTCAGTCGCTCACTCCGTTCGCTCTCTGCGGTCCTTGCGTCGCCTGTGACCACCTCGCGGCTGCCCCTTCGAGTCCCGCCCCGCACAGCAACCGCGCCTCACGCCTCCCCAGCCTCGCGGTTCGCGCTCTCCGAGCGCTCACCGCGTCCCTCGCGCGTGCTGTCTCACGGTCGCCTGCGGCGACCGCTCGCAGGCACGCGCCACCGCACCGCGGATTCGGTTACAAGTAGTCGCCCAGCAGCGGCTCGACGCGCTCTTTGGTCTCTTCCGGAATCGCCTCCGTCGGCGTGTTGACGGTGCCTTCGAGCGAACTGTGGGCGTCGCAGTCTAAGTCTGCCGGCAGCGTGCGCACGGCCTCTTCGACGGCGGCCTTGATCGCTTTCTGGTTCTGCTCGGCGTTTTCGAGGACCTCTTCGAGGGTCACCTCGCTGTCCTCCTTCCACACGTCGTAGTCCGTGACGCCGGCGATCGTCGCGTACGCGATCTCGGCCTCCCGGGCCAGTTTCGCCTCGGGGATCGCGGTCATGCCGACCAGGTCCCACCCCTGACGCTTGTAGAACTCCGACTCCGCGCGCGTCGAGTACTGCGGCCCCTCGATACAGACGTAGGTGCCGCCCTTCACGACGCCGGTGTCCTCGGGGGCGGCGGACTCGGCCGCCTCGGTGAGGTGATCGACGAGCTCCGGGCTGTACGGGTCCGCGAACGGTTGGTGGACCACGACGCCGTCGCCGTAAAAGGAGAGGTCGCGATGCTTCGTCCGGTCGTAGATCTGGTCCGGGACGACGAGCGTGCCGGGTTCCAGCTCCTCTTTCAGGCTGCCGACCGCGTTCGACGCGAACACGTGGGTGACGCCGGCTTTCTTCAGCGCGTACATGTTGGCGCGGTACGGGAGGTCGGTCGGCGAGACGCCGTGGTTCGAGCCGTGCCGCGGGAGGAACGCGACCTCGCGGCCGGTGTCGCCGAACTCGCCGATCGTCACCGCGTCGCTCGGCTCCCCGTACGGCGTGTCGAACTCGACCTCGCGCACGTCGTTCAGGGGGAGCGCCTCGTAGATGCCGCTGCCGCCGATGAAGCCGATGGTGCCCATACCCGGAGTGCGCCCGCTCGCTACTTATAAGGACTGAACCCGACCGCCCCCGCCGACCTCACCCCGTCTCACAGCAGCCAGCGCACCGCAGCCAGCGCGAGCGTGCTCACGGCGAGCAGGTGGACCAGCACCGCGGCGACGGGCGCAGCGCCGACCGCGCGCATGTCGTCGATTCGGATCGAGAGGCCGAGGCCGACGAACGCCAGCGCGAACAGCGCGTCCGACACGCGACCGATCGACGCCAGCGCGGCCGGCGAGAGCAGCCCGCTGTTGGCCAGCGCCGCCACGGCGAGGAAGCCGAGCAGGAACTTCGGGAACTCCGCCCACAGCCGCCGGACGCCCGGCTCCGCCGCCGAGCGCGCCGTGTACGCCACCGAGTACGCGACCGCGACCCCGCCCAGAAGCGAGTTGCGCGCCAGCTTCGTCACGGTCGCCCACTGGCCCGCCTCGGGCGAGTGCGCGAACCCCGCGGCCGCGACGGGGCCGGTCGAGAACATGCTCACGCCCGCCCAGACCCCGAACTGCCGACCGGTGAGGCCGAGCCACTCGCCCGCCAGCGGGAACGCGACGAGCGTCGCCGCGTCGAAGAGGAGGACCGTCGCGGCCGCGAAGGTGATCGCGGCCCCGCGCGCGTCCAACACCCGGCCGATCGCGACGACCGCGGAGACGCCGCAAATGCTCGCGCCGGCCGCCAGCAGCGACGAGGTCGGGGATCCGATCCGGAAGAACGCGCGCGCGACGACCTCGCCGAACAGGAGGCCGCCGGCGACGAACGCGACCACCAGCCCGAGGACCGTGGGGCCGGCGGCGAGGAACTCCTCGACGGCGACCGCCGCGCCGAGCAGCACGATCCCGGTCTCCAGAAACAGCTTGTCGACGCCGACGCCCGGCTCCGCGATGTCGGGCGTCCCGACCGTGTTCCCGACGCCGACGCCGAGCGCGACGGCGACGACGAGCGGCTGGAGGCCGGGGACCGCCTCCGCGACGAGCGTCGCGACGAGCGCGCCGCCCGCGAGCAGCGCGAGCCCGGGCAGGTACGCGCGGACCGCCTCGGCGACCCCCGTCACAGCGCCTGCCCGACGAGGTGCGCGGCGACGATCACGAGCCCCAACGCGAGCGCCTGCCAGCCCCGGTCGAGCGCGGTCCACCGGTCGACGACTCCGCCGTCGGCCGCCGAGCCTTCCGCGGTCGGGTCGCCCGGACCCGCCCCGTCGTCGCCGTTCGATGCCATGGCCGCGGATCGGCCGGGACGCTACTTACGGGTGTCGTTCGCGCCGGATCCCGATCAGTCGTCGGCCTCGGCCGCGACCTCGTCGTCGGCCTCCGCGTCCGCGTCGCCGTCGGCGGCGGTCTCGTCGTCCGCCTCTGCGTCCGCGGCAGCCGCGTCGTCGCCCGCCGCCTCGTCGTCGAGCCGCGGGAAGTTCTCGATGGTCGCGTCGCGGAAGGCCGCCTCGTCGAACTCGTAGTCGTCCTCGAAGAAGCCGAGGACGGTCTCCACGTCGGTCATCGCGTTCTTCAGCGCGGTCGACGCGCCCGGCGAGGGCGTGATGTTGAACAGGACGCCGTCCTCGACGATCTTCGCTTCGCCCATGTCGAGCTCTTTGTTCTCGGTGTCGACGATCTGCGGGCGCACCCCGCCGTACCCCTTCGCGCGGTCGATGTCGTCGACGTCGACGCTCGGCACGACCTTCTGGACGTCCGGCAGGAAGGCGCGCTTGCCGACCACCGGGAGGTCGTACACGAGGTTGCGCACGACGTACGGGAAGAGGATCTTGTCCGAGAGGATGTTGACGTAGCTCAGCACGGAGTCGGGGTTGAAGCCGAACACGTCGACGAAGTCGCTCACCGTCGAGAGGTGGCCGCGTTCGAGCGCGGGCACGAGCTTCGCCGTCGGCCCGAACCGCGTGATCCCGTCGTCGTGGACGTCGGCGTCGCCGTGGACCGCCGCGAACGGGAGCTTCTTCATCTGGAGCGTGTACACCTTCCCGTTCAGCAGGTCGTCCGCGAGGAAGAAGCTGCCCGCGACCGGGAGCAGCGACATCCCCTCGCCGTACCCCATCTCCTTGGCGAACTGGAGGCTGTGCGACCCGGCCGCGACGACGACCGCCTCGGCCTCGAAGTCGCCGTCGTCGGTCTCGACCCGGAAGCCGTCGCCGCGCTCGTCGACGTTCGTCACGGTCGTCCCGAGGTGGACGGAGACGCCCTCCTCTTCGCGGGCGGCGTCGACGAACGACTCCGCGACCGCGCCGTAGTCGACGACGTAGCCGTCGGGCGTCTGGAGCGCCTTCAGCTCCGTGCCGGGGTCGCGCCCCTCGACGACCTTCGGCTCCAGCTCCGCGATCTCCTCGCGCCCTATCTCCCGGAGCTTCGGGAACAGGTCGCCGAACCCGTTCTCGTGGTAGCGCTCCTCTAACTTGGCGACCTCCTCGTCGCCCACGCCGAGGACCATCTTGCTCCGCTTGCTGTGCATCTCGCGGTCGGGGTCTTCCCCTTCGAGGTAGCCCGCCAGCAGCTCCGCGCCCTCCTTTACCTCCTCGGCCTTCTCCAAGGTGTAGTTCGTCTCGATGTCCCCGAAGTGGAGGGTCTGGGAGTTGTTCGTCCGGTGGGAGTTGATCGCCGCGACCTCCCGCTCCTTCTCGATCAGCGTGACGTCCTCGACGTCGGTGAACTTCGCGACCGTGTACAACAGCGACGCCCCGCTGATTCCACCGCCGACGATTACGAGATCGGTGTCAGACATGCGTAGTGAAAGCTCACCTCCCGAGACGACCTCCCCCGTTAACCATCTTACCATCCGGTCCCGAAATCGGGCGGTAGAGAGGCTACAAACGTCGATTAACTGTACGACGATCGTCGAAGCGATCCGGCCGGGCCGCGGGCGGTCCGGCTTCGGCCCGCGCGTCTCCCTCACTCGTCTCGCGCGGTCCGGTACCGCTCGCGGACCGCCCCGAACAGCTCTCGGCCGGCGTCCGTGCGGAGCCGCGGCTCGGTCGTCGCGAAGAACTCGTCGAGGTCGTCGTACTCGCGGAAGGCGTCGGGGTCGCCGCGGTCCGGGTCGTACCGGTCGCCGCGCTCGTAGCGGACGGCCTGAAGGCAGGTGTCGAGGAGGTCGCACTCCTTGACGAGGACCGCCTCCGGCGACTCGCGCGCCTCGTACGCCTCCCACGCGTCCCGGACGCGCTCCGGGAGGGGTCCGGCGAGGTCCGCCATCGCCTCGCGCTCGGCGGCGGCCTTCGCCTCGCGATCGACCGCGTCGGCGGTCGAGTCGGCCCGAGTCGCCACGTCGCCCGTCTCGGCCTCGGCGACGTCGTGGACGACCGCGAGCCGGAGCGCGCGGTCGAGGTCGACCTCGGGCAGTTCCTCGCGGAACCGATCGCCGAGCGTTACGAGGAGATACGCGACCCCCCACGAGTGGGCCGCGACGGACTCGGGGTCGTCGACGCCGCGGAGCTGCCAGCCGGTGCGCCGCTCCTCTTTCAGTTCGTAGGCCGCGAGCACCGCGTCGAGCGCCGCGCCTCGGCCGTCGTCACCGCCTCGGTCCCCGGCCATCGCTCGGACCGGCTACTCGGCGAGCGCCCAGGTCTCGTCGCCGACGGGCTCGGCCACGTCCCGCCGCACCATCTCCTCGACGACCTCGTCGAGGCGGCCGGGCTGGGCGACCTCCATCTCGATCCGACCGATGCCGTGGAACTCCTCTAAGTAGTGCCGCAGGTCCTCGCGTGAGAACGCCGACTCGTCGGCGCGCTCCATCGCGCCCTCGGTGAGGTCGATCATGTCTTCGAGGAAGTTCCACGGGTAGACGACCCACGTCCACTGTTCGAGTCGCTCGCCGACGAAGTCCGGATGGAACTCGGAGGTGCCGAGCAGCTGGAGCGTCGCGGTGCGGACCTCGCCCGCGTCGCGCTCCTCGACGTACTCCTCGGCGCGGCGGATCGAGCCGCCGGTGTCGGCGATGTCGTCGATGATCAGGACGTTCTTCCCCTCCACGCTCCCCTCGGGCATCGGGTAGCGGATCTGGGGTTCGCCGCTCTTCTCGGCGGTCCCCACGTAGTGTTCCATCTTGAGGCTGGTGAGGTCGTTGAGCCCGAGGAAGTCGCAGACGCAGCGCCCCGCGAACCAGCCGCCGCGGGCCAAGGCGACGACCACGTCCGGCTCGAAGTCGGCCCGCTTCACCGCGTCGGAGACGTTGCGGCAGAGCCCGTAGATGTACTCCCAGTTGGTGAGCGTGCAGTCGAAGTCGTCCGGGAGGTCGCTCATACGACCGTACCTGCCGGCCGCGCGCTCATAAGGGTTTAGCTCCGCCGGCGCGCCGCCGCCGCGCTCGCTCGACTCTCGCTCGCCGCACCCCTACGGTCCCGCCCGCCGCACCCCAACGGCCCCGCCCGCCCCCTTTCGACCCGCGTGGCTCCCGACGCGCGGCTCCCGACGCGCGCCGTCACCGAAGCGCCGAGATCAGCGCGATGCCGCCCGCGAGCAGCAGCGCGAGCGCGGCCACCGGCTGCCCACCGCCGACCGCGAGCGAGACCCCGTAGACGAGCCCGGCCGCGACCGAGCCGACGAGTAGGCTCGTCCCCGCGTGGACCGCGACGTTCCGCCGGGCCCGCGCGCCCCGTCCGACCTGCTCGCCGAGGCCGACGCCGTGGTCGGCGACGTCCCACGCGACCGCCAGCCCGACCGCGGCGACGAGCAGCGACTCGGGGGGCGCGCCGCGGTACCCGGCGACCCCGAGGCCGACCACGCCGACCGTCGCGCCCCACGTCAGGACCCGCGTCGACCCCCGGAGCCCGCCGCCGAGAAACGCGAGCGCGGCGACGCCGAGCAGCGCCCCGCCGATCGGACTCGCGACCGCGCCCGCGGTCGCCGCGACGCCGGCGGCCGCGAGGCTCGCCACGACCGCGGCCGTCGGGGGCCGCGCGTCCGTCTCGTGGAAGTCGGTGTCCGCACGGTCGCCGTCCGCCCCGCCTCCCTCGTTCCCCTCCTCGCGGACCGCGCCGCTCATCGCGACCACCGCCTCGTCGCGGCCGCGACCGCCACCGGGAAGGCGTCGTCTCGCCACTCCAGCACCCGAATCCCGGCCGACCGGAGCGTCCGCAGCCGCTGGCGGCGCTCGAAGGCGGTCAGCCGCTCGCCGGCCGTCCCGGTCGCCGTGGGGTCCGGCGAGAGCACCGTCACGAGGTGGCCGTGCGCGTCGATCCGTCGCGCGAGCGACGCCGCGGTGTCGTCCGCGAGCGGCGTGAAGAACAGCACCTGTGCGTCGGCCGGGAGCCGCCGCCGGAACCGCCGGAGCCACAGCGACCGGTAGAACCGCTCGCCGCTCGGGGTCGGTGCCAGCGCCGGATCGGTGGCGAGCGTCTCGCGGCCCCGGGCCGCGTGGACGGTCCCGCTGCCCGGCGGGAGCCAGCAGTCCAGCGGCGACAGCGCCGCGATCCCCACGCGGTCGCCGCCGTCGAGGAGCGCGGAGAACGCCTGCCCGGCGGCCGCGACGCTCGCCTCCACCGCCGTCTCGGCGTCGGGGTCGGGCGCGACGTACGCCGGCTCGCGGGCGTCGACGAGCAGCACGACGGTGGCGGACCGCTCCTCGCGCAGTTCGACGGTCGACAGCTCTCCCGTCCGCGCCCGGCGGTTCCAGTCGACCCGCTTGAGCGGGTCGCCCCGGCGGTACTCCCGGGTCGCGTGGAACTCGACGCCGGAACCGCCGACGTCGGTCGGCACCCGGCCGTGGTGGACGGTCGTCAGCCCCCGTAAGGGGAGGTCGCCCCCGGCGGACAGCCCCGGCGTACAGGCGACTGTCGTCGGGGCGTCGAGCGCCGTCGTGCGTTCCCGAGCGCCCGCCGCGTCGCGCGTGATCGCGGTCAGCGGCTCCCACTCGTGGTCGCCGCGCGCCGCCCGCACGGTGTACTCGAACGCGACCGCCGTCCCCGGCCGCAGCGCGGTCGCGACCCGCGCCGGCCCGTCGACGACCGCCAGCCCCGGCGGGACGCCGTCGACGAGCCGGAGGTCCGTCAGCGCCGCGTCCCCGACGTTCTCGGCGCGAACGGTCACGCGGACCTCGTCGCCGGGAGCGGGGCTCTCGTCGCTCACCGACCGCGTCACCGCCAGCGCCGGCGTCGGCGCGTCGCCGGCCCGGGCGTACACGGCGTACCCGACGCCGACCGCGCCCGCGAGCACCAGCGACGACTGTCGGACGAGCACGCCGAGTCCGACGAGCGCCAGCGACGCCCCGGCGACCCCGAGCCACCGGTCCGTCTCGACCGCCCGTCGGTGTTCCGGGTCGATCGAGGTCGCGTCCGAGCGCTCTCCCTCGTCCGTCGCGGCCGCGTCGTCTTCCCCGTCGATCGCTGCCGCATCGACCCCGTCGTCGCTCGGCCCGGTCGAGTCACTCGGATCACTCGACTCGGCCGACTCGGCCGATCCGGACGCGGCCGCCGCCCGCGAGTCGCTCACGCCGCACCCCCGGACTCGGTCCGCTCGATCTCGTCGATCGCCGCCCGCAGCCCGTACCAGTAGCGCGAGCGTCCCCGGACCGTGGCCGAGAGGCGGACGCGGAGCGGGTACCGGCTCCGCGCGTCGAGGAACGCGGCGGCGACGGGGTCGTCCGTCCACGTGCCGCCGTCGACGGCCGCCTCGGCCGCCTCGCGGGAGCAGTCGCGGTCGCGGGCGACGGCCTCGACCGCCACCCCTCGGATCCGGTCGCGGAGGTCGCGGCGGTCCCGGTACCCGCCCGGTGCCGGGCTGGCGACCCGGGCGATCCGCTCGTCGAGGTCCGCGCCGGGGACCGCGGCCGGCGCGCGGCGCTCCGGTTCCCCCGGCTCCGTCGACAGCCGTCGTCGGTCCCGGCGCGCGTTCGCGTATCGGATCCCCTGGACCACGCCGAGGACGCCGATCAGCGTGACGACGGTCGCGGTTGGGGAGATGGCCGCCGCCACGCCGCGGTCGAGCGCCGCGAGGAGGCCGACGGCGACGGCGGCCACGCCAGCGACGACGAGGAAGCGCACTACGAGTCGCCCCCGTGTCGCTCCTCGATCCGGCGCAGCGCCTCGACGGCGCGGCGCTCGCGGTCGTCCGTCGGGTCCTCGCCGCCGTACCGCACGCGCTCGAACACCTCCGTGAGCGCGGTCACCGGCTCCTCGTCGAC
The DNA here is from genome assembly GCF_023702125.1 of Halorubrum hochsteinianum. Taxonomy (NCBI): domain Archaea; kingdom Methanobacteriati; phylum Methanobacteriota; class Halobacteria; order Halobacteriales; family Haloferacaceae; genus Halorubrum; species Halorubrum hochsteinianum. The sequence goes on along the minus strand of NZ_CP098415.1, from coordinate 626,073 downwards.
GCCGGCGTCGACCGCGGCGGTCGCGAACTCGGCCGGGGTCGAGGAGGCGGGGCGGTCGACGTCGAGCGCGTCGGTCATGTCCCGCCACGCGCGGTACACCTCGTTGTCCGCGTCCGACGACTCGATCCGGTCCGCGGCCTCGCCGGCCGCCCGCCCGACCGCGCCGAGGTCCGGCGGCTCCTCGTCCGGCTGTTCGGGATCCGCGCGCTCCCCGCCGGTCTCGTCGTCGCCCCCGGCGAGGAGGAGGACGGCGACGCTCGCGACGATCGCGGCCACGACCACCAACGCGAACAGGGCCTCCGGCGTCGACGCCGCGCCCTCGCCGCCGCCGAACCCGCCGCCTCCCGGAGCGCCCTCGGGGAACAGCCCCGTCTCGTTGCCGCCGAGGCCGAGCGACACCGAGACGCGCTGTCCGGCCGCCCCGCACGCCGACAGCACCCACAAGAGGACTCCGATCGGGGCACCGATCACGCCGGAGACGGCGAGGCTCGCGAACGGCGACGCGGTGTCCCGATAGGTCAGGGCGGCGAGCAGCGCCATCCCGAGGAGCAGCGCGGCGAGGGCCGGGGGTTCCCTGAGCGACGGGAGGCAGACGCCGGAGGTCGACAGCCCGCCCGACTCCCCGGGCGAGGTGAGCACGCCCGGGTCCCCGTCGGTCTCACCGACGCTCGGGGACTCCCCGCCGCCGCCGCCGAACCCGCCGCTGCCGGTGTCGACCGCGGAGTCCAGCGTCGCGGCCGCGACGCCGAGCGCGACGACCGCGAGGAGGGCGACGACGACCGCGGCGAGGGCGTCCCGCTTCACGTCCCCGAATACGACGGCCGGCACGAATACCTTTCGCCGACCCGGAGCGCGCCGGAAACCGACGAGGGACCCCGACTACGCGTCCTCGCCGCCGTCGACGAGGTCGTCCAGCGGCGTCGTCGGGAACAGCGCCGCCACGTCCGGGTCGGGGTCGACGAGGCGGTAGTCGGTCCCGTCGCGCTCGACGACGCCGGCCGCCGCGAGGTGATCGAGGTGCGAGAACGCCTCGCCGGGGCCGTGGAGGACGTGGATCCCCTCAAGCGACCCGAACAGCTCGGCCGAGACCTCCCACGCGGTCGCCGGTCCCGACTCGTCTAAGACGCCGACCACCCGGCGCGTCCGGTGGCGGTGGTGGTCGAGGATCGTCGCGGCGCGCCGGCTCGGGTCGTCGATCCGCCAGCGGTGGCCCGGGTGGGCGGCGTCGAAGTCGCGCTCGACGATCCGCGCGAGGCTCTCGGCGTAGGCCGCGAGCGCGCCCTCGACGCGCACGTCCGCGCCGCCGACGTTCGGGGTGTACTTCGGGAGCAGCGCGTCGCCCGTGAACGCCTCCTCGGTCGCGTCCGCGCCCGCGACCGGCTCGTGGTCCGGCACCGCCCGCGGGTCGAACGCGAACCCGGAGAGGCCCGCGGTGTGGCCGGGCAGGTGGAGGGCTTCGAGTTCGACGCCACCCGCCCGAATCGTCTCGCCGTCGCCGAACGTCGTCACGTCGGCGGGCCGGCCCGACAGGTCCGCGCTGACCGCGTCGAAGAACGCCGTCAGGCGCTCCCGGTCGGCGTCGGGCATCCCCCACCGCTCGAACGTCTCGCGCTGGAGGTCGCGGTCGGTGAAGAGCGGCGTCTCGCTGCCGTCGACGAGGGCGGCGTCCGCCTCGTGGACGTACACGTCCGCGTCGCTCTCGGCCTGAACCTCGCCCGCCAGCCCCGCGTGGTCCGGGTGCCAGTGGGTGAGCACGACCGCGTCCACGTCGGCGAAGGCGAGTCCGTACTCGTCGAGGCCGTCGACCAACTCCTCGCGTACCTCGGGGAGCGCGACGCCGGTGTCGACGAGCGCCGTCGTCTCGCCGTCGAGCAGGTAGACATCGTTCTCGCCCTCGAAGACGGTGTTCCCGAGCTGGATCCGTTTCACACGTCCACCTCGGCTGCCGGGCATTTCACCGTTTCCACCCCTCCGCGATCATCACCGTGATCGGGCGCGGCTCCCCCGGTCGCGACCACCCCCAGTCGGAGCTCCGCCCGATCCGTTGGGGCTTTGCTTCTCCCGCCCCTCCGGGCGGTATGGAGTATCAACCGGGCGTCTGTAACATCGGACCGACCCAACAGCGGCGGCGGCTCCTCCTCGGCGTCGGGTCGCTCGCGCTCGCCGCGGTCTTCGTCGCGGCGGTCGTCGCCTTGGCGTGGCCGCAGTGGTCGCTCGCCCTCTCGGTGTTCCCCCTCTATGGGGCCGCGATGGGCTGGCTACAGTACCGCGAGCGCTTCTGTATCGGCTTCGCCGGCATCGGCGTCTTCGACGTGGGCGAGGGGACGAGCGAGGTCGTCGACGAGGCGGCGCTCGCCGCCGACCGCAAGAAGGCGGTCAAGCTCAACGCCAAGGCCGCGGGGATCGGTGTTCTCGGGACGGTGCTGGTCTACGGCGCGTCGGTCGTTATAGTATAATTCGGTTGTCGGTGTGGGTGTGGTGAACGCGGTCGGAAAGTCGACTGCTCGTTACTGCGAAGGTGACGGTGTGGCCGAGACCGCCGAAGCCCCAGCCGGGAGGCGGGCACACACTCGCTGCGCTCCTCACTCGGTCGCTTTGCTCCCTCGTTGCGGTGCTTGCGTCGTCTGTGCCCGCCTCCCGACTGCCCCTTCGAGTCCCGCCCCGCGACCGCACCGCACCTCACGCCTCCCCAGCCTCGTCAGCCGCCTCCGCTTCGCTCCGGCGACTGACTCCAGCGAGGGACCTCCGGTCCCTCTGGCAGTCGGGCGGAGCCCGACGACCTCGCGCGTGCGACTCGCGGCCGCCTTCGGCGGCACGCTCGCCGGCACGCGCCACCGCACAGCATTGGGTTCCGTGCGGGCGTCGCGGTCGGTTCGATCACCACGAACGTGCGTATAGAAAAGCATTAGAACCGGCTCGGTGACCACGTAAGTGAATGAGTCTGTCCGACCCGGACCACGAGCTCGTCGTCGCGGAGCTCGGTCGGGAGCCGACACCGGCCGAGGCCGCGCTGTTCGAGAACCTCTGGAGCGAGCACTGCGCGTACCGCTCCTCGCGGCCGCTCCTGTCGGCGTTCGACAGCGAGGGCGACCAGGTCGTCGTCGGCCCCGGCGACGACGCGGCGGTCCTCGCGCTCCCCGAGCCCGACGCGGCGGACGCCCCCGCGGCCGAGCGCGACGCCGACGACTACGGCGACACCTACGTCACCTTCGGCGTCGAGAGCCACAACCACCCCTCCTTCGTCGACCCGTTCGACGGGGCGGCCACCGGCGTCGGCGGCATCGTCCGCGACACGATGAGCATGGGCGCGTACCCGATCGGACTCCTCGACTCGCTGTACTTCGGCGGCTTCGACCGCGAGCGCTCGCGGTACCTCTTCGAGGGCGTCGTCGAGGGCATCTCCCACTACGGTAACTGTATCGGCGTCCCCACCGTCGGCGGCAGCGTCGCCTTCCACTCCGGCTACGAGGGGAACCCGCTCGTCAACGTCGCCTGCGTCGGCGTCACGAACGAGGACCGGCTGGTGACGGCGACCGCCGAGGAACCGGGCAACAAGCTCGTCTTGGTCGGCAACGGCACCGGCCGCGACGGGCTCGGCGGCGCGTCCTTCGCCAGCGAGGACCTCGCCGAGGACGCGGAGACCGAGGACCGCCCCGCGGTCCAGGTCGGCGACCCCTACGCGGAGAAGCGGCTGATCGAGTGTAACGAGGCGCTCGTCGACGAGGATCTGATCCTGTCGGCCCGCGACCTCGGCGCGGCCGGCCTCGGCGGCGCGTCCTCCGAACTCGTCGCGAAGGGCGGGCTCGGCGCGCGCATCGACCTCGACGCCGTCCACCAGCGCGAGCCGAACATGAACGCCACCGAGATCCTGCTCGCCGAGAGCCAGGAGCGGATGTGTTACGAGGTCGCGCCCGAGGACGTCGAGCGCGTCCGCGACCTCGCCGAGCGGTTCGACCTCGGCTGCTCGGTCATCGGCGAGGTGACCGACGGCAACTACGTCTGCGAGTTCGCGGGCGACGACGGCGAGTCAGAGACCGTCGTCGACGCGCCCGCCGAGTTCCTCGCCGACGGCGCGCCGATGAACGACCTCGCGAGCGAGCCGCCGAGCCAGCCCGACCGCGACCTGCCGGACGACGAGCCGCCGCTCGACGAGGCGGTCGCGGCCGTCCTCTCGGCCCCCTCGACCGCGAGCAAGCGCTGGGTGTACCGCCAGTACGACCACGAGGTCGGCACGCGCACCGCGGTCAAGCCCGGCGACGACGCCGCGCTGCTCGCGATGCGGGAGACGGAGAACGGGACCGGAGCGGGCGACGGCTCCGGCGACGCCGACGGCGTCGGGCTCGCGCTCTCGTCCGGCGCGAACCCGAAGTGGACCGCGGTCGCGCCGTACGAGGGCGCTCGCGCGGTCGCGTTGGAGAACGCGACGAACCTCGCCGCGACCGGCGCGGTCCCGCTGGCCGCGGTCGACTGCCTCAACGGCGGCAACCCAGAGAAGCCGAACGTGTACGGCGCGTTCGAGGGGATCGTCGACGGGCTGGCGGACGCCTGCGCGGCGCTCGACGCGCCCGTCGTCGGCGGCAACGTCTCGCTGTACAACGACAGCGTCGAGGGGCCGATTCCGCCGACGCCGACGCTCGCGGTGCTGGGCACGAGGCGGGGGTACGCGGCCCCGCCGGCCGCCCTCGACGCCGAGCGCGCGGCCGACTCCGAACTGCTGCTCGTCGGGGCCGGCGGGGACGCCCTCGGCGGCTCCGAGTACCTCGCGCACGCCGGCGGGAGCGACCGGTTCCCGACGCTGCCCGACGACTCCGGTGCGGCCGACGGCCTCGGCGGCCTCGTCGCGTCGCTCGCGGCGGCCGCCCGCCACGAGTCGACGCTCGCGGCCCACGACGTGAGCGAGGGCGGGCTCGCGGTCGCGCTCGCTGAACTCGTGACCGACGAGGCGGGCGTCGACGCGACCCTGCCGGACCGGGTCGCCGCCTTCGACGAGACGCCGGGCCGGCTCCTGGTCCAGACGACCGACCCCGAGGCGGTCGCGGCCGTCGCGGGCGACCTCCCCGTCTTCCGGATCGGGTCCGTGACGACGGACGGCGCGCTCTCGCTCGCGGTGGACGACGAGTCGGTCGCGCTCTCGGCCGACGCGGTCCGCGACCACCGCGACGTGATCGACCGAGAACTCGCCTGAGCGGTCGCGGCGCGGTCGAACCGCCACGATTCCGGGGACGACGTGGCCTCGAATCTCCCGATTTCGACGGCGCGAGAGCGAGCGATACGCTTTTAGGTACTCCTAAAGTATGTGGCGGCAACCGCGGGACGCCGGTCGCCCGGTGCCCGCCCCTCATCGATGGCATCCACTGAACCAGTCGGGACGACGCGCTCGGTCGAGTCGGAGGACGCCGCGCCCGATCGCCGGGCGACCGCCGCGTCCGACGACGCGGACGACGCCGTCGCGGACCCGGTGTTGTCGCTGTCGGGCGTCACGAAGTCGTTCGGTCCGGAAACCGCCGTCGACGACGTCTCGCTCGACGTCCAGTCCGGCGAGCTGCTGACGTTTCTCGGCCCCTCCGGCTGCGGCAAGACGACGACGCTCCGCACCATCGCGGGCCTCGAAGAGCCGACCGAGGGCCGGATCTCGCTCGACGGCGACGTGGTCGCCGGCGACGGCTCGTTCGTCCCGCCGGAGCGACGCGACGTGGGCATCGTCTTCCAGAACTTCGCGCTGTTCCCGCACCTCTCCGTCCGCGAGAACATCGCGTTCGGGCTGACCGACGCCGACGCCGCCGAGAGCGAGGCGCGCGTCGACGAGCTGCTCGAACTCGTCGAGATGAGCGATCACGGCGAGAAGACCCCCGACCAGCTCTCCGGCGGCCAGAAGCAGCGCGTCGCCCTCGCGCGGTCGCTCGCGCCCGAACCGGAGGTGCTCCTCTTGGACGAGCCGTTCTCGAACCTCGACGTCCGCCTCCGGGTGGAGATGCGCGAGGAGGTCCGCCGCATCCTGAAGGAGGCCGGCGTCACCGCGATCTCCGTCACTCACGATCAGGAGGAGGCGATGTCCATCTCTGACCGCGTCGCCGTCATGAACGACGGAACCATCGAGCAGGTCGGCAGTCCCGAGACCGTCTTCGAACGCCCCGAGTCGAAGTTCGTCGCCTCCTTCCTCGGCCGGGCGTCGTTCCTCGAAGGGGAGCTCCGCGACGAGCAGGTCGAGACCGGGATCGGCCGGTTCGACGCCGTGACACTGGAGGGGTACGACACCGTCTACGACGGCGCGCCCGTCGACGTCTTAGTGCGGCCCGACGACCTCCGCGCGACGCCCGCGAGCCCCGAGCTGGCGGACGGGGTCATCGTTTCGCGGCAGTACGTCGGTCCCTCGTTCGTCTACCGGGTCGAGTTGGAGTCCGGTGACACGGTCCACTGCCTCCACAACCACGTCGAGGAGTTCGGGCTCAACGAGCCCGTCACGGTCGAACTCACCGCCGACCACCCGCTCGCGTGGTACCCGCGGTAACAGAGCCGCGGCTGGCGGCGGTCAGAGTTCTCGAAGACACGGCGAGCGGCGGCGTTCAGAAGGTCGCGAGGAACGGGACGGCGTACGCGAGCAGCAGTCCGACGAGCGTGACGGCCGCGCCGATGCCGACCTCTCGACTCCCGAACGCCTGCATCGGGGCGGTCACGCGCTTGTCCGGGTCGGGTTCGTGGGAGTGGTCGTCCATGTCCGGAGTTGTGGTCGGGGGATACAAAAGAGCATCTGAACGGCGTCGCGAGACAGTCAGTTCCAGAACGGCTCCGTTTCCGTCTCGCTCGGCTCAACCCTACCTCCACCGTTTTCCGGCGCTACGAAGACTCCGTCGAACTCCGCTATCTCGACACCGACAATGTCGCCAGTCAGACTCTCGTCGAACGCATCCGGATACAGATCCGTGTTCACGTGTACCGATTCGAACTCGTCGTTTGAGGTCACGCTGTCGTTGACCTCACAGTACAGTTTCGCGTCGACGACACCGGTCGTTCCGCCACCCCCACCACTGTTCTCGGTCGTGAGGATTCGTACCTTGTCGCCGCTGCCGAAGAACTTGACCATGGTAACGTCTGACGCCACCTCCGAACTCCCTCCGACCGCCCCCTCTCCATCTTCGTCGTCTCCCCCGCTGACCGTGTACTTCCGCGTCTTATCGACGGTCGCTCCCCCGTCAGCAACCGTTCCGGAGAACGAGAGTTCGAGATCAACCGACTCGCTTCCTTCGAAATCGACGTTCACGACGGCTCTCTGACCGAGGCCGATATCGACGCGTTCGAAGCCAGAGCCGCCACCGTCATCGGATTCGATTTCAACTTCGATCTCGATTTCACCGTCGTCCCTTTCAGTCTCGACCTCGGCCTCGTACTCGCCGTCCGGCCCTACCACCGTCGCGGTCAGATCCAGAGAGAGCGCTCCAGCAAACTGGTTTTTGATCTGGAGGCCCCCCTCGTCGTCTGGGTGCCCCTCGATTCCGAGATACGCCTTCTCGTCTTCCACGACGTTCACGCTCACCTCGCGGTCGGCGCTGACGCTGGAGAACGCGCCGGTCCCGGCGCTCGCGGCCGCCGCGCTACCGCCGCCGAGCAGGAGGACGAGCTGTCGTCGTTTCATGGGTCGGACTCGCTCACGGCTGTGGTCGGTCCTATGCCAGCAGTACGCATCCCGTCGGTATAATTATCCGGTGCCGGAACCGGTTCTGGCACTCCCTGAACGACCCGATTGCGACGTGATCCGGTCATAGTGTGGGGTTCCTCGCTTCGCTCCCTGTCGCGTCCGGATCGCCCGTCGGCGACCGCACGTCAGTTCAGCTCCGGCGGGTCGCCGTCGCCGCCGACCCGCATCTCGGCGGTGTAGTAGTGGTGGGTGACCGCCGAGAACGCGAACGCGACGACGATCGCGACCGTCCACGCCATCTCGGGGAGCAGCGCGAACGGCCACGCGCCGAGCCACACCGCGGCGGTGAGCGCGGTCGCGACCCCCGAGAGCCCGAGATAGTACTGGCTCCACGGGATCTCGCTGCCCTCGACCACGTCCATGTACACGTCCACGTCCTCCAAGGCGGGCGTCGGCTCGACGACGCCGCGGTCCTTGTTGAACTCGACGACGCCCGCGTCGTCCATCTTCGGCAGGTGCGACTGCTGGAGCGCGGTGTACACGCGCTTGCGGTCGCTGCCGGTGATCTCCGCGACGTCGACGTCGTTCTCCCAGGCCGCGATCTGCTCCGCCATCTCCCCGATCTCGACGCTTCCCCCCGATTCGCCCTTCAGCAGATGGACCGCGAACCGTCGGCGCTGGTTCGCTAACACCTTGTATAATTCGTCCTCCGAGATGTCTGTCGCCGGTTCGGCCCCTCCGTGCCCGACCTGTTGTACCGACGCCATTTCTTGTCAGAAACATATGATCCAATCAACATAAACGCTCCGGTAGTGATAGCGTTCGGATACTTTCGGATCGCGCGAACGGTTCGGAACTAACCCGATCGAGATCGGTGAAAACGCAGGAAGAGAGACGGATAAACTTGATTCAACGATTCTGAGGTTTATGACACCAACCGATCGACGGGTCTCGTATCAGAATATAAGAACGTATTTTCGTATTTCACTCGTCGGAAAAATCACCTTCCACGGGTGATTATCGCGCTTCAGGCACCACCTGAACGCGGATCGACCCGGTTTCAGGCCAGGGTAGAACCCTCCCCCCGCTCGTTCAGCGACCCCCGGAAGTGTTTCTGGAAATTCATTACAATATGGGATAGGCCCCATGGGTGTAGTAGAGCGACCCCGGGTGACGCGGGATGTCCCGCGTCGGCGGCCCGTGGGTCGTGTGCGGACTAAAACGAGGTTACACAACTATGGCAAACCGACGCAAGTTCCTCGCCGGACTGGGCGCATTGGCTTCAGGTAGCGCGGCTGCGGTTGGTACTGGGGCGTTCTCGAGCGTACAGGCAGAGCGTGATATCACAGTCGAAGCTGCTGGTGACGCAAGCGCGTACGTTGGTATCGAGCCGTTCCCGTCTGACAGTTCCGAGGTTCCCGAAGGCGATGGTAAATACTCGAATACCGACGGGAACGGGGAATACGCATCAGTTAGTGAAGGCACCGTGTCGCTGGATTTCACTTCCACGGATAAGGCTTCTAGTACCGGTCTGAATGACGAAGCTATGGTGAATATTGAAGACGTTCTTCTTATCACCAACAACGGCACACAGCCGGTCTATGTGACGGTTAAAATTGAGGACAGTGACGGAAAGACCGGTACGGATGTCGCGGCATTACAGCAGTTCGGTATCAGCGGGGATGATGATTACGACTTTGCCCGAGCAGCTGGTAGCTACGACGGTGACAAGCTTCCAGCAGGGGAATCTGCCGGCATGGGGTTCTATTTCAACTCTAACAAGACCGAAAACTTCGGTGACGTAATTAACGATATCGACACCATCACGATCATAGCCGCAGCAAACAAAGAGGAACTCAACAGGTACAAGCCCTAAATAGATTCCAACACGGGTGCTTTCGGCGAGCTAACCCCTGTTGAGGAAACTAAAACAAATGAAACGACGTAAATTCGTCTTAGGACTCGGCGCAACCACCTTTGGAGGAGCTATGACTATCGGGTCCGGGGCGTTCACGTCGGTCCAAGCTGAACGAAGCCTGACTGTTGGCGTTGTACAGGACAGCGACGCGTTCCTCAAATTGGATGCAGAGGGGAGCGTGAACCGTAGCTCAGCCGGTGATACAGTAGAACTTGACTTCCCCGGGATCCAAGAGAGTGATCTTAATCCGCAAGATCCAGACGGGGTCAACGCCAACGCAGTTACGCGCTTCTCCAGCGAGCCTGATGAAGATGATTCGGACGGCCTCCTGCGGATCACTAATCAAGGGACGCAGGCAGTCGATATCTACTCAACACAGGATCCTGAGCCAAGTGACCCTGTGATCGGCCTGTTCAATGTAAAAAACGGGAATCTGCTTACCGAGAGGAACCCATATAGTAGCCTTAGTGTTGGTGACGAACTCAAAGTCGGAGTTCAAATCGATACCACCGAGGTGAGTACGGGTGATTATAATCTCACCTTGACTATTGTCGGAGAGGTATCGGACCAAGAGTCATAGAATACGATCAAGCTGACTACTACCCAATTTCTGGTATACTACGGTACCGTAGCGGTACCGTGGTAGCAGTTCGATTCCGCCAGTGGGCTTCCCAGAGCGAATCAATCTAAAATGACGGCTGGCACTACTATGCTGGTGTCATGATGCTACCAATAACAAACTCCGGTTCTACGCTGATGGGTGCCCGGTTCGGAACGACGGAGTTCTCGGATAATGCCGCGATCAACGACCCGGATTCCACGTTTGACATGATCTATCACTATGACTACCGGAATCTCGAGAGGGATGTCGACGACGTTTGGATCTACACTTGAGTGCTGATCGACGAGGAAGTCACTGCCCTCCACGGCGCTGTAGGCGGATGAAATCTTTGTCGGCGCTTGTTCTCTGGAGCGAGCCACGATCACGGCCATCCCCCTGAGCAGGTGCTCCCTTCGGCGAATCAAGCACCACAATACAAAATCCCTGTAGACATAATCAGCACGTAACACAGTAATGCCGACCGCCCGCCGGACCGCAATAGCGATCGTGCTGCTCGCGGCCGCAGCGACTGCTCTCGCCTTCGCCACGGGCGCGGCGGTCGTCGACGGTCCGGCCGACAGGTTCGCTGAGGAGCGCCTCGCGGTCCAGCCGGCGGACGGTCCCAACGGGAACTACGCATACCTGAACGACGACGAGATCGTCGTCGATGTCTCCGCGTCAAACCCGAACCTCGGCCCCGACTTCGAGGGCGTCAACCCCGACGCGCTCGCGTCCGCTGACGGCGTCTTCGAGATCACCTACACCGCCGACGAGTACGCCCGCGTCTGGATCGACCACGCCGAAGAGAACGTCACCTTCGTGGCCGACGGGCGCTCGATCGAGGGTCGGTCGAACAACGTCACGCTCGGTCCGAACGAGACGGTCGCGGTCGGGCTCCGCGTCGACACGCACGGCGCGGCGGCGGGGACCACGCTAGACGGCGACGACTTCGACATCCGCGCGGAGGTCGCCGAGCCAGAGTCTGTCGGGGAGACGGCGACCGATAACGACGACGGTAGCGGCGGTGCGAGCACCACGGTCCGGGAACTCGCGACCGACCGCCGCGAGTTCGAGGGGCGCGACCTGCCCGCGGGCGAGGGAACGACCTTCGACGCCGGGCGGATGCGGCTCTCGGCGTACGCGACGCTCGACCGCGTGCGGGTCGAGAGCGCCGACGGGAGCGACGTCGCCTTCGAGACCGTCGGCTCGCCGGAGCCGTTCGCGAGCGCCGGCCCGCTGACCGACTCCCGCGGGGCGCGACCCGAGGCGTACTTCGAGCTGAACCACTCCTTCACGACCGAGGAGGTGTCCGGGCTCCGGTTCGGGTTCAGCGTCGACCGCGCGTACCTGAACGAGACGGGCGCGGACCCGGCGGACGTCTCGCTGTACCGCCGGTCCGAGGCCGAGCCCGACGGCTGGGAGCGGCTGCCGACCGAGCGCGTCGACCCCGCGGTCCGGGACATCCGCGGCCTCCCCGAGGACCGGGTCCACCTCACCGCGACGACCGACGACTTCTCGGTGTTCGCCGTGGCGACGGAGCGGCCGGTGTTCCGGCCGACGAGCGCCTCGCTCGACCGCGACGCCGTCGACCCCGGCGACTCCGTCGCGGTGCGCGCGACGGTCGCGAACGAGGGCGGCGCGGACGGCGAGCGGCCGGTCACGCTCACCGCCGACGGCGACCCGGTCGCGACGGAACGGGTCGCCCTCGCCCCGGACGAGACGACGGTCGTCGCGTTCGAGACTTCCTTCGAGGCGGCCGGCGCGTACGACCTCGCGGTGGACGGGACGCCCGCCGGCACGCTCGTGGTCGGCGACCCGAGCGGCGACGGGACGGGCGAGGGGAGCGCGTCCGTCGGCGACGACGGCGCGTCCGACCCGCCGAGCGACGGCTCGGAGGACGGAGGCGGTCCGACGGAGGAGCCGAGCGGGATCGATCTCTCGAACGTCGCCGGACTCGTGATCCTCCTCGTCGTGACGCTCGCCGGCGTCGCGCTCGTCCGGCGGATGCCGAGGTCGTGATGTCCGGTTCCACTCGGAGCGGTCCGGCCGCCCACCGGGTCGCGGAGCGGTTATCACGACTGGATCGTCGGCCGACAGCGATTAACCCGACGTCGGACAACCGGGTCCCGTGACCGACCTCTCGTCGGAGGCGGACCGCCCGGCCGCCGGACGCGGCGGGAGCGACGGCTCCCACCCGAACGGGAACGGGGACGCCCGGTCCGGGTACGCGGCCTTCGCCGACGAGCTGGCGGCCCGCGCTCGCGTCGCCGACCTCATCGCGCTCTGTCTCCCGCCGGTCGTCCTCGTCGCCGTCTTCTCGCTGCCGGAGGCGACTCGGCGCTCGCTAGCGTTCGCGTACGCGGACCCGACCCTCCTCTCGGCGTTCACGGCCCACTACGTCCACCTCGGGAGCGACCACCTCCTCGGGAACCTCGCCGGCTACGCGCTGTTGGCGGGGGTCGGCTACGCGCTCGCGTCCCTGAGCGGCCGCCGTCGACTCTTCTTCACGGCGTTCGTCACCTACCTCGGTGCCCTCCCGTTCGCGCTGTCCGCGCTGAACCTCGCCGTCCCGCGCGACGCCGTCGGCTTCGGCTTCTCCGGCGTCAACATGGCGCTCTCGGGACTGCTCCCGGTCCTGTGGTACTGTTACGCTCGCGACCGGTTCGCGCCGAGCGCGTCGGTCGCGGCGCTGCCGGCCGTCTTCTTCGCGCTCGTCGGCTGGATCGCCCTCCTCGCCCTCCCCGTCTCGACCGAGGGGTACGGGATCGCGGGGCTGGCGATCGGCGTCGCGGACGCGCTCCTCGCGGTGCTGTACGCGGCCAGCAGCGACCTCCGACTCCCGCGGTCGCTCAGGCAGGCGGCGAAATCCGTCGCGTCGCGTCCCGGGCACGGGGACCTGCTCGTCGTCGGCGCGGTGGTCGCGGTCGGCTACCCCGTCGTCGGGTTCCCAGCCGACCCCTCCGGCGGGGGCAGCGTCGTGAACCTGTACGTCCACTTGCTCGGGTTCTGTCTCGGCTTCATCGGCCCGTTCGCGCTGCTCGCGGGCGGCGTCTTCGACGAGTAGTCCCGCCCCGAGACCGTTCGACGGCGGACCGTCGCCCGCAACCGACCGGACTCGCCTCCACCCACGAACTTATTAGGACACGCCGCCGTTGAGCGATCGACGGGTTACCTGACGCCTGCGCGACAGGAACCGGGTCCCGGCGGTAACGCGCGGGATCGTCGCCCGACCGAGTCCGACACAATGTCCGTCAAACGAACGCTGTCCGTGACCCTTCAGGCGGCCGCGGTGCTGGTCGTCGTCTCGCTCGTCGTCGGCCAGTTTCTCGGCCAGCCGATCCTCCTCAGCTACGTCGAGACCGGGAGCATGCAGCCGACGCTCGATCCGGGAGACGGGTTCGTGGCGATCCCGGCCCAGATCGCCGGCGGCATCGGGACCGGCGACGTCGTGACGTTCAACGCCGAGGAGATACAGGGCGGCGGGCTGACGACCCACCGGGTGGTCGAGGAGACCGAACGCGGCTACGTCACCCGCGGGGACAACAACCCGTTCACCGATCAGGACGGGGGCGAGCCGATCGTCCAGGACGCGGACGTGGTCGCGAAGGCGCTCCAGGTCGGTGGGAGCGTCGTCGTGATCCCGCACCTCGGCACCGCAGCCATGGGGTTCCAGTCCGCGCTCGACGCCGTCCAGACGCGGTTGGCGGTGACGTTCGGCGTCCGGTCGCTCCAGGGGACACAGGGGCTGGCGTACATCGTGTTCGGCGCGTCGATCGTCGCGTACGCGGTCGACTGGTACCTCAACGCCGGCTCTCGGGACCGCGAGTCGCGCGACCGGTCGCGCGACGACGGCACCTCGGTGCTGGCGATCCTCGCCGTGCTGGCGCTGGTGCTGATGGCGACCGCGACGGCCGCGATGGTCGTGCCGGGCGGGACACAGGAGTACGGCGTCGTGAGCGCCGAGTTCGAGTCGGAGAACCCGACCGTCATCGAGAGCGGGACGAGCCAGCAGATCGAGTACGTCGTCCCCAACGCCGGGCTCGTGCCCGTGTACGCGTACGTCACGCCGGCGACCCCGGGCGTCGACGTCGACCCGCAGCGGCTCTCGGTCGGCAGTCGGGGCGAGGCGTCGACGACCGTGACCCTGTCCGCGCCCGACGAGACCGGGTACTACCGGCTGTTCGTCGCCGAACACCGCTACCTCGCCGTGTTGCCTCCCGGCGTCGTCGACGAGCTGTACGGGGTCCACCCGTGGGCACCGCTCGCGGCGATAAACGGCCTGCTCGGCGGCGGCATCGTCGGGGTCGGGCTGCTGCTGCTGCGCGGCGAGCCCGCCCGGATCCGGTCGCGCGACTCCCGAGAGCGCCCCCCGCTTCACAGACGCGTCCTCCGCGAACTCTACAGGTAACACATGTCTTCAGCCCCTTCCGAGAGTCGACTCCGACTCCGCGCCGTCCTGAACGCACAGTCCACCGCGATCCTCGTCGCCTGTCTCCTCCTCGCCGCGGTCGGGGCGGGGCTCGTGTACACCACGCACGTCGACCCCGGCACGACCGAGGAGAGCCGCACGGTCTCGTCGCTGACCGTCGAGAGCGAGTACCGCCACAGCGCGACGGTGACGGAACCGAACGCCGTCTTCGCGACGGGGTCGGTGCTCGACGGGCGCGACACGTACTTCACGCGGATCGCGCCGGAGCTGGACGTGGACGTGGCGACGACGTATGCGGCCTCCAGCGCCGAGAACGTGACGGTCGAGGTCGGCTCCACGCTCGTGATCCGCAACGTCGGCGAGGGGGACACCGTCTACTGGCGCGAGACGGAACCGCTGGCGTCCGAGACCGTCTCGGACGTCGCCCCCGGCGAGACGGTGAACGCCTCCTTCGCGCTCAACAGCACGGCGATCGACGGCCGGGTGGCGTCGATCGAAGAGCAGCTCGGTGCCTCGCCCGGCGAGACGGAGACGTTCGTCACGACCGAGGTCGCGGTCGACGGGCGGGTCGGCGGGGTCCCCACGGCGTCGACGCAGACGCTCGACATGACGCTCACGCACGGCGGCGACACCTACTCGGTCAGCGAGCCGGGCGTTCAGTCCGACACGACCTCGCGGACCGAGCGGGTGACAGTCGAGCGGAGCTACGGCGCGCTCCGGTCGTTCGGCGGGCCGCTCCTCCTGCTCGTCGGTCTCCTCGGAGCCGGGGGGATCGGGTACGCGACCCGGGAGTTCGACCTCGCGCTCGCGCCGGCCGAGCGCGAGTACCTCTCGTACCGCGACGACCGCTCGGAGTTCGACGAGTGGATCACGACGTTCCGACTGCCCGAGTCGGTCCACGACCGGCCGACCGCCGAGGCGGGGTCGCTCCGGGACCTCGTCGACTTCGCGATCGACAACGACACCGGCGTCGTGGAGGATCCGCGGACCGGCGCGTTTCACGCCGTCTCCGGCGAGTTCGTCTACACCTATCGCCCGCCGGCCCCGACCGGATCGGGCGGCGACGCCGGGGGCGAACCGGACGGCGCTGCGATCGGGCGAGACGACAACCACGCCGACGACGGTCCGAGTTCCGCCGGAGACGTCGGCTCCGCCGGCGATTCCCCCTCGGCCGATACCTCCGGCTCCGCCGGCGACTCCGCACCCAGCGATACCCCCGACACCGCCGAGGACGACGGCTCGGTGATGAACTGGGTCCGCGACGCGATCGGGTCCGAGTCGCCAGACGCGGACGCGGCCTCCGAGCCGGACCGCGACGACGGTCCCGGGCCCGGTGACGAGAACGCGGCCGACGACACCCGCTGAAGCGACCGCGACGGCGTCCGGTCGGCCGGCCGCGCGGTCGCGGCCGCTCCCCTTCCGGTCCTCGTCCCCGCCGCTGTCTTCGGGCTCCGGTACGGCGTCCGCGTCTCCGCGACCGCAACCGAAGTGAAAAGGAGTGCGTCCGTGAACGCGTGTCGCCGCCGCGGTCGCCGACGCTGCGTCCCCTACGCCGTCGCCTCGTAGCCCGCCTCCTCGATGGCGGCCACGACGGCGTCGATATCCACGTCGCCCTCGACGGTCGCGGTGCCGGCCTCGTGGTCGGCGCTCGCCGACTCGACGCCCGGCAGTTCGCCGAGCGCGTCGGTCACGTTGTCCTCACAGCCCGTACACGACATGCCGTCGACGCCTATCGTCGTCATGCTCCGACGTTGGCACCGCGGACACAACTGCCTTTTCGTCGCCCCCGCGGCCGACCGCTTTCCCGGACCCGTCCCGACTCGCCTCGCCCGGACGCCTTTTTGCCGCGCCGGCCGAACGGCCGGTCATGCGCACCCTCGACGAGACGGACCGAGAGATACTCCGGCTGCTGTTGGCCGACGCGAGGCGTCCGTACAGCGACATCGCCGAGCGCGTGGACCTCTCAGCGCCCGCGGTGTCGGACCGGGTCGACCGCCTCCGCGAGGTGGGCGTGATAGAGGGGTTCACGCTCCGGATCGACGGCGACGCGCTCTCGGACGGGCTCTCCGTCCTCGCGACGCTGTCCGTCGCGCCCGCCGACGCCGACCGGGTCCACGAGGCGGTCGCGGCCCACGAGCGCGTCGAGCACGCGTTCCTCACGGCCGACGGCGAGGTGACGGTCGCGGCGCGGGTCGAGGAGGGGACCGCCCGCGACCTCGTCGACGACGCGGTCGGGTTAGACGCCGTCCGCGAGTTGTCGGTGCGACCGATCGACGCCCACGAGTGGTCGCCGGCCGTCGGCGACGCGGACCTCGCGGTCGAGTGCGTCGAGTGCGGCAACACCGTCACCGCCGAGGGGGAGTCGGCCCGGATCGACGGGACGCTGTACCACTTCTGTTGCGGCTCCTGCCGGGAGAACTTCGAGCAGCGGTTCGACCGGATCGAGGAGGGGGCGTAGTCGGCGAGCGGCGGGCGATCCCGCTCAGCGCCCGGAGAGAGTAACCTACTTGAGTGCCCGCCGGTTAGCCGGCATCGTAGTCCCGTGGTGTAGTGGCCAATCATAATGGCCTTTGGAGGGAGTTCGACCGCGTCGTACGGTCGGATGCCCGAAGTCAGCCATTGACGGCGGTTCGAATCCGCCCGGGACTATTCTCCGAACGGAGTGAGGACGAATAGTCCCGACCACGGATTCGAAGCAGGGAACGGAGCGAAGCGGAGTGACCGCGGTTCGAATCCGCCCGGGACTACTTCTGTCGCGAGCAACGCCGCGAGCGACGCGTACGCCCAGCGGATTCGAACCCAGAAGACGAGAGGATTCGAGTCTTCGCGGTTCGAATCCGCCCGGGACTATCCCGCGACCCCGACCCTTCGAGCCGCGCGTCTCGGTCGCCGAACGCGGCGACGAGCGGCCCCCTTCTCACTCCAGCGCGACGGAGAACCCCCACTCGGCCGACGCCTGCGGTTCGCCGTCGTCGGAGACGATCGAAACGGTCGTCTCGAACCGGTACTCGCCGACCGGGAGGCAGGCGTCGGTGTCCGCGGGGGTCGCGTACAGGTCGATCTCCCGACTCCGCGACTCGCCCGCCCCGAGTTCGAACGTCCGGTACTCCTCGGTCACGGCGATGCTGTCGGTGAGCCGCCAGCAGTCCGGCTCGGTCCGCGCCTCCACGTCGCCGGGCAGGAACGTGAGCGCCCCGGAGTCGTCGCCGACGTACTCGAAGTGGACGCCCCGCCCCTCGCCGACCCGGACCCGCCGGTCGCTCGCGTTCGCGAGCGTCGTTCGGAGCCGAGGCGGGTACTCGGTCGTCGCCGCCTCCCTGACGACCTCGACGCCGAAGTCGACCGGCAGATCGACGTCGCCGTCGGTCGAGACGATACCGACGCCCGGACCGCCGGTGCCGCCGGGACGGGTGCCGCCGGTATCGCCCCCGGAACTGTTGTCCCCGTCCTCGTCGTCACCGGGGCCGCCGTCGTCTCCGGGCGGGTCGGAGACGCAACCGGCGAGACCGGCGGCTCCGCCGATCCCGCCCACGCCGCGGAGGTAGCGCCGTCGCGTCGGATTCATGGGTCGTACAGGACTCGGCGAGTGATATTCCTGTTGGGTAGTGACACGATCTGTGGCCCGCAGCCCGCGGCCCGCGGCCTCCCATGTGTGTCATTTTTTACCATGTACGTCGTACGGCCTGTATGGAGCTACCCCAGTACCGGGACGCGGTCGCCGCGAACCGGCGTACACACGGCTTCGAGGCGGTCGACGAGCGGACCGGAGAGTTCGACCGCCTGTGGGCGACCCGCGAGACGGACGACTCGCTCGGCGCGGTCGCGGTGCTGGCCGCCGTCGTCGCGGCCCCGGACGCGGACGCGGAGACGCTCGCCGAGACGGCCGCGTCGCTCCGCGATGCGCTCGCCGACCGGGTCGATCCCCGTCCGGAACGGACGGACGGCGGCGAGTCGCCGACGCCGATCGGCTACGTGACGTTCGCGGTCCCGGACCCGGACGCGTCGCTGCTCGACGCGATGACCGGGTTCACGGTCGCGAAGCGGCGGACGAACGTGTTCCCCCTCGTGTACGACGTCGAGGCGGAGCGGCTCCACCGCCACGAGGTCCCGCGGCTGAAAGGCAGGGGGATCTACCGTCGGCAGGCGGAGGACGCCGAGCGGCTGTTCGCGGTGTAGGCTCATACGCTGTAGCCGTCACCGAGGACGCCGTCGGCGGAATCCAGGTGGGTCGAAACGACGACCGCTACGACCACGACCGTCGAAGCCCAAGGCGCTCGGCCGTACGCGGTTGCCTCTGATAAATCGCCGATCGATACGAACACCACCGAAGCCCCAGTCGCTCGGCCGTACGTGACTACTGTTTATAAACAGGGAATCGACACGAACACCACCGAAGCCCCAGTCGCGAGGACTCGCGCGGCTCGCTGCGCGCTTCGGTCGCTCACTTCGTTCGCTCCCTCCAGTGCTTACTTCGCCGTGCTTCGCCCTCGCGACTGCCCCTTCGAGTCCCGCCCGCCACAGCACCTCACACCTCCCCAGCCTCGTCGGTGGTCCTCCGCTTCGCTCCGGACCACCGACTCCCTCGCGCGTGCTGCTCGCGCCCGGTGGGCGCTCGCAGGCACGCGCCGACCGCACCGCTGTTTATAACCGAACGTCGCGGCCGCTCACGGATGTCTACCGATCGAAAAAAGTCGAAGCGTTCGCTCGCCGCTCAGACCAGTCGCTCCGCGATGCGCGCCGCGCCCTCCGCGGCCGCGGTCGCGGGGTCGTCGGGCGAGACGACCTCGACGTCGCGGTCGAGTTCGTCGCTGAGCCGCTCTTCGAACTCCTCGGTCAGTCCGGGGATACACGCCATGCCGCCGGTGGCGGCGATGGGGCGGCCCAGCGCCAGCTGGTAGGGCTTCAGGTGGTCGTTCGCGAGTTCGGGGAGGAACTCGTTGGCGACGACGTCGACCGCCTCGTCGATGTAGCGGTCGACCGGCTCGCGCACGCCGCGGTCGACGGTGAACTCGTGGCTCCCGCCGCCGGGCTGTTGGATCACGTCCGTGAACGGCTCGAAGTCGTACACGTCGGCGTGCTGCTCCTTGTACTCCCGGGCGGTCGTCCGGTCGATGTGAACGCGGCCCTGACTCTCCTCCTCGACGGCGGCGACGATGCGGCGGTCGACCTCGTTGCCCGTCACCGAGCCGGTCGAGAACGGCGAGAGCTGCTCGCCGCGCCGGTAGGCGCACGCCTCCATCGTCGTCGAGCCGAGGTTGATCGAGACGAACACCTCGTCTATCGCGTCGAGTTCGTCGCCGTACGCGGGGATCGCCCCGCACAGCGACTCGGGGTAGCTACGCGTCTCGATCTGGCCGATCGAGGAGCCCTCGATCACCGACTTGAGGTTCTCGACGCCCGCCTCGTTGTCGATGGTGGGGACCGCGTAGACGACCGCGCTGTCCTCGGGCACGTCGTGGGCGTCGACGACCGCCTCGAAGAAGCGCTCGGCGTCCGCCACGCTGTCGTCGTCCTCGGGGAGTCCCGACCGGAGCATGAAGCGCACGCGGTCCGGGTACTCGACCGCGGCCTCCTCGCCGAACAGCACCTTCTCCTCGCCGGTGATGGCGTCCTCGTAGGTCGCCAGGCAGGTCAGCACCGAGTGGCGCTCGCGGCCGCCCCGTCCGTCGGGGACGTCGAGTACCGTTCGGGTGCTGCCCAGTTTCACGCCGACCGCTGCCGATTCGTCCGTGTCGTTGATGTCCGTGGATTCGTCGTCGCTCATTGGTCACTCGCACACGAAGCGATCCGGACGATGGAGACGAGACTGATCCGGTGGTCCGCGGGGCTGAACGGCCGGTCCCGTCGGGGGGCGTCGAACCCCTCCAGACGCCGCCGCAGCGCCGCGACCGCGTCATCGCCGACCCAGTCGAGTTCGCCGTAGTAGGCGAGCGCGTCCCGGGCCCGCACGTGGCCGCCGACGTCGACGAGGTAGCCGAGCCACTCGCCGATCTCGCGTTCCGCCGCGGGCGACGCCGGGATCGCCGTCAGATACGGTCGATCCGCGGTCCCGCCGCCGTTCAGCCGCTTCCCACGCTGACGCTGGAGCAGCTCCGTGAACGCGGCCGAGCGCGCCGCCTGCTCGGCCCGGTTCCGGTTCGGCTGCCGGAGCGCCCGCTCCCGAGGCGCTCCCGCTCCGTCGGTTCGCGGCGCGTCCGCGATCCGGCGCAGTTCTCGTACGTCGTATCGTCGTGGATTCAGACTCATGTTCCGTCCGTCGTTCGCGTCCGTACTCGCATCCTCACGGCGGGATCATATCATAGTTGGCCCTCAGTTATCACCGGTGAGAAACCACCGCGACGCTCGCGTCGACGCCCGGCGGCCGACCCGTCCGGCCCGACGGCTCAGCGACTCTACGACCCGTCCGGCCCGACGGCTCAGCGGCTCTCCGACTCGGCCCACGGGAGCGGCTCGGTACACCAGTGACAGAAGTCGATGTCACCGTCGGTCTCCTTGCCGCAGTTGGGACACGTCACTTCGAGCGTCTCGCCGTCCTCGCCGGAGACGGCCCCGCTCGGCGGCACCCGCCCGCTGCCGGGGGCGTCGTCGCCGTCCGCGCCCGCGGTGCGGCGGCGCATCGCCTCGGCGGCCGCGTCGGCCCGCTCGCGCTCCGCCACGTCGGCCCGCCCGACGAGGTACGCGTCGATCGAAGACAGCGTGAACAGGAGCGCGATAGGCAGCGCCACGTCGGTCGGAATCGCCGCCGACACCGCCGCCGGGTCGGCGAGCGGGTCGACCGGCTCGACGCCGTACAGCGCGAACAGCGCCACTCCGCCGCCGACGATGGTCAGGAGCCACAGCAGCGCCCGCCCCCATCGGCGCAGGGAGAGATGGCCGAGTCCCGGGAGGACCAGCGCGAGCACGGCGGCGAGGACGGGACGCAACTGGTTTCGCATACGGTCCGGTTTCGCCGGGACGCTACTTAGGCCTGCGGTGTCGCGCCGAGGGGGGATCGCCTCGCCGCGCACGCGCCGGTCCTCCGCCCGCGCCGCCTCGGATAACAACCGTTAATCGCGGCCCGTTCGTCCGCCGCCATATGAGCAGCCAGCGGGCGACCGCGTTCGTCCCGGGTCACGTCACCGCCTTCTTCAGCGCGCACCCCGCCGACGACCCCGCGGTCGCCGGGTCGCGCGGCGCGGGAGTGACGCTCGCCGACGGCGTGACGGTTCGGGTCTCGGCGGCGGACGTCGCGGCCGACGGGGCGACTGGCGACGCCGCCGCGGCCGACGCCGCCGCCGCGGCCGCCACCGCTGATTCCGGCTCCCGCACCATCGACGGCGACCGCGGATCGATCGGCGCGGTCGAGGACGTCCTCGCCGACCTGAACGCTACAGGAGCCGACGTGGCGGTGGAGACCGACCTCCCGATCGGTGCCGGGTTCGGGGTCTCCGGTGCGGCCGCGCTCGGGGCCGCGCTCGCGGCGAACGCCGCGTTCGACCGCGGCCGCTCCGAGAACGACCTCGTGCGGACCGCACACGCCGCGGAGGTCGGGCGGGGGACCGGCCTCGGCGACGTCGTCGCGCAGGCGCGCGGCGGGGTCCCGGTCCGGCTGGAGCCGGGCGCGCCGGGCGTCGGCGAACTCGACGGCGTCCCGGCGAGCGCGCGGGTCGAGTACGTCACCTTCGACGAGCTGTCGACGGAGGAGGTGTTGGGGGGCGACACGACCGCGCTCTCCGCGGCCGGCGAGGCGGCGCTCGACCGGCTCCGGGCGGACCCCCGACTCCCGACGCTGATGGACGCCGCCCGCGGGTTCGCCCGCGATGCGGACCTCCTCGTGCCCGAGGTGGCCGAGGCGGTGGACGCGGTGGACGCGGCCGGCGGCGAGGCGGCGATGGCGATGCTCGGGCGCACCGTCTTCGCGCTCGGGACCGGCCTCTCCGACGCGGGGTACGAGCCGCGGGCGTGCCGGGTCGATGCGGCCGGCGCGCGGCTCGTCGACGACCGCGACCGTGGGTAAGCTCTTTGCCGCGTTCGGCCGGAACTACCGGTATGGTCGAATCGCTCCGCTCGTTCTTCGACGAACTCGAGTCCCCCGAGCGCCACCTCGTCCTCCTGAACCGGTCGTCGCCGGACCCGGTCCGGAAGCTGCTGGACTCGGTGTTCGACGGGCAGTCGGTCTCGATCAGCGAGACCGTCGACCCCGAGTCGGGCGACGACGTGGTCGCCCTCGTCGAGAACGGGTCCGTCGTTGCGCGGTCGACGCTCGACGAACTGCTCGAATCGGTGTTGCTGATCAACTCCGACCTGTACAAGACGGGCGCTATCGAGCTCGACGAGGTCTCGCTTCCGGCCGTGTTCGAAGGGTTAGACGAGGTCGCGTTCCGGGTCCGCGGCTACCCCGCGTCGAACAAGGAGAAGCTCTTGTTGATCATCGTCTCCCGGGTGATAGAGCGCATCGCGGCCCAACACGGTGACGGCACGCTGCGCGCCTCGTTCCAGCGGCTCTCGCGGATCGACGACGAGCGCGGCACTCGGTCGGTGTACGAGCGGGTCGCCCGGAGCGGCGTCGACGTCCACGTGTACGGCGTCGGCGACGTGGAGTCGCTGTCGACGCTTCCGGTGACGGTCCACGCCGGGACCTCCTACCCCTACCGACGGTCGTGGTTCGTCGTGTTCACGCCCCCCGACGGCGGCGACGGGGACCACGTCGCGCTGCTCGCGCTCGAAGACGAGCCGAACGTCTGGGACGCCTTCTGGACGTTCCGGCCGGAGCTCGTGACCCGCATCGAACGGTACATCGCCGAGGAGGTCTGACGCCGCCTCCCGACCGGCGACGAACAAAGCTTTACCGCGTCGCCCGCCTAGCTCCGGCAAATGGTACTCGACGACCTCGGTACGTCCCTGCGGAGCAGCCTCGACAAGCTCCAGGGGAAGACCAGACTCTCCGAGAGCGACGTCGAGGAGATGGTCAAGGAGATCCAGCGGTCGCTCCTCTCCGCCGACGTCGACGTCTCCCTCGTGATGGAGCTGTCCGACTCGATCAAGTCCCGCGCGCTCGAAGAGGAGCCGCCGGGCGGCACCACCGCGAGGGACCACGTCCTCCGGATCGTCTACGAGGAGATGGTCGATCTGGTCGGCGACTCCACCGAACTCCCCTTGGAGAACCAGACGATCCTCCTCGCCGGGCTTCAGGGGTCGGGGAAGACCACCTCCGCCGCGAAGATGGCGTGGTGGTTCTCGAAGAAGGGGCTCCGACCCGCGGTGATCCAGACCGACACGTTCCGGCCGGGGGCGTACGATCAGGCGAAGCAGATGTGCGAGCGCGCCGAGGTCGAGTTCTACGGGAACCCCGACAACGACGACCCGGTCGACATCGCGCGGACCGGACTCGAAGAGACCGAGGACGCCGACGTCCACATCGTCGACACGGCCGGTCGCCACGCGCTCGAAGACGACCTCATCGCGGAGATCGAAGAGATCGAGGGCGTCGTCGACCCCGACCGGTCGCTGCTCGTCTTGGACGCCGCGATCGGGCAGGGCGCGAAGGAGCAGGCCCGGCAGTTCGAGGCGTCGATCGGCATCGAGGGCGTGATGATCACCAAGCTCGACGGGACCGCGAAGGGTGGCGGCGCGCTGACGGCGGTCAACGAGACCGACTCCTCCATCGCCTTCCTCGGGACCGGCGAGACGGTCCAGGACATCGAGCGCTTCGAGCCGTCCGGGTTCATCTCCCGGCTGCTCGGGATGGGCGACCTCAAGCAGCTCTCCGAGCGCGTCGAGCGCGCGATGCAGGAGACCCAGGAGGAGGACGACGACTGGGACCCCGAGGACATGCTGAAGGGGGAGTTCACCCTGAAGGACATGAAACGACAGATGGACGCGATGAACAAGATGGGGCCCCTCGATCAGGTGATGGACATGATCCCCGGGCTGGGCGGCGGGATGATGGACGAGCTGCCGGACGACGCGATGGACGTCACCCAAGACCGGATGCGCCGCTTCGAGCGCATCATGGACTCGATGACGGAGGAGGAGCTGGAGAACCCCCGCGTCGTCGGGCAGTCCCGCGTCGAGCGTATCGCCCGCGGCTCCGGCACCGACGAGGAGACGGTCCAGCAGCTCTTAGAGCAGCACTCGATGATGGAGGAGACGATCGGCCAGTTCCAGGGGATGGGCGAGGGCGACATGCAGCGCATGATGAAGAAGATGGGCGGCGGCGAGGGCGGCGGCCTCGGCGACATGATGGGCGGCGGCAAAGGCCCGTTCTGACCGGATCGACGACGGATCGCCTCGGACGCTGCCGACTTCCGCCCTTTTAATTCGGTGACCGGTCAACGACGATTCGATGAACCGCGACCGGATCGGCGAGTACGACGTCTTAGTCCTCGTCTCGCTCGTCTGGTTCCTCGGGAAGTTCGTCCGCTACCTCTTCCCGCCGCTGTTCGAGTCGATTCAGGGCGCGTACGGCGTGAGCAACGCCACCGTCGGGACCGCGTTCACCGGCTTCATGGTCGTGTACGCGCTGCTCCAGTTCCCGAGCGGCGCGGTCGCGGACCGGCTCGGCCCGGTGCGGGTGATCGTCGCGGGCGCGGTCGTCGCCGGCGCGGGGTCGCTCGCGGTCGTCGTCGACGCCCCCTTCGCCGTCCTCGTCGCCGCGATGCTCGTCGTCGGCGCGGGGACCGGCGTCCACAAGACCGTCTCGGTGCGGCTGATCGCCCGCGTCTACCCCGCCCGCACAGGACGGATGCTCGGCGTCCACGACACGCTCGGCGCGATGGGCGGCGTCGCCGCGCCCGCGGTCGTCGTGGCCGCCCTCTCCGCGCCGCCCGCGGTTGCGGCCGTCCTCGCGCGGCTCCCCGGGGCCGACTGGCGCGCCCCCTTCCTCCTCACCGGCGTCCTCGCCGTCTCGCTCGCGGTCGCCACGGGGCTCCGGCTCCGTAGCGACGAACGCCTCGGGGCCGAGACCGACGCCGACGCCGACGACTCCCCCGGCGCGGCGGAGTACTTCCGACTGTTCCGGAATCCGCGGTTCTCGGCGTTCGTGCTGGTGACCGTCGGGTTCTCGTTCGCGCACAACGGGCTGGTCGCGTTCCTCCCGCTGTACCTCTCGCGGGCCGCCGGGCTCCCGACCTCGACCGCGAACCTCCTCTACTCGCTGGTGTTCGCGGTGACCTTCGTCCAGCTCGCCACCGGCGACCTCTCCGACCGCGTCGGCCGCTTCCCGGTGATGGTCGCCACGCTCGGGCTGGCCGCGACGGCGCTCGTCGCGCTCGTCGCGCTGCCCGGACTCGGCGGTGGCGCGGTCGCGGCCGCGGTCGTCGTCGCCGCGTTCGGACTCGGCTCGCACGGGTTCCAGCCCGTCCGCAGCGCCTACCTGATGGAACTGCTCCCGGAGCGGCTCGCCGGCGGCGGGCTGGGCGTCGTTCGGACCCTGCTCATGGGGGCCGGCGCGCTCGCGCCCGGCGCGGCCGGGGTCGTCGCCGACGCGGTCGGGTTCCGGCCCGCGTTCGCGCTGCTCGCCGGCTCGATGGCGCTCGCGGCGGTCGTCGCCGCCGGGCTCTGGCTGACCGAGTGACTCGGACCGCGCCGCCGCGGCCCTCGGTCAGGTCTCCCCGTCCGTCTCCCGCAGGATGAAGGGGCCGATGGAGAGCGTCCGTCCCGTCACCGTCGCGATCCGCAGGATGTAGGCCAAAAGTAGCGCGAACGGGACGAGCGAGGCGGCGACCGCTGCCGCGACCCAGACGACGGCGGCCTCGACGCCGAGAACCGACCCCGCGTACCGCTCCGCGTCGAAGAAGGCGACCATCCCCACTGCCACCAGAAGCGCCGGCACGGCCGACGCGAGCATCCGCCGCGACAGGTCGATCAGCTCCCACTGGAAGTACAGCGTCTTGAAGTGTTCACGGGCGGGGCCGAACAGCCGCAGCGCCCCGATCAGCTCGTCGAGCGCCGCCGTCGCGGTCTCGTTGAGGGCCTCACCGTGCCGCTCGCGGAGCCGCCGGGCGGCGAACAGCTTCCACGAGTAGTTGAAATCGAGGACGGCCCCGATCACCTCGAACGCGCCGAACCGAGCCCCGTCGAGTTCCGCTGTCGTCCGCGCCGCGTTTCCGACGACGGCCTCGGTCAGCTCGTCGGTCGCGCGCACCACCTCCTCGTCGACCGCGCCGTCGACCGCCTCGCCGAGGGCGGTCGCGCGCTCGCTCGCCGCCTCGACGAGCGCGCTGAGAAACGCCGCCGGCTCGGCGGGGGCGACCGGCTCGCCGACGACCGCGGCCGCGTCCTCCCGGAACTCCATCGCCCCGTCCATCCGGTCGCGCTGGTCGCCGACCGCGCCGAGCTCCTGTGACAACACGAGCTGGTTCAGCGTGAGGACGAGCGTGACGCCGGTGATCGTGGCCGTGAGCAGCGCCTGAAACAGGGCGTCGACCGAGTCGCCGCCGCGGAGGGCCCCGGCCGCGCCGGGGAGGAGCGTCCCGGCCGCGACCAGCCCGAGGAACACGAGCGACAGGACGACGCCCGCGACGACCCGCCGGTCGGCGTCGAGCAGGAGCCACAGCGTCGCCCGGCTGCGCTCGGCGCGCCCGCCGACGGTGTCGTCCGGCGTCTCGGTCGATCCGTCCGTCATGTCCGGACCTCCCGTCCCGGGGCGAAAAAGCCACCGGGGCGGCGGACCGTCCCGTCGCCGAGCCGTCAGTCGAGCGTTCCGGGGTCGAACGCCTCCGGGTCGAACTCGTGCTCTCGGAGTCTGTCGGCGTCGACCGCGCGTAGCACGGACTCGTCCGTCGCCTCCAGCACGACCGGCGGGGCGACGCCCGCGTCGGCGGCCTCGACCCACCGGCCGACGCAGAGGCACCAGCGGTCGCCCGGTTCGAGACCGGGGAAGTCGAACTCGGGACGCGGCGTGATCAGGTCGTTGCCCCGGTCGCGGCTGTACCGCAGGAACTCGGCCGTGACGACCGCACAGAGCGTGTGTTCGCCGACGTCGCCCTCGACGTCGCGGCAGTACCCGTCCCGGAGGTAGCCGGTGGTCGGGTCGCGGCCGCACGGTTCGAGGTCGCCGCCGAGGACGTTGCGGTCGGAGCGGTCGTCGGGGCCGGGGTTCGGGTCGTCGGTGGACACGTCGATCTCTCGGGCCGCGCGCGACTTGTGGGTGGCGGCGATCCGAGCGCGCAGAGGGGCCGTCGCGCCCGGGCCGCCGGACGGGGAGTCGCCCGTCGGGAAGCCGCCGGACCATATAAGCGGCGGGCGGCCGAACTCCGGACAAATGAGCCGGAACGACGAGGTCGCGACCCGGTTGGAGGAGTTCGCCGACCTCCTCGAAGCGACGGGCGTCGAGTACAAGCCGACCGCCTACCGACGGGCGGCCGAGAACGTCCGCGACCACCCCGCGCCGATCGAGGGGCTCGCGGCCGAGGGCGAGGACGCGGTCGCCGAGATCGACCGCGTCGGCGACGCCATCGCCGCGAAGATCGTCGAGTACGTCGAGACCGGCGCGATCGAGGAGCTGACCGACCTCCGCGAGGAGCTCCCCGTCGACATGGCGGGGCTGACCGCGGTCGAGGGCGTCGGGCCGAAGACGGTCGGCACGCTGTACGACGCGCTCGGAATCACCGACCTCGACGAGCTTGAGGCCGCCGCGGAGGCGGGCGAGATTCGGGAGGTCTCCGGGTTCGGCGCGAAGACGGAGCAGAACATCCTCGACAACGTCCCGTTCGCCCGGGAGTCCCGCGAGCGCACCCGCCTCGGGGACGCGCGCCCCGTCGCGGACGACGCGCTCGCCTACTTCGCCGACCGCGACGACGTCGCCGCCGCCGAGGTGTGCGGCTCGATCCGCCGCTGGAAGCCGACCATCGGTGACATCGACCTGCTCGTCGCCAGCGAGGAGCGCGACCCGATCGTCGACGCGTTCACCGACTGGCCGGCCGCCGACGCGACGATCGAGGCGGGCACCGGGAAGGCGAGCGTGCGCGCGGACGGCACCCGCGTCGACCTCCGGATCGTCGACCCCGACGAGTTCGGCGCGGCGCTCCAGTACTTCACCGGATCGCGGGCGCACAACGTCGCCGTCCGCAACCGCGCCATCGACCGCGACCTCAAGCTGAACGAGTACGGCCTGTTCGACGTGAGCGACGTCGACGGCGAGGGGAGCGAGGTCGCGGACGCCGACGGCGACGAGGACGGCGGAGCCGCCGAGGAGGCGGACGCGACCCGGGCCGGCGACCGCGTCGCGGGCGAAAGCGAGGACGAGGTGTACCGCGCGCTCGACATGGACCCGGTCCCGCCGGAACTGCGCGAGGACCGCGGCGAGGTCGCGGCGGCCGCCGAGGGACGGCTCCCCTTCCTCGTCGAACCGGACGACCTCCGGGGCGACCTCCACACCCACACCGACTGGTCCGACGGCGGCTTCTCGGTCGTCGAGATGGCCGCGGCGGCCGAAGAGCGCGGCCACGACTACCACGTCGTCACCGACCACGCGACCGGGCCGGGGATGGTCGGCGGGGTCGGCCTCGACGAGGACGACATCGAGGAGCAGGCCGCGGCGATCGAGGAGGCCCGCGACGCGGTCGACATCCCGATCCTCCACGGGATCGAGGCGAACATCGACGCCGACGGGGGCCTCTCCACCGACGACGAGACGCTCGCCGCCCTCGATATCGTCGTCGCCTCGCCCCACGCCGCGCTCGGACAGGACGCGGACGCGGCCACCGAGCGGCTGGTCCGGGCGGTCGCACACCCGCACGTCGACGTGCTCGGCCACCCGACCGGTCGCCTCATCAACGAGCGGCCCGGACTCGACCCGGATATCGAGGCGGTCGCGCAGGCGGCCGCGGCGAACGGGACCGCGATCGAGGTGAACGCGAACCCCGCCCGGCTCGACGCCGACGGCGAGTTCGTCCGGGCCGCGATCGAGGCGGGCGCGACGATCGCCGTCAATACCGACGCGCACGCCCCCCGCGAACTCGACAACGCGCGGTACGGGGTCCACACCGCGCGGCGCGGGTGGGCGGAGGCGTCACAGGTGCTCAACGCCCGGTCGCTCAACGGGCTTCGGTCGTTCCTGCTCGAATGACCGCCGGGGGTGAGGACCCGTCGGACGGCTCGGACCCCTCCGCGGCGGAGCTGCCGCCCGTCCTCCTCGACGTCATGTGCGGCAAACTCGCCACCTACCTGCGGCTCTGCGGGTACGACGCCGCCTACGCGCTCGACCGCGGGACCGAGGCCGACGACCGGCTCCTCGCGCTCGCCGCCGCCGAGGACCGGGTCCTGATCACCCGCGACCGCGACCTCGCCGACCGGGCCCCCGACGCCGACCCCGCGGTCGACGCCGCCCTCCTCACCGAGCGCGACGTGCTCGACCAGCTCCGGGAGCTCGACGCGGCCGGCTTCCGGATCGAACTCGCCGCGGAGCCGAGCCGGTGCGGGTCGTGTAACGGTCCGGTCGAGCGCGTCGCGTCGACCGAGGCGGGGGCCGATGTCGACGACACCGTCGACGCCGCCGCCGACGCCGACCGGCCCGACTACGTCCCGGACGACGTGGGCATGGACCGCCCGGGCTGGCGCTGTGTCGACTGCGGGCAGTGGTTCTGGAAGGGCGGCCACTGGGACGACGTGGCGGCCCGGATCGACCGGGTGTGACCCCGGCCGAGCGTAACCTGTTTGCCCGCCCGCCGCGTAGCCGCGGTCAATGGAACGCGAACGGGCGGTCGACCGACTGGAGGCGCTCGTCGACCGGGTCGCGAGCGAGCCGATGCCGGTGCCCGTCCGCGAGGTGTGGGCGTTCGGCGACGTCGCGCTCGGGCTCGACCCGGTCGACCGGCTCGACGTCTACCTCACGAAGGACGTGATCATGGGCGGCGACGCCGACGCGGCCGCGGCGTTCGAGGCCGAGTACGGCGTGAAGGGCGTCGGAACCACGGTCGACGCCGCGTGGGCCGAGGCGAACCCGGACCGCGTGCGGACGAGCGACAACGGGTACGCCGCGCCCGAGAAGTGTCTCGCCGCGGAGCTCGTCGAAGACGACGAACCGATCCACCTCGAAGTGTGTAACGCGGGCTTCGAGGACAACGTCCGCCAGCGGCTGAAGGGCGCGCTCGCCCGCGACGCCTACGAGGAGGTGCTCGACCCCCGCGGGGTCTGCCTCTGGGTCGACGGCGAGCGCGACGACGAGGCGTTCGACCGCCTCCGCGAGGCCTCCCTCGCGATGCCGACGCTGCCCGCCGCGCTGGGAATGCTCGGTGCCGACGAGGCCGCCGCGAGCGAGGCCGCCGACGTGCTGAAGCGGCGACGGGCCGAACAGGAGGGGGCGTCCGTCCGCGGCGACATGGTGTGACCGCGGCGCTCGACCGTTCGACTGTCGCTCACTCGCCGTTCACTTGCTGTTCTCTCGTCGCTCACACATCGATGAGGAACGACCCGTCTCGGTAGACGGTCTCGCCGTCGAGGTCGATCCGCGCGTCCTCGCTCGCGTCGCAGACGAGGTCCGCGTGGACCGCGCTCTCGTTCGCCGTCCTGTCGTCCGGCACGCACTCCCCGACGGCGTCGCCGAGCGCGAGGTGGACGGTGCCCGCCGCCTTCTCGTCGAACAGGACGTTCCCGGTGACCTCGCCGATCTCCCGGTTGGTGCCGATGCCGAGTTCGCCGACGCGGCGCGCGCCCGCGTCGGTGTCGAGCAGGTCTGTGAGGACGGCCTCGCCCCGCTCGGCCGCGTGGTCGACCACCCGCCCGTCCGCGAAGTCGAGCCGGATTCCGTCCACCTCCCGACCGCCGCGCCGGAGCGGGTGATCGAACCGAATCGTCCCCTCGACGCCGTCGACCGCCGGGACGGTGGCGACCTCGCCGCCCGGCATGTTCTCCCGGCCGGCGTCGTTGTACGCCCCCATCCCCGCGACGTCGAGCCGGAGGTCGGTCTCGTCGCCGACGACCAGCCGCAGCTCGTCGGCCGCCGCCAGCCGGTCCGCAATCTTCGCCTGCCGCTCCCGGACCGCGGCCCAGTCGCGGTCCACGGCGTCGTACACGAGCGAGCGCCACGCCGGGGTGGACAGGTCGGCGCGCTGCGCGTCGGCCGGCGTCGGGTGCTGGGTGATCACCCAGCGCGTCTCCAGTCGCTCGCGGAGCAGCGGCTCCTTCGCCCGGCTGGCGGCCGCGCCGGTGTCGCCGCCCACGTCGCTCGTCGCGGCGGCGTTGCGCGCGCCCTTTATCAGTATCACCGCGTCGGTCTCCGCGAGCGCGGCGACGCGGTGGCCCTTCGGGCGGAAGTCGTCCGGGTCCATCTCCCGGGCGTACGCCCGGGTCGCGCGGGGGTTCCGCCACACGGTCGTCGGGCGCGCGCCGCGGCGGCCGAGCGCCTCGTACAGCGCGACGACGAGGTCCTCGGCGGCGGTCGGCGCGCGGACCTCCACGCCGTCGTCGGCCCCGGCGTCGATACAGTGGTCGACCAGCACCTCGGCGTGGCGTCGGATGCGTTCGTCCATGCGATCGGGAGGGCCGCCGGGGAAAAAGCCGTGAGCCACGGACCCGGAGCGGAAGTGAACGTGGAGCGAACCCGGCCGTCAGTCCCCGTCCGGGACCCGGCCCACGGTCACGTCGAACGGCACGTACTCGACGCGCTCGTACTCGCCGGAGCCGATCGCCGCGACGACCTCGCGGCCCATCTCGCGCCAACGCCCGCGGAGATCGTCGTAGGCCGCCTCGGAGGTCGCGCTCACGAGTTCGTCGCGGTGGTCCGCCAGCCCCGCGCCCGAGGCCTTCCGCGCGGCCGACCGCAGCGCGGCCTCGGCGTACGGCGGCTCCGTCCGCTTCTCGTGGACGTACCGTCGGGTCCGCACGTCTGTCAGCCCGACCTCGTCGAACGCCTCGCGCACGCGGTCGCCGAGCGCCACGTCGGTGTCGACGCCCGCGACGTACGCTTCCCGGGCCTCGCGCTCCAAGCGCTCCTCCGCGTCGACCGTCGAGGCCACCCGGACGTCCGCGTTGTCCGGCTCCACCGCGGCGACGAGGTCCGACGAGGCGCGGGCGAGCTCCCGGACCCCCGCGGTCGGGTCCGGGAGGTTGATCAGGAGGGCCTGACAGACGGCCAGATCGACCGCGCCGTCGCCGACCGGAAGCCGCGTCGCGTCCCCCGCCGCGTACTCGATCCGCCCGCCGCTCTCCTCGCGGGCGACCGACAGGAGGTCGCGGTCCGCGTCGACGCCGATCACGGTCGCGCCGCTCCCGGCCTCGGTCGCTCCGCCCCCGTCACCGGTCGCCTCCGCGGCCAGCACGCGGGTCAGCTCGCCCGTGCCGCAGCCGACGTCGAGGACGCGCTCGCGGCTCGACAGTTCGAGGTCGGTCAGCGCGTCGCGACCGTCCTCCCACATCCCGCGGCGGGTGTGTTCGAGGTACTCGGCGGAGAAGCGTCGCACGGCCCCGCTTCGCGGCGGGCGAAAATAAACGTCAGGAGTCGGTCGCGGGTCAGTCCCCGCCGGCCCCGTCGTCCCCGTCGCCGGTCCCGAGTCCGAGGAGGTCGGCGGCGAGGACGGCGGTGACGCCGGCGCAGTAGCCGACGAACGCGCTCGTCACCCCGACCGCGGCGAAGCTCACCGTCACGTCGCCGATCGCCGGACTTCCCCCGTCGACGCCGGGGACGCCGACGACCGTCCCGAGCAGGACGAACCCGCCGAGGACGGCCGCCGGCACGACGCCGACGGCCAGACAGGCCGGCCCACCGCAGCGCGCGTACGCCCCGGCGGCCGCCAGCGGCCCGGGCGCGTAGAACACCAGTAGCGGCAGGAGCCTGTCCGTGAGCGCGCTCGCCGCCGGCAGGTCCGTCGACTCGGCGACGAGCGCCAGCGTCACGACGGCCGCGAACCCGACCACCAGCCCGACCGCGCGGCCGCGGCGGCGTCCGAAGAGCAGCGCCTTCGTGGTGGGCATGTCCGTGGATCGCTCTCGGGGGAACTTAAATCCGCGTCGGACGGACGGCGTCGGTCGCGGGGACGGACGGCGTCCGTCGCCGCCACGGACCGGCTCAGTCGTGACGGAGTTCGCGCACTCGGTCGATGTTCCACGCGAAGCTCCTGCCGTCCTCTGTCGGCGTCTCCAGAGCGAGCGGCACGTCCGTCAGGTCGGGGTGGTTGAGGAACCGCTCCATCCCCGCCTCGCCGATGTGGCCCTCGCCGATGTGGGCGTGCTCGTCCTTGTTGGTGCCGCACGCGTGTTTCGAGTCGTTGAGGTGGACGTACTTCAGGTGCTCAAGCCCGACCACGTCGTCGAACTCCGCGATCGTCTCGTCGACCGCCTCCGGCGTCGAGAGGTCGTAGCCGGCCGCGAACGCGTGGGCGGTGTCGACGCAGACGTCGATGTCGGTATCCGTGCGGTCGATGACCCCCGCGAGGTGCTCGAACTCCCCGCCGAGCTTCGTCCCCGCGCCCGCGTCGCTCTCGATCAGGATCGTGACGCCGTCGGGCACGTCGAGGTCGTCGATCACCGAGGCGGCGTTGCCCAGCCCGCCCTCGACGCCCGCGCCGGTGTGCGCCCCGAGGTGGACGTTCACGTACGGGATTCCCAGCTTGTCGGCCGCGTCGACCTCCTTTTGCATCGAGTCGAGCGACTTCTCGCGGAGCCCCTCCTTCGGGGTACAGAGGTTCACGAGGTAGGAGGTGTGGATCACCCACGGGCCCTCCAGGTCGCGTTCGGTCCCCTCGCGGAACCGCTCGGCCTCCTCGTCGCCGATGCCCGGGTCCTGCCACACCTGCGGGGAGTGGGTGAATATCTGTCCGCAGTTGCCGCCGACCTCCACCTGGTTCGCCACGGCGTTGTCCACGCCGCCCGCGATGGAGACGTGCGCGCCGACCTTGAGACTCATACCGACTCCACGGGACCGGTCGAAAAAGCCCCTTCGGAACGCCGCCCCGGGGTGCGCGGCCCTACGAGCGGTCCCCCGGCCGCGTCCGGATCCACTCCTCGTCGCGGTACTTCTCGTCGACCAGCTCCGCCGCCCGCTCCAGCTCCGCGTCGGTCCACGAGCCGTCCGGCTCGACGGTCGCTTCCGGCGTCGCGGCCGCCCACTCCGCCAGCGCCGCCTCGACCGTCGCGACGGCCTCGGCGCGCTCGACGTCGACCAGTTCGTCCATCCCGGCGACGCGGTCGCTGAACGCCGCGGACGTCACCGGCGGGTCGGCGAAGACGCCGAGGTGGCGCTCGGCGTCGACCGAGAACGACAGCGACCCGTGCTGGATCACCGCCTCCCGCTTGCGGTACTGGGCGTTGCCGGCGATCTTCCGGCTCCGATCCCGATCGGGACCGGCGGCCACCACGTCGTGTGCCGGGTGAAGCTCACGGAGGTAGCAGGCGGGGTGGTACAGCTCCGGCACCGCCTCGTCGACGTAGTCGGCGTCGATCCCGAGTCGGTCGAACGCGTCGAGGACCGGCTCACACAGCAGGTGGTAACAGTCCAGCAGTTCGCCCGGGACCGTCTCCGCGGGCACCGCGATCGAGTACGCGATATCGCCACGCCCGTCGTGGTAGATCCCGCCGCCCCCGGTCTGTCTGCGCGTCACGTCGATCCCCTCGCGGTCGCAGAAGTCCCAGTCGACCGTCTCCGGGTTCTGGTGGCGACCGAGGGTGAGACAGCTCGGCTCCCAGCGGTACGTCCGGAGCGTGGCGGGGCCGCCGGCCGCGGCGGTCTCGGCGGCGACCTCGTCGAGCGCCATCTGGAGCGGGCCGGGGCGGGACTCCTCGCGTATCAGCCGCCAGTCGACGGCGGGCGCGGTCATACCGCCACCCTCGGTCGCCGCTCCGAAAGCGGTTGCGCTCGCGGCTCGGCGGCCGATCCAGTCCTCGACGTTCAGCGGTCGATCCCGTCCTCGCCCTCGATGACGCCTCTGACCTCCGCGCGGGTCGTCACGGCGAGGTCGCCGTCGGTGGTGCGTTTCAGCGCCGCCGTCGCCGACCCCCACCGGAGGGCCGCGGGGAGGTCCCCGCCGCGGAGTCGCTCCGCGACGTACCCGGCGACGAACGCGTCGCCCGTCCCGATCGCGTCGAACGTCTCCGCCTCGAACACCGGCTGCTCGTACACCGACCCGTCGTGGAGCGCGACCGACCCGTCGAGTCCGCGGGTGACGACCACCGTGCCGAACCCGAACTCCGTGGCGAGGCCGTGCGCGATCTCGACGGCGTCGCCCTCGCGGTCGAGCACCTCGCGCGCGTCGCGCCGGGGGACGAACAGGGTGTCGACGTGCTCGAACAGGTCCTCGTACGCCGCCCGCGCAGTCTCCGGGTCCCAGAGCTTCGACCGGTAGTTCAGGTCGAACGAGCGCGTGGTCCCCGCGTCGCCCGCGGCCCGCAACAGCGCGGTCGTCGTCCGCGCGGTCGTCTCCGAGAGGGCGGGCGTGATCCCCGTCGTGTGGAACCACTCGGCCTCCCTCACGGCGTCCGTCGGGAGCTCGTCCGGCTCGACGGTCGTGATCGCGGCGTCCGCGCGGTCGTAGATCACGTTCGTCCCCCGAGGCGACCCGCCGTGTTCGAGGTAGTAGGTCCCCACGCGGCTCGCGTCCGGGTCGGCCCACGCGACGCCCGGCCGGACGCCGTGGCTCCGCAGTTCTGTCACGATCCGCCGCCCGAGCGGCGAGTCGGGGAGCTTCGAGAGCCAGCGCGCGTCGGCCCCGAGCCGCGAGGCCCCGACGGCGACGTTGCTCTCCGCGCCCCCGGCCTGAACCGTCAGGTCGCGGGTCGTCTCCAGCCGCTCGCCGCGCGGCGGCGACAGCCGGAGCATCGTCTCGCCGAACGTCACGAGGTCGGTCATCGGAGCCACCCCACGGCGCGCGCCGCGAACGGATTCATACCTCGTCGTACGCTCGCCCGATTATAAGAGGGGGTGATCGGCGTCGGCCGCCGGCGTCCCGCAGACGACGCCTCCCGCCTCGCCGCCGCCGACGGCGACCGCCAACGGCGGCTAGCGACCGCGTCCGCCGGCTACTCCGAGCCCTCTCGCGCGCGGTAATCCGGCAGCACGTCGTCTTGCATCACCGCGCCGCGGCCGCCGTCGACGAGCAGCGCGGCCCCGGTGACGAAACTCGCGTCCTCGCTCGCGAGGAAGGAGACCGCACCGGCGACGTCGGCCGGCGTGCCGATCCGACCGGCCGGGTGGATCGACTCGACCTCCTCGAACCGCCCCTCGGGCAGTTCGTCGCGGGTCCGCTCGATCTCGACCCAGCCCGGGACGACCGTGTTCACGCGGACCCGGGGACCGAAGTCCACCGCGAGCGACCGCGTCATGCCGTTGATCCCGGCCTTCACCGCGTTGTACGGGAAGTGCGCGGGCATCGTCGCGTACGCGTGGTTCGACGAGACGTTCACGATCGCCCCGCGGTCCATGTGTTCGAGGGCGGCCCGCGCCGCGAGCCAGTACGCCCGGAAGTCCGTCTCGACGACGAACTCCCAGTCGTCGAGCGTCGCCTCGTCCGCGGCCGTCTCCGTCTGGACGCCGGCGTTGTTCACGAGCACGTCGACCGACCCGTAGCGCTCCGCGGCCGCCTCCGCCAGCGCGGCCACGTCGTCCGGGTCGCGCATGTCGGCGCGGACGAACGTCGCGTCGCCGGTCCGGTCGTCGCCCGACTCCCCCTCGTGCCGCGTCGCGATCCGCTCGGCGACGGCCTCGCCGGCCGCCTCCGACCGGCCGCTGACGACGACGTTCGCCCCCTCGGCGGCCAGCCGCTCCGCGACGCCGGCACCGATCCCCCGGGTCGACCCCGTGACGATCGCGGTCCGCCCGGCGAACCGTCCGGGGACCGCGTGTTCCGTCGGCGACTCGTGTCGGCGGGTCATCGGGCCACCTCGCGCCGGCGGGCCGTCGACTCGCGTCCCCTCCGTCGCGTCGACTCGGTCAGCATCGGGATCACCACTCCGCGACGGAGCCGTCGTCGTGCCGCCAGACGGGGTTGTGCCAGTCGACGTCCTTCTCCGCCTGCTCGCGGACGTGGGCCTCGTCGATCTCGATTCCGAGTCCGTCGCCGTCGGGGACTTCGACGAAGCCGTCGCGGTACTCGAACACCGACGGGTCGGCGAGGTAGTCCAGCACGTCGCTCGTCTCGTTGTAGTGGATGTCGAGCGACTGCTCTTGGATGAGCGCGTTCGGCGTGCAGGCGTCGACCTGAACGCAGGACGCGAGCGCGATCGGGCCGAGCGGGCAGTGGGGCGCGACCGACACGTCGTACGCCTCGGCCATCGACGCGATCTTCTTCAGCTCCGTGATCCCGCCCGCGTGCGACACGTCCGGCTGGATCACGTCGACCGCGTCCGCCTCCAGCACCTCCTTGAAGTCCCACCGCGAGTACATCCGCTCGCCGGTCGCGATCGGGATCGTCGTCGACCCCCGGATCGCCGGCAGCGCGTCGTTGTTCTCCGGCAGCACCGGCTCCTCGATGAACATCGGGTCGTACGGCTCCAGCGCCGCCGCCAGCCGGCGGACCATCGGCTTGGCCACCCGCCCGTGGAAGTCGACCCCGACGTCGACCTCGTCGCCGACCGCCTCCCGGACCGCGGCGATCCGGTCGGCCGCGTCGGACACGGCCGCCGGGTTGTCGACCGGGCGCAGCTCCGGGGTCGCGTTCATCTTCAGCGCCGAGAACCCGGCGTCGACCTTCTCGCGGGCGGCCTCGCCCACGTCCGCCGGTCGGTCGCCGCCGATCCACTGGTAGACGCGGATCCGGTCGCGCGCGCGGCCGCCGAGCAGTTCGTGGACGGGCGCGCCGAGCCCCTTGCCCTTGATGTCCCACAGCGCCTGGTCGATGCCCGCGATCGCGCTCATCAGCACCGGCCCGCCGCGGTAGAACCCGCCGCGGTACATCGTCTGCCAGTGGTCCTCGATCCGCGTCGGGTCCTCGCCGAGCAGGTAGCTGTCGAGCAGTTCCTCGACGGCCGCGCGGACCGTGTGCGACCGCCCCTCGACGATCGGCTCCCCCCAGCCGACGGTGCCGTCGCTCGTCGTCAGCTTCAGGAACAGCCAGCGGGGCGGTACCTCGAACAGTTCGTAGTCAGTGATGCGCATTGTGAGTTGGCTTCCCCCGACGATCGGGACCGATCCGCCCGAGACGGCCGCCGCCGTGCGGGCCGTTCGCCCGTCCTCGGTCGCCGCCGGTCTCCGGCGCGGATCGGTCCGGTCGCCACGGTCGTACTTACCCCACCGTCGGTTAAATAGCGTGTCTGTGACGCGCCGCCCCCGACCCGGCTCGATTTAAGTCCCCTCCGGAGTGAGGGACCCCCATGCGAACTGACCGACTCGACAGGATCACCGAGGGCGGCGTGGTCGCCATCCTCCGCGGCGTGGCGCGCGACGACGCCGTGGCGGTCGCGGACGCCGTCGTCGACGCCGGCGTGACGGCGCTCGAAGTGACCGCGGACACGCCGAACGCGATGTCGTCGATCGAGGCGATATCGGAGCGCGTCGACGACGCGCTTGTCGGCGCTGGAACGGTGCTCGACCCCGAGACGGCGCGGGCGGCGCAGCTCGCGGGCGCGGAGTTTCTCGTGACGCCGACGGTGAACGCCGACGTCATCGAGACGGCGAACCGCTACGGCACGCCGATCGCGGCCGGCGCGTACACGCCGACCGAGGCGCTCGAAGCGTATCAGGCCGGTGCCGACGCGGTGAAGGTGTTCCCCGCGAAGACCGGCGGGCCCGAGCACGTCGCGGCGATCGGCGGCCCGCTCCCGCAGATCCCGCTCGTCCCGACCGGCGGCGTCGGCCCGGAGAACGCCGGCGAGTACGTCCGGGCGGGCGCGGTCGCGGTCGGCGTCGGGAGTTCGATCGTCGACGGCGAGGCGATCGCCGACGGCGCGTTCGACGAGATCCGGTCGAACGCGCGGGCGGTCGTCGAGGCCGTGTCGACGGCCCGCGACTGACCCTCGTCGGCCGTGTTCCCGCAAGTCGCGACGACGTCCGGTCGTCGCCGAACGGTCCGGTAACGACCGCCTCGACCGGCGTCGACCGCTCCGCTCTCGATTTTCTCCTCCTCAGCGTCCCGTCGTTCTGAAACCGCTCCCCTCGGCCCGGGTTCAGCGCCCCGAGGGCAATTTGATATCGCGCTATGTGATATATCGGCGGGCTCGCCGAACGCACGCCCCTTTTACGAATCGCCGGAGTAGGGGCGCGTATGGTGCGAAACGTCGCCGGCGACATGGCGGAGCTGGACCCCGAGGACTTCTACCTCCTCTCGGGCGTCGAGCAGGGGATGCGCTTCTCGGAGTGGGTCCGCCGCGACAAGCTCCCGGACTACGCGGACCTGACCCGCGAGGAGGTCGACTACCGCATCGACCGGTGTCTCGACCGGGAGCTGATCGAGCGGAAGACGATCCAGTACGAGGGGTACCAGCTCACCTTCGAGGGATACGACGCCTTGGCGCTCCGGACGTTCGCCGAGCGCAAGACGATCGACGGCGTGGGGTCCCCCCTCGGACTCGGCAAGGAGGGCGACGTGTACGAGGCGCAGTCGTTCCGCCCGCTCGCCCTGAAGTACCACCGCGAGGGGTACACCAACTTCCGCGAGGTGAAGCGCGACCGCGAGTACACCGCCGACCGCGACCACGTCTCGTGGCTCTACACCGCGCGCAAGGCCGCCGAACGCGAGTACGAGGCGATGGAAGAGCTGTACCCCGACGTGAGCGTGCCGCGACCGGTTGACCACAACCGCCACGCCATCGTGATGGAGAAGTTCGCGGGCGTCGAGCTGTCGCGCGCGTCGCTCGACCCCGAGCAGGCGGTCGGCGTCCTCGATCTGATCTGCCGCGAACTCGCGACCGCCTACGAGTTGGGATGGGTCCACGCCGACGCCTCCGAACACAACGTCGCGGTCGCGGAGAGCGGCGTCACGATCTTCGACTGGCCGCAGGCGGTGTCGGTCGACCACGAGAACGCTCGGGAGTTCCTCGAACGCGACGTCGAGAACCTCGTCCGGTACTTCGCCCGGAAATACCCCCACGAGGTGCCCAGAGACGCCGACACCGACGGTATCGCCGCCGCCATCGCCGACGGCTCGTTCGAGACGGTTCGGGCGTTCGGCGGCGGATAAACCGAATACCGATATACGAAATCTGCTCTCAGTCGTTCGGTCTCGGCGGACGGCCGACCCCGCGCCGACAGCTTTTCCTCGCTGCCGTCGAACGATGAATTGATGGCGTCGCCGTCGAACGATTCGCCGGTCGCGTTCCTGGTGACGGTCGCGGCGAACGTCGCTCCGCTGATCGGGGTGTTCGGCCTCGGGTGGAGCGCGCGGACGTTCGCGGTCGTCTACGCGATCGAACTGGTCGTCGCCCTCCCGTTCGCCGGGGTGAAGGCGCTGTTCGCGCGCCGCCCGCCGAACTACGACGAGCTAGAGCGCCCCGACGGGGACCCGGACGAGTCCGACGGCTCTGCCGGGGACTCCGTCGGCCCGAGCGACCTCAGTCGTCGGCGCGGGAGCGTCCCCATCGCCGACGCGCTCCCGCCGATCTACCTCCGGAACGTCCCGTTCGCCTCGCGGGCGTTCGGGGCCGCGTCGCTCGCCGGGGCGTTTCTCTTCGTGTTGGGCCGGTTCGTCGACGTGCCGGCGACGCTCGCCGACCCGAGCGTGGCGGCGAGCGTCGTCTTCCTGGTCGTCTCCCACGTCGGCGTCGTCGAGCGGGAGTACTTCCGGACGCGACGCTACGAAACGACCACGCCCCGAGACGTCGTCGCCAGCGCGACGACCGAGGGCACGCTGGCCGCGGCGGCACTCATGCTCGCGGTCGTCGGCGGCCCGGCCGGCGCGCTGGTTGCGTTCGTCGCGGTGAAGCTGTTCGCGGAGTGGCGCGGCTACCGCGGCGAGGTGGCGTTCGACCCCGAAGAGGGGGAAGGAACGCTCCCGGCCGTCGCGGCCCCGGACGCGTCGCCGACGGCGGAGGTCCGTCCGGACCGACGTGCGGTCCGGCTCACCGCGCTCTGGCGGGGCGCGATATCCGCGGTCACCGCCGGCCCGGCGTACCTCTTCGCGTGGGTCGGGCTCACCGCCGGGTCGGCGAGGGCGGTCGCCGCCGCGGTGGTCTGTTTCGGCCTCCTGCCGGCCGGCGTCGGCGGGCTGAAGGCCGTCGAGTACGCCCTCACCCACGGCACGCTGAGGTATCAGCGCCGCGCCGACGCGGTGGTGGCCTACGACGGCCTCACCGAGACGGTCCAGTGGACGACCCCCGCCGACGACGTCCGCGACGCCGAACTGTGCGAGGGGGAGCTCGTCGACCGCGCCCGCGACACCCGGACGTTCTCGCTCACCGCGTTCGCGGACGAGTACGACCTCAATGTCGCGCATCTCCGGGAGTACGGCCGGGCCGTCGAGGCGTTCGACCTCCCCGTCGAGACGACGGCGTTCGGCCCGCTCGACCGGCGCGTCGTCGGGGCGGCGGTCGCGGTCGGGGCCTGCGGCGTCGCCGCCGTGGCCGGTCTCGCCGCCTCCGCCCCCTCCGTCGGGGCGGTCGCCGCCGGGTTCGGCGGCCCGTTCGGCGTCGTCGGCCTCAGAAGGGCGTGGCGGTGGGCGCTCCCGGCCGCCTGATCCGACGCCGAGGGCGGGCCGCGGACCACGGGCGCGATAGGGGCGCGTCGCGGCCGGTCACCGACGGAACGCACGCATCAGATCCGTCCTCCCGCGACCGCGCGAGTCGCCTTCGTCCCGGAGTTCGCGTGAGGCCGCCGAACGCGACGAACGTTTAGGCTCGCCTAACATTCGAAACCGCTTTAATGCTTTAGGGTGGCCTAAACCATATGGAACGAGACGCGGACCGACTCGCCGGCACGCGGCGCGACGCGATCAGGTACTGCGGAGCCGTCGCCGGCGCGGGGTTACTCGCCGGGTGTAGCGGCACCGAGTCGACGCCGAGCGGGTCCGGATCCGGCGGTGGAAACGGCTTGGCGGACGGAGACGACTCGTCGGGCGAGGGCGACTCGTCGGGCGAGGACGACGACGCGGGGTCGTACACCGCATCGATCGCGCCCGTCGGCGAGGTCGAGTTCGACTCCGTGCCGGAGAACGTGTTCACGATGTACAACCAGTACGCGGACATGCTGGTCGCGCTCGGACACGGCGACGCCGTCAACTCCATGTTCGTCCCGGAGATGGGCGGCCCGACGATGAACAACTACTACGAGCGGCTGGACGGCGTCTCCTTCGACTGGGAGGGGCTTCCGAACCCGTACGAGAACTTCACGAAGGAGTTCTTCTACGACCTCGACAGCGACGTCCACCTCCTCGACCCCGCGTGGGCGGTCACGCAGGACAACTGGGGCGTCGACGACGTGGCCGACGTCAGCGAGTCCGTCGGCCCGTTCTTCGGGAACTTCTACAGCGGGACCCACGCCTCCCCGACCGAGGCATACGCCGACGCATACGAGTACTACACGCTGTGGGAGCTGTTCGGCCGCGTCGCCGACGTGTTCCGGGAGCGCGAGCGCTACGAGCGACTGCGCTCGGTTCACGAGGACCTCGTCGCGTCGATTCGGGCCGACCTCCCGCCCGAGGACGAGCGCCCGACCGCCGTCCGCGTCACCCTCGGCGACGGGCAGTTCTGGGCGTACCACCTGAACCGGCCGGGGTTCTGGCTGGCCGACACCCGCCCGCTCGCCGCCGACGATCCCTTCGAGGACGACGTGTGGGACGGGCTCTGGGGCGGCGTCGGCTACGAGCGGATGCTGGAGGCCGACCCGGACGTGATCCTCCACCTGTGGGGGGCCACCCCCCGGTACGAGATGGCGAGCGTCCGCGAGCGGCTCAGGTCGCACTCCGTCGGGAGCGAACTCACCGCGGTACAGGACGACCGCGTGTACGCGCAGGGGATGCGCTACCAGGGGCCGATCATGAACCTGTTCCAGATCGAGATGACGGCGAAACAGCTCTACCCGGAGGTCTTCGGCGAGTGGCCCGGCTACGAGGACGGCCAGCCGTACCCGGAGATCCCGGCCGACGAGCGGCTGTTCGACCGCGACGAGGTCGCCTCGATCGTCACCGGGGGGACGGAATGAGCGCTCCCGACCGCGACGTCGTCGTGGTCGGGGCCGGTCCCGCGGGCTGCGCCGCCGCGGTGTTCGCGGCGCGCGAGGGGCTCGACGTCGCCGTCTTCGACCGCGGCCGGTCGTCGCTCGCGCGCTGCGCGCACCTGGAGAACTACCCCGGGTTCCCGGCCGGCATCGACGTCGGGACGCTCTCGGACCTCATGCGCGCGCAGGTCGAGCGGGCGGGCTGTGCGCTCGTCGACGACCTCGTCGAGTCCGTCGAACGGTCGGGCGACGACTCC
Organism: Halorubrum hochsteinianum; assembly: GCF_023702125.1. Lineage (NCBI taxonomy): Archaea > Methanobacteriati > Methanobacteriota > Halobacteria > Halobacteriales > Haloferacaceae > Halorubrum > Halorubrum hochsteinianum. Next base: position 582,242 of record NZ_CP098415.1, on the reverse strand, counting down.
GACGACTCCGCCGAATCCGACGGTTCCGCCGAATCCGCCGACCCCGACGGCCCGCGGCTCGTCGTCCGCCCGCAGGAGGGCGACCCCGTCGCGGCCCGCCGGGTGATCGCGGCGACGCGCTACGACGGGGAGTACCTCCGCGGCCTCGGCGACGACGACGCGATGTTCGAGGTCCACGACCACGGCGGCGAGACCCACGAGCACTTCGACCGTGAGTACGCGGACCGCGACGGGACGACCCCCGTCGACGGGCTGTACGTGGCCTCGCCCTCCGAGGCGTCTCGGCAGGCGATCACGGCCGCGGGCCGCGGCGCGCGGGTCGGCAAGCGGGTCGTCGCCGACGCCCGGATCGACGCCGGCTGGTGGCCCGACGCGGCCGAGGGCGTCGACTGGGTCCGCCGAGAGGCCGAACTCGACGACGAGTGGGCCGACCGCGACCGGTGGGTCGAGTGGTTCGACGAGGAGCACGCCGACGGCCCGGTCGACCCCGACTCGGAGCGGTTCGCGCGCGTCCGGGAGGCCGCGGTCGACGACGCGCTGTCGTCGTACGTCGACGCCGACGAGGAGGCGGCCCGCGCCGCGGCCGGCCGCCGCGCGCTCGCGGGGCGACTCGACCCGGAGGCGGTCGTCGACGCCCACGGGGCCGACGCGCTGCTCGACGCGATGGACGACGAGGCGGTCGCGGCGCACCTCGCGGGGGACGAATCGGACGCCGAGCGGCCCGACGAGGCGTCGCCATGACCGGCCGGGAGACGCGGACCGACGGCGGCTCCGTCGCCGACGGCGAGGGGCGGGCGGTCGGCGGCGGCCCCTCTCGACGACCGGTCGAGGGGAGCCGGCTCGGGTGGCTGTTCGAGCCGCGCCTCGCCACGGTGATCGCGGGGAGCCTCGCGCTCGTCGCCGCCGCGGGGCTCGTTCAGGTGAGCTTCGGGACGTACTCGATGACGGTCGGGCAGGCGTGGCGGGCCGTCTTCGACCCCGCCGTCCTGCTCGACCCGCGGTGGTTCCTCAACTTCCTCCTCGGCGAGGAGCTGATGCGGGCGGTCACGGGCTTTCGGGGCGAACTGCCGCGGCTCGCGCGCGAGACGCTCGTCGTCTGGAACATCCGGCTCCCGCGGGTGCTCGTCGGCGTCGTCGTCGGGATGAACCTCGCGGTCTCGGGCGCGATCTTCCAGGCGGTGACGCGGAACGAGCTCGCCAGCCCGTTCATCCTCGGCGTCTCCTCGGGCGCGGGGCTGATGATCCTGCTCACGCTCGTCGTGTTCGGCGGACTCTCCGCGTTCCTCCCGATCATCGCGGCGCTCGGGGGCTCGGTGGCGTTCCTCGTCGTCTACGCCATCGCGTGGAAGAACGGGACCAGTCCCGTGCGGCTCGTGCTCGCGGGCGTCATCGTCGGGACCGTCTTCAACAGCCTCCAGACCGGGCTCTTCTTCTTCGCCGACGACATCGGCGTCGTCCAGTCGGCGATCCAGTGGACCACCGGGTCGCTGACCGGGACCGACTGGGAGCAGGTCCGGATGGCGCTCCCGTGGACGCTCGTGGCGGTGACCCTGTCGCTCGCGGGATCGCGCCAGCTGAACCTCCTCCTCCTCGGCGAGCAGACGGCGAAGTCGCTGGGGATGTCGATAGAGCGGGTGCGGTTCGCGCTCTCCGGGGTCGCGGTGCTGGCGGCGGCCGCCAGCATCGCGGTGGCGGGCATCGTGAGCTTTGTGGGCCTCATCGTCCCCCACGTGGTCCGGAACCTCGTCGGCAGCGACTACAAGCGGGTGATCGTCGGCTGCCTCTTCGTCGGTCCGGCGCTGATGGTCGGGGCCGACGTGGGAGCGCGCCTCGGGATGGGCGTGCTGACCGGCGCGGACGCGCAAGTCCCGGTCGGGATCGTTACCGGGCTGGTCGGCGGACCGTACTTCCTGTACCTGATGCGGCGACAGCAGAACATGGGTGACCTCTGAATGTCCATCTTCAGCGCGAACGCGACCGAACCGGAGGAATCGAGCGGCGGGAACGAACTCGACGGCGCGAACGAACCGCGCTCCGCGAACGAGCCGGACGATCCGGATGGACTCGGAACCGACGGCAGCGACCCGAGCGACCTCGACGCCGAGGACCTCGTGTTGGGCTACCCGACCGCCCCGGAACCGGTGATCGACGGCGAGTCGATCGCGGCCGAGCCGGGCGCGGTCACCGCCCTCGTCGGGCCGAACGGCTCCGGGAAGAGCACCCTGCTGAAGGGGTTGGCGAACCAGATCGCGCCCGAGGACGGCTCGGTGCTCTTGGACGGGCGCGACGTCCACTCGATGGACACGAAGGCGCTCGCGAAGCAGCTCGGACTGCTCTCGCAGGAGAGCACGTCGCCGGACAGCATCACCGTCGAGGACCTGGTGTACCACGGCCGCTACCCGCACCGCGGCTTCTTCGAGCGGACGACCGACGAGGACGCCCGCGCGGTCGAGCGCGCCATCGATCTGGCCGGCTGCGGTCACCTGCGCGACCGCGAGGTCGGGAGCCTCAGCGGCGGACAGAAGCAGTTGGCGTGGATCGCGATGATCCTCGCGCAGGACACCGACGTGCTCCTGTTGGACGAGCCGACGACGTTCCTCGATCTCCACCACCAGATGGAGGTGATGGAGATCATCGAGACGCTCCGCTCGGAGAGCGAGGTCACCGTCGTCGTCGTCCTCCACGACATCGAGCAGGCCGCGCGGCTCGCCGACCGCGTGGTCGCGCTCAAAGACGGCGAGGTCCGGGCGCGCGGCCCGCCCGAGGAGGTCGTCACCGAGGAACTGCTCACCGACGTGTTCCGGGTCGACGCTGAGGTCGTCGACACCGACCGCGGCCCGCGCGTGACGCCGATCCGGGCGCGGCACGAGGGGTAGCGCGTCCCGAAGCGCCCGAACCCCGATCGGCCGCGACATTTTTAGGCCGTCCTAAGAATCGGAACGGTTAAATTGTTTTAGGCTAGCCTAAAAGTATGTCCAGGGACGACGCGGCACGCGGAGACCTGACCCGCAGAGCGTTCGCGAAGTACGGCGGAACGGTCGCTCTCGGCGGCCTGCTCGCCGGCTGTACCGGCGGCGGCGACGGCGACTCCGCGGGCGACGGCGGCAACGAGACCGGCTCCGACGGCGGCGACTCTGGGGGGTCTGACGCGGACACCGAGAGCGACGGGAGCTACTCCGTGTCCATCTCGCCGACGGGGGAGGCGACGTTCGAGTCGCCGCCGGAGACGGTGTTCACGCGGCTCACCCACCACGCGGACATGGCGTTCGCGCTCGGCCGGGGCGACGGGATCACCGCGCTGCACGCGCCCGACTACTACGACGGCCTGTGGAACCAGTACGTCGAGCGCCTGCCGGGCGTCTCGCTCGACTGGACGGGACTGTACTCCTCGTGGCAGCCGAGCAAGGAGAAGCTGTACGAACTCGACAGCGACGTCCACCTCGCGGACCCGGCGTGGATCACCCGACAGGACGCGTGGAGCCGCGAGGACATCGACGAGATCGGCGAGCGCGTCTCGCCGTGGTTCGGCAACTCCCTCTCCGACCGCCACCAGGACCCTCCCGAGGACTGGGCCGACGGCTACCAGTACTACGGCCTGTGGGAGCAGTTCGAGATCGTCGCCGAGGCCTTTCAGGAGCGAGAGCGCTACGAGGCGCTCGCGAGCGTCCGCGAGGAACTGCTCGCGACGATCGACGAGAACATCCCCGCGGAGGAGGAGCGCCCGAGCGCGGTCATGATCGCCGCCGCGGACATCGAGGAGATCTACGCGTACACGCTGAGCAACCCCGGCTTCCTCACGGCGCACACCCGTCCGCTCGGGCCGCGCGACGCCTTCGAGGGGAGCATCGACTCCGGGACCGTCGTCGACTTCGAGACGATACTCGACGCCGACCCCGACGTAATCCTCTATCTCGGCGGCATGGAGCCGGGGACGGACATGGCCGGGCGGCGGACCGCCTTCGAGGAGGACCCCGTCGGCTCGGAGGTCGCTGCGGTCAGGAACGACCGCATCCACCCGCAGGGCGCTCGGTACCAGGGGCCGATCCTCAACCTCTTCCAGATCGAGATGACCGCGAAGCAGCTGTACCCCGACGCCTTCGGCGAGTGGCCGCGCTACGAGGAGGGCCCGTACCCGGAGATCCCGGAGGAGGAACGGCTGTTCGACCGGGAGCGCGTCGCGGACGCCATCAACGGGGACCTGTAGATGCGCGCCCGCGAGTGGGTCGTCGCGGCGACGTACGGCGACCCGACCGACTACGACGTGCCCGCGCTGCCGACGTGGCGGGTCGAACGCGGCGCGGACGGCGACCTCGCGTTCGCGGCGACCGACCGCGACGAGCCGTTCATCGCCGCCGAGCGCCCGGTCCGCGTGCGCCGATGACCGGGGGGCCGTCGACCGTCCGGCTCCCGGGAGCGGGCGCGACGCGCGACCGAAGCCCCTACCTCGGCGCGTCCCCGTCGAGGGGTATGGAATCGACCGAGACGCGCGCGGGCGACCGCCGCCGACGGAGCCGACGGGTGTTCGACCGATGACCAATGGGCCGACCGGCGCGCGCGACGTTGTCGTCGTCGGGGGCGGCGTCGCCGGCCTCTCCGCGGCCGTCTTCACGGCCCGGAACGGGCTCGACACGCTCGTCGTCGACCCCGGGGAGTCGATCCTCCGCCGGAACGCGCGGCTGGAGAACTTCCCCGGTTTCCCGCTCGGCGTCGACCCCCGCCGGCTCCTCGACCTGCTCGGCGAGCAGGCGGCGGAGGCGGGCGCGGACCGACTCGACGCCCGGGTCACCCGGATCGAGACGATCGATCCGGGCGACGACGCCGCGGACGGCGCTCGGTTCGTCGTCGAGACCGACGCTGACGAGCGTGACGGCGCGGTCCGGGCCCGGTACGTCGTCGCGGCGACGAAGAACGAGGTAGGCTACCTCGAGACCCTCGACGGGGTCGGAATCCTCGACCGCGGGAAGTCGTACGTCGACGCGGACGAGCGCGGTCGGACCGGCGTCGACGGACTGTACGCGGCCGGCCGACTCGCGGAGAAGCCGCACCAGGCCGCGGTCTGCGCCGGCCACGGCGCGGAGGTCGGGGTGACGATTCTGGAGGACGACGACGCGCTCTTCTACCACGACTGGGTCGCGCCCGAGGGCTACTTCACCGACCGCGGCCGCGACGTGCCGCCGGGCTGCGAGGAGGTCAACGCCGACGAGCGCCGGGAACGCGAGGCGGCCGCGCTCGACGCGATCCCCGAGCGGTTCGCGGAGCCGCACCCGGACCCGCAGGAGACCCACCCGAGCCTAGAGGAGTGACCCCGACGGACGACCCTCGGAGGAGACCGACGTGATCGGAACCACGCTACTGGACATCGCGGACCACATCGAGTCGCTCGCGGCCGCGGACGGCGAGTTCTCGCTCGTCTGCGCGCGGTACGGCGACCGGCCGGTCCCCGCCGCCGGACTGCGGTTCGACAGCCGGGAGACCGCCCGCGCGGCCGCCCGAGCGACGGAGCAGTACCGCGACGCTCTCCGACGGTACGACCCGCGGCTGCCCTTCTACGACGTCGTCGTCAGACAGGAGTTCGCCGGCCCGGAGCCGCCGTCGACGGACGAGCGGGCCGACGACGCGCGCCGTTTCGCCCCGCCCCTCGGCGACCGAGCGACCGACGAACTCTCCGATCGCGTCGTGGACGGCGCGGCCGGGGGATCGCGCCGCGGTGACCGCGACGGTCGAGGGTCGCCGCTCCCCCGGTCCGCCGGCGACTCCCCGGAACGCGGTCGGCACCGCGACCGCGTCGAGTTCTGTCACGCCGCGGCGGCGGCGACGTTCGAGGCGCTCTCTGCCGGCGGCCACGACCGCGCCGAGTCGGCGGTGATGGACGCGTACTTCGCGCTCGCGGAGCGGCGCTCCGACCCGGACGACCTCTGTCTCTGCCTCCTCGAAGCGATGGCGACGGCGCTCGAACGCCACCTCGATCCCGAGACGCAGGCGGCGGTGCTGTCCGCGGCCGCCGACCGGCTCTCCGACCCTGAACAGTCGCCCGCCGCCGATCGGCCGTCGTCGGATCCCGATCTGTCGGCGTCGTCGGCCGCCGATCCGTCGGAGCCGTCGGACCCGGTGACCGCGGCGTTCGACCGACTCGCGGCGGTCGGGCTCGTCGACGGGTACGAGCGCGTCGTCCCCGAAGAACGGTCTCCAGAGCTCCGGTCTTCGGCCTCGGACGGCGGGACGGTCCGCGTCTCGGGGTACGCGCTGTCGCCGACCGACGGGCGTCTCCCGACGCTCCCGGTGGCGCTGGCGGTGACGCGACGGGACCCGCGGGGACGGCCCGCGGGGGTCGCGCTCCTCGCGGCCGGGAGCGAGGAGACCGGCCCGGACTGGCGGTTCCGGGTCGCTCACGACGACCCCGTCCGCGACGGCGGTCCGGTGACCGCGCCGATCCCCTCGGAAGAATAGCGTCCGTGAGCGCGGTGGCGGTGGGCGGCGTCGACGCGCGTCCCGAGCGGCCCGCGGTCCTCACTCGTCGTCCGGTTCGATCCGGACGAGGTCGGCCTCGACGTCCTCGACGAACGCGCCCTGTCCGCCCACGGTGATCTCGCCGCCGTCGGTCTCGACGACGAGCGAGTGCTCGACCGGGAACTCGTTGTTCGTCGGCTCCACCATCCCCTGTCTCGTCTCGACGACGCGCCCGACGAGGTCGACCGACTCGTCGTCGTCGGTCCGCCGGCCGGCGACGGTCACGCGCGGCGGGTCCCCGGCGCGGAGCCGCAGCGTCGCCTGGAGGACCGTGTGTCTGAAGTTCGTGTACTCGGCCGGGAGCGCCGCGGGCTCGGCGACCGCCAGTTCGGTCGCCGCGGGCCAGTAGTTCCCGAGGAAGGAGCCGACGATCACCGGCGCGAGCTGCTCCTGCGCGAAGGCGATGGCCTGCCGGTCGGTCGTCGACCGGCGGAGGAGCTCCGGCGGGGCGACGACGCCGGCCGCGGAGTCGACGGTGAGCAGCGTCGGCATCGCCTCGCCCCACGTCCGCACGACGTTCGCGACCCCCGACAGCGCGGGGTCGTCCGCGTCGAGGTCCCCATCCGCGTCGGAGACGACGAGGAGGACGAGGACGCCGCGGTCGACCGCGTCCGCGAGTTCCTCGCTGACCTCCGGGACCTGTCCGGCGGTGAGCGACAGCGTCACCTCGGCCTCGGCGTCTTCGAGCAGCGACCGGACCCGCTTGAGGACCGTGACCCGCGATTTGATAACCTCGAACTGTTCCGCCTGCCGCTCCACGCGGGAGTACCGCTCCGCCAGCCCGGGCCGCATCGCGTCGACGTCGGCGCGGAGCCGTTCTATCACCTCCTCGGGCGGGTTCGCCCGGATGGTGGTCGGCACGACGTGGTCGTTCACCTCGACGAAGCCGCGCTCCGCCAGCGACTCGCTCACGCTGTAGACGTACCGCTTCGAGACGCCCGCCGCGTCGGCGACGGTGCTGGCCTTCGCCTCGCCGTGTTCGAGCAGACTGAGATAGGTGTCGACCTCCTTGTCGGAGAGTCCGAAGCGTCGGAGGAGGTCCGTCAGCGTCCGGTCGTCCATACGCGTTCCCGGTCCGAGCGGCACTTATAAGGGTCGGTCCGGGACCGTCCGCGCCCGCCGTTCGAGGACCCGCCAGTCGGCGGCGACTACCGGAGGACGGTCACGGAGTCGACGGCGACCACGGCCTCGCCGTCGTCGCCCTCGTCCCCGCCGCGGACCGAACCGTCCCCGAACAGGTCCGCGTCGACCGAGTCGGGGACGGCGACGGTCGCCGGCTCCGCGCCGAAGTTGACGACGACGAGGAGCGCGTCGCGGTCGTCCGGGTCGTCACCGCGAGTTTCGGTTCCCTCGGGCGGCGTCCGCTCGTAGGCGGTGACGCGGTCGGCGTCGCCCCCGACCACGCGCACGCCGGCCGCGCGACCGCCGAACGTCACGCCTCCCTCGCGGAGCAGCGGTTCGGACGCCCGCAGCGCGGCCAGTTCGCGGTGGAACTCGGTGAGGGCGTTGTCGCCGTCGTGCCACCGGATCGGACCCCGATACGTCTCGTTGCCGCGCTCCTGTCCGGCGTAGATCATCGGCGCGCCCGGCAGCGTGAACGTCACCGCCGCGGCCGCGCGGAGGGCGTCGCGGCCGTACGCCGCGAGGTACCGGTCCTCGTCGTGGTTCTCGACGTACCGCATCTGCTCGTGTCCACCCTCGCCGAACCCGAGCCACTCGCCGCGGGCGAGCGCGGTCTCGACCGCGTCCGCCGGCTCCTCGCCCGCGCCGACCGCGCGGAGCGTGTCGTACAGCGAGGTGTCGTAGTGGCGGTGGAACTCGCCCTCGCCGTAGAACGGGTCGTGCGGCAGGGTCTCGTCGAGGAGCAACACGTCGTCGGGGACGCGGTCGGCGACCTCCTTCCAGAAGCCGTGCGGGACGCCCCACGCCACGTCGGCGCGGAACCCGTCGACGACGCCGGCCCACTCGTCGACCACGTCGAGCAGCCACTCGCGGACCGTCGGGCTGTCGTAGTTCAGGTTCGGAATGCGGCCCCACTCGAAGTAGTAGTCGGGCACGTCGCCGTCGCCGAGTTCCGCCCAGTCGATCCCGGTCACGTCGCGGGCGGCGTCGGTCCGCCGGTAGTGGTCGGCGTACGCGTCGACGCCGGCGGAGTGGAGCTGAAACGCCGGGTGATCGCGGGAAGTGTGGTTGATCACGAGGTCGAAGATCACGCGGATGCCGGCGTCGTGGCACGCGTCGACGAGCGACTCGAACGCCTCGCGCGAGCCGAGGTCGGCGGCGGTGTCGTAGTAGTCGGTGACGTGGTAGCCGTGGTCCGTCGGCGAGGCGAGGACGGGGGTGAGCCAGAGCGCGTCGACCCCGAGGTGATCGAGGTACTCGACCCGCCGCTCGATCTCCCGGAACGTCGTCGGGAGCGTGTCGCCCGCGAACGACCGGACGAAGACCTCGTAGATCGTCGGCGACTCGGCCCACGGGGGCGTCGGGTGCGGATCGGTGACCGCGATGTCGTCCGCGTCGGTCGCCCCGTCGCCGTCTCCGCCGGTCTCGGCCCGCACCGTCTCCGCCGCCCCGTATCGCTCGCCGTGCGGGACCGCGTGGATCCGGACGGCGTCGTCGACGCCGTCGCCCCGGAGCGCGTCGAGCGGGACCGAGAGCGTCCGGCCGTCCGCCCGCGACTCGATCCCCGCGACCGCGTCCGGATCGGCGTCGCGGTCGTCGACGAGGAACGTCGCGCCGAGCGCCTCCGGGTCGCCGCCGCGTGCCACGCCGTCGACCGCCGGAGCCGGCTCGACCGCCGCGGTCAGGCGGAGCCGGGCGGTCTCGTCGGCGTCGTCGGTCCCGACCACGGCGGCGTCGAGCGAGACTCGCGGCCGGCCGGGACCGGGCACCTCGCAGACGCCGTGGTGGGCCGCCCCCCGGTCGCCGTCGGGGACGAGGGCGAAACCGTGGCTCCCCGGCGGGACGCGCACTCGCGCGACCCAGTCGTCGCCCTCGCGCTCGGCCCGATCGCACGCGAGCCGGTTCTCGTTGAGCGGCCACAACAGCGAGACGCGGTCGACCTCGTCGCCCGGTTCGTCGTCACCGGTCTCGCTGTCGTCGCTCTCGCTGTCGTCGCTCTCGCCGCCGCTGCTCCCGTCGAGATCGGACGCCGGGACCCGGATATCCGCCTCGCGCCGCTCGTCGGGGAAGACGCGCACGCGCTGGCGATGGACGCCGTCGGGCGCGTCGAGCGCGAGGACGTAGGTCCCGGGGGCGTCGGGCGCGAGGTGAACGACCGGGTCGTCGTCGCGCCCCGTCTCGCCCGCGCGCAACACCGCCGCCGTCGAGTCGTCCGAACCGGTCGTCGCGGCCGAGCCGGTTTCCGGGGCCGCGCCGTCCGGCCCGACCGTCGTCGCCGAACTCGGCGGGCCGGTCGCGTCCGGGTCCGGGCCGTCGCCGGCCGACAGCGTGCTGTCGGCGGGGGCGTCGCGGACGGTCCACCGGTACGTCCCGTCGGGGTCCGGGGACCGCGGCGCGAGCTCGACCGACTCGCCGACGCTCGTCGTCCGCGGGGGGCCGGGTTCGTACACGCCCGGCCCCTCGTCTCGCCGGGGCTTGAGCGTTCCGTTCCCGAAACACGTGAACAATAATTACACCAAAGCTTCATACAGGACGACCGCGTGTGTTCGCGTAATGCAGCTTCGCGACGCGCTCGACGACTACAAGCGCCACGCCGGCGACGGGACGCGCTTCCCCGGCGAGCGGCGCACCGTCTCCGGCCGGTTCTCGGGCGGCGACGGGCGGCTCGTCCACGTCGGCGGCGACGGCGAACTCCGCGACTTCGGCTACCCGCTCACGGGGCAGACCGGGCTCGTCCGCTCGCGGATCGGCCTCGCCGTCGACGGCGAGGTGACGTGGCTCGACGAGACCCACACGACCCAGCGGTACGTCGGCGACACCGCGTTGGTCGAGACGGTCCACGAGACGCCGCACGCGACGGTGACGCGCCACGACCTCACGCTCGGCGACGCGCACCTCACGCGCGCGGCGGTCGACGCCGGCGAGGACGGCCACGCGAACGTCGACCCCGAAGCCCTCTCGCTCGTCGTCTACGCCCGGTTCGCCCCCGACGGCCGCGACGACCGGGTGGGACAGCTCCGGTACGACGACGCCGTCGAGGTGTACCACGCCGACGAGTACGACTTCCTCGCGAGCGCGACCGGCCTCGCCGACCTCCGCGGCCAGCTCCCGACCACCTTCCCGGAACTCCTCGACGAGGACCCGACCGACCTCCCGCGCGCCTGCGACGGCGACCGCTACGAGGAGGAGCGGCTCTCCGGCGAGGTGATCGCCGACGTCCCCTTCTCCGAGGGCGTCGCCACGGTCGCCACGCTGTTGACCGACCGGACAGAGACCGACCGCGAGGCGGCCCGCGATCGCCTCGACGCGCTCTTCTCCGACCTCGACAGCGTCGACGCCCTCGCCGACGCGGCCGCCGACGAACTCCCGACCGTCCCCGAGTCGGCTCCCGCCCGCGAGTCCGTCGTCGCCGACCTGCGCGTCCTCGCGCTGCTGTCCGCGCCGTCCGGGCTCCGGATCGCCGGCCCCGACTTCGACCCGTACTACGAGCACTCCGGCGGCTACGGCTACACGTGGTTCCGCGACGACGCCGAAATATCCGGCTTCCTGCTCGGCGCGGCCGACGCGGTCGGCGTCGACCTCGACGACCGGCACGCGCGATCCGCGCGGATGTACGTCGCCACCCAGCGGCCCGACGGCTCGTGGCCCCACCGGGTGTGGCCCCGCGACGGCGCGCTCGCGCCCGGGTGGGCGAACGCCCGCATCGAGGACGGGCCGGATGTCGACTACCAGGCCGACCAGACCGGCAGCGTCGTCGCGTACCTCGCGCGGGCCCGCGACGCCGGCGTCGAGGTGGAGGGCCTCGACCGGACGCTGGTCGCCGCGCTCGCGGGGCTCGACCGAACGCTCGAACCCGACGGCCGGCCGGTGGTCTGTCAGAACGCGTGGGAGGACTCCGCCGGCCGGTTCACGCACACGGCCGCGACGTTCCTGGAGGCGTACAGCGAACTCGGCCGTCACGGCGAGGGGCTGACCGTCGACGCGCTCGACGACCCCGAGGCCGTGCCCGCTGCCGCGTCGCTGCCGGACGACCTCGCCGCGCACGCCCGCGACCGGGCCCGCGAGGTGTACGACGCCATCGACGACCTGTGGGTGCCCGACCGCGGCTGCTACGCGCTCCGCGAGACGGTCGACGGCGGCATCGACGACCGCCTCGACTCCGCGACGCTGGGGCTCGCGGCCGCGCACCGCTCGTTCGACGCGCTCGGCGACGAGGGTGACGCGACCGACTCCGGCGGGGACCTTGGAGTCGACGACGAGCGCCTCGACCGCCTCGTCTCGCACGTCGAGACGGTCGTCGACGGGCTCTCCCACGAGACCGACGCCATCGCCGGCCTGACCCGCTACGAGGGCGACGGCTGGCGGCGCGCGGACCAGGCGTCCGAGAAGGTGTGGACCGTCTCGACCGCGTGGGGCGCGAACGCCTGTGCGGAGCTCGCGGCGCTGCTCGCCGCCCGCGACGACCCGCGCGCCGCCGAGATGGTTGAGCGCGCCCGCGACCTGCTCGCGCACGTCTTGCCCGGCGGCAGCCTCTGCGAGCCGACGACGTACCTCCCCGAGCAGTTCTTCGACGACGGGACCCCGGACAGCGCGACGCCGCTCGGCTGGCCCCACGCCATCCGGCTGGCGACCGTCGCGCTGCTCGACGACGAACTCCCGCAGTTCGCGGACCGCGCCGCCGCGGACGACTGACGGACTACGACGGCTATTCTATACTCCACCGTGCGGTCGGCGCGTGCCTGCGAGCGGTCGCCATCGGCGACCGCGAGTCAGCACGCGCGAGGGACGCGGTGAGCGCTCGGAGAGCGCGAACCGCGAGGCTGGGGAGGTGTGAGGCGCGGTTGCGGTGCTGTGCGGGGCGGGAATCGAAGGGGCAGCCGCGAGGCGGACAGAGGCGACGCAAGCACTGGAAGGAGCGAGCAGCGTGAGCGACTGAAGCGCGCAGCGAGCGTCTGTCCGCCTCGCGGCCGGGGCTTCGGTAGTGTTCGTGTCGATCAGCGATTTATAAGCAGCCACGTACAGCCGAGTGGTCGGGGCCTCGAAAGCAGTCGCTATTCGCTCACGACCGACCACACGCGAATAAACACGGAATCCGAAACGGTATCGTCCCTATCGCCACTCCTCTCGCGGGATACAGTCCGCCTCCCGGACCGTGACCCAGCGGGTCGTCCGCTCGTCCGGGTCGACGTCCCGCTCGAAGAACGTCACCTCGCCGCCGCCGTCGTCGCCGTCGGTCCGTTTACAGACGAGCTCCGGCGACCCGTCGCGAACACGTGCGGATGACGTGGACGTGGACATACGTCACGATTCGCGCTCCGTCTGATAATAACTGTTGGTTTCGTGCGCGGAAAAAGAAAAAACTACGGAAGTAGTGAATGCCGCGTCAGCGTCTGACCGGCACGTCGCGCTCGTCGAGGTACGCCTTCGTCTTCTCGATGGAGTAGTCGCCGAAGTGGAAGATGGAGGCCGCCAGTCCGGCGTCCGCGTTCGCCTCGGTGAACACCTCATACATGTCTTCCGGGCTCCCGCAGCCCGAGGAGGCGATGAGGGGGGTCGACACCGCCTCGCCGACCGCCTTCATCAGGGGCACGTCGTAGCCGTCCTTCGTCCCGTCCTTGTCGATGGAGTTGACGAACAGCTCGCCCGCGCCGCGCTCCTCGGCCTCCTTCGCCCACGAGACGGCGTCGATCCCGGTCCCCTCGCGGCCGCCCTTCTTCGTGCACTCGAACCACACCCGCTCGCCGTCCTCGTCCTCGTAGAAGTGGTCGCCCGCGTCGTCGTACCGCCGGCGGGCGTCGACCGAGATGACGATGCACTGGCTGCCGAACGCGGCCGCGCCCTCCTCGATGAGCTCCGGTCGCTCCAAGGCCCCGGTCGTGATAGACACCTTGTCCGCGCCCGCCCGGAGCGTCTCCTTGATGTCCGCCTTGGTGCGGATCCCGCCGCCGACCGTGAGCGGGATGAAACACTCGTCGGCGACCGCGTTGACCACGTCGAGCATCGTCTCCCGACCGTCGGCGCTGGCGGTGATGTCGAGGAAGACGAACTCGTCGGCCCCCGCCTCGTTGTACTTCTTCGCCAGTTCGACGGGGTCGCCGGTGTACTCCAGGTTCTCGAAGTTGACGCCGGTGTACACGGCGGCGTCGCCCTCGTCGTCGAGGTCGACGTCGATACAGGGGATGATACGCTTCGTGAGTCCCATTCGTTGCCGAAGCGTTGTCCGTCGGCCGGGTTAAAAGGCGCGGGCCTACTCGGTCCCGGACCGTTCGTCGCCGTCCGCCTCGACCGCCGGCCCGCGGTCCGACCCCGATCGCCTGTCGTACTTCGCGACGGCGCGGTCCGCGCGCGTCGAGACGCCGTTCGGGTTCCGCGCCGGGCTCCGGTCCCGCCGCCGCGCGACCAGTCCGTCGGAGCTCCCGCCGGTGAGGCCCAACAGCACGTCGCGGCCCGTCGCGGCCCACCGCGAGGGGGTCGACTCGCCGCGGGCCACGTCCTTCGCCGCGCCGATCGCGTCGCTCAGGGCGTGCGACCCGGTGCGGAAGAGGACGGACGGGCGCACCCCGTAGTTCTTCAACAGCCGGTAGGCGAGCGCCCGGTACTTCCAGCCCCACTCGCGGGCGCTCCGCCCGCCGTCGGCCGCGGTCGGGTTCCGAAGCTCCTTGCGCGCGGACAGGCCCGGCCGCCACGCCACCTCGCGGTCCATGCGCGCGAGCCGGTGGGCGGCGTCGCGCGCGCCGCCGACCCGGAGGTACTCGTCGAAGCCGTCGAGGTCGCGCAGGGCGTCCCGCCGGAAGGCGACGTTGCCGCCCTCGAAGTAGGTGACGTCTCGACCGGCGATCCGGCTGCGCTCCGGCTCGTCGGGGTCGTCGGCGTCCGCGTCGCCCGGGAGATCCGGCCCGCCCCCCTCGTCGAAGTCGGCGTCGGCGGGGGTCGTCTCGCCCGGCGGGATCGGCGTCACCGGTCCCGAGACCACGGGGGCCGCGTCCAGCCCGGCCGCGACCGCGTCCCGCCAGCCGGCCTCGATCCGGTTGTCGTAGTCGACCAGCGCAACCGCGTCGCCCGTCGCGGCCTCGATGCCGGCGTTGCGGGCGACGTTCACCGTGCGGTCGGAGATCTCGACCAACACGTCCACGTCGTCGCGGTCGCGAACCATGCCGGTCGTGCCGTCGGCCGAGGGACCGTTGACGACGATCACCTCGGCGTCGGGGGCGTCGGCCGCCAGCGCGTCGAGGCAGGCGGCCAACCGGTCCCGACCGTTGAGCGTCGGGACGACGACCGAAAGGTCCATACACGCTGATAAGGGAGTGAGAGGGTAAAAAGGACTGCGTGTGTGGCCGGCCGAGACGACCCGGACGGTTCGGTCGGACCCGGCCGAATTCGAACGGCGAAAACGGACGGTTCGGTCGGATCCAGCCGAATTCGAACGGCGAAAACGGACGGTTCGGACGGCGCGGTCCTGCTCTTCGACTTCAGACGGCGCGGTCGTACTCCTCGTGTTCAGACGGTGAGGTAGTACACCTGCTTGCGCGCGTCCTTGAAGCTGTACCGCGAGTCCACGAGCCCCTCCTCTTCGAGGCGGTTGAGCGCGTAGCGGACCGTGCGGTCCGGCAGCAGCGACTCCTCGGCGAGGCCGCCCTGTGAGAGGGGCGCGTCGCCCTCCAGCACTTTGGCGACGAGCTTGGCGCTCGGAGGCAGCTCGCGCAGGCGGTCGCGGTACTCGGTCTCCGACAGACGCTCTTGGTCAGCGGTCTCCGCGGGACTGGTACTCATGTCTCACACGAATTCCGCGGGTAGTGGTAAAGGTTGGCTACATATAGGGGAATCTGCCTCTGATAATATAATGTGTTAATATCACTCCCGGCGGGGGCTGTCCCCGCCGGTCCGCCCGACACTTTTCCGGCGAGCGCTCGTATCCGGCCGCGTGATACCCGAGTCCCACGTCGACATCCTCGAAGCCGAGTCGTACGCGCACTTCGCCACCGTCGGGCCGGACGGGCTCCCCCACGTCACCCCGGTGTGGGTCGACCACGAGGACCGGGAGCACGTCCTCGTGAACACCGCCCGCGGGCGACGCAAGGAGCGGAACGTCCGGAACAATCCGAAAGTCGGCGTCAGCGTGCTCGACCCCGACGACCCGTACCGCTACGTCTCCGTCCGCGGCGAGGCCGAACTGACCGAGGAGGGCGCGCGCGAACACATCGACGAACTCGCCCGCCGCTACTTCGCGCGCGAACACATCGACGAACTCGCCCGCCGCTACTTCGGCGTCGACGAGTACCCGCACCACGACGAGGAGGAGGGCGCGCGGGTGATCGTCAAGATACCCGCCGAGAACGTCGCCACGAGCGGGTGAGCGAGGCGACCGCGGCGGACCCGTCCCCGTCGCACGCGGACCGCTGACGGCGGACAGCGAGCCGCCGCACGCGGGTCGACGCCGGAGACGGCACCCCGCCGCACGCGGGCCGTCGCCGGACCGCATCCAGTACGGTTTTGTCGGTCCGGCCTCCATCACGGACAACGTGAAGGGACAGGACTGGTACCAGGCCGACGAGGTCGCCGAGGAGTACGACGACGTCCGGTTCTCCGGCGGGGGACAGCTCATCGACCGGCGAGAGAAAGAGGCCGTCCTCTCCGCGCTGGGTCCCGTCGATCCGGGCCACCGCGTGCTGGAGGTCGCCTGCGGCACCGGGCGGTTCACGACGATGCTCGCCGATCAGGGCGCGGACGTCGTCGGACTCGACGTCTCCCGCGAGATGCTCGAACAGGCCCGCGAGAAGGTCGCGGCCGCCGGCCACGCCGACGCGGTCGAGTTCCTCCGCGGCGACGCCTCGCGGCTCCCGTTCCCGGACGACCACTTCGACACGGTCGTGGCGATGCGCTTTTTCCACCTCATGGACGACCCGGTCCCGTTCGCGCGGGAGCTCTGCCGGGTCAGCCGCGATCAGGTGTTCTTCGACACGTTCAACAGCCGCAGCCTGCGGACGCTGTACACTTGGCTGCTCCCCATGGGCTCGCGGCTCTACTCCGAGCGGCAGGTGGCCGCCATGCTCGGCGAGGCGGGGCTCACGCTCGCGAACGAGGAACACGACTTCGTGCTGCCGTACGGGTTCTACCGCGAGCTTCCGGGCGCGGTCGCGAAGCCGTTCCGGGCGCTCGACGAGCTCGCCGGGAACACGATCCCCGGCGACTACGTCGCCTCGGTGTCGTACTGGGACGCCAGAGTGGCGGACGAGAAGTAGCGGGTCCCGCTTTAGACCGCCTCTTCGACGACCTCGCCGACGGCGAAGTTGGACTTCACTTCCGTCACTTCGATCTTCACGCGCTCGCCGACCTCGGTGTCGGGGACGATAATCACGTAGCCGCGCTCGACGCGGGCGATCCCGTCGCCCTGCTTGCCGAGGTCCTCGATCTCGACGTACCGCATCTCGCCGGGCTCGACCGGCGGCTGCGGGCCGTCGCCGCCGTGCGACGCGGAGTCGTCGGCCCCGTCGGCCGCCGCGTCGGCGGACCCGTCGCGCGCGACGAGCGCGACGCGGTACGTCTCGCCCGGCTCCAGCGCCCCGGTCTCGACCTCTCGTTTCGGCACGTCGACGACGAACTCGCCGTCGTCGGTCTCGCGAACGTCCGCGCTGAACAGACAGAGGAGCTTCTCGGAGATTTCCATAGTAGACTCCATCGGGAGCAAGGTGCGAGGTAGTATAGTTGTACCGCCGACACAGTCAGGACCCGCCGGTCACCGGGCGATCGCCGCTGGACAACGCATTTGTCGTCGCCCGCCGAACCGCCGCGCGTGACGATACTCGATCTCCCGCACGCCGCCGTCTCGCCGCCGATCGTGACGCCGTTCACCGCCGCCGACGCCGCCGAGAGCGACGTCGACGCCGACGCGCTCGCGAACCACGTCGACGCGCTCGTCGAGGCCGGCATCGACGGGATGGTCCCCTGCGGCACGACCGGCGAGTTCGCTAGCCTCGACGACGCCGAGCGCCGGACCGTCGTCGAGACGGTCGTCGACGCGGCCGACGGTCGGGTGCCCGTGATCGCCGGCACGGCCGACACCTCGGTCTCGCGGGTGCGAGATCACCTGTCGGCCGCCGCGGCGGCCGGGGCCGACGCCGGGCTGGTCACACTCCCGTACTACCACGGGTCGACGAGCCCCGACGGCCAGCGGGCGTTCGTCGAGGCCGTCACCGAGGACGCGCCGCTCCCGGTCCTCCTGTACGACATCCCGGCGACGGTCGGCGAGTCCCTCGACGTCGAGGTCCTCGCCGACGCGGCGGCCCGCGAGTCCGTCGTCGGGATGAAGGACACGACGGGCGATCTCACCGGGCTCGAAGCGAAGCTCCGCGAGACGCCCGACTCCTTCGCCGTCTTTCAGGGGGTCGACGCCCAGCTGTACCCGAGCGCGAGCCTCGGCGTGGACGGGGGGATCCACGCCCTCTCGCAGGTGATCCCGGAGGCGTTCGTCGCGCTCGGGGAGGCGATCCGCGCCGGCGACGACGACCGGGCGCTGGCGCTCCACCGCCGCGCGGTCGCGCCCCTCTTCGAGCGCTGCGCCGACCACGGCTTCGCGCCCGCCGCGAAGGTCGGGGCAGCCCACCGCGGGTTCATCCCCGACCCGGCCGTGCGCCCGCCGCTCACGCTCCCGGACGCGGACGCCCGCGAGGCGATCCGCGCCGACGTGGACGCGGCGCTGGACGCCGTCTGAGAGCGGCGACGGAGACGGAGCGGGGTGCGTCGGCGTCCCCCGCTACTCGCCTCCGACGGGACGCCCGTCGGCCTCCTTCGGGCCCTCGGAGTCGAAGACGACGACGTCGCCGTCGGCGCGGTCGGACGCCGTCGGGTCGTAGCCGTCGCGGACGCCGATCGCCTCCTCCAGTTCGCGGACCGCGCGCTCCTTCAGCGCGGCGGCCAGCTCCTCGGCGTCCTGCCGGGTGATGTCGCGCCCGAGGCCCTCGCACTCGTGGGCGCGGACGACGCCCGCCTCGTCGACCGCCTCGCCCATCGGCTGGCTCGTCCCCTCCAAGGCGACGCTGAACGGGTAGGTCCGACAGATGAGCGGGCGCGCGTCGTGGACGGTACACGCCCCCCGGCCGTCGGACTCCTCGTAGAAGGTGCAGTCGCCGCAGTCGTCGGTCGCGAGCGCCCACTCGAACGTCTCCCCCTCCGGCTCGCCCTCCTCGCCCGCGTCGAGACCGAACGGCATCGGGCGGGCCACGTCGCGCCAGTCGTACGCCTCGCCGGTCGCGTCCGCGGCGGCGTCGGCGACGCGGCGGACCTCGTCCGGGAAGACGGTCGCGGTGTGCGGCTCGCGGTCGTCGTCGTGGCACTCCGCGGTATCGTCGTCCTCTTCAGATTTCACGTCCCCGCCCGTCTCGTCGACTCCCGCTCCGGCCGGCGCGCCGCCGGGTTCGTCCGGGGCGTAGCCCGTACAGCAGCCGCCGCAGCGCGTGCACTCGAATCCGATCGACTCGATGGCGTCCGCCAGCTCCGCGATGTCGAGGTCGCGGGCCGCGGCGAGTTCGGATTCGAGCGTCTCCATGCGCGTCCGTACCGGCGCGCCGGAGTTAACGTCGTCCCTTCCGGGCGAAGGAGCGAAGTGCGACCGCCCCCTACCGAGCGAGCGTGAAGGAGTACGAGCGAAAACAGCTCTTGGAGCGGGTCAACCGCGAGTCCTCGACGGTGGGCGTCGAGATCCCGGAGTCGATCGAGATCCAGGGCGAGGAGATCGACCTCCGCTCGTTCGTCTTCGAGATCAAGCGCCGCGACTCGGTCCCGCCGGGCGAGCGCGACCGCGTTGACCGCGCCAAGCGGAACCTCCGGCGCGAGCGCCTCGACCGGCTCGAACCGATCGAGGAGAACGAGGTGAGCCGCGAGGAGGGCGAGGAGTTGGCGTCGGCGATCATCGGCATCGACCGCGCGCTGGAGGCGCTGGAGGGGTTGGACGCCCCCGACCCGGAGACCGAGGCGAAGCGGCAGGAGGCGGCCGACCAGAAGCGCTGGATGAACTTCCTGAAGAAGGCGCTCGGGCGCGAGGACGCCGGCGGCGGGCGCACGAAGTTCTGACCGGTCGCTCCCGCGGCCGTGCGGGCGGCTCAGTTCCCGGTGAAGTCGATCCGCGAGCCGCCGTCGTCGCCCTGCTTCGCGGAGGGGCCGAGCCGGACGAACTCGTAGGCGTCGTCGGCGAGGAACACGCCGTCGCCCTCGACGGTCACGTCGACCGATTCGAGGACGGCCCCCTCGCAGGGACCGAAGTTACAGTAGCCGCCGTCGGCCTCGAACGTCGCGCCGTGCTTCTGGCAGAACACCTCCCCGTTGCGGACGAACGCGCCGTCGTCCTTGTCGAGGCGCACGTCGGTCCAGTGTTGGCAGTAGTTGCGGAACGCGCGCACCTCGCCGGCCGCGCGCGTGAGGAGCGCCTCGACCTCGGGCGTCCCGTCCTCGCTCTCCCCGACGTCGCCCTCGCCCTCGTCGACCGCCGCGGAGTCGACCGGTCGCAGCGTCGCGAGCAGCGTGCTCTCCTCCGGAACCTCCTCGACGCCGGCGATCCGGCGGCTCTCGTCCATACGGATGCGAGGCCGGCGGCCGGCTTCAACGTTGTGCGTCCCGGCGTTCGGGACTTCCCGCCCGCTCCGACGCGCCCGGTCCCGGAACCTCGTCCCGACTCCGTTCGCTCTCGGAACCTCGTCCCGGCTCAGATTCCGAGCCACTCGTCGTCGCGGACTTCGTAGCCGTGCGCCCGGCAGTACTTCGCTCCCTGTCGGCGGAGGTCGCGCGACCCGGGGACCGTCTGCTTCTCGCCGATCCGGTCGACGACCCAGTCGGCGATCGCGCGGACCCCCTCCTCGTCGTCGAGTTCGTTGATATCGCTCAGCGCGCGGAACGTGCGCTCGAACGCCTCGTGTTGCGACCGGCCGAAATCGACGTTCTCCAGTTCGGCGGCCGCCTCGACGACCCGCTTCATCGCGGCCGCGACCGCGAGGCGACGCACGCGCTCGCGGACCGTCGTCGGGGCGTCGAACGCCTCCAGGTCCGCGTCCGGGATCAGGTCGGCGACGGTGTACACGCGGGCCTCCGACTCCAGCTCGCGGTCGCCGACCGCGGCGACGACCTCGCGGCCCGTCGCGGGGAACGTCAGCGGTTCGAGCGCCGCTTCGAGGGCCTCGGTCGCCTCGTCGTCGAACGGCGGTTCCGCCTCGTCGCCACGGGTCACTTCCGCCTCCATGTCGCGCTCGCGCTGTCGTCGATCCTCGTCGGCCGCCTGTTTCTCACGTCCGTCTTTGTCGTCTGCCATCCGTCATTTAGAATCTCTGACGGGATAACGCTGTGGGCGGACCTGCCAATAAAAATACAAGACACGGCCAAGATAGGGCCAGTATGGCCGATGGTTCTCAATCCGGGGACGATACGAGGGCGTCTCCGGCGACCGTTGCTGTTTATGAGGCCGCGTTCGACAGCTACCGTTCTGCGGACCGCATGGTCGTGCGTGAGATGTATCTGGGCATATTTGTAATATCTGTCCTCACAACGGTGATAACCCGAGCAGAATTCTCCCTCGGCGTCTACTGGCTAACCGTCTTGCTCGGATTCTTTACGCTGTCGATACTGTACTACAGTTCTTGGACGCTCGAAACCGTGAAACATGTTTCCTCCAAGAAAATGAAAGAGATAGAACGGGATCACTTCGCTTCGGACACTCCGAACTGGCAAACAGAAATGGATGAGAAAATAACGCATACCGCTGAAAGCGGCGATTCCCTTGGGTGGTTCCGTACCCTTCCACAAGATTCACTGCCAAACCGGATCGTTCCAACCGGTTGGGTTGGCATACAACTCGTTTTACTCGTCGTTTGGGCGATATATTCGATACTGCTCATTTAGGACCGTACCGTCCTCTTGTTTCAGGTGGCCGTGTAGATTCGATGAATTCCACCTTACAGCCGCTCGCCGTCGTAGTGAGCCTCCTCGATCCGCCGGTCGAACAGCCGGGAGATCAGGGTCGTGAGCGGGCCGGCGACCCCCTCGCCGTCGCCGTCGACCGCGATGCCGTCGACGGTCGCCACGGGGCGGACCTCCCACGTCGAGTTCGTGAGGAAGACCTCGTCGGCCGAACGGACCGCGTCCGGCGTGTACGTCCCCTCCTCGACGGGGATCCCCTCGTCTTCCGCGACCTCGATCACGGTCGCTCTGGTGACGCCGGGGAGGACCGGCCCGTCGAGCGACGGGGTCCGGAGCGCCGCGCCGTCGGCGAAGAAGAGGTTCGAGGTCGCCCCCTCGGCGACGCGGCCGTCCGGGTCGAGCATCAGGGCCTCGTCCGCGCCGGTCACGCGGAGCTCCAGCCGGGCTAGGATTCCGTTGAGGTAGTTGTGCGTCTTGGCGGCGGCCGGGATCGCGCGGTCGTCGGCCTTGCGGGTCTTCGTCGTCTGGACCGCGGCCGGCCCGTCGTGGACCGGCTCGCTCCCGACCCCGCCGCGCGGGAGCGGCTTCGCGATCACGACGACGGTCGGGTCGACCTCCGGTTTCGGGTCGAGCGTCCCGGGCTGGACCCCCCGCGTGACCGAGAGTTTCAGGTACGCGTCCGCGAGGTCGTTCGCGGCCAGCGTCTCGTCGACCCGCCGTCGCAACTCCGCGTCGGCGATGCCGTGATCCAGCCCGAGTGTCTCGCAGGTGTCGCGGAGCCGGTCGGCGTGCGCCTCCCAGCGGAAGGGGTCGCCGCCGTACGCGCGCATCGTCTCGAAGGCGGCGTCGCCGTAGGCGAACCCGCGGTCCTCGACCGAGACGGTCGCCTCCTCGGCGGGGACGAGGTCGCCGTCGACGTGATAGCGCAGGTCGTCGCCCCCGGTCGGCGCGGATCGGTCGCTCATTGCTCGCACCCCGCCACGAAGTTCCGCACCAGCCGCTTCCCGCGCGGGGTGAGGATGCTCTCCGGGTGGAACTGGACGCCGACGTGCGGCTTCTCGCGGTGGCGCACGCCCATCACCACTTCGCGCTCGTCCTCGGTGCGGGCGGTCTCGACCAGTTCGTCGGGCAGGTCCTCGCGCTCGACGCACAGCGAGTGGTACCGCCCGACGCGGAGCCGGTCGGGGAGGCCGGCGAAGACGCCCTCGCCGTCGTGGGTGATCGTCGACGGCTTCCCGTGGACGACCTCGGGCGCGTGGCCGACGCGGCTCCCGCCGCTCGCGCACAGCGCCTGATGGCCGAGACAGACGCCGAACACGGGGCGATCGAGTTCGAAGACCCCGGTCGAGACGCCGGCCTCGGCCGGGGTGCCGGGGCCCGGGGAGACGACGACGCCGTCCGGGTCGAGCGCGCGGATCCCGTCGAGGTCGACCGCGTCGTTGCGCCGGACCGTCACCGCGCCCGCGACCTCCCCGACGTACTGGACGAGGTTGTACGCGAACGAGTCGTAGTTGTCGACGACGAGGACCCGCGCGTCGGTCTCGCCCGCGCCCGGTCGCCAGCCGTCGTCCGATCCGACGGTCGCCGCCGCGTCCCTGTCCGTCATCGCTCGACCGCCCCCTCGGTCGTCCCGTCGGGTGCCTCTTCGGCGGCCGCATCGCCCCTCGTCTCGTCGACCGCCATCCCGCCGGTCGCGAGCGCCTCGTCGACGGCGCTCACCAGCGCGCGCGCCTTCGCGAGCGTCTCCTCGTACTCGGCGTCGGGGTCGGAGTCGTGGACGATCCCCGCCCCGACTCGGAGGTGGTACTCGGTCGCGTGGCGGACGAGCGTGCGGATGACGATGTTGAGCGTCGCGCGCCCGTCGAACCCGGCCGCGAACATCGACCCGGTGTACGGCCCCCGGCGCGTCGGCTCCAGTTCGTCGATTATCTCCATCGTCCGCGGCTTGGGCGCGCCGGTGATCGTCCCGCCGGGGAAGCAGGCGGCGACGGCGTCCGCGAGCCCCACGTCGCTCCGCGCCTCCCCCTCGATCAGGCTCACGAGGTGCATCACCTCGCTGTAGCGGTCGACGCGGCGGTACTCGCTCACGTCGACCGTGCCGAACCGCGACACCTTGCCGAGGTCGTTGCGCTCTAAGTCGACCAGCATCGCGTGCTCGGCGCGCTCCTTCGCGTCGCCTGTCAGCTCCCCTTCGAGCGCGGCGTCGGCCTCGTCGCTGTCCCCCCGCGGGCGCGTCCCGGCGATGGGCTCCGTGACGAGGCGCGCGCCGCGCTCGGGGTCGTCGGTCGGCTCCCGGTGTAAGAGCAGTTCCGGGCTCGCGCTCACGAGGTCGGTGCCGCTCGGGCGGTTCGTCCCGTCGGCCGCGGCTCCGTCGGCCCCGGTCTCACCGTCACCGCTCCCGCCGAACTCGATCAGCCCGGAGTACGGCGCGGGGTTCACTTCCCGGAGCGCGTCGTAGGCGTCGACCGGATGGACCGCGGCCGGCGCGGTCAGGCGCTGGGAGACGTTCGCCTGAAACGTGTCGCCCTCGCGGACGTACTCCTTGACGCGCCGCACCGCGTCGGCGTACCCCTCCCGACCCACGTCGCTCTCGAAGGTCGCGCGCTCCGCGGTCGGGTCGGGCGGCCGCTCCGCCTCGGGGTCGCCCGTCTCGATCCGGCGTATCAGGTCCGCCGCCCGCTCGGCCCCCTCGTCGAACAGCGCGTCGAGCGCGTCGCGGTCGGCGTCCGGGTCGTCGAGCCCCTCCGGAACGCGGGGACAGGCGGTCACGCGGAGCGTGACGGTCGCGCCCTCGGCGTTCGCGCCCGCGTCGCGCCGTCCGTCGCCGCCGCTCTCCGTCGGACACTCCCACGCAGCGATCCGGTCGAAGAGCGCCGCCCGAAGCCGCGGGAGGCCCCGGTCGTCGACCGCGCCCGGCCCCTCCGACGCGGCGGCCGGGAAGTCCTCCAACTCGCGGGCGGCGTCGTAGGAGAGCCAGCCGAACGCGCCGCAGGGATACGGGACCTCGCAGTCGCCGCGCGCCAGCGTCTCGCCGTCGAGGACGCCCTCCAGCGCGGCGAGCGACGGTGACGGACGGCGGTAGTCGCCCGTGGAATCCGCGTCGTCGCGCTCGTCCGGCCCCGATCTCTCGGCCCCGCCGCCGAGCGCGACCGCGTCGCCGGAGACGGTCAGCCGCTCGACCGGGTCGACGCCGAAGTACCCCCAGCCGGACTGGCCGCCGGTCGTCTCGTAGAACACGCCGCCGGGACCGTCCCGCGCCCGCCGGTACGCCGAGAAGGGGTCGTCGACGGCGACCCGGAGCTCGACCGGGACCCGCGCGCCGGCCGGAGCCGCGGCGGCGACCGCGTGGAATCGGTCCCGGTCGGTGTGTGCCGTTCGCCTCATGTGCCCCCCTTCGGCGGGGGCGGTGAAACAGTTGCGGTCGTCGAAACCGCCCGGCCTCAGAACTCGCTCGCGCGGTCGATCCACGTCGCGGCGCGCTTCTCGCCGACGCTCGCCCCCTCGGCCACGTCCGCGGCGTCCGCGCCCGCGAGCTCGTCGACCGTCTCGATCCCGATGGACGCGAGCCGCTCCGCGTACGCCGGCCCGATGCCCTTGATCTCCTCGACGCTCGGCCCGCGGTCGTCGCCGTCGACCGCGACGTCGTCGCCCTCGTCGCCCGCGGCCTCCGCCGGCTCGGCCACCCCGTCGCCGGTCGCGCTCTCGGCGTCGTCGGCCGCGTCGTCGGCCGCGGCCTCATCGTCGACGAGCGACTCGGTCGAGGCGGCGGCCTCCGTCCCCGCGGCGACCGGCTCCGCTTCGTCGGTCCCGGCGTCGCCGGTCTCGGCGTCGTCCGCGCCGTCGTCGCTCTCGGAGGCGGCCGCGTCGGCGGCCGGTTCCGACTCGCGCTCGACGGTCACTTCGGTCTCGGCCGACTCCCGGTCGGCGGAGCCGCTCCCGAATCCGAGCTTCTCTTTGAGCTTCTGAAGTAGGGCCATTGCCGACGGCTACACGTGCGAGATATTTAAAAACCGTCTCCGACGCAAGCGCCCGTCGTCCCGTCTCGCCGGTTTATAAGTACGGTCGCGTCGTCCCGGTGGTATGGACGTCATCAACCCCGTCATGTGGTCGGTCCACGTCGGCTTCGCGATCCTCTGGGTCGGCAGCGTGTTGTTCGTCACCCTCGCGGTACTCCCGCCCGCGCTCCGCGGCGACGTCGGTAGCGACGCGCTCGGCTCGGTCGTCGGTCGCCTGCGGTGGATCACCCGGATCGCCGCGGTCGCGTTCGTCCTCTCCGGCGGCCACATGGCCGGCACCCTGTACACGTTCGAGGCGCTGACCGGCACGCCCCGGGGCCACCTCGTGTTGACGATGCTGGGGCTGTGGTTCGTCGGCACCGGCCTCGTCGAGGTCGCCGGCTCGAAGCTGGCGGACGGACTCGACGCGGGGAAGCTCCGCGAGCCGGCCCGCGACGCCAAGCCCTTCCTCTACGGCGCGTCGGCGGTCTCGGTCGGGCTGATCGTCACCGCCGGGCTGCTCGCCAGCCCGACGATGATCTAATAAATCTCGGCTCGGATCGTCGCTTATCAATTATAAATAGCTGACAGGAGGGAGGCGGCGGGCATCTCCGAAGCCCCGGTCGCTTGGCTGTACGTGACTGACTCTGCTACGACTGCGGCTTCGAGTCCCGCCCCGCACCGCAACCATCCTCACGCCTCCCCAGCCTCGTCGGCCGGCCTCCGCGTCGCTCCGGCCGGCCGACTCCAGCGAGAATCGAAGATTCTCTGGCAGCGAGGGACACGGTCCCTCGGGCAACCGGGCTTAGCCCGGTGACAGCCGGCGCTACGCGCCGGCGACAGCGTGGCGCGACGCGCCACGGGCAGTCGGGCGAAGCCCGACGACCTCGCGCGTGCGACTCGCGCCGCGGTGCGGCGCTCGTCGGCACGCGCCACCGCGTCGTCTGTTTATAAATAAAGCCCCGCCGATCACTCCAGTTCCGCTCGCAGCGCCGCGTTCATCGCCTCGACCGGTGCGTCCTCGTCGGTCCAGATCTCGAACGCCTCGACCCCCTGGAACAGTAGCATCCATGCGCCGTCGACCGTCGTCGCGCCCGCGTCGGCCGCCTCCCGGAGCAGGCGCGTCTCGATCGGGGCGTACACCGCGTCTAGCACCGCGAGGTCGCCGTGGAGGTGCTCCGCGGGGACCGGCGTCTCCTCGGGCGACTCCATCCCCACGCTCGTCGCGTTGACGAGCAGGTCGGCGGCCGCGACGCGGTCGGCGAGGTCGTCGAGCCCGCCGCCGGTCGCGCCCGGGACCGCCTCCGCGAGTTCGACCGCCCGTCCGGCGGTGCGGTTCGCGACGTGGACCGCCGCGCCCGCGTCCGCCAGCGCGAACGCGGCCGCCCGCCCCGCCCCGCCCGCGCCCACCACGAGCGCGTCGCGACCGTCGATCGTCACGTCGTGGTGTTCGAGCGCCCGGGTCACCCCGGCCGCGTCGGTGTTGTGGCCGCGCGGGCGGTCGGCGTCGCCCTTGCGGACCGGGCCGTAGTCGACCGTGTTGACCGCGCCGATGCGCTCGGCGAGCGGGGCGGGGTCGACCGCGTCGAGCGCGTCGCGCTTGAACGGCACCGTGACGTTGAGGCCGGCGACGCCGAGGTCGGCCGCGCCCGCGATGGCTCCGGCCGCGGCGTCGGCGTCGGGTTCGAAGGTCACGTACCGCGCGTCGAGTCCGAGCGCCTCGTAGCCCGCCTCGTGCATCGGCGGCGACAGCGAGTGGCCGACCGGGTTTCCGATCAGTCCGTACACGTCCATGCCCGCCGACGCGGGCGCGACCGACAAAAGGGGGTCGGTCGGCCGCGGGATCTGCCGCTCCGGTCTCGTCGGCTCCTCACTCCCGTCGGCCGTCCGCCTCCCGCTCCGCGTCGATGACGTCTTCGAGGGTCTCCGTGCCGACATCGCTGGCGACCTTGACGCCGACGAGCGACACGACGATGCCGCTCACGATGAACGCCGCGAGCTGTTGGACCGGGGTCATCGCCATCCCGTAGACGGACAGGGGGTCCCGGACCGCCTCCTGCGCGAGGAAGTAGCCGGCGAAGCCGCGGACGACTAAGGCGACCGCCGCGATGACGAACGGGAGGTTGAGATACGGCGTCCGGATCCCCTCGTCGCGGATCAGCTCGTCGAGCAGTCGCCCCACGGCCGCGGTCACGCCGGCGACCGCGAACCACGGCACCGCCGCGAAGGCGAACTCTACGGCCTCGACGAGCCGGGGCGACCCGGCGTCCAGCTCCGACGCGGCGAGGACGCCGAAGAAGCCGCCGACCAGCGCCAGCCCGCCGGCGACCACGTACGTCACGACCGACACCTGCCCGGCGTACAGCGCCTCGCGCACGCGTTCGGGCATCCCCGCCACGCGCCGGTCGATCGCCAGCCCCTTGTAGAGCAGCGCCGCGCCGAGCAGGCCGGCGACGCCCGCGACCGCCTCCCCGGCGGAGAACCGGGCGAACAGCACCGGCAGCAGGAGTAGCGCGACGCCGATCGGGACCAACACCGTCGACCGGAGCTGCTCGTCGGCGAGGAACTGCTTGAGCAGGTAGTAGGTGGACTCGATGTCGCGGGCCTGCCGGACGACGACGCGGTCGACCGAGTCGACCGGGACCCGCGACTCCACGACCGGGAGGACGCGCTCGTCCTCCGCGGAGTCGACCACGACGATCGCGGCCCGGGGGTCGTACCGCTCCACGAGGTCGTCGAGCTGGGCCGCGATCGACCGGTCGGCCCCGACCGGGGTGTCGCTCTCGGCGGAGACGACCGCGACGACCGACTCCTCGCGCTCGTCCCGGAGGTCGCGCGCGACCCGCAGCGACTCCAGCAGGCAGTTCACGCTGGCGTCCTCGGGGTCGTCCAGCCCGGCGTCCGTCACCAGCGAGCGGACGGCCTCCCAGCCCGCGACCGGCATCGGGACGTTGGTGGCGCGACCGATCGCCCCCGAGCGGTCGACGCAGATGACCAGCGTCGTCACGTGTCGTCTCACACCGCGGCCGGACAAAAATCCTCCCCGTCGGCCGCCGCGCGCGCTTCGGTCCCCGCGGACGCTCTCGCGGCCGCTATCGCAACTCCACGTCGATGTCGCCGCCGTCGCCGCCGAACACGCTCGCGACGCCGCTCCCGGCCGCGAACGCGACGCGCTCCGCGCCGATGCCGAGCCGCTCGGCCAGCCCCCGCTCCGGGGTGAACTCGCGCACCTCCGGCTTCGCGCCGATCAGCTCGGCGAGCCGCCCCTCGACGTCGTCCTCGGTGCCGAGCTCGTCGACGAGCCCCATCTCGGCGGCGTCCTCGCCGAGGTACACGCGGGCCTCGGTGTCTCGGATCTCGTCGGGGTCCATGTCGCGGCCCTCGCTGACGGTCTCGACGAACTGCTCGTAGTAGCCGTCGATGATCCCCTGGAGGTACTCCCGCTCGTCCTCCTCGATCTGCTTCAGCGGGACGCCGGCGTCCTTGTACTCGCCGGCCGTGAACTGCTCGTAGCTGATTCCGAGCTTGTCCGCCAGCCCCTTCGCGTTCGGGCGCGAGCCGACGACGCCGATGGAGC
Source organism: Halorubrum hochsteinianum (assembly GCF_023702125.1). NCBI lineage: Archaea > Methanobacteriati > Methanobacteriota > Halobacteria > Halobacteriales > Haloferacaceae > Halorubrum > Halorubrum hochsteinianum. Next base: position 553,142 of record NZ_CP098415.1, on the reverse strand, counting down.
CGACGAGGCTCGCCTCGCGCGCCCACAGCTCGTCGCAGCCGCTCGCGATCCAGTAGCCGCCGGAGGCGCAGGTGTCGGTCGCGTACGCGACCGTCGGCCCGTCGAAGCCGGCGGCGGCCCGCCGGATGTCGTCGCTCGGGACGACCTCGCCGCCCGGCGTGTTGAGTTCTAAGAGTAGCGCCTCGACGTCGTCGTCCTCGTCGGCCGCCTCGATCTGTTCGACCACGTCGTCCGCGGTCGCGCCGCCCGGTCCCGAAAGCGGCGAGGGACGGCCCTGATTCCGCCGGATCGGGCCCGACACGGTCACCTTTGCGGTGTTGTACGTCTCGGCGTCACCGAACCGCCCGCCGGTGAGCCGCGCGAGGGCCGCGCGGCCCGCGATCGTCGTCGCCGCGCCCACCGCGGCGGCCGCGAGCAACCCCTTCCGTCCGTTCGTCGGCGCGTCGTCCATACCGGCGGTTGGCGTCGCACGCGCTTATAAGCCGTGGCCGGTGCGCCGCCCGGCCGCTGCGGTCGAGGCCGAGGAGCCGCCGGCCGCGGCGCTGGTCGTTGGAAGAAAACCGCAGAAAACCGCGTCGGAACCGCTGGAGTCGCCGGCTTACAGGAGGCCGGTCTTCTGGAGCTTCATCAGGTCCTCGGTGTCGAGCGTCTCGCCCTCCTTGAACTTCTGATAGATCTCCTCGGCCTCCTCCTTCTCTTCCTCGCGCTTCTCGGCGCGCTCGTCCTGGCGCTCCTCCTCCTCCTTCTTGTCGAGCTCGCGCAGGCGCTTCTGGACGCGGACGAAGTCCTCGTGGTGGCGGTCGGCCGCCTCCTGGGCCTCGACGAAGAGCTCGTGCATCTCGTCGGCCTCGTCGCGGATGTCGTCGGCCTCGCGGTAGGCCTCGATCATCTGGTTGTGGTGCTCCTGGGCCTTGTCGGCGAGCTCCGTCACCTTCTGGTGGTGCTGGGACGCCTCGGAGCGGACCTCCTCGGCCTCCTCGACGAGCTCGTCGAGCTCGCTCGTGTCGTCGACCTTCTCCTTCTTCTCGGCGAGCTTCTCGCGTTTGTCGTCGATCTTCTCGATCAGCTCGCGCTCGTCCTCCGCGTCGAGGACCTCCGTCTGCTGACGGAACTCTAAGTCCTCGATCTCCTCTTCGAGCTCCTCGATGGACTTGCCGGAGCCGAGTTCGAGGTCCTGTTTGAGCTCCTCGACCTCGTCGAACAGCTCGTTGGCCTCGGCGTTGAGCTCGTTGCGCTTGTCCTTGTGCTCCTGGACCTGCTCGTTGAGCTCGTCGCGGCTCTCGCGGTGCTCCTGGGCCTCGTCGACCTTCTCGCGCGTCTTCGCGTTGAGGTCGTCGCGCTTGGAGGCGCGCTCGGAGGCCATCTGGTTCAGCTCGTTGCGTCGGTCTCGCAGCTGACCGGCGCGCTTGATGAGCTGCCCCTTGGAGCCGTTGTCCAAGTCGTCCTCAGAAAGGTCCACGTTGTCCGCCTCGTCCATCGGTTCCACGTCGTACTGCTCGATGACTTCTTCTTTCGTTACCATTTGTTATCTCTCCATCACCGCTCCGGCGATAGCGACCGCTCGCTGTGGTGCGTCGGGCCGTCTGCAAGAACTCCCGTTCATTTCAGTGTGCGATTCCACCAGCGCCAGAGGCGTTCTGGTACCCGCAACTACCCCCGGGCGATACATAAATACTTCGGTGATTTTCGTGTACATCGCTGTCACGGACCGTGTACCGTCGGATTTCGTGGGCACGGTTCACACGATCCGCAAACGGAGGGCGGGAGATCCCGCTACGAGCCGTCGCCGTCCACGACGTCGTACGAGAGGACGACCCCGTCGTCGAGCCGCTCCACGTCCGCGAGCGTCAGGTCGGGGAACGCCTCGGTGAACCCCGTCCCGTCCGCCAGCGTGGGCGCGTCGCGGCCGCCGATCACGAGCGAGCCGACGTAGACGTGGAGCTCGTCGACCACCCCGGCCTCGAAACACGAGAAGATCACCTCGCCGCCCCCCTCGACCATCAGCCGGTCGACGCCGCGGTCCGCGAGCCGCTCGACCCCGACCGCGACGTCGACGCGCTCCTCCCCGGCGATGATCACCTCCGCGCCCGCGTCGGCGAGCGCCTCCCGTCGCTCCCGGTCGGTCGCCTCCGAGACGAGCAGGTACGTCGTCGCCGCGTCGTCCAAGATCCGGGCGTCGGTCGGCGTCCGGCCGGTCGAGTCGACCACGACGCGGGCGGGGTCCCCGGACCGCCCGGCCCGCAGGCGTTCGACGCGGCGGTCCTCCTCGTCGAGCGTGAGGTGCGGGTCGTCCGCGAGGACGGTCCCGACCCCGACGAGGACCGCGTCCGCGGCCGCCCTGACCCGGTCGACCCGGTCGAAGTCCTCCGACCCCGAGATCCGGAGCTGTTCCCGGCGGCGGGTGGCGAGCTTCCCGTCGACGCTCTGGGCCGCGTTGACGACCACGTGCATACGCGAAGGTAGTGCGGGCGCGGAATGGTCGTTTCGGTCCGATACGTTTTCGAATTTGATTCAGGCGTACCCGACATGGAAGGTGTCGGATCCCTCGCCATCAACTACTACGAAACTGGCGTCGTGACCGACACCTCCGAAGCCCCGCCCCACAACCGCAGCCTCACGCCTCCCCAGCCTCGTCGGCGGCTCCCGATGGTCGCCGCCGACTCCCTCGCGCGTGCGACTCGCGCCCTTCGGGCGCTCGCCGGCACGCGCCACCGCACCCGGCTGGTTTAGACTGCGCCGTTCCCCACCACACCCGACGCTCGTCGACACGGTTTTTCCTTCGGTCCGCGACCGATCCGACGTGTCAGACCCAACCGCGCACCACGTCGGGGTCACCGTCGCCGACCTCGACCGTGCCGTCGACTTCTACGCCGAAACGTTCGACCTCGACGTCGTCGCCGAGTTCTCCGTCGGCGGCGACGCCTTCGCCGAGGCGGTCGCCGTCGAGGGCGCGTCCGCCGAGTTCGCCCACCTCGACGCCGACGACGCGATCGTCGAACTCGTCGCCTACGAGCCGGCGGGCGAGGCAGGCGCGGACCCCGAACTGAATCGCCCGAGCGCGACCCACCTCGGACTCTCCGTCGACGACGTCGAGGCGTTCTACGAGGGACTCTCCGACGACGTGGAGACGCTCTCGCCGCCCCGCACCACGTCGAGCGGGACGACGGTCCTGTTCGTCAGGGACCCGGAGGGGAACCTGATCGAAGTGCTGGACGCCTGAGACGGCCGACCGCTCCGGGACTCCGCGGCGGCTACCGGCCGCCCGCCTCGCGCATCACCAGCATCGACAGCGGGAGGTTCGCGGCGACCAGTCCGTACGCGCCGCCCACGATCGGTTCGAGGCCGAACTCGGGCGCGAGCAGGTAGCCCGCGCCGAACCCGATCGGGTCGAACACGACCGCGAGGAGGATCACCTGCGCCTGAAACGACAGCGTCTCGAACCAGCGGGGAAGGAGGGACATGCCAGTCTCCGCTTCAAACGTCAGTCGGATAAAACTTCGAGAAACCGCGCCACGACCGACCGCGCCGCGACGGACCGCGGCCTCACTTCACCTTCGTCCCCGGCCCGGCGTCCTCGTAGGTGGTGAGGAGGTCGGCCCCCTCGCCGGCGGCCAGCACCATCCCGTTCGACTCGACGCCGAACAGCTCCGCCTTCTCCATGTTCGCGAGGACGATCACCTTCGTGTCAGGCAGGTCGTCGACGTCGTGGAGCTGCTTGAGCCCCGCGACGATCGTCCGGGTCTCCGCGCCGAGGTCGACGGTGAGCTTCACGAGGTCGTCGGCCCCGTCGATCCCGTCCGCCTCCTCGATCCGGCCGACCCGGATGTCCAGTTCCTGGAACTCGTCGAAGCTGATGCGGTCGTCGCTGAGGGGTTCGATGTCGCTCATGTCGGTGTCTTCGGTGTTCGCGTCGCTGCCGTCGTCGCCGCCGTCGTCGTCATTCCCGGCGTCGCCGCCGTCGTCGCTCTCCGACTCGGCGACGCGGGCGTCGAGCTTCTCGTTGAGCGCCTCGACGCGCTCGTCTTCGATCTGTTCGAACAGCTCGGTCGGCTCGCTCAGGTCCCCCGCGGGGGCCTCGCCGGCCGCCTCGACCGTCGCGTCGTGGACGGATCCGGGCTCGCCGAGCTGATCCCAGAGCCGCTCGCTCTTCTCGGGGGCCAGCGGCTCGAAGAGGACCGCGATGGCCTTCGCGAGCGCGACGCAGTCGTAGATGACCCGCTCGGCCTCGTCGGGCTCCTCGTCGACGAGCTTCCACGGCTCGTTGCGCTGGATGTACTCGTTGCCGAAGCGGGCGAGGTCGGTGACGGCGTCGCCGAGCGCGCGGACGGAGTAGTCGTTGACCGCGGCGGTCACGTCCTCGACCGCCTCGTCGATCCGCGCCGCCACGTCTTCGCTGAGGGCGTCGGCGTCGGGCCCGTCCTCGTAGTTCCGGTGGGCGAACAGCAGGGAGCGGTAGAGGAAGTTGCCGACGGTCCCCACCAGTTCGGTGTTGACGCGCTCGGCGAACTTCTCCCACGAGAAGTCCACGTCCTGCTGGAACCCGCCGTTGGTCGCGAGGTAGTAGCGCAGCGGGTCGGGGTGGAACCCCTCGTCGAGGTACTCGTCCGCCCAGACCGCGCGGTCCCGGCTCGTCGAGAACCCCTTCCCGTCGAGCGTGACGAAGCCGCTGGCCATCACCGCGCGCGGCTCCGCGTGGTCGGTCGCCTCCAGCATCGCGGGCCAGAAGATCGTGTGGTGCTGGATGATGTCGCGGCCGATCACGTGGACGATCTCCCCGCCCTCGGGGAACTCGTCGCTCGCGCCCTCCTTCCAGGCGGTCTCCCAGTCGAACGCGTCGGACCCGACGCGCTCGGAATACTGCTTCGTCGAGGCGATGTACTCGATCGGCGCGTCGACCCAGACGTATAAGACGAGGTCCTGCTCCCCGTCGTCGCCGGGGTAGTCGATCCCCCAGTCCATGTCGCGGGTGATACACCAGTCCTGAAGCCCCTGCTCGATCCACTCGCGGGGCTGGTTCCGGGCGTTCGGGGTCCCTTCGAGCCGGTCGAGGAACTCCGAGAGGTAGTCAGCGAACTCGGAGACCGCGAAGAACTCGTGGGTGCGCTCGCGGTACTCCGCGGGGTTGCCGGTGATCGTCGACTCGGGGTCCTCGATCTCGCCGGGTTCGAGGTGGCGCTGACACCCCTCGTCGCACTCGTCGCCGCGGGCGTGCGCGCCGCAGTACGGACAGGTCCCCTCGACGTAGCGGTCGGGGAGGTACTGGTCGTCGACGGGGTCGTACGCGACCATGATCTCCTTCTCGTAGAGGTGGCCCGCCTCGTCGAGGTCGCGGACCAGCTCCTGTGTCAGTTCCGTGTTCGTCTCGTCGTGGGTGTGGCCGTAGTTGCCGAACTCGACGTTGAACTTCGGGAACGTCTCGGCGTAGCGCTCGTGCCAGTCGAGCGCGAAGTCCTCGGGCGAGACGCCCTCCTGTTCGGCGTTGACCGCGACGGGCGTGCCGTGCATGTCGGAGCCGGAGACGAACGCGGCCTCCTGACCGAGTCGGTCGAGCGCGCGGCTGTACACGTCGCCGCCCACGTAGGTGCGGAGGTGACCGATGTGGAGGTCGCCGTTGGCGTACGGCAGTCCACAGGTCACCACCGCCGGGCGGTCGGTGGGGAAATCGTCGTGGCTCATGTGGTGCGTGTGTCGTGTGTCGGTCGATCGGGTCTAAAGCCCGCTGGTTCGGGGCCGTCCGCGGAGCGTCCCGCCCGCGTCGGTGCGACACCGATCGCGTCGGCGGATCTGTGCGCGTCGGCGGTTCCGTGCGCGTCGACGCTTCTCGGTCGCGTGTGGCGGGCGGTCCCGCTCGCGGCTCGCCGGCGGCCCGGGCGCTACGGGGAGGCGACGGGCTTCGTCGCCGCGCCGCCGCCGACCGCGTTACCGGTCGTCGCCGACGCGACGGGTCCACCCGCCGCTAGAAGGAACGCATCCGCATCCCGGGCCGCCGGTGTCGGATCACGCCCGGTCGTTCGTCGTCGCGGAAAATAAAAGCACCCGTGTCGGCGGCTCACAGCAGGCCGCGGACGATCCGCGCCGCCCCGGCCGCGGTGGGCGCGAGGACGTAGACGATCGGCTCGACGCCGACCGCCCCGGTCTGGTACACCACGACCCCGTCCGCGTCCGCCGGGAGATCGGCCGCCGAGACCGCGTCCGCGACCGCCTCGCGGGTCGGCCGCTCCGCGTCGAACTCGACGGTCGGGTGCGACTCGCCGAGCGCCGCGACGGTCTCGGGGTCGTACCGGAGGTTGACCGCGCCGCGGACGGCAGCGCCGCCCTCGCGCGCCGCGAGCAGCACCGTCGCGACGTGTTCGCTCACGCCGAACTCCGGCTCGCCGGGGACCATCGCCCGCCCCTTCACGTCGACGAGCCGGCCGGGGACCGCGGCCACGTCGTCCACCGTGGCGGCGTCGGCGAGGCACTCCGCGACGTTCGCGCCGACGTTCGGGATCAGCCCGGCGAACCCGGAGGCGTTCGTCAGGGTCCGGAGCCCTCGACGGACCGACGTGAGGACGCGCTCGCGCTCGCGGAGGCCGCTGTCGGGGTCGTGGACGGAGAACTCCACGTCGGCGTCGGCGAGCGCGGGCATCGCCTCCTCGTGGAGGTCGGCCAGCAGGTCGCCCTCCTCCAACTGCCGGATCAGCACCTCGATCTCGACGAGCGCGCCGACCGGCGTGAGGTCGCCGCTCGCGAGCCCCTCGCCCACGCGCTCGACGAGGTCGAGAACGCGCTCGTCGGCGACGATCCGGTCGTGCCTCGCCACGTCGCCCGCGGCGTACTTCGAGACCGCCGACTGCGAGATGCCGAGCGCGTCGGCGACCTCCAGCTGGGTGAACCCGCGCTCCCGGAGGTCCTCCGCGAGCATCGAGCGGACGGTCGGGAGGAACTCGTCGACGACGACCTCCTCGATGAACCTCATGGCTCTTCCCCCGCGGCGGTCTCCTCCCCGCCGCCGGACTCGTCTCCCTCCGCCGCGAACTCCGGATCGTCGCCGATCCGCGACGCCTGCGGGCCGTCCTGTCCCTGGTACTTGGAGCCGCGCTCGGCACCGTACGGGCGCTCGGCCGGTCGCTTCAGCTCCGTGAAGGTGAGCTGCGACACGCGCATGCCCGGCGAGAGCGCCACGGGAGCGGTCCCGAGGTTCGACAGTTCGAGCGTGATCTGGCCCTCGTAGCCCGGGTCGCACAGCCCCGCGGTCGCGTGGACGACGATCGCGAGGCGGCCGAGCGACGACCGCCCCTCGACGTGGGCGACGAGGTCGTCCGGGATCGCGACGCGCTCGGCGGTCGTCCCGAGGACGAAGTCGCCGGGGTGGAGGATGAACTCGTCGCCCTCGGGGACCGTCGTCTCCGTCACGTACTCGCTCACCTCGCCCGCGTCCGTCGGGTGGATACAGGGGATGTTGGTGCGCTGGAACTCCAGGAACCGCTCGCCGAGCCGCAGGTCGACGCTCGCCGGCTGGACCTGCTGATCGACGTCGTCGAGCGGCTCGATCGCGAGGTCGCCCTCCGCGAGCCGGTCGAGGATGTCGGCGTCCGACAGGATCATGTCGGATCGGGGAGCGCCGTCGGCTTAAAAACTCCCGAAGTTCGCGGGCACGGCGAGCAGGAGGGCGACCGCGGCGAAGACCGTCGCCACGCCCGCCGCCGTCCCGCGGCCGAGGTCGTGTCGGGCCTCCAGCCCGCCGACGACGATCGCCCACTGGACCGCTATCGCGACCGCGGACGCGACGAGCAGGGGGCCGGTCGTGCCCGTGATCGCGGCGACCGCGTCCCTCGCGATCGCCTCGCCGGTCGACCCCGTTATCGCCGCGTTCGAGAGGGCGAACCAGATCGCCGCGAGGCCGGCGATCACCCGGAGCAGTTCGCCGACGAGCGCCCAGCCGGCGATCAGGAACGAGTCGCCGACGGACCCCTCCCCGCCGGCGACGCGCGCGCCGACGTGGAGGGCGAGCGCGAAGATCCCCCACCAGATCGGCACGCCGATCAGGCCGTAGTGGATGTAGCCGTCCGCGGCCTCCCGGAGTTCCGCCCCGGCGTCGACCTCGATCCGCGCCGGCTCGTCGCACCGCTCGCCGAACACGGAGTCGGGGTCGTCCCCGAACGTCTCGCAGGTCGACTCGGGCGGGCGATCCGGGTTGTCGACGGTGACCTGCTGGTCGATGGTCGCGTCGAAGATCCCGCCAAGCGCGACGACCCCGAGCGCGGTGCCGATCGTGACGATCACGAGCATCGCGACGGCGACCGACGTGGCCCGGGGCGATTCGAAGCCGTCGCGGACGCGGTCGAGCAGGCCACCGACCGGCCGCGGGAGGAGGGCGAACGGGGAGGGCATGGTCGGGCGATCCGCCGCGAGCGGCAAGTGCTTTTTTCTCGGCGGTGCGCGCCGCGGCGCAGTCGTCCGCCGGCGTCACTCCCGCTCCAGTTCGGTCTCCGGGTCCGCGTCGCCTTCCTCAGACTCTTCCGCCTCGACCTCGGTCGCCGCGGCCTTCCGGGCGCGGTCGGCCGCGAGCTCGCGGTCGATGTCGTCCTCGACGTACCCTATCGACTCCACGGTGACGACGTTGCCCCCGCCGGGGTCGACGACCATCACCTCCTCGCCCTCCGCGATCTCGCCGTCCATCGACCGGGCGGAGTAATGGGGGTTGAAGCCGCCGCCGGCGAGTTTCACCTCGCCGCCCGTGGGGGTCACGCGCTCCGTGACGGTCCCCGTCTTCCCCTTCAGCGAGTCGCTGTCGCTCGTCTGCTGTTGTCCCTTGCCCCCGTAGAGGTCGAACTCGTGGTAGCCGTAGAAGGCGGCAGCGCCGAAGACGAGCGTGAGGACCGCCATGAAGAGCGTGAGGAGCGCGCCGGGGACGGCGAGCGAGGCCAGGAGCAGCCCCCCGAGCCCGGCCCCGATGAGCGCGATGCCGACGACGATGAAGTTCGCTCCGGGTGCCAGCGCCTCCGCCATCGAGAGCAGCAGTCCCGCGGTCAAAAGCAGCAGCGGGAGGGTGTCCGGCGAGAGGAGGCCGGCCTGTGCGAGCGCGTCCATGTTCGCCCCTACGGCCGCGGCCTGATAAGTGGTGGTGCGCGCCGTCGCGGCCCGAAGCGGTGGTGCGGCGGCGCGGTGCGCGCGACCGCGCCGGTCGCGCTCAGAACCCGACGACGAGGACGCCGACCGTGAGCGCCACGCCGAGGACGACGAAGACCGCGTGTTCGAGGGTGACGTCTCCCGGCTCTATCGGCTCGCTCTCCGGCGTGGCGGTGTCCTCGGTGACGCCGTCCGGCCCGACCTCGTCGATCGAGAAGCGCCACTCTCCCCCGTCGCCCTCGGCGTCGCCGGGAGTCTCGTCGCCGGCGTCGTTGGCCCGACTCCTGTCGCCGGAGACCGGGGCGTCGTCGCGGGCACCGTCGCCGGCGTCGGCGGCCGGTCCCTCGTCGCGGGCGCGGTCGCCGGATTCGTCGCTCATGGACGCACGTAGGCGGTTCCGTAATAAATGGCTGGCGGGCGGTCGACGCGCGCCGGCGCGGGGCCGGTGGTTACCGCTCCCGGGCGGCGGCGATCACGTCGCCGTCGTACACGACGCCGCGCTCCCCGTCGACGGTCACCGTGGTCCCGTCGACGACCGACTCGGGCAGGCGAGCGCCGGAGACCATCGGGACGCCGAGCTCCCGGGCGACGACGGCCGGGTAGCCGGTCATCCCCTCGCGGGCGTCGACGATGCTGGCGATCCGGTCGAGGTCCCCGGAGAACTCCCCGTCGAAGTCGGAGCCGATCGCGACCACGGACCCGTCCGGCAGCGCGTCGATGTCGCCGTCCTCGGTCCGGTGGACCGGCGCGGCGACGCGGCCGGCGACGACCGCCTTGCCGGTCACGAGCGTCTCGGCGGCGACGTGGACCTTCAGGGTGTTCGTCGTGTTCGTCCCCTCGAACTCGGTGAGCATGCCGGAGAGGACGACGAGCGTGTCGCCGGACGCGGCCCCGCCGCGGTCGAGCGCGGCGTCGACCGCGTTGTCGAGGATCCCCTCCATGTCGTCCGCGTACTCGGTCAAGACGGGGCGGACCCCCCACGAGAGCGCGAGCTGGCGACGGACGCGGTCGCTCGGCGTCGTCGCGACGACCGGGACGCCCGGCCGGAACATGGCGGTCTTGCGCGCGGTGAAGCCCGACTCGGAGACGGCGACCACCGTCGACGCGCCGATGTCGCGCGCGAGGTAGCGCGCCGAGCGGGCCAGCGCCTCCGTGCGCGACCCCTCGTCCGCGGTCGGGACGCGCTGCTCGCGCGTCTCGGCGTACTCGTCGCTGGACTCGACCTGCCGGACGATCCGGTCCATCGTCTCGACGACGTTCACGGGGTCCTCGCCGACCGCGGTCTCGCCGGATAACATTACGGCGTCCGTCCCGTCGAGGACGGCGTTCGCCACGTCGGAGGCCTCGGCGCGGGTCGGCCGACGCGAGGAGACCATCGAGTCGAGCATCTCCGTCGCGGTGATGACGGGCACGCCCTCGTTGACGCAGGTGCGGATGATCCGCTTCTGGATCACCGGCACGTCCTCCAGCGGGCACTCGACGCCGAGGTCGCCGCGGGCGACCATCACGCCGTCTGCGGCGTCGACGATTCCCTCCAAGTTCTCGACCGCGCCGGCGCGCTCGATCTTGGCGACGATCGGGATGTCGTCGCCGCCGCGAGCCTCCAGTTCGTCGGCGATCTGGTACACGTCGTCGGCGTCGCGGACGAAGGAGGCGGCGACGAAGTCCGCGTCGGTCCGCGCCGCGAGGTCGAGTTCGGCCTCGTCTTCGGGGGTGATCAGGTCGACGTCGATGGCGACGCCCGGGAGGTTCACGCCCTTCCGCGACCCCAGCTTCCCGCCGGAGCGGACGGTCGCGACCACGGACTCGCCGTCGACGCGCTCGACGCGGCACTCGATCCGGCCGTCGTCTAAGAGGATCGTGTCGCCCGGGCCGGCCGCGGCGATGGAGTGCGTGAGGCCGACGCGCTCGGGGGTGGCGTCGTCGCCTTCCTCGAAGGCCACTTCCGAGCCCTCCGCGAGGTGGATCGGCTCGTCGATCTCGGCGGTCCGGACCTCCGGGCCCTTCAGGTCGACCATCACCGCGAGGGGGTCGTCGATCTCGTCGTCGACCGCTCGGGCGCGCTCGATCACCGTCTCCCGGTGGTCGGTCGTTCCGTGGCTGGCGTTGAGTCGGACGACGGACATCCCCGCCTCCGCGAGGCCGCGGATCGTGTCCCGGTCGTCCGAGGCGGGACCGATCGTACAGACGATCTTGGCGTTGCGCATGTCGCCGGGTTCGCGGTATGGTCGGAAAAAGGCATCCGGTTGCGTCCCTCTCGCAGGAACGTTCGTGAAAAACGGTCACGCCGCGGATTCCGGGTTCGGGTGTCGCGACGGGTTATCTTTCAACACGCGGTGGCGCGTGCCGGCGAGCGCCCGAAGGGCGCGAGACAGCACGCGCGAGGGACGCGGCGAACGCGAGCGGCGCAGCCGCGAAGCGTGAGCCGCGAGGCTGGGGAGGTGTGAGGTGCGGTGCGGGGGCGGGACTCGAAGGAGCAGCCGCGAGGCCGAAGCACGACGACGCAAGCACCGCAAAGAGCGAACGGAGTGAGCGACTGAGCGCACAGCGAGCCGCGCGAGTCCCGGAACGCGAGCGGGACCACGAAAGACGCAGCGCCGAGCGAAGCGGGGCGACAGTCTTTCGGAGATTCTCGCGGCCGGGGCTTCGGTGGTGTTCGTGTCGACCGGCTGTTTATAAGCGGTTCCTCCGTCGTACAGCCGAGCGACCGGGGTTCGGTGGTCTCGGTCGGAAACGTGATCGCGTCGAAACCGATCTCGCAGTACCGACCGTCTGGAGGGCCGAGGGGCGCGGTCAATACCGCGGCTCGTTTCGGGTCGACCCCGGAACCGCGATCCGAGTCTCAGTCGTCAGCGGGAGCGGGCGCGCCGCCGGTCGACAGCGACACCTCGGGCGCGTCGGTGCCAAGCTCGTCGAGGGCGCTCTGGGCCGCCTTCTTGCCGGAGACCAGCATCGCGCCGAACGTCGGGCCCATCCGCGGGAGGCCGTGGGCGGTCGCGACCGCCATGCCGGACGCGATCAGGCCGTCGTGGACGACGCCGGTGTGCTCGACCACGGCGTCCTCGCTCTCTCCCACCCACATCGAGTCGTGGCCGGGCGAGTCGTGGCCGGGCGCGCCGTACTCGCCGTCCTCGGTCTGGTCCATCCCGGTGTTGTGCTCCTTCGCGTGCTCGATGCCGGGCGCGGAGAGGACGCCGCGCTCGTCGAGCTTGCTGATCGCGACCGCGTCGTGGCCGGTCGCGTCGATGACGAGGTCGGACTCCACCGCGATGGGGTCGACGCAGGTGATCTCTCGGGGCAGCGCGTGGACCGGCGTCCAGTTCATCACGATCCCGCCGACCTCGTGGTCCTCGCGGACGACGAGGTCGGTGAACTCCGTCATGTTCTGGACGCGCGCGCCGGCGTCGCAGGCCGCCTTGATCAGTCCCGAACAGGCCTCCGGCCCCGGCGCGGTGTAGAGGCCGTCGACGTCCTCGACCGGGTCGTAGTCCACGTCGAGGTCGTCGAGGATCTCCTGTGCCGGATCGCGGACCGTCACCGTGTTCATCAGGAACCCGCCGAGCCAGAACCCGCCGCCGAGGTAGTTGTTCTTCTCGACGATCATCACCTTCACGCCGCGCTCGGCCAGTTCCTTCGCGGCCATCAGCCCCGAGGGACCGCCGCCGAGAATGATCACCTCGGAGTCGGTGAAGTCCAGGAAGCCGTCGGTCCACTCGGTGCCGATGGCCCTCGTTACGTCCGTCTCGCTCACGTCCGCGAAGCCGTTGAATCCGTCCATACAACTTAGTAGTATTACTTGGTTGTGAAAGGCGTTGCGGTCCGGCGACGGGTCGTCAATCTCCGAGTGGCCGACGCGGTCGGCCCTCCGATCGACGGGTCCGGACCCGCCGATCGCGCGCCTCGGCTCGCGCTGGCCGGGACGCGACCGGCCGGCGAGCGGCCGCCTCGATCGCGCTCGGAGCACAAAACCGACGGTCGGACCGCGGCGGATGCGAGAAGAGTCGGACTCGGCTCAGACGACGCGCGGCTCTTCGATCTGCGTGTTCGGCTCCGTGTCGAGCGCGAACTCGAACCGAGCGCCGCCCGCGTCGCTCTCCGCCACGTCAACCTTCCACCCGTGCGCGTCGGCGATCCGCTTCACGATCGTCAGTCCGAATCCGGTGCCGTCGGACGCGGTCGTGAACCCCGGCTCGAAGACCGCATCGACCCGTTCCTCGTCGACTCCCGGACCGTCGTCGGCGACGTAGAATCCGCCGGCGTGCTTCCCGACGGTCACCGTCACCGGCGACCGTCCGTGATCGACGGCGTTGCGCAGGAGGTTCTCGACCAGCCGCCGGACCCGAGGCGGGTCGCCGTCGACGACCAGTTCCCCGTCGGGCAGTCGGAGCCCGTCGGCCGGGCAGCCGAACGACTCCCACGCCTCCGACGCGACCGCTCCCACGTCGACCGGCTCGGTGTCCGACACCGTCCGCCCGTCGCGGGCGAGCCGCAGCAGGTCCCGGATCATCCGGTCCATGCGCTCGTGTTCCGATTCGAGCCGATCGAAGTGGTCCTCGTCCCCGTCCGCTCGGGCCAGCTCCGCCGCCGCCTTCGCGTTGTTCAGCGGCGTGCGGAGGTCGTGCGACACGACGGAGGTGAACTCGTCCAGCCGCTCGTTCTGTCGGAGCAGCTCCTCGCGCCGCCGCTGCTCCTCGGAGGCGTCCCGGAGGATGCCGACCGAGCCCCTGAAGTCGTCGTCGAACGGGAGGGCGGCCATGTGGTCGTAACACGGGACCGTCTCCCCGTCTTTCGTCCGGATGTCGACCCCGAACTTCTCCCGCTCCGGTCCGGTCGAAGACACGATGCCCGCGAGCTTCTCGTTGGCCTTCTCCACGTCCGGTTCGGTCTTGATGAGCCCGGGGGGACTCCCGAGGATCTCGTCCCGACTGTAACCGGTGAGCTCGACGAACGCCTCGTTGACGTACTCGAACTCGGCGTCCTCGTTGACGACGTATATCGGGTAGTCGAGCGCCTTCAGAACCGTCGAGTACCGCTCCGACTCGATCTGGCTCCGGAACTCCACCGCCGCGTGTTCGACGCGGTTGGCCAGCCGTCGGATCTGGTCCGGACCGCCCTTCTGAAGGTAGCCCGTGACTCCGGCGTTGATCGCCTCCGCGGCGATCTCCTCGCTCCCCTTCCCGGTGTACAGGATGAACGGGAGGTCCGGGTACTCGTCGCGCACGTCGCAGAGCACCTCCAGTCCGTCCCGTCCCGGCATATCGTAGTCGCTGATCACGCAGTGGAACGTCCCGGACTCGAGGTGGCCGATCACCTCGCCCGGATCGGTCGTCGTGGTGACGTCGACCCCGTCCAACTCCGCGTCGAGGAAGGACTCGGTCAGATCGAGCACCGAAGGGTCGTCGTCGACGTGGAGGATCTCGACCGGCGCGGTCGCCGCCTCGTTGGGGTCCTCGATGGACATGAATCTACAGTAATAAAGGGCTCTACGGCTTAAAAACCTGCGACGAGGAAACCCGTCAAAACGGGCTCACAACAGCCTCAGTCGGCGTTTCTCCGATCCGAACGGTGATAAAAAGATCGAGGGCGGGTCGCAGTCGCAGTGAGGCGGCACGTCGAGCCGCTCCCCGGGGTGCCGACCGACCGCCGCGACTCGTAGCCTTTTTACCCGCGCTGGCGGTAGACGGACTCACTATGGCTGAGGACAAGGCACGAAGCACCGGGAGTGCGGGCCGATTCGGTGCCCGCTACGGCCGGGTCGCGCGCAAGCGGGTCCAGGACATCGAAGAGGAGATGCGCAACGCCACCGTCGACGGCGACGACGTCACGCGCAAGGGCACCGGCATCTGGGTCAACGAGGAGACCGGCGAGACGTTCACGGGCGGCGCGTACCGCCCCGAGACGCCCGGCGGTCGCACCGTCCGCCGCTCCATCCGCGCCGCGCTCGCCGACGAGGAATAGGACGATGAGCTACAAGTGCTCCCGCTGTAAGCGCGACGTCACCCTCGACGAGTACGGCGGCGTGCGCTGCCCGTACTGCGGCCACCGCGTCCTCCTGAAGGAGCGCGGCGGCGACGTGAAGGAAGTCAACGTCGAGTAACGCCGTCTTCTCTTCGGACCGTGACGGCGACGCGACCACACGAGACGGTCCTCTCCGTTACCTACCCCTCAGAGCGACGCGCCCGCGTCGTGGCCGACGCGCTCGGTCCCGAGGTGGGCGAGATCGACGACGCCCGCTCGACCGCGACCGTCGACCGCGACGGGAGCGCGGTCCGCGTCCGCGTCCGCGCCGACGACCTCGTCGCCCTCCGCGCCGGCGTCAACAGCTGGTCGCGCCTCGTTGCGGTCGCCGAACGCGTCGGGACGAGCGCCGATCGGACGTAGCGCGCAGACACCGATAACGGCCTCTTTCGGGGCTGTCGCGTCCGCATGGGCCGTCGTCGGAGAAGTCGGGGGTTTTTCCGTCCGGGCCGCGTCCGTCCGTCTATGCAAGGGAATATGCCGCCCGAGGCACAGGAGAAGATAGAGGAGCTGCAGGAGCTTCAGGAGACCGCACAGCAGGTCTCCGAGCAGAAAGAGCAGGCCCAGTCCGCGCTCAACGAGTCCAAGACCGCCCTCGACGCCCTCGAAGACGTCGACGAGGACGCGGGGATGTACCGAGAGATCGGCGAGGTCCTCGTCGAGACGGACTACGAGTCCGCCTACGACGACCTCGAGAACAAGGTCGACTCGCTCGAGGTCCGCGTCGAGCAGCTCGAGAAGCAGGAGGAGCGCGTCGAGGAGCAGTTCGACGAGCTCCAGAGCGAGCTCCAGCAGATGCTCCAGGGCGGCGCTGGCGGCGGCGGCCCGATGGGACCGGGCGGTCCGGGCGCTGGCGGCGCGTAAGGCCGTGACCGACGACGCGAGCGACGCCTCGGAGCCGGTCGACGCGGACGGGCCGGACGACGACGACGTCGTCCGCACCGCCGCGGAGGCGGCCGAGGGGATCGTGTTCAAACACTACGACCAGTCGACCGTGAAGGACCTCGACATCACCGTCACGTTCGAGGACGGCGTCCTCGACGTCGACGTCTACCTCAACGCCCCCGAGGACGCGGATCCGGACCGGGAGGCGGTCGCGCAGGAGGCGGTCGAGACCGCCGGCGAGGCGGTCGACGAGCTGTTCGCGGCGTAGCCGGGCGGCGTCCCGCCCCTTTTCGAGCGACGACGACCCGACTCCGCGGAGCCTCGGCTCCCGCACGCTCCCGATCCCCGTAGTAAACTATTAATAATTACATTGTGTGTCGGCAACACATGTCATCCAGCCACGGCGGAACGACGGCGTTCGACCGGCTCCGCGCTCGACTCGACGGGCAGCCCCACGTCTGCGAGGCGTGCGGCTTCGTCGACGAGGCCGGCGAGTGGGAGGCGGCGACGACCGGCGGGACCGTCGAGTACCGGCGCGAGTGCCCGAGCTGCGGCACGGAGACGGTCCGTCGCCACCGGCTCTGAGGTCGCGGCCGCGGGATCGCAGCCGCGGGGTCGCGTTCAGGCCGACTCGCAGATCGCGACGAAGTTCTCGAAGACCTCCTCGCCGCGCTCGGTGTGGGCGACCTCCGGGTGCCACTGGACGCCGTACAGCCCCGCGTCCGGGTCGGCCATCGCCTCGATGCCGCAGACGTCGGAGGTGGCGGTGCGGTCGAACCCCTCGGGGAGTTCGGTCACCTCGTCGGCGTGGGAGGCCCAGACGCGGGTCTCCGGCGCGAGCGAGCCGACGAGCGGATCCTCGTCGTCGACGATCTCCACGTCGACGTCGGCGTAGCCGCCGTAGTTGCCCGACCCCACCGCGCCGTCGAGCTCGCTGGCGATCAGCTGCATGCCGAGGCAGATCCCGAGGACGGGCGCGTCGCCGTCGAGGTAGTCCGGGGCGTTGCCGACGCGGTCCATGTCCGGCCCGCCCGAGAGGACGATCCCGTCGGCGTCGACCTCGTCGGCCGGCGTCTCCGCCGACACGATCTCGGTGTCGACGCCGATGTCGCGGAGCGCCCGCCGTTCGAGGTGCGTGAACTGGCCGTGGAGGTCGATGACGACGATCCGGGTCATGGAGTCGATTGACGGCTGTCGCACAAAAACGGCTCGGAACGAAGCGCAGTATCGTGGTTATCTCGTCCGACTGAGCCGAACGATAATACACGAACGCGGATCGGTCAGAGGTCGAGCGGCCCCGACTTCGTGAACTCCCGGAGCAGCACGGTCGCGTACGAGCCGCTCGGCAGCGCGAAGCCGAACCGCGGGTCGCCGCCCTCGATCGACACGTCGAGGTCGGTCCGGAGGAGTATCGCCCGCCGGGTCCCCTTCGAGTCGAACTCGCCGGGAAGCGCGAAGTCGCCCGGCTCGATCCCGACGTCTGTGAGGACTTCCCGCTCGATCTCGCCGGGTTCGCCGTCGCCGAGCTCCGTCTCGGTGCCGACGAGCGGCGCGGTGACGAACGCCCGCCCGCGCTCGCAGTGCCGGGCGACGACCTCGACCCGGTCGGCGTCGACCCGCTGGAGCCGGTCCGCGTCCGGCGCGTACAGCTCCTCCGGCGCGCCGCTGTCGGCGAAACAGACCACGTCGCCGGCGACGGGGCGACCGAACGGCAGCCCCCGCCGCAGGCGCTCGCTCACGATCCGATTGAACAGGTACGACTGGGCCGCGTTGACGAACAGCCGCTGGAGGTTCGAGGGGACGGCCTCCAGCGCGTGCCACCAGTCCTCGTTGTCGGCCGGCGCGTCGGGGTCGACCCCGCGGTCGGCGAGCCGGTGGACCATCGAACGCTCGAACCGGAGCTTTCCGGGGATCTCGTCGAGACAGGCCGCCCAGTCGCCGTCGCCCGTGCCGTCGGACTCCACCTCACCGCCCACGCCGAACGCCGCGTCGACGCGGTCGCGCGCGGCCCGCGTGTCGTCCGGCTCCGTCGCCGCCGGGTTGCCCGCGTACAGCCGGACCGCCTCGCGGGGGTCGTTCCGGGCGATCGCCAGCCCGACGACGTGGGTGACCGGCCGCCGGCTGCCGAAGCGCTGCTGGCCGAAGTAGTTCGGGACGCCGACGGTCGCGCGGACCGGGAACGCCGAGTCGGCGGGGGTCTCCGCCGCGTCGCTCCCTTCTGTCTCGCCCGCGAACGCCCGGAGGTCGCGCACCGCGGCGGCGACGCGCTCGGGGGCGTCCTCGACCGCGTCCGCGACCCGGATCTCGAAGGCGTTGCCGGCGAGGTCGCCGAACGAGAGGCTGCGGCCCGCGCGGCCGAGCGCCTCGATCTCGGCCCCGCGGACCTCGGGGAGGTCGTCGGCGTCGACCCCGCGGACCGTGAACAGCTGCGTGGTCACCGCCCGCTTGTCCTTCGTCCCGGCCCACGAGACGCGCTCGCGGCTGACGCCGAGCGCGTCGGAGAGCCGCCGCGCGAAGTCGTTCGTGTCCCAGTCGCGGAGCGTCGCCCGGACCACCAGCTCCGGGTAGCTCCCGGTGTCGGCGTCGAGCGGCTCCGCGTCGAACGCCTCCAGCTCTCGGACCCGGAAGTCGTCCGGCGACTCCCGCAGGCGACCGCCGATCCCGTCCGCGCCGCTGACGTAGTGTTCGATCCCGACCGCCCGCTCCGTCGCGTGTGCCTCGCGGAGCGCGTGTTCGGAGGCCATTCAGTACAGCGAGAGGTCGCCGGTCACGCGGTCGACGCTGTCGTCGCGGGCCGGACCGACCGCGAGCGCGGTGACGGTCCCCGGATCGAGCTGAGTGTGACCGGCGTCGCGAACGATCGCGTACGGCAGTCCCTCCTTGTCCGCCTTGTCGGCCAGCTCGAACAGCTGGCTCTCGGAGTCGCCCTTGAGCACGACCTTCTTCTGTCCCTCCCCCTGCCACTTCTTGCGGGCGCGTCGGCCCGCGTCCTGGTACGCCGACAGCGACGCGTGCGCGACCTGCGCGGCGAGTTTCCCCTCGCCCATGCCGATGTCCGTCCGGGCGACGATGGCCTGTTTCATGTCTCCCCCCACCGCCGCCGCGGGTTTAGCGCTTCCCTCTCGGCGGCCGTGGCTGGGGCCTGTGGACGTGGTACAACAAAAAGGAGATCCGCGAGATCGACCGCGACGACGGGAGCGACCGCGCCGTCAGTCGTCGGCCGGTGCCGCGCCGCCGCGGGAGGCCGCACCGAGTCCCGTGGCCATGTCGGCGACCGTCCGCTCGTTGTCGACGACCCACCGCAGCAGGAGGAACGCGAAGAGGTACTTCGCGATGATGTCCATCCCGCTGTAGGCCCACGAGGTGATCGCGATGTCGAGCACCGCGATCCCCTCGGCACCGAGTGCCCAGAAGATCGGGTAGCCGAGCCAGAGGACGACGGTGAGCACCTTCAGCGTGTTGAAGATGTCCGCGGTGCCGGCGACCTCGGCGTCCTTCGCCCACTCCGCGAGCAGGATGTACAGGACGACGACGAAGAACGCGCAGCTGATCCCGTACCAGACCCACCGCAGGAGGTACGAGGAGGTGGTCAGCGCGGCCGCCAGCCCGGTGATACACATCCCGACGTCGGCCACCACGGCGGTGAACAGCTTGCTCAGGTTCGACCCGGCGAGGAGGCCGAGCGCGATCAGGATCATCGGCGTCGAGAACGCCCACGTGAGGTAGCGCCCCCACGGGGTGAACACGCCGCCCTCCGGGCCGGCCCCGGCCCCGGCGAGCGCGTGACCCGCCGGCATTTCGAGGAATCCAACTGTGAGTCCGGAGACGAGGCCCGTGTAGCTGGATAT
This sequence comes from Halorubrum hochsteinianum, assembly GCF_023702125.1. Classification (NCBI taxonomy): domain Archaea; kingdom Methanobacteriati; phylum Methanobacteriota; class Halobacteria; order Halobacteriales; family Haloferacaceae; genus Halorubrum; species Halorubrum hochsteinianum. Next base: position 533,280 of record NZ_CP098415.1, on the reverse strand, counting down.
CGACACCAGCGGTACCATCAGCGTCGCCACGAAGATCAGCTGCGCGCGCGGGTCCTCGACGTTTCGCCCCATGTAGACGAACAGGAGGATGGAGAGGCCCGCGAGCGCGATGTTCACCCACAGCGACGCGCTCAGGAGGGTGTTGTCCTGAATGAACTGGAATATCTCGGTCTGCGTCATTTCGAGCGGGACTGTTCCGCTTGCGAGTAAGTCAGCCGCTGCTGTTTCGATCATGCGTCGTTCGAAAACAACGTGGCGAATTTATTAAATGTACTAACCTGACTGGTAAGGGTTTCTTGACTGATTCCGATCTCTGCGGTGCTTATTCGAAATAATCCGTTTTCTCGGAGAAAGAGTGGACGATCGTTTCCCTTCTCACCGCCCGACCAGCGGGAGGCGGTCGAGCGGCCCGCCGGCGACGTCGGCCGCGACCGCGTCCGCGCAGTGTTCGCCGCCGAGCAGACACATGGGCACGCCGATCCCCGGATTGGCGCTCCCGCCGACGTAGTAGAGCCGGTCCGTCCCCCGGACGCGCGGTCCCGGTCGGAGCGGTCCGGTCTGTCGCATGGTGTGCGCGAGGCCGAGCGCGCTCCCGCCGGGCTGGTCGAACCGGTCCGCGAACTCGGAGACGCACGCCGACTCCTCGACGACGATCCGGTCGCGGAGGTCGACGCCGGTCCGCGACGCCACCGCCTCCAAGACGCGGTCCCGGAGCGCCCGCCGCCGCTCGGGCGTGTCGTCGAGCCCCGGCGCGAGCGGGACGAGCGTCACGACCGCCTCGTGGCCGTCGGGCGCGACCGACGGGTCCGTCCGCGACGGCACGTTCACGTACACCACCGGCTCGGTGTCATCGGTCGGCCACGCGGGGTCGTCGAATATCGCCTCGAAGTGCGGGTCCCAGTCCGTCGGGAGCGCGAGGGTATGGTGTTCCAGTTCCGGTAGCTCCCCCTCGACGCCGAGGTACAGCAGGTGCGCCGCGGGGCCGTAGGTCCGCCGCTCCCAGTAGTCGCCGAGCCGCGGCACCGTCCCCTCTGGGAGCAGTTCGCGCTCGACGTGCGCCGGCGGCGCGTTACAGACCACCCGGTCGTGGACGTATCGGTCCCCGCCGAGTTCGACGCCGACGCCGTCGTCGAGCGGCTCCAGTCCCGTCACCGAGACCCCCGTGTGAACGTCCGCCCCGGCGTCGTGCGCGACCGTTTCGACCGCCTCGACGACCTCGTACATCCCGCCCTGCGGGTAGTAGACGCCCAGGCCGTAGTCGACGTGGCTCATCAGCTGGTACAGCGCCGGCGTGTTGTGCGGCGACCCCCCGAGGAACACGAGCGTGTACTCCAGCAGCTGTCGCAGCTTCGGGTGGTCGACGTACGAGCGCACCCGCTCGTCGAGGCTGGAGAGCAGGTCCAGCTCCCGCCCGCCGGCGACGACATCGAGCGAGAGGTAGTCGCGGAACCGCGACCGGCCGGGGAGTACGAACCGCTTCATCCCGGCGTCGTACGCCCGCTCCGCGTCGTCGAGGTACTCCTGGAAGGCGTCGCCCGCCCCCGCCTCGTACGACTCGAACAGGTCGGCCGCCGCCGCCGGGTCGGCGGGCACGTCGGCGCGGTCGCCGTCGTCCCAGAACACGCGGTAGTGCGGGTCGAGTCGCTCTAACTCGTAGAACTCCGCCGGCGACCGGCCGAAGTCATCGAAGAACCGCTCGAACAGCTCCGGCAGCAGGTACCACGACGGTCCGGTGTCGAACCGGAACCCGTCGACTTCGAGCCGCCCGGCCACCCCGCCGACGCGCTCGGCGCGCTCGTACACCGTCACCTCCGCGCCGGCGGCCGCGAGGTACGCGGCCGCCGAGAGCCCCCCGATGCCGCCGCCGACGACCCCCACCGACTGCCCACGAAGTGTATCGTCGCTCATGTGTGCGTTACGGGCTCGTCCCGTGTGAGTCGTTGCCAACTCTCGTCGGGATTTTATGAGACCGATCGCCGACCGCCCCCGAGACGTACTCGTTCGGCTCGCTTTTTTTCCCTGTTGGACCGCACGATCGAGGTATGGGACGGCGGTCGCAGTCGTCTGACTCCACGCCCGCCAGCGCCGTCGGCTCCGGCTCGACCGGCTCTGCGGGCTCCGACGGCGTCGCCGGTTCGAGCGCGCCCGACGCCGGGTCCCCGGACGCCGGATCGACGAACCCGGAGTCCGGAGACGCCGGACCGGTCGACGCCGCCGGTGACGGCCGCCCGGAGGCGGATTCGAGCCGAAGCGCTTCGGACGCGTCGTCGACCGCGGCGGCGTGCGGCGACGCCGGGGTGCGCGTCGAGGTCGTGGTCCGGGACCCGACGCCGGCCCCGGTCGCGGAGGCGCTGCCGCCGGGGGCAGTCGCCGAGGACGTCGCCCGCGTCCGCGTCGACGGCGGGGTCGTCTCGCAGTTCCGCGCCGACCGCCGGGTCGACGCGGAGCTCGTCTTCGACGGGGGCGACGAACTCGTGTACCGCTGTCGGAGCGGCGCGGCGGGTCCGTTCCCCGCCGACGCCGTCGAGGCGCTCGGCTACCCGGTCTCGTCGGTCACGGTCCGGACGGCACCCGACCGCGTCAGACTGGGGCTGTCGCTGCCGGCGGCCGACCCGCTCGGCGAGGTGATCGACGCGCTGGAGGCGACCGGCGGGTCGGTGCGGCTCGAACGGCTCACCAGCTCCGGCGGGGCCGACACCCGGTCGGATCCGGTCGTCGTCGACCGCGGACGGCTCACGGAGCGACAGCGCGAGGTGATCCGGACCGCCCAGCGGCTCGGCTACTTCGAACACCCCCGCGGGGCGAGCGCGACGGAGGTCGCGGACGCCATCGGCATCGCCCGCGCCACCTTCTCGGAGCACCTCGCGGCGGCGCAGCGGCGCGTCTTCGAGGACCTCGTCGGCGGGTGAGGTCGGGCGCGGTCGGCCGGCGACGGCACATCCCCTTCTCACGCGACGGGGCCGACCGCGATATTGAAACCGTCCAAGCCCCGAGGTGGGGTATGTACCGCAGACGGTTCCTTCGGCGGGCCGGTGCCGTCGGGAGCGCGGCGACGACCGTTGGGCTCGCCGGCTGCGCGGGCGTCGGCGGCGAGCCCGACCACGACGTCGGCATGCTCGCCAGCGCGTACGAGCCGCGGGAGATAACGGTCTCCGTCGGCGAGACCGTCGTCTGGGAGAACACGAGCGCCCGGGCCCACACCGTCACCGCGACTCCGGGCGGGATCCCGGACGCCGCCGAGTTCTTCGCCTCGGGCGGGTTCGACGACTACGAGTCCGCGCTGTCGGGGTGGCAGTCCGACTTCGGCGGCATCCTGGAGAGCGGCGACCGCTTCGAGCACACCTTCACCGTCCCCGGCACGTACGAGTACGTCTGTATCCCCCACCGCGAGGGCGGCATGTACGGGACCGTGATCGTGGAGGAGTGAGCCGCCTCGATGTCCCTCTCGCCGCTCCTCGGAACCGACGTGCTGCTGTTCGCCGCGATCGGGCTGCTCGGCGGCGCGCACTGTATCGGGATGTGCGGGCCGCTCGTTACCGTCTACGCGAGCCGGATGGACGCCGACGCCGGTCGGACCGACGGCGGCGAGGCGGACGCCGCCCGCGGTACGGGCGCGGCGACCGGTCGCGAGGGACACCTGACCACCTACGAGGTCCGCCAGCACGCCTTGTTCAACCTCGGGCGCGCCGCGAGCTACGCGACGATCGGGACCCTCCTCGGCGCGCTCGGCGGCGCGGTCCTCGTCACCACCGCGACCCTGACGGGCGCTGCCGAGGCCGTCCGCGGCGGGGTCGGCCTCCTCGTCGGCGCGGCCGTGATCCTCGTCGGCGTTCGCTACCTCCTCGGGGGCGCGACCGGCGGGGTCCACCTCCCCGGGCTCGAACGCGTCACCGGCTGGCTCGCGGGCCGCGTCGACCGACTCGCGAACGGACCGGGGATCGTCGCGCTCGGCGCGGTCCACGGACTCCTCCCCTGCCCGATCCTCTACCCGGCGTACCTGTACGCGTTCGCGAGCGGCTCCGCGGTCGCGGGCGGCGTCGCGCTCGGCGCGCTCGGGCTGGGGACGATCCCCGCCGTCTTCGCGTACGGCACGCTGATCGAGAGCGTCGACCCCGCCTCCCGCCGTCGGATCCACCGGCTGCTCGGGGCCGCGTTCGTCGCGCTCGGCTACGTCCTGTTCGCGCACGGGCTGATGGCTGTCGGCGTTCACGTGCCACACCCGCGGCTCCCGTTCTGGAACCCGCTCGACGTGGCCGGCGCGGGGGGGATGTGAGATGAGTGGGAGCGCCCCCGCCGCGGGACCGGCCGACGACTCCGGTGCCTGTACCCTCTGTGAACTGCCGACCGAGGGGGCCGACGTGACGGACGAGGACGGCAACGAGTTCTGCTGTGCCGGCTGCCGCGACGTGTACGCCGCCCTCGGCGACGTCGACGTGGACGCCGACGCGGTCCGCGAGCGCCGACGGGAGCGAGGGGACGCCGCGGGCGACGCGGACGGGGGAGACGTCGCCGGCCCGAACGACGCGGGCGACGGCGACCGCGACGTGCCGGACGGCCACGAGGCGACGTTCCTCGAAGTGGACGGAATGCACTGCGCCACCTGCGAGGCGTTCATCGAGACGGTGGCGACCGACGCCGACGGCGTCAGCGCCGCGAGCGCGAGCTACGTCACCGACACGGTGCGCGTCGACCACGACCCGGACGCGGTCTCCGTCGACGACCTCTCGGAGACGGTGAGCGGGCTGGGGTACAGCGCGTACGCCCGCGACGACGCCTTCTCGCGCCGGCAGGCGAGCAACATGGCGACCGCGCGGCTCGCGGCGGGCGTCATCGTCGGGATGGCGGTCATGCTGCAGTACATCGTCCTCATCTACCCGACGTACTTCGCGTTCCCCTTCTACAACGAGCGGACCCTCTCGTACCTCGACGAGGCGTTGGCGTCGACCTCGGGCACGTACTTCTTCATCGTCATCGCCGTGCTGACGACCATCGTCCTGTTTTTCACCGGGAAGCCGATCCTGCGCGGCGCGTACGTCAGCGCCAAGACGCGCTCGCCGAACATGGACCTCCTCGTCGCCATCGCGGCGGTGAGCGCGTACCTCTACAGCACGCTCGCGGTGATCTTCGTCGAGTCGCCCTCGATCTACTACGACGTGACCGTCGCGATCGTCGTGATCGTCACGGTCGGCAACCACTACGAGGACTCGGTGAAGGACCGCGCGACGGCGCTGCTCTCCGAGGTCACCGCGGTCCAGGTCGACGACGCCCGCCGGATGACCGGGAACGGGGAGACGGAATCGGTCGCCGTCGACGCGCTCGAACCGGGCGACCGCCTCCTCGTGCGCGCCGGCGAGCGGATCCCGGTCGACGGCGAGGCGGTGGACGGCGACGCCGCGGTCGACGAGTCGGTCGTCACCGGCGAGTCGCTCCCGGTCCGGAAGGTCGACGGCGACGCGGTCGTCGGCGGCTCCGTCGTGACCGACGGGTCGCTCACGGTCGCGGTCGGCCCGGACGCGACCTCCAGCCTCGACCGCGTCGCGGAGCTCGTCTACGACCTCCAGAGCGGGAACCACGGCGTCCAGAAGCTCGCGGACCGGCTCGCGACGGTGTTCGTCCCCGCCGTCCTCGTCATCGCGGCCGTCGCCGCCGCCGCGTCGCTCGCGCTCGGCGGGAGCGGGACCGACGCGATGCTCGTCGGGCTCACGGTGCTCATCGTCTCGTGTCCGTGCGCGCTCGGACTTGCGACGCCGCTCGCGGTCGCCGCCGGGATCCGCGACGCCCTCGAACGCAACATCGTCGTCTTCGACGACACCGTCTTCGAGCGGATCCGCGAGGCCGACACCGTCGTCTTCGACAAGACGGGGACGCTGACGACCGGCGAGATGCGCCTGACCGCCCGCGAGGTGGACGACGACCTCCTCCGGCTCGCGGCCGCGCTCGAATCGCGGTCCGCGCACCCGGTCGGACAGGCCATCGCCGCGGCGCGGGACGCGGCCGACGCGGTCGACGGCGGTCCGGGCGAGACGCCGAGCGACGGCGCGACCCCGGCGGTCGCGGACGGCGGCGCGGCGGCCACGGACGCGCCGGGCGAGGGGTCCGCCCCCGGCCCGACCGTCGAGTCCTTCGAGAGCCACGCCCGCGGCGTCTCCGGCGTCGTCGACGGGGTCGAGGTGGTCGTCGGCCACCCGGACCTCTTCGACGAGCGCGGGTGGACCGTCCCCGACGCGGTCCGCGAGGCCGTCGACGGCGCGCGCGACGTGGGGCGCGTCCCGGTCGCGGTCGGCCGCGACGGCGCGGCCGAGGGGTTCGTCGTCGTCGGTGACAAACTGCGCGAGGGGTGGGAGGAGACGGTGACGGCGCTCGACGAGTCGGGCGTCGAGGTGATCGTCCTCACCGGCGACGACGAGCGCGCCGCGACGGTCTTCGCCGACCACGACGCCGTCTCGTCGGTGTTCGCCGGCGTGCCCCCGGAGGGGAAAGCCGAGACGGTCGAGCGGCTGAAGGCGCGCGGCGTCACGGTGATGGTCGGCGACGGGACCAACGACGCGCCGGCGCTGGCCGCGGCCGACCTCGGCGTCGCGCTCGGCGGCGGCACCGCGATGGCGGCCGACGCCGCCGACGTGGCCATCGTCGACGACGACCTCGGCTCCGTGGCGACCGTCTTCGAACTCGCGCGCGCGGCCGGCCGGCGCGTGAAGGGGAACATCGGCTGGGCGTTCTGTTACAACGCGGTCGCCATCCCGCTCGCGGCGACCGGCCTGCTCAACCCCCTCTTCGCCGCGGTCGCGATGGGCGCGTCCAGCCTGCTCGTGGTGACGAACTCCTCGCGGGCGCTGCTGTCGGACTGAGGGCGGCGCTCGTCGCGGTCGCGCCCGGCCGCCCACCCGAAGGCACTTCTCGTCGGCGGCCGATCTGCCGCGCATGTCCCTCCACGAGGCCGAGAAGCGCCGGTCCGGTCAGGACGACGCGACGAACCGAGACCCGGACCGTTCCGGTCCCGACGACGCCGCGGACGACGGCCCCGCCCGTCCGACCGGCGTGCCGCTCGTCGCGGCGCTGGGGTTCCTCAGCGGGCTGACGGACCTGCTGACCGCGGTGGCGTTCACGCTCGACGCGCTGCTCCTCCTCGCGGTTCCGATCGGCGCGATCGGGGCCGCGAAGTGGTGGGCCGCCGTCGAACTCGTCCTGTTCCGAGCGCACGGGCTGGGACTTTCGGTGCTGTTCTTCGGGTTCGGCGCTGCGGTGTCGGCGGCCGAACTGCTGTTCGCGGTCGGCACCGGCGGCGGCCTCCGGGCACCGATCGGCGGGCTCGCGCTCGACGTCGCGGTCGTCGGGTACCTGTTCGCGGTCGCCGACGCCTTCGACTGACTCCGGCGGCGCGTCCCGCGGCCGCCGCCCGCGACGCGGTCGCGTCCGCCCCTACCGCAAACTGTTTTCGGCTCACCCGAGTAGACGGGGCCGATGACAGACCAACAGCAGCAGCCCGCGACGCCGACCCGCAACGGGATGCCCGTCTTCGGCCTCGGCACGTGGGAGAACGACGACCCGGCGCAGTGTACCGAATCGGTGGCGAACGCGCTCGACGCCGGCTACCGCCACGTCGACACCGCCCAGATCTACGGCAACGAGGCGGCCGTCGGGAAGGGTATCGCGCAGAGCGACGTCGACCGCGAGGACATCTTCCTCGCGACGAAGGTGTGGATCGACCAGCTGTCGCCCGAAGACGTCGCCTCCTCCACCCGCGAGAGCCTGGAGAAGCTCGGCGTCGACGCGGTCGATCTCCTCTACGTCCACTGGCCGGCCGGGGAGTACGAGCCGGCGGAGACGCTGCCGGCGTTCGCCGAACTGCGCGACGACGGCCTGATCGACCGGATCGGAGTCTCCAACTTCGAGCCGCACCACCTCGACGCGGCGACGGACGCGCTCGGCGAGACGCCGTTCGCGAACCAGGTGGAGATGCACCCGCTGCTCCGGCAGGAGGAGCTCCGCGAGTACGCCGACGACAACGGCGTCGAACTCGTCGCCTACTCGCCGCTGGCCCGCGGCGAGATCCTCGACGACCCCGAGGTCGTCGACATCGCCGAGAAGCACGGCGTCAGCGCGGCGCAGGTGAGCCTCGCGTGGCTCCGCGCGAAGGGCGTCACCGCCATCCCGAAGGCGACCGGGATCGACCACATCCGCGACAACCTCGCGAGCCTCGACCTCGAACTCGACGACGAGGACGTCGCGGCGATCGACGAACTGGGCCGCACCGACCGGCAGCTGAACCCCGACTTCGGCCCGGACTGGTAAGCGCTCTCGTCCGCGATTTCCCCGGGTCGCTCCGAGCGGCCTCCGACGGGGCGGCCCGACTCACTCCCCGCTCGCGGGCAGCCGGATCGTGATCTCGTTGCCCCGCTCGTCGCCGGACTCGACCGCGACGGAGCCGCCCGACAGCTCCACGCTCCAGTAGACGAGCCAGAACCCCAGCCCGCTGCTGTGGTAGACGTCGGTCATGTCGTGGTCGCCGGTGAGGACGTTCGCCTCGACGGCCGGGATCGGCGCGTGGTCGTCCCGGACGACGATCTCGGCCCCGTCTGCGGTGCGTCGGAGGCCGACGGTCACGGTCGGCGCGTCGTCGTCGGCGTGTCGGACCGCGTTCTCGAGGAGTTCGGTCACCGCCGACCGCAGTTCGGCGCGCCCGTCGACCACGACCCGATCGAGCGACGCGACCTCGACCGACGCCGCCGGGAACCGCTCGCGGACGCGCTCGACGCACTCCTCTACCGCCTCGTGGACCGCGATCGGCTCGCCGTTCCGGTGGTCGGTGATGAGCTCGATTATCTCGCGCTCCTTCTCGGCGGTGGCGAGCAGCTGTTCGCCGACGCGGCGGATCACCGCCGTGTGCTCGGTCGACTCCGGGACCGCCGACTCCATCGTCTCCACCGTGCCGAGGATGAGGTTGAGGTCGTTCCGCAGGTTGTGCCGGAGCAGGTTGTCCATCACGACCAGCTGTCGCTCGCGCCGCCGCCGGTCCGTGACGTCCCTGGTGAACCCAGTGATGCGGGCGACCTCGCCGTCGACGGTGATCGGCTCGCCCTGGACCCACACCCAGCGGTTGTAATCCTCGTCGGGGTTCACCCGGTGCTCGACGTCGACCGGGGTCCCCTCGGAGAGCCGTTCCATCGCCTCCCTCACTGCGGGGACGTCGTCGGGGTGGATCGCGTCGAGGAACGCGCTCGGGTCGCCCCGCAGCTCGGCGACCGACGTTCCGTAGATCTCCTCGTACGAGGGGTTCACGAAGAGGAGCTCCGACCAGTCGGCGTTGAACATCCAGAGCACGTCGCTGGAGACCGACGAGATCTCGCCGAGGTGCGCCGCCGTCTCCTCGCGCTCGCGCTCGGCCCGGACGCGGTCGCTGATGTCCCGCGAGCTGACGACGTACCCGTCGAGCGCGTCGTCGGTGAGGTTCGACATGCGGCTCTCCAGCCACACCCACGAGCCGTCGGCGGCCCGGTGGCGGTACTCGACGGTTATCTCGGAGAACTCCTCGGCGGAGAGCGCCTCGCGGAACGCGCTGCTGACCGCCTCCCGGTCGTCCTGATGAATGTACTCGAACGCGTTCTCGCCGACGAGTTCCTCGGGGGAGAAACCGAGGATCCGCTCGGACGCCTCGTTCACGTACGTGAACGTCCCGTCATCGTCGAGGAGGGCAACCTTGTCTTGGGCCTGATCGAGCAACAGCCTGTGTGGATCGGACCCGTCCATCTTCAGAGTGTCTCTCGGCTACGCGTATAACCTCGGCGACCGTTCGGACCCGGTCGACGCCCCCGACGGCCGTGGAATCGGAACGGCCGCGACGAGACGGAACCGACCGTAGTCGCCGGCGAACCGTTCCCCGAGGCGGACGGCCTCTCTCAGTCGTCGCCCTCGGAGAGCGCCTCCCGGATCTCCTCCAGTTTGAAGTACGAGGCGAGGCCGAGTATCGTGACCGGCCACAGGCCGACGAACTGCCCGCGCTGTTTGTCGCCGCGAACGTAGTAGAAGTACAGCGCGAGCGCCACGGACCCCACCGATGCGAACACCGCGGGGCCGAGTCCGTCGCTGCTGACCTCCTCGACCGCATCGACCGCCGTCTCTTCTGTTGTATCGCTCACATTCACCTAACGACCCAGACGATAAAATGTGTTTCCCCGCTAAGACCTACGGCGGAGACTCGGACCGCGCAGTCGGGATAACGCCGACTCGGACCGCTCGCTCCGGAACACGAGCAGAAATATCAGGACCGACAGCGCGATCATGACCGCCGCGAACGCGCGCTCGTCATCGATCATCGTGGGGGCCGATCTCACGGTCATGGCACGCGTACGGCGTCCGGTCTCATATACCCCGGTGTCGGCGGCGGGTCCCGGCGGGTCCGTTACGAACGGTATCCTCCGGGCTCCGCGAGCGCCCCAAACGCCGACGCGCCGTCCATCTCCCGCGAACCGCACGAAGCCATTTGAGGCAGAGGACCGTACCACGGGTATGCGTGACATTGATCCGGACACGCTGATGTTGATCGCGGGCGTGGTGATATCGCTGATAGCGCTGGCGGAACTGTACCCCCTCTGGAAGGGGCGACGGTCCGGCCGACGCTGAGTTCCGACCGCTCCGCGGTATCGACCGGGCGCACGTCGCCCGCGACGCTCCACTCAGACGTGTTCGGCGAGGAAGTCGACGATCCCCCGGTACGCCTCGATCCGGTTCTCCAGCTTCGAGAAGCCGTGTCCCTCGTCGTCGAAGATCAGCTTCCGGACGGGGACGCCCTGCTCGCGGGCCTTCTCGACGATCTGTTCGGCCTCGCTAACGGGCACCCGCGGGTCGTTCTCGCCGTGGAGGACGAAGAGGGGTGCCTCGATCCGGTCGATGTTGTTGATCGGCGAGACGGATTCGAGGAACTCGCGGTCCTCGGCGAGCGAGCCGTACTCCGCCTCGCGCAGCGAGCGCCGCCAGTCGCCGGTGTTCTCCAGGAAGGTGACGAAGTTCGCGATGCCGACGATGTCGACGCCCGCGGCCCACAGGTCGGGGTACTCGGTCACCGACGCGAGCACCATGAAGCCGCCGTAGGAGCCGCCCATCGCGACGACGCGGTCCGGGTCGACCTCCGGGTGGTCGTGGAGCCAGCCGACCCCCTCCCGGACGTCCTTCACCGAGTCCATCCGGTTCTCCACGTCGTCGAGCCCCGAGTACGCCTTCCCATATCCGGAGGAGCCGCGGACGTTCGGCTCGAAGACGGCGTACCCGTTGTTCAGCAGGAACTGCGTGACCGAGGCGAACGAGGGTCGCCGCTGGGACTCCGGCCCGCCGTGGATGTCGACGACGACCGGGTATCCCGACTCGGGCGGCTCCGTCTCCGGCACGGAGAAGAACGCCGGGATGTCCCGCCCGTCGAAGGTGGGGTAGTGGACGAGTTCGCGCTCGACGAACGAGTCGCGCGGAATCCCCGCGGTCGAGGCGCGCGTCCACCGCTCGGTCTCGCCGGTGGCCGCGTCGACGACGTAGACGTTCGCGTTGTGCGTGCTGCCCGTCGCGGTCACCGCGAACCGCTCCCCCCCGGGACCGAAGCTCACGCCGCCGGCGACGCCGTCCGGGAGGTCCGGCTCGGGGAGCTCGTCGACCCGGTCGGGACCCGTCAGCTCGCCGACCGTGAGTTCGGTGTAGCCGTCGACGTTCCGGGAGTAGACCACCCGGCGCGAGTCCTCGTCTATCGCGACGCCGTCGACGTTCCACTCGCCGCCGTCGGCGACGACGGCGAACTCGCCGGTCTCCAGGTCGAGCCGCTCCAAGCGGAGCGTGTCGCTCTCGCGGTCGGTGACGAGGTAGACGCCGTCGCCGTCCGGTCCCCACTCGGGGCCGGAGTACCGCACGTCGCCATCGTGGGGCGTGTGGTGGGTCAGGTCGCCGCTCGCCAGATCGAGCGTGTAGAGGTCGTGGTCGAACGAGGAGTGCGCCTCGTGGACGATCAGGCGGTCGTCGCTCGGCGACCAGCCGGCGACCGAGAGCCAGCCGTCGCCCTCGTGGACCAACTCGGCGTCGTCGCCGGTCTCGTCGCGACCCTGAACGTACACGTCGAAGACCGCCTCGTCGCGGCGGTTCGACGCGAACGCGAACCGGTCGCCGGTCGAGTCCCACCCGCCCCACCGGTGTTTCGCCTCGGGCATCGCCGTCAGCTCCGTGATCGCGCCCGACTCGTAGTCGAGCCGGTACAGCTGCGCGCGCTCGTTGCCGCCCTCGTCCATGCCGAAGACGGCCTCCGACCGCTCCGGCGAGGAGTCGACGAAGGAGACGGACTCCTCGAAGAAGGTGTGCTGTTCCGGCCACGACTCCGCCTCGCGGACCGACCACACCTGTCCCGTCCCGGTCGTGTCGAGGAGGAAGGACAGTCGCCCGTCGGGGCCGAGGTCGGCACCGCCCGCGTTCCGCACGTTGAGGTAGCGCTCGATGTCGTACTGTCGCATGCCACCCGGTTCCGCGCGTGACCGGAAACCGTTTCGGGTGACGGAACCCCGGTCGCGGCCTCGGCTCCGATTCCGCCGCCGACGTACCACCGACGCGATCGCCCGCCCGGATGCCGTGTCTTTTTACCGACCGCCCCCGTGCGGTCGGCGTATGCGCGTCGCGTTCGTCTCGCTCTTCGCCCCCGGTCACGGGGAGACCCCGGCGCGGACGCGAACGCTCCGAACCGCCCGCGGGCTCGCCGACCGCGGCCACGACGTGGTCTGGCTCTGCGCCCGCTGGTGGGGCGGCGACCACGACGCCTTCGACGACGACGGGATCGAGTACCGCTCGGTCACCGCCGAGCCGGCACCGACCGTGTTCGCCGCGAAGCTCCCGGCCGCGCTCCGGCGCGTCGCCCCCGACGTGGTCCACGCCGTCAACAGCCCGCCGACGCCGGCGCTCGCGGCCACGGTCGCGGGGTCGCTCTCGCGGGTTCCGGTCGTCGTCGACTGGTGGCGCGACCACCCGGCCGACGCCCGCCGCTGGTACCGGCCGCTCGCGCGCTGCGCGGACGCCGTGACCACGCCCTCGCGGACCACCAAGACCCGCGTCCGCGAACACGGCGCGGACGGCGGCGACGTGCGCGTCCTCCCCGAGAGCATCGACTTCGATGCGGTCGAGTCGGCGGGCGTCGACGACCGCTTCGACGCGGTGTACGCGCGGCGGCTCGACCGCCACGCCAACGTCGAGACGTTCCTCCTCGGGCTCGCCGAGCTGCGCGGCCGCGACTGGACCGCGGCGGTGATCGGCGACGGCCCCGAGCGCGGGCGCGTCGAGGCCGCCGCCCGCGACCTCCGGATCGACGACCGCGTCGAGTTCCTCGGCGACCTCCCCGCCGAGGAGCGGCTCCCGGTACTCAAGGGAACCCACGTGGCGGTCGCGACCGCGACGTGGGAGACGTTCGCCACAGACCTGCTGTGGGCGGTCGCGTGCGGCTGCGTCGCCCTCGTCGAGTATCAGGCCGATTCGAGCGCGCACGAACTCGTCGAGGGCCGGGAGCGCGGGCGGCTCGTGACGAGTCCGGCGGAGCTGGCCGACGAGTTCGTCGCGGTCGGCGACCTCGAACGCCGGGCGGTCGACCGCGAGTTCGCCGCCTACGACCACGACGCGGTGATCGACCGCTACGTCGCGCTGTACGAGGACCAGATCGACGACGGGTAGGCCGCGACCGCTCGCCGCGGTCGACGGGAAAAACGAGTGACGGCGTCGTGCGTTACGCCTGTTCCTGCCGGGTGATCGACCCGCCGTACTTCATGAAGACGAACGCCAGTCCCAGCGTGCTCACCATCGCGATGAACGTCGCGACGCCCAGCGCCCGGGCGGCGTCCGGGACGAACACCGCGTCCGAACTCCCGCCGCCGACGTCGACCGTGGCGACGTCCTCGCCGACGGCGAGGCCGGCGTGCATGCCGACCGCGGTGTGCGGGACGCAGTGGTAGTGGGTGATGCCGGCGTCTTCGCTCGACGTCTCGTACTCGTAGGTGGCTCCCTCCTCGCCGACCGGGTCGCCGCTGTCGAGGGTGGCCGGGCCGCCGTCCTCGACCGTCTGAACGTTGTGTGCGCCGCCCGCGCCCGTCCACTCCCAGGTGATCGTCGTCCCCTCGTCGACCCACACTAACGTCGGGTCGAACGCGAGGCCCTGGTCGCCCGCGCCGACCGAGATGGTCACCGAGTCCTGCCCGCGGGCGTCCGTGTACGACCCGACGTTGCCTTCGGCCCCGCTCGGCCAGTCGGGTTCCACTTCCTGTGCAGCCGCCGTCCCCGCCGTCGCCGTCGCCGCGCCGGCGGCGGCCGCCGCACCGCCGGCCGTCCGCATGAACGCGCGCCGAGAGACGTCGTCCGAACTCATACTGCCCGGTTCGTGATGACCCGTAGTGAATATGTTGATCCGAACGCGGTGCGGCGGCGGTCGCCGTCCGCCCGCGGCTGCTCCGCCTCCCCCGGGCTCCGCCGCCCCGACCGCTCACCCGCGGATCCGGTCCAGATCGTCGAGGAACGCCCGCAGCGTCGACCGCGTCACGTGCGGCATACAGACGACGCGGAGCTCCCCCGCCCCGGTCCGCGACACCTTCCACCCGGCGTCGCGGAGCGCTGCGAACTCCGACTCCGGGACCGCGGCGGCGACGAGCGGGAGCTCGGGCTCGACCACGTCGTACCCGCGGTCCGCGAGCTCCGCGGCGAGCCAGTCGGCGTGGTCGGCCGCCCGCTCCGCGGCCTCGCGGTAGCCGTCGGGCCACAACGCGTCCATCGCCGCGACCGCGCCGGCGACGCCAGCGCCGCTCCGGGTCCCGGTCAGCGTCGCCTGCGACCGCGACTCCAGATACGGCGTGTCGACCGCGAGCGCGTCGAGCGCGGCGTCCTCCCGGGCCAACAGCCCGCCCGCCGGCACCGGTGCCTGCCCGAACTTGTGGGGGTCGATCGTCAGCGTGTCGACCGCCGCGTCGGCGAACGACCAGTCGTGGTCGGTGAACGGGAGGACGAACCCGCCCCACGCCGCGTCGACGTGGAGCCGCGCCCCCGCCTCCGCGGCGATCGCTGCGAGCTCCGGGATCGGGTCGACCCGGCCGTACTCCGTGGTGCCGGCGACGCCGACGACGAGCGCGGTGACGTCGTCGACCGCGGCCGCGACCGCGTCGGTGTCGGCCCGGTAGTCGTCGTCGACGGGGACGGTCCGCAGCTCCACGTCGAGCAGCTCCGCCGCCTTGGTGAACGAGAAGTGCGCGCTCTCCGGGGCGACGACGTTGACGCCGCGGTCGTCGCGCCCGCCGTCGTGTCGGTTCCGCGCCGACCGCACCGCCTGGACGTTCGCCTCGGTGCCGCCCGAGGTGACGTACCCCGCCGCGTCGCTCGGGGTCGGGTGGTCGGCGAGCGTCGCGAGCCGCTCGACCGCCCGCTCTTCGAGCGCGGCCACGGTCTCGTAGGTGGCGGGGTCGCCGGGGTTCGCGGCGAGGAAGCGCTCGGCGGCCGCCCGCGCGTCGGGGTGCGGCTCGGTGCACATCGAGGAGAGCACCCGGTCGAACGACTGCGGCTCCGGTTCTGGCCGTTGCATTCGCCTCCTATTGCCGGGGGCGGCTCTTACCCGTTCCGCTCCCGGCCGCGGCGGAGGGAACCGGCTCCGACAGTCTCAGCGGACCGAATCGAGCAGCAGCCGCTGTTCGGTCCGCTTCACTTCGTGTTGGACGTCGCGGACCGCGTCGATGTTCGCGGAGATGGAGGAGACGCCCTTCTCGACGAGGAACTCGACCATCTCGGGCTTCGAGCCGGCCTGCCCGCAGATGCTGGTGTCGACGCCCAGCTCCCGGCACGTCTCTATCGTGTCGCCGATCAGGCGCAACACGGCCGGGTGAAGCTCGTCGAACCGGTCGGCGACGTGGCCGTTGTTGCGGTCGACCGCGAGCGTGTACTGCGTGAGGTCGTTGGTGCCGAAGGAGGCGAAGTCGATCCCCGCCTCGGCGAGCTCCTCGATCTGGAGCGCGCTCGCGGGCGTCTCCACCATCACGCCCCAGCGGTGCGTCTCGGGGTCGATCCCGGCCTCGCGCATATGGGCCTTGATCCCCTCGACGTCCGCCGCGTCGTTGACGAGCGGGAACATCACTTCGAGGTTGTCGTACCCCATGTCGTGGAGCTGCGCGAACGCGGCGAGCTCCTGCCGGAACGGCTCCGGCTTGTCGAGGCTCCGGCGGATCCCGCGCCAGCCGAGCATCGGGTTCGGCTCGGCCGGCTCGCCGTCGCCGCCCTCCAGCTCGCGGAACTCGTCGGTCGGCGCGTCGATGGTCCGCACGCGGACCGGCCGGGGGTAGAACTCGTCGGCGACGCGCCGGACGCCCTCGATGAGCTCGTCCTGATACGCCTGCGCGCCGTGGTCGGCGATGTACTTCTCCGGGGTCTTCCCGAGCGACAGCACCATGTGTTCGATCCGGAGCAGCCCGACGCCGTCCGCGCCGGTCGCCGCGGCGCGCTCGGCCGCCTCCGGAATCGAGACGTTCACCTTCACCTCCGTCGCCGTCATCGGCTTGACGGGCGTCTCCGGGCGCGCGGCCTCCACCGGCTCGAACTCCTCGCCGGGCTCGGCCGACTCGTCCTCGCCCGCCCGGACCGTCCCCTTGTCGCCGTCGAGGGTGACGTGCCGGCCGTCTTCGAGGACGCGGGTCCCGTTCCCGGTCCCGACGACCGCGGGGACGCCGAGCTCCCGCGAGATGATCGCCGCGTGGCTCGTCATCCCGCCCTCGTCGGTGACGATGCCCGCGGCGCGTTTCATCGCCGGCACCATGTCCGGCATCGTCATCTCCGTCACCATCACGTCGCCCTCCTGTACCTGATCGAGCTGGTCGAGCTTGTGGACGATCCGAACGGTTCCGGAGACGGCCCCGGGGCTGGCCCCGAGCCCCTCGACGAGGAGGTCGGCGTCGTCCGCGCCGCCGCCGTCGGCCCCGTCAGATCGCCCGTCGGTCGCTTCCAGTTCCGCGCCGCTGCCGTCGCCGTCGGCGGTCGCCACCGCGCCCCCGGCGTCCTCCGAGCCGTCCGCGTCCTCGCGGATCGTCGTGATCGGGCGCGACTGGAGCATGTATATCTCGCCGTCGTAGATCGCCCACTCGACGTCTTGCGGCGAGCCGTAGTGGTCCTCCACGCGCTCGCCGAGCGCGACGAGGTCGCCGATCTCCGCGTCGGAGAGCACCCGCGCCGTCCGCCGCTCCTCGTCGACGTCGAGTTCGACCGTCTCGCCGGTCTCGGCGTCTTTCACCATCTCAACCTTCTTGTCCGCGACGGTGACCTCGTCGACCGCGCCGCGCTCGCGGTCGTACACGTAGTTGTCCGGCGAGACGGTGCCGGAGACGACGGCCTCGCCGAGCCCCCACGCCGCCTCGATGGTGACCTGCGGCTCGCCCGTCGACGGGTGGCTGGTGAACATCACGCCGGACTTCTCGGCGTCGACCATGCGCTGGACGACGACCGCGATGTCGACGTCGGCGTGCGGGAACCCCCGCTGCTGGCGGTAGTAGATCGCGCGCTGGGTGAAAAGCGAGGCCCAGCACTCCTTGACGCGGCGGAGCAGGTCCTCCTCGCGGACGTTGAGGAACGTCTCCTGTTGGCCGGCGAACGAGGAGTCGGGGAGGTCCTCGGCCGTGGCGGACGAGCGGACGGCGACGAACGCCTCCTCGCCGTCCTCTCCCATCGCTCGGTACCGTTCGAGGATCTCCTCGCGCACCGACTCCGGGAACGGGGTGTCGAGGATCAGGCGCTCCGCGGTCGCCTCGGCCTCGCGGAGCGCCGCGGAGTCCTCGGGGTCGACGTCGACCGCGTCGAACAGCTCCTCGTCGATCCCGGCCTCCTCGATGAACGTTCGGTACGTGCCCGCGGTGACGGCGAACCCCGGCGGCACCGGGAGCCCCGCACCGATGAGTTCGCCGAGCGACGCGGCCTTCCCGCCGACGGTCCCGACGTCGTCGGCATTGACGTCCTCCAGCAAGAGTACTGCCATTCGTGTACTCGGAGGATCCGCGAGGCGACGTATGAAGGTTCCGGCGGACGTAACAATGAATAAAACACAACTCGCGTCCGAGTTGTGACCGTGCGCTGTTCGGATTCTCTCGCTCCGTCGAGCACGCCGAGATGTTACAGGTGCTGTGGCGAGAACAGCATCATATACACAATTTTCTTAAATAAAAACTCCTACCTGTTGTTCACAGTGGCTCATCAGCCCGCATCTACCCACACTTCCGACGCCGAACGGACGGCGTTCGACGACGAACGGGTAGCGGCGTCTCCGGACGCCGACGATCCCGCTCCCGACCGGTCAGAGGCGCTCATCGAACTGCTCGCCAACGCGCGCCGGCGGTACCTCTGGCAGTACATCCGGCGCGAAGACCGCGAAATACCCCTTCAGGAGGCGTCGAAAGCGGTCGCGGCCCGCGAACTGGACAAACCCCCGTCGGCCGTGACTTACGACGAACGCAAGAGCGTGTACACCTCGCTGCTCCAGTTCCACTGTCCGAAGATGGCCGACGCGGGGCTGATCGAGTTCGACCGCCGCGCCGCCCGGGTCTCCCCCTGCGAGGGGTCGAACCCCGTCGTGGAACTCGAACCCGACCGACGACGGGTGGGGGCCACCGTCCTCGGCGCGGTCGGCCTGTCGACGTTCGTCACGGTCGGCGCGTGGCGACTCGGTCTCCCGGTGTTCGGCGCGCTCACCCTCGAAGCGCTCGCGATCGCTCTCGGTATCGCCGTCGCGGTCGCGTGTTCCCTCTACTACAGCGTCCTCAGGTCGACCCCCGCGGTCGAGTTCGACGAGGTCCTCCGTCGGCTCCGGTAGCACCGCCTCACGTCGGCTCCGACGACACCGCCTCACGTCGGCTCCGCTCGCCAGCAGGCGCTACCCTCCGATCCCATCCGACGACCGGTTCCGCCGGGAAACACCGACGAAAATCACCGGAAGACACGACTCTTTGTGGGATTTTCACGCCGCGGGAACGGCTTATATTCTGAATAACCACGTCCGACCGGCCGTTGTGACGTGACACCTCCGCACGGTGGAGGCGAACTATCGATGGTACACCGGAAGACACTCTTTGCGACGTTGTTCGCGGCCGTCATGGTCGTGTCCATGTTCGCGCCGACCGCGGGTGCGGCGGCGGCCATGGACGCGACCGGCGGCGACGCGGTCGACGCCGGCATCGCCGACGTCGACGCAGACGTACAGCCACAGACGACAACCGAAACGAACGAAACCCAGTCCGCCTCGACGGGCGACGAAACGCGCGTCGTCGAGGAGGTACCGGCCTCCGAGGCGACCGGCGAGGTCTCGGGGTCGCTCCGCGACGCTAGCGGCGAGACCACGCTGATCGTGTCCGTCGAGCGGACGGTCGACGTCCCGCGGCTCGCGGCGATGGACGACGCGTCGGCGTTGGACGAACTCAAGGCCGACGCGAGGGCGACACAGGCCCCCGTCATCGACGCGCTCGAAACGGGGTTCGACGCCGAGGTCCGCAACTCGTTCTGGGCCGGTAACGTCGTCTCAGTCGACGTCGACCTCGACGAGAACGACATCGAGGAGATCGCGTCGATCGACGGCGTGAGCTCCGTGTCGCCGAACGTCCAGTACGAGCGGCCCGAGCCGCCGGCGACCGGTAGTGACGCGGACGCGACCCCCGCGGACCACGACGGCGAGTACACGTACGGGCTCGAACAGATCAACGTCCCCGAGTTCGAGGACGAGTTCGGCGTCCGCGGCGAGGGTGCCACCGTCATGATCGGCGACGACGGAATCTCGAACCCCGAGGAGGGACACCCCGACCTCGAGTTCGCGAAGGAGGCGATCGCGGAGAACGGCACCGTCGAGGAGGGGACCCTCGTCGGCGGTAACGCGGGCGCGCACGGCGAGCACACCGCCGGCACCGCGACCGGCGCGGCCCACCCGGCCGGCGACGTGCCGCGGTACGGCGTCGCGCCCGAGGCCGACCTGCTGATGGCCGACGTGTTCGCGGGCGGCGCGTACACCGAGGACATCATCGCCTCGATGCAGTGGGCCGCCGAGAACGACGCGGACGCGGCGAGTTTCAGCCTCGGACTTCCGTCGGAAACCGGGCGATCGACCTTCAGTCTCCAGTACGCCGACGCGATCGAGGACGTCAACGCCGCGGGGACCGCCGCGGTCGTGTCCGCCGGAAACTCCGGTAGCGGCGACTCGGGCGGGCCGGTCTCCGCGCCGGCGACGAGCTTCAGTTCCGTCGCCGTCGCCGCCTCGACCGAGGCCGGGGACATCGCGACGTTCTCCAGCGGGGCGGTGATCGACGAGAACAGCATCGAGGGCGACGAGACGCTTCCTGACTGGTTCCCGCGTCAGTACGTCCAACCCGACGTCGCGGCTCCCGGAAACGAGGTCTTGAGCTCCGGCCCGCTCGGCGGCGACATCGGCGACGCCAACGCCACGTACTCGTACGCCAGCGGCACGTCGATGGCCGCGCCGCACTACACAGGAGCTATCGCGCTCCTTCAGTCGTACACCGACGAGGATCTTGACGCAGCGGTCCTCGAATCCGCGCTGGCGGAGACGGCGGAGAAGCCGGAAAACGACTTCACGGAACTGAACGGCCGAGACATCCGCTACGGCACGGGGATCATCGACGTCTACGCGGCCGCCCAAGCCCTCGACGAGCGGCAGACGATCGAGGGAACGGTGACCGACGCCGACGGCGACCCCGTCGTCGGAGCCACCGTCGAAACCGCCGCGGGCGCGCTCACCGCGACCGACGAGAACGGCACGTACTCGCTCCCGACCACGACGGAGCCGGCACAGCTCACCGTCGACGCCTTCGGGTACGAGAGCGAGACGCTGAACGTCTCCGGCGGCGAGACGACCGATGTCCAGCTTGACGACGAGCTGGTCGTCGACCTCGTCGAAGGACAGCCGCCGGCCGTCGAGCAGGGCGGCTCCTTCGATGTCGTCGTTGAGGTCGCAAATCTCGACCGGTTAACGGTCGCTCCCGCCGACGACGCCACCGTCGACCCCGACGATCTGACGCTGTCCGTCGGCGGGGACGAGGTGCCGATCGGCGAGCCGATCGAGACGGACGGACTCACCGGCACCGTGACGCTCAACGTTTCGGTGGCTGACGACGCCGACCTCGAATCCACGGTCGCGCTCGAACACACCTTCGAGCGACTGCCCGAGGACCCGGACGATCCGGACGATCCGGACGCCGAGGCGACCGTCTCCTTTGAGGACGGGCTCGTCTTCGACGTCGGCGAGACGAGGTCGGTGGCGCTCTCCACCGACGCCGCCGACGTCGCCGGATACCAAGCCACGGTCGACTTCGACCCCGACGCGCTACAGGTCGTGAGCGTCTCGGGCGGCGAAGTCGGAAATTCACTGATCTCCAGCTACGACAACGAGAACGGCACGATCTCGCTCGCGGACGCGCAGAGCGAGGGCGTCGACCAGCCGACGCTCGCGAACGTTGAGTTCACGTTCGTCGGCGACGAGGGCGACGAGACCGACCTCGAAGTCGCCGACAACGGAACAACCGTCTCGGCCGCGGACGGCGACCTCCAGACCGTCGGCGAGACGGTCACCTGGTCCGCCGGAATCCCCGGCGACGTCAACGACGACGGAGCGGTCACGCCGTTCGACGCGGTGTTGACCCAGCAGTTCATCGCCGATCAGGAGCCGAACGGCGAGTTCTACGAGTCGCTCGCCGACGTTGACGACAGCGGCACCGTCACGACGACCGACGTTGTCCTGATCCTCGAACAGCTTGTCGGCGTCGACGAGAGCGCCGCGACGGTGCTCTCGAACGCGCAGGGTGTCGACGCGGTCGCCGAAACGACCGCCGACGGGGATGTCGCTCCGGCGGACGGTCACGACGACGGCGAGCAGATCGTCGTCGAGACGGGTCCGACCGAAGTCGTTGACGAGCTCGGTCCCGCCGAGTTCGAGGTCGAGAACGTCGAGACGCCGGAGTCGGTTACGACCGACGAACCGATCCTGGTCGAGGCCACGGTGACGAACGTCGGCCAGCAGTCCGGCCAGACGCAGACGATCACCGCGATCCAGGACGCGGCGACCGGCGGGAACGACACGTTCGTCTACTTCCCGCCGAGCACCGTGACGCTCGATCCGGGCGAGTCGACGACGCTACAGACGGAGTTCCCCTCGATAGAGGGACTCAACGCCGCGCTGGGTGACGTCGACTTGGGTCCGGGCGACGAACTGGAGGGGGTCCAGCAGGTCGGTGAGAACCTCAACCCCGACGAGGGCCCCGATCCGGTGATCGACGACGAGGGCACTTCGGCGTTCACGGTCACCGGTGAGGAGTTCACGGTGAGCGATCTCGCCGCACCGGCCGAGGCGGAGCCGGGCGCTGCGATCGACGTGAACGCGACGATCACCAACGACGGTAACGCGAACGGCACGCAGGCCGTCGAGTTCGCGTTCGCCGGCGAGACCGTCGCGTCACAGAACGTGACGCTGGGGGCCGGCGCGAGCGAGAGCGTCGGCTTCGAGAACGTGACGCTGCCGAGCGAACCGGGCGAGTACGAACACGGGATCTTCACCGAGGACGACGGGCAGACGGCAACAATCGTCGTCGGTGACCCCGCTGACGGTCCGACGTTCACCGTAAGCGACCTCAGCGCTCCGGCCGAGGCGGAGCCGGGCGCTGCGATCGACGTGAACGCGACGGTCACTAACGACGGCGACGCAAACGGGACGCAGGTCGTCGAGTTCGTGTTCAACGATAGTGTCGTCGCGTCGCAGAACGTGACGCTGGGGGCCGGCGCGAGCGAGAGCGTCGGCTTCGAGAACGTGACGCTGCCGAGCGAACCGGGCGAGTACGAACACGGGATCTTCACCGAGGACGACAACCAAACGGCGACCATCGTCGTCGGCGATCCGGCGGAAGCCGAGTTCGAGGTGACCGGATTCGACGTGAGCCCGTCGAACGCGACGCTCAACGATTCGCTCACGGTCGACGCCGAGGTCACCAACGTCGGGGACGCCAACGGCACCGTCGACAACGTCGTCGAGGTGACCGGTCCCGGATTCCAGGGATCGATCGTGTTCAGTCCGCCGGAGAGCGACGAGTTCACCGCGGGGCCGCTCGCGCCGAACGAGTCGGCGACGCTTCAGGTGAACCTCGGGACGCTCCAATCGATCGACGACATCGACGGCGTCTCGATCCAGCCCGGCGACGAGGTCGCGTTCACGCACGTCGCCGGTCAGGACGTGAACCCGCTCTACCCGCCCGACCCCGCGATCGACGACACGGCGTCGACGACCGTGACCGTCGTCGAGGACGACGGCGGCGAATCGGCCGACGCGAGCGGTGACCCCGCGGAGCCCGAGGTGGCTCAGGCGGTCGCGGACGGTCCCGCCTCGCTCGGCGCGGCGACCGCGCTCGCATAGGCACGCCACCGACCCATCGCCGCCACGGCGGCGATTTTTATACTATCGGTGGCCGAATCGGCTTTCGAACACGCAACTCGGTCCGGGTCCGTGCCCGGACCACGGCGGCATGGGCTCGCGCCCGCGGACGCGCTGACGCGTTCACAGACACGCCACGGCGAACACACCACTCCACATGACGACTCACACCACACGCGGACGACTGCTCGTTTGCCTCCTCGTCGCGCTCGTCGCGATCACACCGCTCTCGGCCGGCACCGCCGCTGCTGCGGTAGGGACCGCTCCCGTCGACCAGACGGAGCCGACGGGCGAACTGACGCTGACCACAACGAACCAGACCGACGAGACGGTGACCGTGACGCTCTCGACGACGGTCGACGACGTCGCGGGCTATCAGGCGAACCTGACGTTCGACCCGGATTCGACCGCGGTCCAGAGCGTCTCCGGGGGCGAGGGGCAGTTCTCGGCCGATCCCGTGACGAACGTCGACAACGAGAACGGCTCAGTGAACTTCAATCAGGTCGCCGCGAACATCTCGTCGGGAAGCGACGCGCCGACGATGGCGACGCTCGTCTTCGCGGTGCCGGAGGAACCGACCGACGTGACGTTCGTCCCCGAAGACTCTCTCGTGACGACGAGCGAACCCGAAGACGTCACGAACCTCGTGCGCGACGGCGTCACCCTCGCCGGTGACGGGAGCGACGGTGGAGACGGTAGCGATGGCGGTGACGGTGGTGACGGTAGCGATGGCGGCGACGGCGGAACCGGTTCCCCGCCGGCAGGCGGCGGAGACGGCGGCGACGGAAGCGGCGGTAGCGACGGCGGAACCGGCGGCACCGCCCCGCCGAGCGGCGACGAGGCGGCGACGGTCGAGGCGGACGTGACGCCGGTCGACGGCGGCGCGACCCTCTCGGCGACCGACGTCGAGGCCGGGTCGACCGTCGAGGCCGACCTCGGCGACGCGGTCGGCGACGGGACCGTCGCGGTCGACGGGCTAACGGTCGAGACCGCGGCGGCGGTCGACTCGCTCACCGTCGAGGCGCGGTCGGTCGACGCCGAGACGGTTCCGGCGGAGCCGCCCGCGTCCGGCGACGACCCCTCGTACCTCGAGTTCGAGACGAACGCCTCGTCGGACGCCGTCGCGAACGCCACGGTCTCGTTCACCGCCGACGCCGACGCGCTCGGCGCGGAGCCGGAGGACGTGCGGCTGTTCCGGCTGGTCGACGGCGAGTGGAACGCGCTGGAGACGACCCACGAGGCCGACGGCGTCTACACGGCCGAGACGCCCGGGTTCTCGTACTTCGCCGTCTCGGGAGCTGCCGACGACGCCGACGCCGACGACTCGGACTCGACGGGCGGCGACGGTTCCGGCGGATCGTCCGACTCCGGTGACGACTCGGCGGCGGGCGGCGACGCCGGCGATGACGCCGGCGACGACTCGTCGTCCGGGAGCGACGGCGGGAGCGGGGGCGACGGCGACGAGCCGATCCTCGAAGAACAGACGCCCGGGTTCGGCGTCCTCACGACGCTGCTCGCGGCGCTCGGTGCCGCGCTGCTCGCCCGTCGACGCTGAGCGGTCCGTCAGCCGTCGACGCGGCTGAGCGCGTCGGCGAGCGACAGCCCGTACTCGGTTCGAACGAAAAGCGAGTAGACGAGGAGGGCCGCGGTCGCGCCGATGCCCAGCGAGAGGCCGACCGCGGCCAGCGACAGGGTCCCGAAGACGGGCAGTCGGAGGGCCCACGCGCCGAGGACGACGCCGCCAGCGACCGCGAGCGCCCCGCAGGCCGTGTTGCGGACGTCCTCCGTGTCCGGCTCCACGGTCACGGTCAGCTGCGGCGGGAGCTCCGTCGCGAGCCGGACCGTCGAACTCCGCTTGTCGAACTCGATCAGCCCCGCGTCGGCCATCTTCGGGCAGTGGAACTGGTGGAGCGAGTTGTACACGCTCTTGCGCTGGTCGTATTCGACGTCCTCGACGTCGACGCCGTTCTCCCACGCCGCGATCCGGCGCGACGCGTCGGACAGCTCCAGCTCCACCCCCTCGCGACGCAGCGCGCGCCAGAGGTACCGCCGTCGCCGGTTGCTCAGTAGTTCGAGGAGGTCGTCGGCCGCCACGCCCGCGGCCGAGTGGGACCCGTCGTCGGCCGTGGAATCGCCCTCGTCCGCCGCGAGCCGGCCGGTCGCGCTCGCCGGCCGGGCGACCGTCCCATCCTCCGAACCGTCGACCGTAGGCGCGTTCTCCTCCCGTTCGCTCCTCCCGTCGCGGCCGCCTGCGCCCGTCCCGTTCCGATCGTCACCGGTCGAGTCTCTCGGATCCAGATCCCGGAGGCGCATGACTACGTTTCAATTATCTTCAATGTATATAACTTCTTGCCACGCTGCTATGTCTCTCTCGCCCCGTCGCAATCGTTTCCGGGCGCATCGGGGTCTGGCGGTAAGATCGCGTTACCGACCACCCGACACCGGGGCCGTCGGCGAATGATCGACTCCGGTGGCTGATGTATATATCTGTCCGTTCCGGCCTCGGCGATCGGCCGAGTGCCCGCGCCGTAACGAGCGGTTACGCCGGAAAGCTCCCGCCCCTCGTCGCGTTCGATACGTGATACGTCGCGCCGCCACGAGTCATTACGGCGCTGATCGGCGGAGTTCGCGGCGTCGACACCGGCGATTGCGGCGACGCAACCGCGCGTTGCGTTCGCACATTGCGCTAATAACTACGGGCGAACCGCGCCGTTGCCTCGACATCCTCCCGTAGGGGGAGGTGCTCCGAAGCGAGAAGACATGATACGCACCATCGACTACTCGAAGGCGCTCGCCGCGCTGTTCGCGGTTCTCATGGTCGTCTCCATGATGGCTCCGGCCGCCGGGGCCGCCGTGGCCGCGGACGCGGGCGACGCCACGCCAACGACGGAGGGTGCCGGCGCGTCGCCGGCGTTCTCCGACGAGGTATCGTACGAACAGACGAGCGACGGCGAGTTCGAACAGCAGGACGCGAGCGACGTCGACATCGACCCCGCGCTCGAACGCAAGTTCGAGGGGGACGCGGAGTCCACCGGGGGCACCGTCGATGTCGTCGTCAGGCTCTCGCCGGCCGACACGAGCGGGGTTCAGGGACAGGCGGCGACGGTCGACGCGCTGAAGGGCCACGCCGCCGAGACCCAGCAGAACGTCGTTCGCTTCGCGCAGATGTCCGAGCACGTCGAGCTCGAACGGCAGTTCTGGATCACGAACGCGGTGCTCCTCGAGGTGAACCCCGACCGGGTCTCCTTGGAGGAGATCGCGTCCGCGGAGGGCGTCGAGCGCCTGCACGTGAACTTCGAGGTCACGACGGCGCAGGCGAGCGGCGGCAACAACTCGACGAACGGCACGTCGGGCGACGCGCCGACGAACGAGATGTCGGAAGACACGCCGACGAACGAGACGTCGGAAGACACGTCGACGAACGAGACGTCGAGTGACGCGCCCGCGACCGAGGCGTCGTCCGAGGACGCGACGGCCGACGCCGAGCCGATCGCTCCGTCGTCGATGCAGACCGAGAACTACTCGACGACGTACGGCCTCGACATGATCAACGCGACCGAGGTCTGGGACGCGTACAACACCCAGGGCGACGGCGTCGAGGTCGCCGTCCTCGACTCCGGGATGGACGACTCCCACCCGGACCTGCCGGAGCTCGACGACGAGCACTGGCAGTCGTGGGACTCCGACGGCAACCCGATCGACTCCGAGCCGTCCGACTCCAGCGGCCACGGGACCCACGTCTCCGGGACGGTCGCCGGGGCCGAGGACCCGGCGGGCGACGTGTCGACGTTCGGCGTCGCGCCCGACGTCGAGCTGTACCACGGGCAGGTGATCCCGGCCGGCGGCGGCTCGTTCGCGCAGGTCGCGGCCGGCATGGAGTGGGCGGTCGACACCGCCGAGGTCGACATCGTCTCGATGAGCCTCGGTGCGCCCGGCTACGCCGCGGACCTGATCGAACCGTCCGAGAACGCGCGCGACGCGGGCGTCATCCTCGTCGCGTCCGCCGGCAACGACGGCGACGGCAACACCGGATCGCCCGGTAACGTCTACCCGAACTTCGCGAGCGGTGCCGTCAACGAGGACGCCGAGGTGGCGTCCTTCTCCGGCGGCGAGACGATAGACACCTCCTCCGCGTGGGGCAGCGACGCCCCCGACGACTGGCCCGACGAGTACGTCGTGCCGAACGCGGCCGCGCCCGGCGTGGACGTGCTGAGCTCCGTCCCCGGCGGCGGCTACGACGGGACCTACTCCGGCACGTCGATGTCGGCACCGCACAAGACGGGGGCGTTCGCGCTCGTCCTCTCGGCGGCCGGCGGCGACCTCGACCGCCAGACGGCGATCGAAGCGATCGAGGACACCGCCTGGAAGCCGGACGACGCGCCCGAGCCCCCGGGCACGCCGGACACCCGCTACGGCGTCGGCATCATCGACGCCAAGGCGGCGGCCGACCAGGTCGCGCTCGACAGCGGCGTCACCGGCACCGTCACCGACGGCGACGGCGAGCCCGTCGAGGGCGCGACCATCGAGGTCGAGGAGAGCGGCTTCGGTGCCGAGACCGGGCCCGACGGCGAGTACACGGTGCTCTCGCCGCCCGGCAACTACACCGTGACCGCCAGCGGCTTCGGCTACGAGGAGACGAGCGAGAGCGTCTCGATCCCGGACAACGAGACGTTCGTCGAGCAGAACATCACGCTGGCCGACGCGCTCGGCGTCGAGCCCGTCGCGGGCCAGCCCGACGCGATCGAGGGCGGCCAGCAGTTCGAGATCCAGGTGAACGTCGCCAACCTCGACACCTACTCGGTCGAGCGAACGGGCGGCTACAACGGCAGCCTGACCTTCGAGCTCAACGGCGACGAGATCGAGGAGGGCGAGGAGGTCTCGCTCGGCGGCATCTCCGGGACCGCCACCCTCACCGTCACCACCAAGCAGAACACCGAGGGCGAGCTCTCCCTCGATCACACGTTCTCCGGCGCGGGCGACACGGTCTCCGTGACGACCGGGCCGACGACGGTGTTCTCCGAGTTCACGCCGATCGCCGTCGTCGACGACGGCTCCTACGGCGACGACGTCGTCGACCGGCTGACGGACCAGCTGCCGGCGTCGTACGAGATATCGCTTCTCACCGGCAGCGAGGCCGTCGACGCCGCGGCGAACGACGAACACGAGGCGTACGTCGTGCAGGACATCGACGAGACGCACGTCGAGGACCTGAAGTCGAACACCGCGGGCGCTTCGACGGGCGTCGTGTGGCTCGACCAGTGGGGCAGCGGGAGCACCGGCGTCCCCGCCCGGTCGAGCGCGCTCGGCGACCCGACGAGCACGTCCGACAGCTTCGCCTCGCCGAACCCCGAGATGGAGATCGTCTCGGACAGCCCCCTCTTCGAGGGCGTCGGCGAGGCCGGTGACACCTTCGGCATCCACTCCGCGAACTTCGCCGACCACGCCTGGTTCGAGGGCACCGACTTCCAGACGGTCGGCTACGTCCAGGCCGGCGGCGTGACGGACGGTCCCGCCGCCGCGACGAACGGACAGGAGCGCGAGGTGCTCCTGTCGACGTTCGGCTCGACCGCCTTCGTCGAGTCCGGCGACTACAGCGACGACGCCGACGCCGTGCTGGCGAACGCGGCCTCGTGGGCCGCGACCACGCCGCCGGTCGTCCTCAACGAGGGGCAGCCCGCGCAGAACACCCCCGGTGAGAGGTTCGGCTCCGAGTACAGCGTCCAGCAGCTGGAGAAAGTGAAGGTGTCGCTCCACGAGGACAGCACCGCCAACCAGTCCGAACTCGACCTGTACGTCGGCGGGACGGTCAACGCGTGGGACGAGTGGCGCGCCTACTCGCCGCCGCGGACCGACGACGACTACACGGTCGAGGTCGAGTCTGAGGACGACACTGTGGGATCGGTGATCCTCGAGACGACGTTCACCTTCGCCAACAACCCGGACGCGGTGGGTGACGGCGGGGACATCGCTCCCGAGGACTCCCACGAAGTGACGATCACCACCGGCCCGACCGCCGTCTACGACCCGCCGCTGACGGTCGGCGACGGCGGGGACGTCGAGACCATTCAGGAGGCCGTCGACCTCGCGCCCGCGGGGGTCGAGATCGGGGTCACCGAAGGCACCTACGCCGAGACGGTCTCGGTCGAGGAGACGCAGAACCTCACGATCTCCGGCGAGAACGCCACGATCGTCGCGCCCGACTCCGGCGGCGACGACGGCCACGCGCACGTCGACATCCAGGCCGCCGGGACCCACTTCGAGGGCTTCGACCTCGAAACGCCCGCGGCCCTCGCGGGCGTCGGCGTCTCCGGCGCGAGCGACGTCGACGTCACCGACGTGTCGGTGACCGGCGCGTCGGACGCGGTGCAGGTCGTCGAGAGCAGCGACGTGAACGTGACCGACGCCAGCGCGGCCGGCTCGGCCGACAACGGCGTCCACGTCGCCGACAGCGAGGCGGTCGACGTCACCGACGCCGAGGCGACCGACGCCGGCACCGGCGTCCGGATCGCCGACAGCGCGGACGTCGCCGTCGACGCGCCCGCCGCGACGAACGTCTCGTACGGCGTGATGCTCGACGGCGCGACCGACACCGCGGTCACCGGGGCGTCCGTCGAGGACGCCGGCGAGGCGGGGATCGCGTCGATGGGTTCGAACGGCGTCGAGATCACCGACGCGACGGTGACCGACGCCGGCTACGGCGTCCACGTCGACGGCGGCTCGGTCGCGAACCTGACCGACGCGTCCGTCGTCGACAGCGAGTACGGCATCGCCGCGGAGGGCGGTGCCGCGGTCGCCGACGCCGCGCACAACGAGATCGCGAACGCCACCACCGGCTTCGCGTTCTCCGGCAGCGCGACCAGCGGCGAGTTCGCGAACAACGACGTCAACGCCACGACTGGCGTGCTCGCGTCCGACGCGGGCGGCGACCTCACCTTCCACTTCAACGACCTGGCCGAGACCGAGACCGCGATGGCCGCCGAGAGCGGGACCTTCGAGGCCCCGCTCAACTGGTTCGGTACGGACGGCCCGCAGGCCAACAACGGCGTCGAGGGCGACGTGCGGTACTCGCCGTTCCTCACCGCCAACCTCGGCGAGGTCGACACGAACACGACGCAGATCGCCGTGGACCTGACGATGGAGGCCAACGAGACCTACACCGTCGGCGTCCCGGCGGCCACCGACCAGACGGTCGGCGACGCGTTCGACGACGAGTTCGAGGGTGCCATCTACGGCTACGACGCCGAGATCGGCGACTGGCAGATGCTGACGGCGAACGACAGCCTCAGCGCGCTCTCGGCCGTCCTCGTCGTCGCGGAGGAGGACACCTACGCCACCTTCGACTTCCAGTCCGGCGACGAGCCCGCCAGCCCGGGCCAGGTCGACCTCCACAACGGGTGGAACCTGGTGAGCCCGTCGGCGTACCACGACGAGGAGTACGCCTTCTGGACCGACGGCACGAACAAGGGCGACGGCGACTACTACACGCCGAGCACGTGGATGGTCGCCGAGTCCCACGCCGACGGCCACGTCGGCGAGGGGACCGTCGCCGACTCGACGGTCAACCCGTTCGGCGGCTACTGGGTCGGCATCGGAGCCGAGGGCGACGGCTACACCCTCTTCTCCGAACTGGAACAGGATCCGACCGTCGACGACTACCGCGCGCTGCTCGACCCGGAGACCCCGACCGCCCCGCAACCGCCGGGCGAGAGTCCGGGCGAGGGACCGAGCGAGCCCGAGGACGTCTCGGTCGCGGTCGTCGACGAGAACGACTACCACGAGGGTGCCATCGCGAGCGCGCTCTCCGAGGAGCTCGACGACGACGTCTACACCAGCGTCGACACGCTCACCGCGGACGAGCTGCTCGACGAGATGGACGGCTACGACGTGTTCGTCGTCCAGCGATTCGGCAGCGACTCGCTGGCGTCCGACTTCGCGGACGCGCTCGCCGACGACCAGGCGGTCGTCTACCTGGACTCCGACCAGGGCGGGACCGCCGAGGCGTACGCGGACGGGATCTACCGACTGAACAACGTCCGCGACGACCCGGCCGAGCGCGAGTCCGTCTCGCTCGACGCCGACGACCAGCCCGTCGAGGTCGACGTCCAGTCCGACCACCCGATCTTCGACGGCGTCGGCAGCGAGGGCGAGTCGGTCACGGTCGTCGAATCGGACATCACCTGGGGCTCGTGGTTCAACGACTACGACGGACAGGTGCTCGGCCACTCGGACTTCAGCCCGAGCGACGAGGGCGAGTTCGAGGGCCCCGGCGTCGCGATCGACGAGGACCGTAACGAGGTCCTGAACACGGCGATCGCGATGGACTTCTTCCACGACGATCCGGACGACTTCACCGACGCGGGCCTCACGCTGTTCGCGAACTCCGTCGAGGAGGCCGCGAGCATGGCCGCGTCGTCCGACGGTACCGCCGCCGCGGAGGAAGACGAGGAGGCGGGCACTCAGCCCGACCTCGCGCCGGTCGCGGCCCCCGCGGCCTGACGGGCGCTCGCCCGCTCCGACGCGGATTTTTTCACCGACGCGCGCTCGCCGAGCGCCGGCTATGGGGCGAACGAGAACGGAAGAGAGAGCCGTGACGAACCCTCGCGGTCGCGAACGAGATGGGGGCCGAAGCGTCGGGGACAGCGAACCGACCTGCGGTTCGTGTCCTTTCGGAGGGGTCGTTTCCGTCTATACTTATCTCCCGTTTCGCGGTCGGGCGCTGTAACTCGTTACAGGACCTGTAACATCACCCCGGCCGAAGAAGCGTCAGACGCACCGGCCGTCGCCCTCAGTCGGCTTCGAGCCGTCGCCGCTCGTCGCGCAGCAGCCGCTCCCAGAGTCCGAACAGCCGGCTGTCGAGACCGTACGCCTCGTCGACGCGTCGGACCCACCGGTCGTCGGCGAACAGGTGACGCTGGAACCGCCGCACGTCGGGGGAGAGGCGGTCGCGCTCGCCGCCGTAGTAGGAGAGCGACTCCTCGCGGGTCCGGGCGACGAGGTCGGCGGGGATGTCGATCCCGTCGGCGGCCGCGACGTGGTCGAACCACTCCAGGTGGAGCAGCGAGTCGGCGAGGAGGAACCGCTCGCGGAAGCCGGCGACCCGCGACAGCGCCGGCGCGCCGTCGATGCGGACGTCCGTCGGCCGCGAGAATCGGGGCGCGGTCGCGGTCACTCCCGCCCCCTCCGCGATCGCACCGGCGACCCGCCGCAGCCGCCAGTCGCCGTACCGGACCGGCGCGATCAGCGCGAGTTCGTACCACGTCGGCAGCCACTCGCAGTACGGCTCCGAGAACGCGCCGTCCGCGAGCAGCGTCGCCGCGACCGAGCGGGCCTCGTCCGGCGTCAGGTCCCCGGGCGCGGTTCGGAGCCGACGGGCGATCCGGTCGGCGTCGACGGCGTCGACGCCCGAGAATCCCATTCCCTCGGCGACCCCGGCGGTGTACGCGCGGCCGGCCGCGTACCACTCCACGAAGTCGGCGGGCGTCGTCAGCCGCAGGAGTCGGAGGACCGTGATACGGATCGGAGGGGCCGAGGCGAAATAACCGTTCGGGCCG
This sequence comes from Halorubrum hochsteinianum, assembly GCF_023702125.1. NCBI lineage: Archaea > Methanobacteriati > Methanobacteriota > Halobacteria > Halobacteriales > Haloferacaceae > Halorubrum > Halorubrum hochsteinianum. Next base: position 500,292 of record NZ_CP098415.1, on the reverse strand, counting down.
CGTCCGGCGGGCCGGCGAACCGCCCCCCGGCGCGCCGGCCGGAATCGCCCGGTCAGCGCCGCCCGATCAGCCGTCGACGCGGGCCAGCGCGTCGCCGAGCGACACGCCGTGGTCGGAGCGGACCGCGACGGCGTACACGAGCCCGGCGGCGGCGACCGCGGCCGCGACGGCGAACGCGACGCCGCCGAACGAGAGCGGGCCGAACACCGGAAGTCCGGCGGCCCACGAGCCGAGGATGACCCCGGTCGAGAGCGCGAGGGCACCGAGCGCGGTCCGCCTGACGTTCTCGGTGTCCGGTTCGATCTCGATCACCAGCTCGTCGGGGAGGTCCGAGGTCAGGCGCACCGTCCCGTCGCGCTCGTCGAACTCCACGAGTCCCGCGTCGGCCATCTTCGGGCAGTGGAACTGCCGCAGCGAGGTGTACACGCTCTTTCGCTGGTCGTACTCGACATCGGCGGGGTCGACGTCGTTCTCCCACGCCGCGATCCGGCGCGACGCGTCCGACAGCGCCGTCTCCGCCTCCTCCGCGCGGAGGTGTCGCCACAGGAGCCGGCGACGGCGGTTCCCGAGCAGCTCCAGGAGCTCGTTCGCACGGACGCTCCTGCCGTCGCCGTCGACCGCTCTCGCGTCGCCGTCTCCCGTCGCGCTACCGCCGCCTCCCGTCGCGGGTCCGTCCTCCGCGCTCGGTTCGGCCGCGTCCGCGTCGACGCTCCGTCCCTCCCCGCTCGCCGGCCCCTCGGCCTCCGGCTCGCGCCCGGAGTCGGTCGCCTCCGGCCCGCCCCCGGACGCTCGGTTCTCCGGCTCCACTTTCCCTCCAAATGACATGTTATATCTTCACACGACCGCCGGGGAAAAAATTACCGGTGAATCGAGCGTTCCAAACGCGCGTCGAATTCCGCCGCGGTCCCGCGCTACCCGTTCGCGCCGCCGCCGTCGCCCGCGCCGATCGAGTCGAACGGGTCGTCACCGCCGGTCTCTCCGGGGTCTGCGCCCTCGGATCCCTCCGCCACCCCCGGCTCGTCGAGCGCGTCGTCGAGGCCCCACTCCGCGGCGCGGTCGCGGGCCTCCGACCGCGCCTGCTCGCGGATCGCCTCGATCCGGTCGTCGTCGTTGAGGAAGGCGGCGACCGCGTCGTCGTCGTCCGCGCCGTCCCGGAGGCGGTCGTCGGGGGCCGCCTCGCGGGTCCGCTCGGCGAGGTCGGCGTCGTCGGCCACCTCGGTCGCGGCCGCGTCGGGCGCGACGCGCAGCGCGTCCTCCTCGTGGGCCGCGGCCAAATCGTCCGCGTCGACGGCGTACAGTTCGACGCGGTACGGGCCCGGGACCGCCAGTTCCGCGAGCGCGTCCGGGCCGCCGCTGTCCGTCACGGTGTTGTACGCCAGCACGGGGACGCCGTCCTCGAAGGTGATCACGCCGCGGGCCTCGCCGGACAGCAGCAGCGTCTCCTGGGGGACGAGCGTCGCGTAGCCGGTGAGTTCGCGGTCGAGCGCGCGCGACAGCGTCGTCCCCACGTCGGAGACCACGCGCGAGCGCAGGAGCGTCCCCCGGGGGATGGTGAGCGTGCCCGGCTCCGCGGACGACTCCGCCGACTCTCCGCTCATGGCGTGTCGGGGACGACCGCGCTACGGAACCGGTCCGCCACCGCGCCGCCGTCGCCGTGGCGCACGTCGAGTCGGTCGGCGGCCCGTCGGTAGCGCGCCGCGGCCTCGCTCTCCGGCGCGTGCGCGAGCAGGGGCTTCCCGGCCCGGCGCGCCGCCCGGACCGCGTCGCTCTCGGGGACGTTCGCGAGGACGGGGCCGCCGAAGTGGCGCTCCGCCTGCGCCGCCACGTCGTCGGCCTCGCCCCGGACCTTGTTGAACAGGACGCCGGCGGTCTCGGTCCCGTACGAGCGGGCGTACTCCTGAACCTTCAGCCCGTCCGAGAGCGCGGGGATCGTCGGCTCGACGACGACGACGACGCGGTCCGCGAGCACGACCGGCAGCACGGCCGACTTCGAGCCGAGCGCGGCCGGCGAGTCGAGCAGGAGCACGTCGGTGTCGCGCGCCAGCTCCGCCACCACGTCGCGGAGCCGCTCCGGTTCCGCGGCCTCGAAGCCCGCGAGCGAGGTGCCGCAGGGGACGACCGAGAGCCCGAACCGCTCGTAGACCGCCTCGCTCACGTCCGTCGCGGTCCCCGCGACGAGCAGGTCGTGGAGGGTGATCGCGGCGTCGTCGAGCCCGGCGTGAAAGAGGAGGTTCGCCATCCCGGTGTCGGCGTCCACGACCGTCACGTCGTGGTCCTCGGCGAGCGCCATCCCGAGCGCGAGCGTGCTCGTCGTCTTCCCCGTGCCGCCCTTCCCGCTGGCGACCGCGAACGCCTCGACCATACGCCCGCTCACCCGGCGGTCCGAATAAAAGCTATTCATCGCGGTCGCGGTGACGCTTACCTGCTGCCGATCGCGGTGGCGCGTGCCGGTGATCGCCGTACCGCGGCGCGAACCGCACGCGCGAGGGAGTCGGTCGGCCGGAGCGAAGCGGAGGCCGGCCGGCGAGGTTGGGGAGGTGTGAGGTGCGGTCGCTGTGCGGTCGGGCGGGACTTAAAGGGGCAGTCGCGAGGACGAAGACGGGCGACGCAAGGACCGCAGGAGCGAACGGAGTGAGCGACGAGGACCACAGCGAGCCCATCGAGTCCTCGCGGCTGGGGCTTTGGAGGCGTTCGTCGTCGTCGATCGTCCCCATCCCCCGTCCACCGAGCGCTTTTGATCCAGCGGGCCGAATCGCGATCATGGTCGAGACAATCTCCGCCGACGAGTTCCGCGACCTGATCGACGCGCGCAGGCGGGGCGACCGCTCGTTCGTCGTCGTCGACACGCGGCCCGAGGAGAGCTTCGAGGGGTGGCGCGTGGCGGACGCGGTCCACTACTTCCACAAGCCGTTCCACGAGTTCGACGTCGACGACTTCGAGCGCGAAACGGGGATCTCGCCGGACGACAGCGTGATCACGCTGTGCGCGAAGGGGAAGGCCTCGCAGGACTTCGCCGCAGAGCTCGACGCCGCCGGCTACGACGACGTGACCGTCGTCGACGACGGCATGCGCGGCTGGTCCGCGGTGTACGACCGGACCGCCGTGCCGCTGCCCGACCGCGCCGCCTCCGCCCCGCCGCTCGACGTGGTTCAGGTCCAGCGCCGCGCGAAGGGGTGTCTCGGCTACCTCGCGGTCGGCGGACGCGAGCCGGGAGAGGCGGACCACACGCCCGCCGACTCAAGGGAATCCGACGGCCCCGACCGCGTCGCCGTCGCTGTCGACGTTTCCCGACACGGCGACGAGTGGGTCGAAGCGGCCGCCGAACACGACGCGTCGATCGCCGCCGTCCTCGACACGCACGTCCACGCAGACCACCTCTCGGGCGGTCGGGCGCTCGCGGACGACCTCGGGGTCCCGTACTACCTGCCCGCCGCGGCCGCCGACCGCGACGTGGATCACGAGTTCGAGCCGATCGGGCGCAACGAGACCCTCGACGTCGGCGGCGTCGGCCTGAAGGCGCTCGCGACGCCCGGCCACACCGACGACGGCGCGAGCTACCTCGTCGGCGGCGCGGCGGTCCTCACGGGCGACACGTTGTTCACAGAGGGCGTCGGCCGGACGGAGCTCCAGTTCTCGGCTGGCGACGCCGGGGAGGCCGACTCGGGGGCGGGCGCAGCGAGCGCGGCGCACCGGCTCTACGACTCGCTCCACGGGACGCTGCTCGCCGAACCGGACGGCGTCGTCGTCTGCCCGGGGCACTTCGCGGTCGCGAACGACGGGACCACCGGCGACGCCGTCCCCGGCGAACCGGTCGTCACGACGGTCGGGGCCGCGCGCCGCGAGATCGGCGTCCTCGGGCTCGACCGCGAGGCGTTCGTCGAGAAGATCACGCGGACCCTGCCGGAGAAGCCGCCGAACTACGAGTCGGTGATCGCGGCCAACCGCGGGATCGAGTCGCCGCCGGACGAGACCGCGGCGATCGAACTGGAGCTGGGGCCGAACCGCTGCGCGGCCGAGCCGGACGCGTCGTCGAGCGCGGGCGACTGATCGAGATCGCTTCCGCCGCCGTCCCCGCCCTCCGCCCTACTCGTCGTGGATGAAGACGAGCCGCTTCGACTCCGTGTTGACCAGACAGAGGTCGATCCCGTCGCGGGTCGCGCCGATCTGCTGCCAGCCGTGGTCGCTGACGAACAGCGTCTGGAACACGCCGCGGTCGCAGTCGGGGTTCGGACAGCCGACCCCCGCCGCGTTCTTGTAGACGGTGGTCCCGCCGCCGGAACTCTGGCGCACCAACCCGTCCGTCAGCGACCGGAACTCCTCGGCGGACATCGGACTCTCCGCGTCGTCGTCTCCCATGCGATCGCGTTCGCCGCCGACCGTCTAAAAACCGCCTGCCCGTGGCAACTCCTGACACGGATCCGTCGCCGCGGTTCGTCCGAGCTCAGTCGGCGTCTAGCTCTCCGCTCAGTCGGCGTCTAGCTCTCCGCTCAGTCGGCGTCCCGCCGTGTTCTCAGTCCGCGTTCCGCTTCGCCGTATCGGCGTACCCGTCCGCGAACCGCGTCGGCTCGGGGAGCTTGTACCCCGCGCAAAGCGCCGCGACGAGGTCGACCGCGGTCTCCGCCGACACGCGGTGGCCCGGACTCACGTACAGCGGGTTCACCCGCCGGCTCGTCGGGTACTGGCGCGACTGGAACGCGTGGCCGATCGCGGTCCCCGGCTCCGCGGTCGTCACCGCGCCGTCGGCGCGGACCGGCGTCTGCCAGCCCTCGGGGCGCTCGTCGGTCGGCTCGTCCGGCTCGCCACAGAGGAGGTTCTTCGCGACGCCGACGCTCGGCGCGTCGCGGAGGACGCCGACGTGGGTCGCGAGCCCCGCCTCGCGGAAGTGGATCCGGCCGGAACCGTCGCAGATCAGGAGATCCGGGTCGGCGTCGAGCCGATCGAGCGCGGCCAGTATCGAGTCGCCCTCCCGGAACGCGAGCAGGCCGGGAACGTACGGGATCGACAGCGGCGTCGTCGCGCTCGCGTACTCGATCACGTCGCCGTCGCGGAACGCGACCGCGGCGGAGACGGCGGCGTCGGGGGCGTCGTCGCGGTCGGTGAGGAACGCCTGATCGATCCCGGCCACGACGGGCGCGTCCGGGTCGTGGTCGTCCCCCGCGCCGGACTCCGTTCCGAGTCGTTCCTGTGCCCCGTCGCGCGCCGGCGGCAGTCCGTCCGCGAGCGGGGGGGCCCCGTCGATCGCGACGGTGGCCGGGTCGAGCGCGTGGTCGTCGTCGAACGTCGCGGCCGCCGCGATGTCGCGCTGGAGATCCTCCATCTCCGCTCGGGAAAGCGACGGGTCCGGCCGGAGGTCGGGCCGCGCGAGGTCCATCAGAACCGCCCGCCGGGGCCGCCGGGGCCGCCCGGACCGCGCGGGCCGCTCGCGCCGCCCATCGAGACGCCGCCCATGCCGCCCGCGGAGCGCGCCAGCCCCTCGTTCCGCTTGCCGAACGCGAGTCCGATCGCGAAGCCGATCAGGTGCGCGAAGTGCGCGATACCGCCGGCGCTTCCGGCTCCGCCGCTCAGGACGCTCTGGATCACCAGCACCGCCGAGACGACGGCGATCCCCCACGTGAGGTACTTGATCTTCATCGGAATGACGAAGAAGAGGAGCACCTGCATGTTCGGCCGCCAGACGGTGAGGACGCCGAGGATCGCGAATCCGGCACCGCTGGCCCCGAGGACGCCGGCGGACGCGCCCATCCCGATCGCGAACAGGATGTGGCCGAGGCCGGCGACGATCCCCGACGCGAAGAAGAACGCGACGAACTTCTTCGACCCGACCGCGCGCTCGACGAGGGGACCGAAGAACAAGATTACGATGCTGTTGCCGATGATGTGGAACAGATTCACCGGAGAGTGCGACAGCACCGACGTGACCCACGTCCAGACGTTGCCGAGCGCGTCCGTGTGGAGGACGAACAGGGTCTGATGGAGCGCGGGGCCGCCGAAGAACAGCGTGACCAACTGGGCGACGAAGGTGACCCACATCGCCAGCAGGACCGCGTACGTCGCGTTGTTGCGGAAGTAGCTCACCAGTCCGCCCGTCCCGGTCGCCCGGTCGACCCGGCGCTTGACGCGGTCGATCGCGCCGCCGACGCCGCCGGCGCGGCCGCCGCCCCCCACCGTGCCGCCGTCGTCGCCTTCGACGCTCTCGTCGAAGCCGCTGTCGAAGACGCCGCCGGGGTCGTCCCACTCGGCGAGGCCCGGGCAGTCGTGGTTCTCGGGCAGTCGGTGTTCGGCGCAGAACGTCTGGCCGCACCGTTTACACTGGTACGGGAGGTTCTCGTACTCCCCGCACACGTCGCACGTCGCCATTGACGGCACTTACGGGGGCGGTCGTAAAGCGGTTTGGCTCTTTACTCGGTCTTCTGAGCGACAGTTAGCGGCCGTCGTGGTGGCTGAAAAGAAAACCCCGGTAACACACCCGTGAACGCCTCCGAAGCTCCAGTCGATCAGCTGTAAGAGAGTGTAACCGGTTGTGAACCTCCGATCGGCGCGAACACCGCCGAAGCCCCAGCCGCGAGGCGGACGTACACTCGCTGTGGTCCTCACTCGGTCGCTGTCGCTCCCTCGTTGCGGTCCTTGCGTCGTCTACGCCCGCCTCGCGGCTGCCCCTTCGAGTCCCACCCGGCACAGCCCCGCACCTCACGCCTCCCCAGCCTCGTCGCTCGCTCGGGGCTCCCTTCGGTCGCCCACGCGCTCGCGACTCCCTCGCGCGTGCTCCTCGCGCCCTTCGGGCGCTCGCAGGCACGCGCCACCGCAGAAGTCGGTTCAGTCGCCGTCGGGTATCTCCGCGTCGCCACCTCTCAGGTCGTCCACGAGCCGTCGGAGCGTCGCGAGCGGGTACTGGCCGGGCGCGGTCGCGTCCGCGGCGTCGACGGGCGCGTACCCGATCTTCGAGCCGTAGACGGGCGCGACGGCGCGGGTGTGACGCCCCGCCTCGCCCATGCACATCGTCGCGACGCGGTGGCCCGCGGCGGTCGCCTCGTGGGTGGCCTCCAGCATCGCGAGCGCATCTCGCGGGGCGGTCGCGGTCGTCGCCAGCTTCCCCACGTCGCCCTCGCTCGCGGCGTCCGCGAGCAGGTCGACGAGCGCGGCCGGCTCGGGGGTCGACTCGAAGTCGTGGACGGACGCGACCACCTCGACGCCTTGCTCGCGGGCCGCCTCGCGCAGCGCGGTCGCGTGCGACGCCTCGGCGGCGTCCGGGTGCGTCCCGCGCAGCGCCGCGAGCTCGACGTCGACCGCGGCCACCGCCTCGTGCCCGATCGCGTCCGAGAGCGCGTCGTACCGCCCGAGCTCGTCGGCCTCGCCGCCCTCCCACGACGCGCGGTTCGTGACGAGCAGCGGCAGGTCGCCGTCGTAGGCCGCCAGCTGGTCGAGCGGGGCGTCCGCCAGATCCATCCGGAACTCCACCGCGTCGGCGTGCTCGCGGGCCGCCGGCTCCTCGCTCAGGTCGGCCGTGCTGGCGGCGAGAACGAACTCCTCGAACATACGCGGGCGTACCGCAGCCGGCGACTTAGCTGGTCGGGTCGAAACGGCCGGCCGCGTCGAAACGACCGATCGAGACGGGAAAAGAGCGCCCGCTTACGCGACGAGCCCGTCCTCGGCTTCGAGGAGCTCGTGGTACCGGTTCCGGATCGTGACCTCGGAGATGTCCGCGACCTCCGAGACCGCTGCCTGGGTCGTCTTCTCGTTCGTCAGCAGCGCGGCGGCGTAGACGGCGGCCGCGGCGAGTCCGACGGGCGACTTGCCCGAGTGGACGCCCTTCTCCTTCGCGTTGCGGAGCAGGCTCTTCGCGCGCATCTCCGACTCCTCGGACAGTTCGAGGTCGGAGGCGAACCGGGGGACGTACTGCTCGGGGTCGGCCGGCTTCACTTCGAGCTTCAGCTCGCGGACGACGTAGCGGTACGTCCGGGCGATCTCGGCCTTCTCGACCCGGGAGACGTCCGCGATCTCGTCGAGGCTGCGCGGGACGCCGGCCATCCGGGCGGCGGCGTACACGCAGGAGGTGGAGACGCCCTCGATGGAGCGGCCGGGGAGCAGGTCCTCGTCGAGCGCGCGGCGGTAGATGACCGAGGCCGTCTCGCGGACGTTGTCCGGGAGCCCCTGCGCGGAGGCCATGCGGTCGATCTCGCCGAGCGCCTGCTTGAGGTTGCGCTCCTTCGAGTCGCGGGTGCGGAACCGCTCGTTCCACTTGCGGAGCCGCTGCATCTTCTGGCGCTGGCGCGCGCCGAGCGACCGGCCGTACGCGTCCTTGTCGCGCCAGTCGATGTTCGTCGAGAGCCCCTTGTCGTGCATCGTGTTGGTGGTCGGGGCCCCGACGCGGCTCTTCTCGTCCTTCTCGCGGGAGTCGAACGCGCGCCACTCCGGGCCGCGGTCGACCGAGTCCGCCTCGACGACGAGCCCGCAGTCGCTGCAGACCGTCTCGCCGTGTTCCTCGTCGTTGATGACGTGACCGCCGCACTCCGGACAGCTCAGCGTCTCGTCGGTACTCTCTGATTCCTCCTCGTTCGTCTCCGTTCGGGAGCGACTCCCCCGTGTGTGTAGTCGTTCACTCATAGCTCGGTTGCCCCCGGAAACTGAAACTGCCCGAGAGCGATCTTAGTTTACCGTCGACGGAACACAACTTAAAACGACCGGAACGTGTCGCTCGAAACCCGACGAAAGGACACGATCTATCACGTGTTTTCGGCGTCCGCGCTCGGAGCCGCCCGCCCCCGTCCGGACCGAAACCGTTGAGACGGTCGCGGCCGGAGCGAACGGCATGTCTACGCCCCGCGTCGTCTCGCTCGCCCCGAGCGCGACCGCGACGGTCGCCGCGCTCGGCGCGGCCGACCGGCTCGTCGGCGTCACCGCCCACTGCGACCTCCCGGACGACGCGCCGGGCGGGTCCGCGCACGGCGACGATCCCCCGACCGTCGTCGGCGGGTGGCTCAACCCCGACCTCGACCGCGTCGCCGCGCTCGACCCCGACGTCGTCCTCACGAGCGACGCGCTTCAGGCCGACCTCGCCGCCGACTGCCGCGACCGCGGGTTCGACGTCGCGCACCGCGAGCCGGCCACCCTCGACGACGCCGTCGGCGGCTTCGCCGCCCGCGGGAGCGACGTGGGCCGCCCCGAGGCGGGCGAGCGGCTCGCGGCCGACGCCCGCGACCGGCTCGGCCGGATCGCCGAGGCCGTCGCCGACCGCCCCCGCCCGACCGTCTACTGCGAGGAGTGGTCCGACCCGCCGATGGCCGCCGGCAACTGGGTCCCCGACGCGGTCCGCGCCGCGGGCGGGCGCTACCCGTTCGTCGACTCGGGCGAGCGCTCCCGCGAGGTCGACCCCGCCGCGGTCGAGCGGGCCGATCCCGAACGAGTCGTCGTCCACGTCTGCGGGCACGGCGACCGCGTCGACCCCGAGACGGTGGCGTCGCGCGACTGGGTCGACGCCCCCGTCAGCGTGGTCGACGACTCCCTCCTCAACCAGCCGAGCCCCGCCCTCCTCGACGGGGTCGAGCGACTCGCGCGGCTGCTCCATCCCGAGGCGTTTTCGGCCCCCGGCGACGACGACCGCACATGACGACCCTGCGAGTCGGCGTCGGCAGCGGGAACCCGGTGAAGCGGCGCGCGGTCGAACTGGCGCTCGGATCGGCGGCGGACGCGGACCATCCCGGCGACCCGACCGGCGTCGCGGTCGAGTCGGTACCCGTCGACTCCGGCGTGAGCGAACAGCCGACCGGCCACGCGGAGACCGTCGCCGGCGCGGAGAACCGGGCCGCGGCGGTCCTCGAAGCGGAACCGGAGAGAGAAAGGGCGGGACCGCGAGGCGACGACGCCGCGGCGTTCGACCTCGGCGTCGGGATCGAGGGCGGCGTCGCCGGCTTCGACGGGGCCGACGACCGCTACCTGATAATGTGGGCGGCGGTGACGGACGGCGACCGTGTCGGCCGCGCCGCCGGGCCGAGCCTCGCGCTCCCGGCGGACGTCGCCGCCCGGATCGGTGACGGCGAGGAGCTCGGCCCCGTGATGGACGACCGCCTCGGCACCGACGGCGTCGCGACGCGCGGCGGGGCGGCGGGCGCGCTCACCGCCGGCCGCGTCGACCGCGCCGAGGCGCTCGCGGCCGCGGTGAGCGGCGCGCTCGGCCCGTTCGTCTCGGAGCTGTACTGATCCGACCCCCGTCCGAACGGGTTCGAAGAACGTACCTAAACGCGGGGGTCGGGCCTTCGCTCCCCGCCTTGAATCTCGGCAAAACCGCCCGACAGCGTCGTGTTAACCCGACCTACCAACCGCCTTATGCTGGACGCGGACCTGATCCGCGTATGAGCACTGCCCACCCGGACGCGGTCGCAGCCGAATCGGCCGGCCTCTCCGCGAAGCAGGCCCGCATCCTGCGGTACCTCCGCGAGAACGCGGCCGACCGCACGTACTTCAAGTCGCGGCTGATCGCCGACGACCTCGACCTCTCGGCGAAGGAGGTCGGCGCGAACATGGGGGCCGTCGCCGACGCGGCCACCGAGGTCGACGTCGAGAAGTGGGGCTACTCGTCTGGCACGACGTGGATGGTCACCGCCTGACCGGCGGTCGACCTCGCCGTTCGGTCGACCCTTTCACCCGCGGCGCGCGTCACGGGTCGTACGCGACCAGCGACGCGGCGTCGTCGGCGAACGCGACCGTCTCGGCGTCGAAGGAGTCCGCGTACCGGACGACGAGGGTGAGCAGCCGCTCCGGCTCCGTCAGCGCGTAGCCGTCGCTCCGGTCCAACAGTCCCGCGGCCTCGAGGTCGGCGGCCGCGGCGCTGATGGTCGGTCGGGAGACGTCGAGCGCGTTCGCGAGGTCGGCTCCGGTCGCCTCCGGGTCGCGCAACAGCGCGAGGATCATCCCGCGCGGCGTCTCCCGGCGGAGGTAGCCGAGCGCGCGCTTGTCCGTCTCGTCGAACCGGTCCGCCGGGAAGAAGCGCCGGTAGTCGGCGTCCCTCTCCGACTCGATCGCGCCGGCCTCTTCCAGCTTCCGGAGGTGGTACTGTGCCTCACCGGTGCCAAGCCGGAGGTCGTCGCGGAGCTTCGAGAAGTGCGCGCCGGGGGTCGTCGGCACGTAGCCGCGGATCGCCTCTCGCGTCTCGTTGGCGTCGTCGCCGTCGGCGTCGCTCGCGCTCGCCGTCCCGACGAACGGCGCGGCGGCCCCGACCGCCGCGAACCGCCGGAGCGTCTCGCGCTTCCGGCCGTCGAACCCCTCTGTCACGCTACACGTTAGACCACGCCTCGACAAAAGCACTTCGTTCGGGGACCGTTCCGGCGCGAAAAGCCGGCGCTCGCGGCGTCTCGCGCCGCGTCAGTTCTCCGTCTCCACTTCGCCGTCCGTCTCCACGTCGGCGTCCACCTCCTCGTCGTCCATCTCCTGAATGACCTCGTCGGCGGACCTGATGCTCGCGCCGGCGTCGCCGGCCTTCACGGCCTCTGCCTCCTTCTCTAGCTCCTCGACGTTCATCTCGGCGGACTCCTCGATCTGGCCGAGGATCTCGTCGATGTCGTCGAGGCCGAGCATCTTCCGCGTGTCCGCGTCGAACTCCTTCCCGTCGAGCCCCTCCATCTCCTGAACGTCGGAGCCGGAGAGCGCCTTGCCGTAGCGCCCGACGAGGCTGGTCAGCTCCTGCGGGAGGACGAACGTCGTCGACTCGCCCTTGCCGATCTCTTCGAGGGTCTCCATGCCGCGCTCGATGATGGCGCGCTCGCCCATCGATTCCGCGGAGCGCGCGCGGAGGACCGTCGAGATGGCGTCCCCCTGCGCTTCGAGGATCTGGGACTGCTTCTCGCCCTGCGCGCGGATGATGTTGGACTGCTTGTCACCCTCCGCCTGCTCGACCGCGGAGCGGCGTTCCCCCTGCGCTTCGAGGATCATCGCGCGGCGGCGGCGCTCGGCGGAGGTCTGCTGCTCCATCGCCTGCTGGACGTCCTTCGAGGGGTTGACCTCCCGGACCTCCACGCTCTCGACGCGGATCCCCCACTCGTCGGTGGGTTCGTCGAGTTCCTTCCGGATCTTCGCGTTGATCTCCTGCCGCTTGTTCAGCGTGTCGTCGAGTTCCATGTCGCCCAACACCGCGCGGAGCGTGGTCTGCGCGAGGTTCGAGACGGCCTTCTTGTAGTCGTCCACTTCGAGGAACGCCTTCTTGGCGTCCATCACCTTGATGTAGACGACCGCGTCGGCGGTCACGGGAGAGTTGTCCCGGGTGATCGCCTCCTGACGGGGCACGTCCAGCGTCTGCGTCCGCATGTCGAACGGGTACGTGCGGGAGACGAACGGCGGGATGAGGTTGATGCCCGGTTCGAGCAGCTTCCGGTACTCGCCGAAGACGGTGAGCGTCTTCTTCTCGTAGGCGTCGACGATCTCGAACGACTGCCAGAGCGTGACGACCACGAGAAGCAGCGCGAGCAGGCCGACGCTCACGAGTCCGAAGCCGAATTGGAGGGGTGTCGGATCCATGCCTCTGGTTTAGGCTATCGCACGCTTAATAGTTCGCACGCCGGGGGTCGTCGCCCCGCCGTCTCTCGGTCGACGCGCGTCGGCGGCCGACTCCCTCCGGTGTTGCGCCCTCCGACCCGCCTATCCCTCGTCGAACCGCGCCGCGACGTTCTCCAGCGCCGCCCGGAGTTGCCGCTCGTTGAACCGGCGGATCACGGGCGCGCCGAGCCTCGTCAGCGTGTTCTCCGGCAGGCCGTACGTCGCGCCGTACGTCAGTTCCGTCCCGCCCTCGGCGGGCGCAAGCCGCAGGTCGATGGTCCCGGTGAGCCGTCCCCGAAGGTCGAAGACGTGGCGCTCGGGGGGGTCGTGGACGGTCTGAACGATCTCGCCGTCGATCCCCATCCCCGCCATTCGGTAGGTGTACGAGAGCCGCTTCCCGCCGTTCTCCAGCGGCTCGACGTTTCGCACGTCGGTGAGTCCGGGCGTGATCGCCGCGTGGTTCGCGGGGTCGTCGAGGAACGCGAACACGGTCTCGGGGTCGGCCGCGACGAGTATCGAGTCGCTCGCGGCGAACGGGTCGTCGCTCATCGCTCCTCGGCTCCCCCCGTCGGTCGCCGGGTCATTCGTCCGAGCGCGGGTCGACGTACGCCTCGACCAGCTTCCGCTCGGCCGCGCGGAGGTGCTGGTGGAACGTCTGCCGGGTGATCCCCATCCGCTCCGCGATCTCCGAGCCGTCGACCGGTCGCGGCCACTCGAAGTAGCCGTTCAGCTCTGCGGTCTTCAGCGCCGCGCGCTGCCGCTCGGTGAGCTGTTCGTCGACCGCCGCCGCGAACTCCGCGACGGTGCGGTCGCGGCTCTCGCGCTCGACGCGCGACCGGAGTTCGACCCCCTCGTACTCGTCGCGGAACACGTCGAGGATCGAGCGCACGTCGCGCTCGGGCGGTGCCTCGACCGTCAGCGTCGTCGCGTCCGCGGTCGCGGTCGCCTCTGAGACGATCCCGCCGTGGTCGGCCAGCCGCGCGAGCGGCGGCGACTCGGTGACGGTGACGGCGAAGCTGACGGCGTCGGCCGTCTCCGAGACCGGCCGCATCGACTCGACCACCGGTAGCGCCGCGACCTCGTCGAGGTCCACGTCGCTGCCGCCGACGCGGAAGTACAGCTCCCCCGCGTCGTCATCGAGCCGCGTCGTTCCGAGGTGTTCGACCTCCTCGCCGACCGCGTCGGCTATCTGCGAGAGCGTCGACGAGGGGTCGCGGATCTCCACGACGATCTCGCAGACCCGGTCGGTGGTGAGGATCCGCGTCGTCTCGACGGAGTGGAGGCCGTTGGCGATCATCTTTCCGACTGACTCGCACACCTTCCGCTCCCGCCGGTCGAGGACGTTCGCGCCGTTCCCGTAGATACCCAACACGCCGTACCGGCGCTTCCCGTAGGTGAGCGGAACGACGAGCAGCTGCGTCCCGCCGGCGGACGCCGGCGAGAGCGGTCCGCCGTCGTCACCCTCTATCGAGCCGCCCCGGAGCTCCTCCGTCTCGATGGCCTCCCGGACCTCGGCCGGTGTCTCGGCGACGTCGAACGTCGCTCCCGGCTCGACCGCCACGCCGCTCGCGGCGCTCACCTCGAACCGCCCGGTCGCCGAGGAGAGTTCGCCGATCCACGCGCCGGCGTACCCCGGTTCGTCGGCGACGACCTCGCAGACCCGCTCCGGGATCACGTCCGGGTCCCAGTTCTCGACGAGGATCCGGCTGATGTCGCTGAGAAGCCCGTTCACTCGCCCGAGGAGCCTGTCGAGCGCCCGGCGCTCCGTCGCGAGCTTCTCGGCGCGCTCCTCCGCGAGCCGCTCGGCCGCCTTCCGCTCGCTCACGTCGTTCTGGAACCCGACGTAGTGGGCGAGATCCCCCTCCTCGTCGTAGACGGGGGCCACCGTCAGTTCGTTCCAGAACGGGGTTCCGTCCCGCCGGTAGTTCCGTATTTCGACGGTCACCTCCTCCTCGTTGCCGATCGCCTCCGCGATCTCCTCGACGGTCTCCGGGTCCGTCCCCGGGCCCTGGAGGAACCGCGGGTTCCGGCCGAGTACCTCCTCGACGGAGTAGCCGGTGTGTTCGCGCCACGCGTCGTTGACGTACACGAGCGGGTAGTCGGGGAGGTCCGGGTCGCTGATGCTGATCCCGATCGGCGCGTCCTCGACGGCCCGCGTCACCTCCGCCGCGGTCGGCTCGTGATCGGACACGTCCTGTCGCGGCTCCGAGGCCGGCACGCCGGAGGAGACGGCCGACACGTCGGACACGAGTCGGTCGATCGACGCCGCGCCGTTCTTCTTGAGGAACCGGTCGACGCCGTTCTCGTAGGCGGCCTCCGGGACACCGTCCTCGTCCGTCTCGGTGAACATCACGACCGGGACGCCGGCGTCGGACTCCTCGATCGCGGTCGCCAGCGCGACGCCGTCGTCGCCATCCAGCGCATACTCGCTGACGACGCAGTCGTACTCGCCCGTCGTCGCCTTCGCGACGGCGGACGCCGCGGTCTCCGTGCGCGTCACGTCGAACCCCGCGGTGTCGAGCGCCGTCTCAATCCGATCGCTCCCCTCGTCCGGGTGGACGAGCAGAGCCCGAGCGTTCGCCATGTGTGGCTGTTTGTAGTCACACGGGTTAATGGTTGCCAGTCTTCCGACGTATCAGATCGGGTTCCCGATCGCGTCGGCGGGCGCGACGGTGTCCAGTCAGGCCGTGGGTACTTTGTGCTCGATGCGCGTACGATCCGTGTATGTTGTCGACGACCGTCGCCGGCGGGACGTCCCGCGATCCGACCGACGAACGATGACGGTACGCATCGACGACCGATGACGGCGCGCATCCCGGTCCGAGAGCCGCCCACGTCGGTCCCCGGGGACCGCATCGGACTCCCGGAGTCCGTCCTCGCCGAGCTCGGGATCGGACTCGGCGACTCCGTCGCCGTCGAGGGCGCGCACCGGATCGTCGGCCCCGCGGTCGCGGTCGACGACGGAGCGCGGGCCGTCTTCCTCCCCGAACGGCTCCGTCGGACCGCGGGGGTCGAACCCGGCGAGACCGCGGTCGTGTCGGCGTCGGACCTCCCCGTCGCGTCGGCCGTCACCCTCCGGCTCCGCCAGTCGGTCGACTTGGAGCGGAGCGAGGACGCGATCCGCCGGCGGCTCGACCGCCGGGCGGTCGCCGTCGGCGACGAGTTCGAGGTCACCCGCCTCGGCGGTGCCCTCACGCTCCGGTTCGACGTGCGCGACGTGGCCCCGTCGTCGCCGGCCGTCGTCACGGACGAGACCGATATCACCGTCGCGGCGGACGACGGAACGCCGGCCGTCGTCGCCGAGCGGCCGGACGGCGTCGGCGTCGGGGACGACTTCGTCTCGACGGCGACGTTCGAGCGCCTCCGCGAGGCGGTCGCGGCGCGGTTCGACGCCGCGGACACCTTCGAGTCGGCGGGCTACCCGACGCTGGGCCTGCTCCTCCACGGGCCGCGCGGCTCGGGGAAGACGACGCTCGTCGAGGGCGTCGCGGCCGCGACCGGCGCGACGCTCGTACGCGTCTCGGCGGCCAGGCTCCGCGGCGAGCGGGCCGGCGACCGGACGGACCGCCTCGACCGCGTCGTCGAGAGCGTCGCGGCGGGGGAGCCGACCGTGGTCCTCCTCGACGACCTCGAGGCGCTGGGTGCCGACGACGGCGGCTCCGCGCTGGCCGACCGGTTCCGCTCGACCGTCGACGAGCTCCGCGCCGGCGACCGGACGGTCGTGATCGGCGCGACGGCCGACCCGAGCGCCGTGCCGTCGGCGCTGCGCCGCGGCGGGCGGTTCGACCGGGAGGTGGCGGTCGAGCCGCTGACGACCGCCGAGCGCGCGGCCGCGCTCGAAGCGTTCTGCGAGGGCGCGTCGCTCGCGATGGACGTCGACTTCGAGTCGATCGCCGCGCGGCTCAACGGGTACGTGTTCGCCGACCTGGCCGTCCTCGTGGACGCGGCGCTGGAGCGCGCGGTCCGGCGCGACGGCCGGTCCGCGATCCGGATGACCGACTTCGACGCCGCGATCGACGAGGCCGAGCCGACCGGCCTCCGGGAGGTCACGGTGGAGTTCCCCGCGGTCGGCTGGGACGACGTCGGCGGGCTGGAGCCGGCCAAACGCGAGCTCGTGCGCGCGGTGTACTGGCCGCTGGAGTACGCCGACCGCTTCGCCGAGATGGGGATCGACCCGCCGTCCGGCGTCCTGTTACACGGGCCGCCGGGGACCGGGAAGACGCTGCTCGCGCGGGCCGCGGCGAGCCTCAGCGACGCGAACTTCATCCCGGTGAACGGTCCGGAGCTGCTCGACAAGTACGTCGGGGCCAGCGAGCAGGCGGTCCGCGACCTGTTCGCCACCGCGCGCGAGAACGCGCCGGCGGTGGTCTTCTTCGACGAGGTCGACGCCATCTCGCCGAAGCGCCGCGGCGACGACACGGGGGCCGGCGAGCGCGTCGTGTCGCAGCTGCTGACGGAGCTGGACGGGCTGGAGCCGCTCACCGACGTCGTGGTGATCGCGGCGACCAACCGCCCCGACAACATCGACGAGGCGCTGCTTCGTCCGGGACGGATCGAGAAGGCGGTCGAGACGCCGCTCCCCGACCGGGACGCCCGCCGCGAGATCCTCGGGATCCACGCGCGGGAGATGCCCGTCGGGGCCGACGTCGACCTCGACGCCGTCGCCGACCGAACCGCCGGGTACAGCGGCGGCGACCTCGCGGCGCTGGTCCGGGAGGCCGGGCTGCTCGCCATCGAGGACGCCATCGTCGGCGACGGCCCGGCGACCGATTCGACCGTCGGTCGCGACCACTTCGAGCGCGCCCTCGCCGAGACGTCGCCGTCGACCGGCGACGGGCGAGCCGACCTCGGCCGGTCGGGTCCCGACCGATCGGCCGAGTGAAACCGGCGAAACTCGGAGGTCGGGTCTACTCCTCGTGGAGGTTGAGGACGAAGTAGGCGACCCCGACCATGGCGAGCAGCTCCAGCGCCGCCATCGTCCAGAACGTGACGCCGAACCCCGCTCGCGACTCGAAACCGGGGATCACGAAGATCCCGCCGAGGGCGATCGCGAGGCAGACGGCGAGTCCGATCACGGACCGCGTACGCAGCACTGGCGGCTGTTCGGTGGTTGTGTCAGTCATGTCAAAAATGAATGGTGGAAAGTCGGTCGGTGCGATGCGATTCGATTACTGAACGGTCGACGGTCGTCCCGTCAGTCCGCGGCCTGCGCCTCGGCACCCGCCGAGGGCTCCGGAGCCTCGGTGTCGCCGAGGATGGCGCGGCTGCGGAGCAGGACGAAGCCGAATCCGACCTTCGCCGTCACGTCGAGCACCATGAACGCGAGCGTCTCGACGCCCAGACCGACGACGCCGGCGCCTTCGGTCCCGATGATCCACAGGATCGGGTACGCCGTCCAGAGGACGGCGACGAGCGCCGTTAGCGTGTTGAAGGTGGTCTGTACGTCCTCCGAGAGCTCCGCGGCCGCGCTGCGGAGCACCGTCAGGAGGTAGTACAGCACGAACAGGAACGCGATCGTGCTGAACAGCCACCAGGTGTACCGCGCGAGCGGCGTGTGCGAGAGCGCACCGATGAGACCGGTGACGATCATCAGCGCGTCGACGCCGATGAGCGTCCCGATGGTGGTGCGGTCCGCGTTCGCGAGCAGCGCGAGGTCAAGCAGCAGCAGCGGCGTCGTGAACAGCCAGTCCGCGTACCGG
Source organism: Halorubrum hochsteinianum (assembly GCF_023702125.1). NCBI lineage: Archaea > Methanobacteriati > Methanobacteriota > Halobacteria > Halobacteriales > Haloferacaceae > Halorubrum > Halorubrum hochsteinianum. The sequence continues at coordinate 482,071 of NZ_CP098415.1, read as the reverse complement.
GCGTAGTAGATTTCGAGCGGCTCGGCCATCCCAGCCACCTCGACCGTCGTCAGCCCGATGCCGAAGAACATCGACAGATACGCTGCCGACGCGATTCCCGGCACGAGGATCGTGATCGCGTAGTACTCACGGGCCTTCTTGTCCGTCACGCCCCAACCGCGGGCGATGAAGTAGAAGGTCCCGATGAGCATTAGTAGTGTGCCGATACCCAACCAAAGCGTCTCGGGGCGGCCGTCCCCGAGGAGGTCGTATCCCGCCTGTAGCGCTATCGGGTCCATACCCACATCTTCATACAGCATATACTCTATTGAGATCGATGCCATCCCAGTTAGGTATCCGCGCCGTCGGCCGCTTGGTCGCGGCAGCGTCCGGGCCGCCGTCGTCGTCGCCGAATCCCGCTTCGAGGGGAACCTTGTCGACCCGAAAGTAATGACCCTGGGGCTCCACTAGTGGCACATGGCAGACGAAGAAACCGAGGCCGAAGCCGAATCGACCGTCGAAACAACCGCGGAACGAGAGGCGGAGGAGACGACCGACGACGTCACCATCGACGTTGAGGCGATCGACGCCTACGAACAGCGGATCGAGGAGCTGTCCACCGCGGTCGAGGAGCGCGAGGACACCATCGAGGAGCTCCAGTCGGTCGTCGAAGAGCAGTCCGAACAGATCGAGACGCTCGAAAACCAGTTCCTAGACCTTTCCGCACGCGTCGCGGACGGGCGGAACCTCGGCGTCTGTCCCGAGTGTAACGGGCCGACGGAGAAGAAGGACCGCCTGTTCAGGTCGGACACGATCGAGTGCACGCGCTGCGGCGAAGTGATCCACACGTACTGAGCGCGTCTCACTCCCTCCGCGGGGCGGCCGGCCGGCGGTTGCGGCGAGCGCGCGCACGGCCTATAAAACACCCAATAATGACGACGAGGCCCTAACCCCGTAAGAGCCGTACGTGCTGATATGTCGACGTCGACGGCGAGTCCGGTACGGCGGCTCCTCGGTGAACCGGAGCGGACGGCCATCGGTGCGTCGCGCGCCGCGTTGCTCCTGCTCGCGGTGGGGTTCGGCGCGCTCTCCGCGGCCGGCACCGACGTGTCGCTCCGGACCCAGATGATCGCGTACCTCGTCGGGATGGTCGCGCTGAACCTCCCGCACGGGGGGTACGAACACTTCTCGAACCTCCGCCGGCGGGGGCTCCCGTTCGGCGCGCGGTACGTGGGGCTGTACGTCGGCTTCGTCGCGGCGTTCGTGACGCTGTTCGTCGTCGCGCCGCTGCCGGCGCTCGCGCTCGCGTTCGGGACCGCCGTCGCGAAGGGGGGACACGGCGACCTGCGCGTGATGGACGCGCTGGTCGGCACCGACCACCTCCCCACGCGGCCGCAGCGCGCGCTCGCCGCCCTCGTCCGCGGCGGGGCCGTGATGGTCGTCCCCGCCGTCTTCTGGACCGACACCTTCTACGGCTTCACCGGCATCATGCTCGGCGTCTTCGACGGGCAGTTAGCGGGCCCCGCCGCCTCCTCGCCCGAGGCGGTCACCACGGCGCTCGGCGCGGCGTACGGCGTCGGGGTGCTCGCGCACCTCGGCGGCGGGCTCGCGACCAGCTGGCGCTCGACCGGCGGCGTGAGCCGGTCGTGGCTCCTCGACGCCGCCGAGACGCTGCTGCTCGTCGCGTACTTCGCGCTCGTGCCCGTGGTCGTCGCCATCGGGCTCTACTTCCCGCTGTGGTACTCGATGCGCCAGTCGGCCCGGAGCATGGTCGTCGAGCGCGAGCGCCCGAGCCGGACCGAGGGCGTCTCGCTCGTCGTGGCGTGGGGCGTCCTCGTCGTCGGCGCGCTGGCCACGGCGACCGTCGCCGTCACCCTGTGGACCGTCGCGCCGAACCCGCTGGCCGGCGGCTCGCTGCTGTCGGGCGCGGTCGCCTTCTACACCATCTTCGTCTGCGTCATCGCCCTCCCGCACGTCGTCGTCGGGGAGTGGCTCGACTTCGGGCGCGGCATCTGGCACGTGCCCTGACGGCGGTCGGATCGCGCCCCGACTCGGGTTCGCACCCCGATGCTCCCTCGACGGTGTCGCGTGCGGGCGGTCGACGAGATAACAAGCCCTAAAACCCGTCTCGTCGACCGGTACGGTATGCCTCTGCGGTTCGCTCGGCGGCTCGGGCTCGCGGACGCGGTGACCGTGGCCAACGCCGCCGTCGGCTTCCTCGCCGTCGTCGCCGCGACGGTCGACGCCGCGCTCGCGGCCCGACTCGTCCTCCTCGCCGCGGTCGCGGACGGCCTCGACGGCGTCGTCGCCCGCCACCGCGGGTCGACGCCGGCCGGCCCGTACCTCGACTCGCTGGCGGACGTCGCCTCCTTCGGCGTCGCGCCCGCCGCGCTGGTCGCCGCCGTCGTCGGCGACGGCCGCTCGTTCGCGGCCGACCCCGTCCTCGTCGCCGCCGGCGTCGGCGCGGGCGCGCTGTTCGTCGCCGCCGCGGTCGCCCGCCTCGGCCTCTACACCGCCGACGAGGACGGCTCCCGCGAGACGGTCGGCGTCCCGACGACGCTGGCGGCGACGGTGCTCGCGGCCGCCGTCATCGCCGGCTACACCGCCCCGATCCTCCTCGTCGCGGCCACGGCGACGTTCGCGCTGCTGATGGGGTCGACGGTCACGTACCCGGACCTCCACGCGCAGGACGCGCTCGTGATGGGCGTCGTCCAGGCCGCCGTGATCCTCACCCCGGCAGGCCACATGGCGACGGACGCGCTCCCCGCGTGGATCGGCGAGGGGTTCGCGTTCGCGCTGCTGTTCCTCTCCTGTGGCTACCTCCTCCTCGGCCCCCGGTTCTACTGGGGCGACGGGATCCGCGCGCCGCCGGGACTGCGGCGGTAAGCCCGGGCCGGCGCGGAGAACGGACCCGCGGGTGGTGGATCGTCGAAAGAAACCGCGTGAGAATCGATCGGCGGCGTCCCGCCGGCGGCCCGAGCGGCCTTACAGCAGGTCGTCGAACTCCTTGTACCGGGTGATGTCGACGCCGTCATCGGTGACGACGGCGACGTTGATCCCGTTGCCGGACGCGAGGTCGCGCTCGACGGCGGACTGGATCGCCTTCGCGGCGATGGTCTTCGCCTCGTCGATGGTGACGCCGTCGTCGTACTCCTGTTCTAAGACACCGAGCGCGTACTGCGACCCGGAGCCGGTGACGGTGTACTCCTCCTCGGTCGTGCCGCCGAGGGCGTCGATGGAGTAGATGTGCGCGCCCTCGTCGTCGACGCCGCCCAGGATCGGCTGGACGATGTAGAACGCGCCCGAGCGGAGGAGGTTCCCCGTCAGCGTCGACAGCGCCTCCATGGACATGTCCTTGCCGCGTCGGGCCTCGTAGAGGCTCGTCTCGGCGCGGAGCGTCGAGATGAGGTTCTGTGCCGCCGAGACGGAGCCGGCGATGGTGAGCGCGCCGCGCGGGTGGATCTCCTCGACCTTCTGGACGTCCTTCGAGGAGACCATGCCGCCGAGGGAGGCGCGCATGTCGGTCGCCATCACGACGCCGTCCTCGGCCTTGATGCCGACGGTCGTCGTCCCGGTCTTCATCTCGCCGTCGCCTTCCGCCTTCGCGGCGCGGCGCTCGCTGTGTTCGAACTCGCCGAGCTCCGGTCCGAAGACGGGCTGGTCGCGGCCGAGGCCCGCCGCCGGGCCGTCTGAGAGGTCGCCAGTCGGTGTTCGCATTACACCTCCATTCGCTCGGCGCGCTGATAAAGGCAACCCTTCGGGGGCCGCCGACCGGTTCCGACGAACCTATCCGTCGCCGGGGGAGCCACCGCCCCACCGCCCGACTGCAACGGGTCGGGACCGCCGGACGACCGCGGAACGTCGGTCCCGCGGGTGGGAGCTGTCACCGACCGGAACGTCGAGAAAAGCCGCCGGCGCGGTCGCTCGGCGGGTTGCGTTCGGTCCGCGACGCCAAAACGGGCCGCTACGGTCGGTCGATCACTCCTCGTCCGCGGTCTCGAACGCCTCGGTGGTGGTCTCGACGAGTCGGCCGACGGGGATGTTGATGCCGAGACGCCGGCGCGCGAAGACCGCCACCGGGAACAGCGAGATACCGGCGGCGACGGTCGCTTGGTGGAGCCCGAACAGGGCCGCCCTGCGGATGCGGTCGAACATTGAACTTCTGCCCGACCCGAGCGCGGGGACGTATAAATATCTTCCGTGGCCGCGACCGGACTGACCCCGACGCAGTCGTGCGATTCTCGGTCGTAGATTAACGATCCTGAAACTTCGATCCCGGCGCGGCGATCGACGCGTATCCAACGTCGGTCGGACCCACGGTATCTGCGTAACTTATGCGTATCCACGAGGGTTCGTGCGCCTCGCATCGGGCCGGATCCGACGGTTCGTCCCGCCCCCCGGCTGCGGAGCCGAGGCCCGGGTCGCCGGCCGCGGGGGCGCTTCCCGCGTCGGACCGAACTCGATATAACCGGGTGCCCGCCTATCACGTCGCGTGCAGAACGTCACGGACCAGATCCGGAACCCGTTCGGGATGCGTCCCGACTGTCCGTCGTTCGTCCCGGGCTACGGCGACGCCAACGCCGACTTCCACGTCGTCGGCGACCGCCCGGGCGTCCACGGCGGGACCGCGGCCGGCGTCCCCTTCACCGGCGAGCCGTGGTCGCCCGCGTTCCTGTCGGTGCTGTCGGCCGCGGGACTGATCGCGGGGATCGCGGACGGGGTCGACCCCGACGGCGTCGCGCGCGAGGGCGATCCGACCGCGACCGACCCGATCCGAACCGACCGAACGTTCCTCTCGTACCTCCACATGTGCGCGAGCGAGGAGCCGCCGGACGACGACGCGTACGCCGACATGGAGCGGTTCTTCGACGCCGAACTCCGCGCCATCGCGGCGCACGTGCTGCTCCCGGTGGGCGCGCGGGCGACCGAACACGTCTTGGAGACCTACACCGCGCGGGCCTGGAAGACCGAGATCGACATGGACGCGCTCCACGGCGAGGAGCTGCTCGGCGCGGGCTGGCTCGTCGTGCCGGTCAAAGACCCCGCCGACTGGACCGACGGCGACGCCGACCGGCTCGTCGCCGCGCTGGGGGAGCTCCGGTCGACCGACTTCCGCCGCGAGAGCGACCTCGGTCGCTTCATCGCCGGCGACGAGCCGTATCTGGTCCGCTAAGGCTGTCGTCCCGTCTCGAACGCCGCGATCGACCGGTTTCGCCCGGATGGGCGTGGAGTTTCCTCGGCAAAGCGCGCGCTCGATGCGGAGATCCGGCAGTAATACCTCTTGTCGGCGGACGATCGTTTCTATCTCGGACGGAAGAGTGTCATATTTGTCGCTACTGCTCGGATTTTATATCCGTCCTGTCGATCTTTACGTAGACGCCCGGACGATCGGGCGTCGGCCGCAGGACTGGTACTCCGCGCGGCGACTTGGTCAGTTCCGGCCCTCGCGGGCCGGTTTTTCCTCGCTACACAGCGCCTCGACGTACTTCCCGACGTGGTCGTCCATCCGCCGCTTGTAGCCCGCCCGCCGCGCGAGCCGGTCGAGTTCGCGGGAGACGTACGTGCCGTACTGGACCGCCTTCTTGTCCGCGGCGGCGACCGACGCCGGGACCCGCCCGGTCGCGACGCGGCGGAGCGCGACCTTCCGCTCCTCGCCGTCGACGAGCAGGTCGTCGGGGAGCGCCAGCGCGGCCGCGACGACGCGGTCGTCGAGCAGCGGCGTCGCCGGCTCGACCCCGGCGGCCCGCAGCGAGAGTACGTCTCGCTCCAGCTGACCGGGCAGGGTGCGGACGGTCTCGGTCCGCGCCCCGCGGACGGTGTCGGCGTCGACCCGGGGGTCCTCGGCGGGGTCGACCACCTTGCTGTAGCCGCCGAACAGCTCGTCGGCCCCCTGCCCGACCGCGAGCCGGTCGAATCCGTCCGCGGCGGCCGCCTCGGCGGTCAGGTACAGCGGCACCGCGATGGCGACGTCCATCGGGTTCCGGCGACCGGTCGCGGCCGCGACCGCGCGGACGGCGCGCTTCAGGTCGTCGTGGGTCACCTCGACGACGCGCAGGTCGCGCTCCATCGCGCTCGCCGCCTCGCGCGCCGCCGCGACGTCGTGACAGCCCTCGAAGCCGGCGACGTAGCAGGGAGCGTCGGGGACGGCGGCCGCGACGACCCCGGAGTCGACGCCGCCGGAGAAGGCGACAGCGAGGTCGCCGGGGTCGCTGTTGCCCCGATTTTTCTCGGCCGCGCTCGCGGATCGACCCGAGGACGCGAGGTCGTCGAGCGCGGCGCTCACCGCGTCGCCGACCGCCGACAGCGCGGCGTCCCGGTCCGCGGTTGGACCGAGGTCGGGAAGCCGCCAGACGCGCTCGGTCCCGTCCGCCGAGAGGACGCCTCCGGCCGGGACCGGCTCCGGGTCGTCGAGCGCGCCGCGGTCGAACGCCCACGCGCCCGGTGCGGTCGGGTCGCGGTCGCGTTTCGGGTCGAGCGCGTCGCCCTCGACGAACACCGGTTGGCGGCCGAGGACGTCTCGGACGAGGACCGGCCCCGATCGCTCCGGAGGATCGGTCAGGAGTCCAGCGAAGCCGCGCCCCCCGGGGAGGGGGTCGCCGTCGCGGAGCGCGGCGCGGACGCGGTCGGCGGGGGCTCCTCGAAGATCCGAGCCGTCGTCGGGCGGCGTGGTGGACGGCATCGGGGTCACCGTAAGGAGTCGAGCGCGCGGAGCGCGCGGCGCTTCGCGCCCCCGCCGAACTGCTTGAGCGACACCCGCCACGGGGTGCGCTTGCCGACGACGCTGGTCCGGCCCGTCGCGATGCCGTCGAGGATCGCGGCCGCGGAGCGCTCGTCGGCACCCACCTCGGTCACCGCCTGCCCGACCATCTCGGAGATGTGCGCGTCGCTGCCGGCGGTCATCGGGAGCCCGTGGCGGACGGCGAACTTCTCGGCCTGCCGGTTCGAGCGCCCGGTGAACAGCCGGGAGTTGTACACCTCGATGGCGTCGGCGCTGGCGAGTTGATCCTCGCTGACGTGCGCGGCGACGCCGTGGCGGGACTTCTGGAACGGGTGGGGAACGACCGCGATCCCGCCCTGGTCGCGGATCCGATCGAGCGTCTCGTCGAAGGGGAGCCCGCTCTCGATCCCCTCCTCGATGCCGAACGCGAGGACGTGACCGACCGCCGAGGTCACCTCCATGCCGACGATGCCGACCAGCCCGTAGTCGGGGGCCTTCTCGGCCGCCTCGATGCTGGCGTCGATCTCGTCGTGGTCGGTGACGGCGAGCGCGTCGAGCCCGACCCCGGCCGCCTGCTCCAAGAGGAGGTCGACCGGGTCGCGCCCGTCGTACGACAGCGCGGAGTGCGCGTGTAGCTCGACCGATAGCACGCTCTCCGCTTCGCGCGTGGTCCTCAAAAACGCCCCGGTCCGCGCCGGTTCGCGCCGATACCGGCCGAACTGGTCCGATTCAACGCGAGCCCGAACGCGACGTGATCGATCCGGACTCCGGTGGCGCGTGCCGGCGAGCGCCCGGAGGGCGCGAGTCGCACGCGCGAGGGAGTCGCTGGCCCCGGAGCGAAGCGGAGGGGCCAGCGACGAGGCTGGGGAGGCGTGAGGTGCGGTTGCTGTGCGGTGTGGGGTGGGACTCGAAGGGGCAGCCGTGAGGACGAAGCACGGCGAAGTAAGCACTGGAGGGAGCGAACGGAGTGAGCGACCGAAGCGCGCAACGAGCCGCGCGAGTCCTCACGGCTGGGGCTTCGGCGGTCACAGTCGTGACAGGATCAGTAGCGTACAGCCGAGCGGCTGGGGCTTCGGAAGTCGTGTCCAGTCGATCCCGGAATACAACGGACGTCAGATACGCCGAGATCCGGTTCTCAAGGGACGGTATCGAGTGACACGATCGTCGCTGAAACAACGTCTCAGACGGTGTCCAGCGAGAACGACAGACGTAGTGAACGAAGCATCACCGGCGGTAGTGTTCAGATAAGCTGATTCCATGCGAAGGCAAAGGATCTGAGCCACTCGTTTGCTGTTTCTGCTTCGGCGTTGCTGAAACAGTTTGAGAAACTGGTAGTTCTGCGTTTTACCTCACGAAAGACACGTTCGACGCTGTTCCGATTTCCATGTCGTTCGTATCTGAAATCGAGGCCGTGTTTACGACAGGCTCGCTGAAGTGGAGCCGCACCATCAACGAGAAAGATCGCGTCATCTACGTCGTGTTTTTCGCGGAGTTCCGCGAAAAACCGATCTGCGATCGCGTTATTTCTCGTCGGTTCAAGCCGTGTGTGTAGCAGATCATTTGATTCGGGATCGACAGCAGCGTACAGCCAATATTGCTCAGTATCGAGTTGAATCACGGTCTCATCAACCGCGACGTGATTCGGGTTCCGATCCGATTCCGGCTGTAGGTCGGCTTTGTGAACCCAGTTATGAACGGTCGATCGAACTCGATCAACACCGAATACCTCAAGAAACGAAACAGTATTCGAAAGCGATAGTCCAGACAAATGGAGCTGAATACTGAGCTTCATCAACAGCTTCGGTGTTGCTTCTCGCTCCACAAACTCTAAGTTGATCTCGTCTAAACAGCCGCTGAGGCGGTCGTTTTCTGGCATAGAACACTTTGAAAACGCACCGCCTCACTTTCAAACCTTATCTGAACACCGTCTCACCGGCCGGGAAAAAACATTTGTGAGTGGTGTTTGTCCACGCAAATATGAAACTCAGCCGCCGTCAAGCCGTGTCACTCGGTGGCGGGGTCGGTCTGGCGGCGCTCTCCGGATGTGCGAGTTCGCCCTTCTCCGACCCGAAGCTCACGATAACGCTTCTGAACTTCGATTCGGACAGCCACGTCCTCGACGTCGAAATGCTTCGCCCGGAGGGCGGCGAGATCGTTTTACAGAGGACGTTCGAACTGTCGTCCACGGACGACGGGGCCGCTGCGTACGAACTACAGGAGTCGGACGTTATCGACGCGCGGGATTACATCGTCCGCGCGAGCCTGATCGATAACTCGTCCGTGAGCGACCGGTTCCGCTACTACGCCCGGTGTACCGACGACGAAGAGCCGATCGAGGAGTTATACATCGAGATCCATCGGGAGGAGGGAGACGACGAGCCCTTCATTCAGTTCGGCCAGAACCGATGTTCCTGACGCCCGCCGTAACCGGAACTCCGAGCGAACGGTAGAGTCGACGAACTCGAAAAACGAACGCCTCGGCGAGAACCGATCTAGAACGCGCTCTCGCCCACCGTCTCCCGGTACGTCCCGATCCCGCGGTGTTCCGTCTCGTTCCACGACTCCACGTCGACGATGACCCGCGTGTTCACCGCGTCCGCGGGCGCGCCCTCGATACGGAGCGTCGAGTCGCCGATGCGAGCGATCGCCGTCCCACCGCCCACGCCGCCGTCGTCCTCCACGCCGGTCACCATCACTTCGAGGACGTCGCCGGCCGCGTAGTCCGGCGTCGACCCGCGGAACGAGAAGCCGGCGAGGAACTTGTCGAAGACGCTCATGCGCGCGACACCTCCTCGGAGGCGCGGTCGGGAATGTACTCCCGCCCGAAGCCGGTGATCGCGGCGAGGACGAAGATGGCCACGAGGAACCAGCCGTGGAACACGTAGGGGACGACGTCGATGGGGTTGACGACCATCGCGTCGGTGCCGTACTCCGCGCCGAGGCCGTCCGGGCCGACCATCACCTGATACCCGACGAGGACGCCGCCCGCCCACGGGAAGATGTAGCCGAGCGCGGAGGTGTTCGCGTCCAAGATGTTCGCGCGCCGGTAGCCGTTGATGTTGAACTTCTCGCCGATGCGGGCGATGTACGGGGCGATCGCGATCTCGGCCGCGGTGTTTATCGTGATCATCCCGTTGATCGTCGCGGTGCCGAGGACCATGGTCAACTCCGCCCGCCGGACCGTCGTGGCGACGCGGTTCAACAGGAACTCCTGGATCGCCTCGAAGCCGCCGCCGCGGATCATGACCTGCGCCATCGCGACGATGAGCAGGGTGAGGACGATCAGCGGGAAGAACCCGACCGCGCCCGAGTAGAGGCTCCCGCCGACGCCGGCGGCCTCGCCGACCGTGACGACCGGGAGGCCGGAGAGCGACCCGGCCTCCGTGACCGTGAAGGCGACGATGTCGCTCGCGCTCGACAGGCCGAAGAGGAGGTTGAAAACGACGGCGACGATCAGCCCCCACGAGATCGCCTCGACGATGTGGCGGCCGGCGACCGCGGTCGCGATGACGACGCCCATCGAGAGCAGGTGGACGAGTCCGAGGGCGTTCGCGGACTCGCGGAGCGCGGCCGAGCCCTCCAGGCTCACGCCGGACATGACCGACCCCGCGATCAGGTACGCGGCGAACGCCGGGATCGCGGCCGCGATCGCGTACTTGAACCGCGAGGCGACGACGCCGCCGATGTCGGCGTCCTGGGTCACCGCGCTCACGATCGTCGTGTCGCTGACGGGCGCGAGGTTGTCGCCGAAGACGGCCCCGGAGAGGATCGCGGCGAAAAGCAGCACGGGATTCGCGCCGACGAGGACGCCGGCCGGGAAGAACAGCGTCACGAACGCGACGGTCGCGCCGTAGCCCGTGCCGATCCCGGTCGCGAGCAGGCCGCAGAGGACGAGCGCGGCCGCCGGGAACGTCGCCGCGCCGACGTTCAGGGCGTCGGCCGCGAAGATGAGCCCCTCGACGAAGCCCCCGACTTGGAGCGTCTCGGCGAACATCCCGGCCCACAGCCACGCGACGATCGCGGTCGCGGCCACGCGCTGGGTCATCCCCTCGAAGATCGTGTCCGCGTACGCCTTCCAGTCGCCGCGGACGAGGAACATCCCGAGCGTCGTCCCGATCAGCGCGCCGACGACCAGCCCGTTCGTGTCGCCGATCCCGAGGACGCCGCTCTGGAAGATCGCCCAGACGATGAAGAAGACGAGCGGGACCGTGCTCGCCCACTTCCCCCCGCGGAACTCGATCCGCGGGCCGTCGCCGCTCTCGTCGCCGACGCCGAACTCGCTGCCGTTCGGCGGCTCCCCGCCGTCCGCCGCGGGCCGGGCCGCCTCTCTCGTGTCGGTCATTCGTGGGTCACACCCCTGCGAAAACCGACCACCCACCTAAATCCTCCCCTCCGCGGAGCATTCGCGCGGAACAAAACCGGCGACGGGCGTCGGGACGGACCGAGGGGCGGACGCACGGCGCTCGTCCCCACAAGAACACGCTTAAGAACCCCGACGGCGAGGTCTCGAACGGGAACAGCACAGCTGCAGATCCGACGTGCCGGGGGCCTGTTCGCCCGCGGCTTGGGAATGTAGCAGTGCGCCGACGCCTCCGGCGTCGCGGTCGGGCGGTCCGCTCGCGCGGGCCGTCCGATCGGACCGCTCGGTCCGCCGAGCGGTCCGTAGCCGCGCCGCGCGGAGTCGCGGTCACGTTGCGGTTGTGCCGTTCCAACTCACAGCCAATGGCACGAATGCACACGCGCCGTCGCGGTTCGTCCGGTTCGGACAAACCGGCGACGGACGAGACCCCGGAGTGGAGCGACGTCGACGCCGAGGACATCGAGTCCCGCGTCGTCGAACTGGCGGAGCAGGGCCACGACCCCAGCGTCATCGGCCTCAAGCTGCGCGACGAGGGCGTCAAGGGCGTCCCGGTCCCCGACGTGAAGCTGGCGACCGGCAAGAAGGTCACCGAGATCTTAGAAGAGCACGACGCCGACGCCGACCTCCCCGAGGACCTCCGCAACCTCATGTCGCAGGCGATCCGCCTGCGCGAACACATGGAGGAGAACGGGCAGGACCACCAGAACAAGCGCGCGCTCCAGAACACGGAGTCGAAGATCCGCCGCCTCGCGGACTACTACCGCGGCGACGAGATCGACGAGGAGTTCACGTACACCTACGAGAACGCGGTCGAGTACCTCGAGGAGTAACGCGTCCGTAGCGGCAGCGGCACCCACGACCGACGCGGCAGACGACGACGCACACCACATGACCGAAGCGACCTCCGCCACGCCCGCCCCCGACGCGCTCGCCGGCGTCCTCGCAGACGCGCCGTTCGTCCGGCTCGTCGCGACCGACGACGGCGACGCGCTGGCAGCCGCGGGGCTGCTCGCGCGAGCGCTCAGAGCGGCCGGCACGCCGTTCCAGGCGCGGGTCGACCGCGACCCCGTCCCCGCCGACGTCGACGACGGCGTCGCGGTGACCGTCGGCGTCGACCGCGGACCGCACGCCGTCCCCGGGGCCGGGCGACCGGCGAGCACGGCGGCCTTCGCGGTCGCCCGCGCGCTCGGCGTCGAACCCGACCCCGTGGTCGCGCTGGCCGGGGTCGTCGCGGCGGGGTCGATCCCCGGTGCCGACGGCTCCGGCGACGCGCTCGACGCCGCGGAACGGGCCGGCCGCGTCGAGCGACGGCCCGGCGTCGCACTCCCGGTCTCAGGCGGGAACGCGGACGCGCCCTCGCGGGCCGAGGCCCTCGCGGCCTCGATGCTCGCCGTGACCCGGTACTCCGGCGACCCGGAGGCGGCGCGCGACGCGCTCGCTCCCATCGGGCTGCCGGCCGACCCCGACGCCGACGACCGCCGGCGCTTCGCGTCGCTGGTCGCGGTCGACGCGGTCGACGGCGACGCGGCGAGCGAGCGCGCGGCCTCGGCGGTCGAGCGCGCGCTCCGCCCGTACGCGACCGACGGTCCGTTCGAGACGGTCGGCGGCTACGCCGACGTACTCGACGCGCTCGCCCGGGAAGCACCCGGGACCGGGATCGCGCTCGCGCTCGCGAGCGACCCGGACGAGTCGCTCCGGGCGGCCGCGCTTGACGCGTGGTCCCGCCACGGACTGGCGGCCCACCGCGCGCTCGACGCGGCGACGGTCGGCCGGTACGACGGCTGCGTCGTCGCCCGCGTCGACGCCGCCGCGGTCGACGCCGGACCCTCGATCCTGCCGACTGTCGCCCGGCTCGTCCGGGACTTCCGGTCGCCGGAGCCGGTCGCGGTCGCGGTCGACGAGACCGCGGGGCGGCTCGCGGTCGCCGGGACCGGCGGGCGTCGCACAGCGGGCGACGCGGCCGCCGACCCGGCCGGGCTCGGCGACGCCTGCCGGACCGCCGCCGCCGAGGTCGGCGGCGACGGCTGGGGGACCGCCGCGCGCGGCGGGATCGCCGTCGACAACTCGAACGGGGACGAACTCACCGCGGCGCTGGCCGCGCTCCGGGAGGCGATCTGAGATGGTCGAGGACGCCTCCCCGTCGGACGACGCCGGACCGACCGGCGGCGACGCCGACCGGACCGCGACGGTCCGGACGACGCACGCGGACGCCGCGACGGTCGCGGCCGCGCTCGGGCCGGACGAGACCGACTCGATGCGCACGCGCGTCGACGGCGACGTCGTCGCCTGTACCGTCGCGCGACCGACGGCGGGCGGACTCCAGTCGACGCTGGACGACCACCTCGTGAACCTGCGCGTCGCCGACCGCGTCGTCGAACGCGGTCGAGCGCACGCCGGGACGGACGCGTCTCGGAGCGACGCCGCCGACGGACCACACGCCGACGCCGCAACGGAACCGCACTCCGACTCCGCAGACGAACCGCAGACGACCGACACCGACACACAAACCGACACATGAGCGAACGATCCGTATCCAAGAGCAGAGAACAGAAGCGCTGGTACACCGTGCTAGCGCCCGAACAGTTCGACCGGCAGGAGCTCGGCGAGACCCTCGCCGAGGAGCCCCAGCAGGTCGTCGGGCGCACGATCACGACGACGCTCGATCAGCTGACGGGCGACTCCAACGCGAACAACACGAAGCTGACGTTCAAGATCACCGACGTCGGCAGCGACTCGGCGTACACCGAGTTCATCAAGTACGAGCTGACGCGCGACTACCTGCGCTCGCTCGTCCGCCGCGGTGCCTCGAAGGTCGAGGCGTCGATCACGGTGCTGACGACCGACGACTACCGCATCCGCGTCCAGCCCGTCGCCCTGACGACGAAGAAGGCGGACCGCTCGCAGGAGAAGGCGATCCGCCGCGTGATGATCGACAAGGTCCACGCCGCCGCCGAGGAGCGCACCTTCGAGGCGTTCCTCGACGCGATCGTCGACGGGAACCTCTCGTCGGCCATCTACGGCGACGCCAAGGAGATCTACCCGCTGCGCCGCGTCGAGGTCCAGAAGCTGACCCTCGAAGCGCGCCCGCGCGAGGTCGCCGCCGAAGAGGAGGCCTCGGTCGACGTCGACGCCGACGAAGTGGCCGTCGACGCCGACGAGTAACGCCGTCGCCGACCGCCGGCAGCCGTTCTCCGTTTATCGACCCGAGAGCGGTGCCGCCGATCGCGGCTCCGAGCGATCGGCAGGGCGGCGTGCGACCCGTCCGCATCCGCCGATACTCCGGGAGACGAAAGCTTGAAACGCCGCTCGCCCGACCTCACGACTATGGAACTGCGGGTCATCGAGAAGACCGACACGGAGCTCGACATCGAGATCGCGGGCGAGGACCACACGTTCATGAATGTGCTGAAGGGCGCGCTGCTGGAGTCGGAGGACGTCGCGGCCGCGACCTACGACGTGAACCCCGAGCAGTCCGGCGGCCAGACCGAGCCGGTCCTCACCGTCAAGGCCGAGGAGGGCGACCCGCTCGACGTGCTCGCGGACGCCGCCGAGTCGATCACCGAACGCACCGACGCGCTCCGCGACGCGGTCCGCGCGGCCTGACTCTCTCCGTTCTCTCACGCGAACGCCCGGCATCGTTTTCTCGATCCGGAGAGCGGCGGCCCTCGCGCTCCGAGCGGCGGCTCCCCACGCCGCGCGGCCGCTCCCGTGAGGGGCATACCTAAGTGCCGACTCCCGAAACGGGGGGACATGCCGCCGAGCGTACTCATGCTGGGATGGGGGTTCCCGCCGAACATCACCGGTGGACTCGACGTCCACGTCGGAGAACTGTTCACCGGGCTGCGCGACGACCTCGGCGTCGACGTCACGCTGGTGTTGCCCGCGGAGTTCGCGCCCGACGACGAGCCGGGGCTCGAACCGGTCGAGACCGGCGAGGGCGACGTGGCCGCGCGCGTGGGGCAGCTCTCCGACCGGTTCGCCGAACTCGCGCCCGACCGCGACGTGATCCACACGCACGACTGGTTCGGCTACGGGCCCGGCCGCGCCGCCGCCCGCGAGTCGGACGCCACGTGGGTCTCGTCGTTCCACTCGCTGGCGAGCGACCGCAACATCGACCCGCCGAGCCGCGAGGTCGAGACCGAGCGCCGGCTCGCGAACGCCGCCGACACGAACGTCGCGGTCAGCGAGATCGTCCGCAAGGACATCAAGGAGCTGTACGACGCGGACTCGCGGGTCGTGTACAACGGCTTCTCGACGCCGCAGTTCTCCGGGAAGGACGTCCGCTCGGACCTCGGGATCGACGGCGAGATGCTGTTCTTCGTCGGCCGCCACACCGACCAGAAGGGGATCTCCCACCTGCTGTACGCGATGAAGAAGCTCCGCGGCCGCGACGCGACGCTCGTCGTCGGCGGGTCGGGGCACCAGACCGAACAGCTGAAGCGGTTCGTCGAGCTGCTCGGCATCGAGGACCGCGTCGAGTTCGTCGGCTACGTCCCCGAGGCCGAACTGGGGGACTACTACGCCGCCTCGGACGCGTTCGTCTCGCCGTCGTACGCGGAGCCGTTCGGCATCACCATCACCGAGGCGCTGGAGGCCGGGACGCAGGTCGTCGCGACCCGCTCGGGCGTCGCCGAGGTGCTGCCAGACGACTGCCTCGTCGAGGTCGAGACGGACTCCGAGTCGATCGTCGACGGGATGATCGAGGCGCTCGACCGCGAGGAGCCGCCCGCCTACGAGCGCCGCGAGTGGTCGGCGGTCGCGGAGGACACGCTCGCCGTGTACGAAGACGTCGCCTGATCCGCTCTGTTATCCGTTTGTCCGCGGTCGTCGCTCAGTTCTCCGCGCCCCGGTACACGTCGAACTCGGTCACCGGCTCCGGGTGGGTGACCCGGAAGCCGTCGGCGGTCTCGATCACCCCCCGCGTGCTCCCGCTCCCGCCGCCGTAGGGGCTCTCCTCGCCGCCCGCCCCGTGTCCCTGGTACGGCGAGGTGTACGGCGACCCGGAGACCGGGTCGTCGAACCCCTCCGGCGGGAGGTAGATCCGCTCGCCGCCGGCGGAGCGCACGACCACGGCGACGTCCCGCGTCCCCGTCACGTCGATGACGGTGCGGTCCCCCGTGAGACGCGCGTCGACCTCGATGTCGGTGTCGTCCATATGACCCCGTGCGGACGGGAGGGATTTAGCTGTGCCGACGCCCCCGCGACCGAACACGCGCGCCGGGGGCCCGCGGGTGGTGAATCCTTTTGTGCGGCCGCGCCGAACCTCGCTCCGATGGACGTCAACAGCCATGCCGAGGAGCTCGCCTCCGACCTCGGCGTCGACAAAGAGGAGGTCAAAGCCGACCTGGAGAACTTACTGGAGTACAGCGTCCCGATCGACGAGGCGAAACAGAGCGTCCGCCGGAAACACGGCGGCGGCGGGGGCGGGTCGACCCCCACGCCCGACTCCGTCGACGTGGGCGAGATCACGACGGACCACGACGGCGTGACGGTCACCGTCCGCGTGCTCACGCAGGGGACGCGGACGATCCGATATCAGGGCGACGACCTCACGATCCGCGAGGGGGAGATCGCCGACGGGACGGGCGTCATCTCCTACACCGCGTGGCAGGACTTCGGGTTCGAGCCGGGCGACTCCCTGACGATCGGCAACGCCGGCGTCCGCGAGTGGGAGGGGAAGCCGGAGCTCAACCTCAACGACTCGACCACGGTCGCCATCGCCGACGAGGCGGTCGAGGTCGACCGCGAGGTGGGCGGCGACCGCAGCCTCGTCGACATCGCCGCGGGCGACCGCGGGCGCAACGTGGAGGTCCGCGTGCTGGAGGTCGACGAGAAGACCATCTCCGGGCGCGACGGCGAGACGGAGATCTTAGAGGGCGTCGTCGGCGACGAGACCGCGAAGCTCCCCTTCACCGACTGGCAGCCGCGCTCGGAGCTGGAGGCGGGCGCGGACCTCCGGATCGAGGACGTGTACGTCCGCGAGTTCCGCGGCGTCCCCTCGCTCAACCTCACCGAGTTCTCGACGGTGACGCCGCTCCCCGACCCGGTGGAGGTCGCCGAGGACGCCCCGCGGCTCTCGGTCGCCGACGCGGTCGCCTCCGGCGGGATGTTCGACGTCGAGGTCGTCGGGAACGTCTTGGAGATCCGGGACGGCTCCGGGCTCATCGAGCGCTGTCCGGAGTGCGGCCGGGTCGTCCAGAACGGGCAGTGCCGGAGCCACGGCGACGTGGACGGCGAGGACGACCTGCGCGTGAAGGCGATCCTCGACGACAGCACCGACACCGTCACCGTCGTCTTGGACGACGAACTCACCGCCGAGGTGTACGGCGGCGGCCTCGACGACGCCCTCGCCGCCGCGAAGGACGCGATGGACAAGGAGGTGGTCGCCGACGACATCGCGGACGCCCTCGTCGGGCGCGCCTACCGCGTCCGCGGCAACCTCTCGGTCGACGACTACGGCGCGAACCTCGACGCGGACGAGTTCGCGCTCGCCGACGACGACCCGGCGGACGCCGCCCGCGCCGCGCTCGCGGAGGTGGGCGAATGAGCGACGACGGGCCGGGCGCGCGGGAGGTCGCCTACCGGGTGTTCGCGGCCGAGTTCGACGACGCCTCGCTGTCGTACTCGGAGAGCGACGAGGAGCGCGCCCCGAACTACGTGGTGACCCCCACGGGGGCCCGCGTGAACCGCCTGTTCACCGCGGGCGTGCTCACCGAGGTCGAGCGCGTCAACGACGAGACGCGGCGCGGACGCGTCATCGACCCCTCCGGCGCGTTCGTCACCTACGCCGGCCAGTACCAGCCGGAGGCGCAGACCTTCCTCGAACGCGCCGAGCCGCCGGCGTTCGTCGCGCTCACGGGCAAGGCGCGCACCTTCGAGCCGGAGGACTCGGACCGCGTGTTCACCTCCGTCCGCCCGGAGAGCCTCAACGAGGTCGACGCCGACACGCGAGACCGGTGGGTCGTCTCCGCGGCGGAGGCGACGCTCGACCGCCTCGCGGTGTTCGCGGAGGCGCTCGAATCCGACCTTCGCGGCGACGACCTCCGCGCGGCGCTGGAGGCGGGCGGCGCGCCCGCCCCGCTGGCGGCCGGGATCCCGAAGGCGCTCGACCACTACGGGACGACCCCGGCCTACGCCGAGGCGGTCCGACGGCTCGCGGTCGACGCCCTCGAACTGATCGCGGGCGACCGCGAGGAGGTCCGCGCCCTCGAACTGCTCCCCGAGGAGGGCGGCGACGCGGCCATCGGCCCCCTCCCCGAGACGGACGTGACGGTCGAGACGTCGGCGACGGCGACCGGCGGGGAACTCGCCGACGAGGGATCCACCGCCGGGGCGGAGCCGGCCGTCGGCGCGGACGACTCGGAGCCCGCCTCCGTCGCGGCCGACTCGGAACTCGATTCCGACGAGAGCAGCACCGAACCGACCGCCGACGCGTCGGAGTCGTCCGAGATTGGGTCGACCGCGGAGTCGGAATCGGCGGAGCCGGACTCAACTGCGGAGTCGGAATCGGCGGAGCCGGACTCGACCGCGGAAACAGAGCCGGACTCGGCCGCGGAGGCGGACCCGACGCCCGGCGCAGCCGATACGACCGACGCCGCGGACACCGCGACCGACGACGGGGGACTCGGCGACTTCGACGTCGGCGGCGACGACGGGACGACCGCTGAGACCGACACGGACGCGGCCGCGGACGACGGTACGGACGCGACCCCGGACCTCGATCCGGACGCGGACGCCGACGACATGTACCAGCTCGACGAGGAGGAGCGCGAGGAGATCGAGTCCGAGTTCGGCACGGACTTCTCGACCGGGACCGAGGTCGGCGAGCCGGGCGAGGCCGACATCGACGTGCCCGATCCGGAGGATCTCACCGAGGAGCCGGTCGACGGGGGCGGAGCGACCGCGGACGACGCGGCCGTCACCGAGGATGACGGGAGCGACGCCGCCGAACCGCCGACTGACGGCGACACGGCGACCGACGCCGGCGGGGAAGCCGACACCGACGACGAGGACGCCGAGGTCGACCTCGAAGCCGCGGCGGTCGCGGCGATGGACGACCTCGACGACGGCGACGGCGCGCCCCGCGAGGCGGTCGTCGAGCGCGTCGCCGACGACCACGGCGTCGACCCCGGCGCGGTCGAGGACGCCATCCAGGACGCGCTGATGAGCGGGCAGTGTTACGAGCCGGGCGACGGCCTGCTGAAACCGATCTGATGGGCACCGCCGCGTCGCCCGCCGTCGAGCCGGTCGTCGGCGAGCCGGCGGCCGTGGCCGACCTCGAGACCGAGCGCGCGCTGCTCGTCGCCGACGTCCACGCCGGCGTCGAGGTCGGCCTGCGCTACGAGCGCGGCGTCGAACTGGACTCCCGGGCCGACGCGCGCCGCGAGCGGCTCGTCGGCTTGCTCGCAGAGACCGACGCCGACCGGCTCGTCGTCCTCGGCGACCTCGCGCACCGGATCGGCGCGCCCGACGGCGACGAGCGGGAGGAGCTGGAGACGCTGGTCCGCGCCGTCACCGACCGCGTGCCGATGACGCTCGTCGAGGGGAACCACGACGCGGGGGTCGCGGAGGCGTTCGCGGACGACCTCGACGTGATCGACCCCGCCGGCGGACTGCTCGGAGCGGAGTCGGCCGACGGGCGCGGGGGGACCGTCGGCGTCGTCCACGGCCACACGTGGCCCGACCCCGCCCTCCTCGACGCGGACGTGGTCTGTATGGGCCACGAGCACCCGCAGGTCCGGCTGGAGGACGCGGTCGGCGGCTCCCGCGTCGAGCGCGCGTGGCTCCGGGGTCCGGTCGATCCGACGGCGTTCGTCGGCGACCCCGGTCCGGACGCGGCGGCCGTCGAGGATCCGCCGGAACTCGTCATCTTCCCCGCGTTCAACGAGCGATCCGGCGGTACGTGGGTCAACGTCGAGGGGCAGTCGTTCCTCGCGCCGTTCCTCCCCGACACGCTGCCCGCCGGCGACGCGTACCTGCTGGACGGGACGCGACTCGGTGACTACCGGCGGGTGTGAGTCGTCGCCGTTGGTTGCGGCCTGCCCCGCCCGCCTCGGATCGATGACGCGCTCGTTCGCCACCCCACGCACTGTCCCGGCCCGCTCTACACCCGCTCTCGACAGCCGCTCAGTCAAACTGACTCGAAATTTCTCGCCGGTTCTCGCGCCACAAGAATCGAATTTTAGGAATTGTTGTCTGTCTAAATACTCTAAATCATCTACAAAGCGCCTGGATTCGATTTCCTCTGACTCGTCGGACCACCAATGGCGAATCAGATCGAGTCTTATTACCACACCTGAGAAAATGTCCGTGGGTTTATCTGTCGCGTGCGAATCTGTCGTCGTATGGGATTTTCACCCGGTATGATCACCTGGGCGCTGTTCGGGATCTCCGGGTTGAACCTCGGGATTGCCGCTGTCGCGGTTCGACGGAGGGAGGTGCGCGGCGCAGTCGCGTTCTCGCTGGTGATGATCTGCGTGTCTCTCTACTCGCTGGGCACCGGAATCCGCGCCGGGAGCACCACGCTCTCGCTGTATCAGGTCGGGACAGTCGTCAAATTCGCCGGGATCCTCGGACTCGGGCCGACCCAACTCCGCTTCGGACTGATATACACCGGTCGGGAGTCAGTTCTCACTCGCCGCTACTGGGCACTCCTGCTCGCGTTGCCGGTCGCCACCTTCGCGCTCATCGTGACCGCACCGGTACACGACCTTCTGTGGACCGTCCAAGGGTTTAGCAGCAGTGCCCCGCTGGCCGCGGTCGACCGGGCGAACGGGCCGCTGTTTTGGCTGACGCTGGCGTACATCTACGCCCTGATACTCACCACGTACTCGTTGCTGCTCGTCTTCGGGGTCAGGCGCGGCGGCCGATACCGTACTCAGGTTCTGTTGATGCTCTCGGGCGGAATCATCCCGGTCATCGGTAGTTTCCTCCTCCTGTACAGCGGTGACCTGTCGGCGGCCTTCGACCCGACCGCGTTCGCCAACACGGCCACCGGCGTCGTGTTCGCCGTCGCGCTCTTCAGGTTCGGCTTCCTCGATCTGGCCCCCGTCGCGAGGCATACTCTCGTCGACGAGATGGTCGACCCGGTGTACGTCGTCGACACCGACGACCGCGTCGTCGACGTGAACGTGGCCGGTGTGGAGCTGCTCGAGGAGGGGGCCGGTGAACCAGTCGGGCGACCGGCGGCCGAGGTCGTACCGCTGTATGACTCGTTCGACGAGCGCACCGGCGACTCGGACGTGACCGTCGAGCGCGACGGGTCGCTGCGGTTCTTCGATATCAACCGAACGCCGTTGACCGACCGGACCGGAACGGCGATCGGGTCGTTGTTGATCTACCGCGACGTCACGGAGCGACACATCACCGAAAAGCGGTTCGAACGACTCATCGAACGGTCTTCGGACGTCATCGCGGTGATCGACGAGGACGGGGACATCACGCACGTCAGCCAGTCGGTGGAAGAGATTCTCGGCTACGTGCCGACGGCGTTGATCGGTGCGAACGTCATCGAGAACGTTCATCCCAACGACCGAGACGAACTCAGCGCCGAACTCTCCGCCCACGGCACCGAATACGGATACACAAGCTCCTACAGGGTCAGGTTCCGCCACGCCGACGGGGAATGGCGGGTCCTCGAAGTGCGGGCGCGGAACCTCCTGGATGACCAGTTCGTGGAGGGCATCGTGCTGAACTCTCGCGACGTCACCGAAAAGGAGCGGCAGAAGCGGAAGCTCGAACGGCAGAACGAGCGGCTCGACCAGTTCGCCAGCATCGTCTCGCACGACCTCCGAAACCCGCTGAACGTCGCGACAGGTCACGTAGACATGCTCGAAACGGACGCCCAAAGCGAACAGGGCGACTCGATCGAGACGGTCCAGCGTCAGCTCGAACGGATGGAGGCGATCATCAGCGACGCCCTCACGCTCGCTCGGTCGGGCGAGGTAATCTCCGAAGCCACGGAAGTCCGGCTCGAGGACATCGCCCACACCGCGTGGCAGAACGTCGACACCGCCGAGGCCGACCTCGTCGTCGACACGTCGCTCGCCCTCGACGCTGACAGGGACCGACTGCTCAACGTCTTCGAGAACCTGTACCGGAACAGCGCCGAACACAACGAGACGACGGGTCTGACCGTTCGGGTCGGATCGCTGTCCGAGACGTTCGGTTTCTACGTCGAAGACACCGGCGAGGGGATCCCCGAGGACAAACGCGATCGGGTGCTCGAACAGGGGTACACGACCAACCGGGAGGGGACCGGGTTCGGGCTCGCGATCGTCAGGGACATCGTCAGGGCGCACGGGTGGCGGATCGCGGTCTCGGAGAGCGACGAGGACGGCGCGAGGTTCGAGGTCGAGTGCTCCGAGGTACCCTTGGAAGAGCGGCCGCAGACGGCCTGAGCCCCCGGTCACACCGGCCCCTCAGATCGGGCGAAACCGGAACCCGTCCCAGTCCTGGCTCTCCGGCTCCCGGATCCCCGCGCCCGGCTCGCGCAGTTCGTCGGCGCAGACGGGCTCGACGCGGTCGCCGATCTCCACGTCGAACTGCTCGGCGTCCTCGCCGCCGCCCTCACCGCTGCCGTCCGCGCCGTCGCGCGGCGCGATCTGCCCGAGCGCGCGGACCGGCGGGCCGTCGTAGCCGTCGCCCATCTCGAACTCGACGATCGCGAGGGTGTTCGGCTCGCGGACGCCCGGGGGCGTCGCCGTCGAGGTCGTCCACGTGACGACGCGCGCCTCGCGCTCGCGGAGGTCGATCGTCCCGACGCGCTCGGCTCCGTTCGGTCCCACGGTGTGGGGCGGGTACGTGACTGTCCCGTCCGCGTACTCCGCCGCCTCGAAGGTCGGTTCGTCGCCCGCTCCCGTCTCGCCGCTCTCGGTGTCGCTCATTGGCTTCCCTCCAGAACCGTCGTGGTCACGCAGTTCCCGAACCCGCCGACGTTACAGGCGAGGCCGGTGTCGGCCTCGACCTGCCGCGGGCCGGCGTTCCCGGTTACCTGCTGGAATATCTCGTACACCTGTGCGACGCCGCTGGCCCCGAGCGGGTGGCCCTTCGATTTGAGCCCGCCCGAGGTGTTGATCGGGAGGTCGCCGTCGCGGTCGGTGACGCCCTCCTCGACGGCCTTCCACCCCTCGCCCTTCTCGAAGAAGCCGAGGTCCTCGCTCTGAAGGAACTCGAGGATGGTGAACATGTCGTGGAGCTCCGCCACGTCGACGTCGTCCGGCCCGATTCCGGCCATCTCGTAGGCGACCTCGGAGGAGTCGACGACGCCGCCCATCGTCGTCGGGTCGGCGCGCTCGTGGACGACGTGGGTGTCGGTCGCGCCGCCGATGCCGCTGATGACGGCGTAGTTCCCGTCCGGCGCGTACTCTTCGGCGACCGACTCCGGACAGAACACGAGCGCCGCGGAGCCGTCCGTGATCGGACAGAAGTCGTACAGCCGGAGCGGGTCGGCGACGATCGGCGAGTCCAGCACCGTGTCGAGGTCGACCTCCTTCCGGAACTGCGCGTGGGGGTTGTCCACGCCGTTCCTGTGATTCTTCACCGCGACCTTCCCGAGGCTCTCGCGGGGCGCGTCGTACTCGTCGAGGTACAGGCGGGCGGTGAGGCCCGCGAACGAGGGGAGCGTCACGCCGTGTTTGTACTCGACGGGGTGCGTGAGCGACGCGATCACGTCGGTCGCCTCCGCGGTCGTCCGGTGGGTCATCTTCTCGCCGCCGACGAGCATGGTGAGGTCGCTCGCGCCCGAGGCGACGGACTGCCACGCGGCGTACACGCCCGCGCCGCCCGACGACGAGGTCTGGTCGATCCGGGCGGTGTAGGCCGGCTGGGCCGCCAGATCGTGGGCGAGCGCGTTCGGGACGCCGGTCTGGCCCTCGAACTCGCCGCTGGCCATGTTCGAGACGTACAGGTGATCGAGGTCGTCGCCGTCGACGCCGGCGTCGTCGAGCGCGGCCGCGCCCGCCTCCGCCAGCAGCTCCCGCACCCAGGCGTCGCGCTGCCCGAACGGGGTCATCGACGCGCCGACGATCGCTACGCGTTCCATACGCGTGGGTCCACCGCGGTCGCCTAAAACGTACCTCTCTGCGGCCGCGGCGACAGACCGCCGTTCAGTCCGCCGCGGCGGGCGCGTCGTCGCCGAGCGCGCCGGGCGCGTCGCTCCCGGTCGCGACGTCCGTCCTCTCGATGTCGAGGAACGCCCGCCGCCGGGCGTAGAAGAAGTAGACGTACGGCACCTTCGCCAGCACGTCGAGGAAGGCGTACGTCAGCGCGGCGGCCACCCCGCCGGTGAAGCCGATCCCCGCCGGCCCCATCAGCCAGACGAACGGGTACGCCAGCCACAGCAGCCCGACGTGGTTCTTGAGCAGGCTGAACAGCCCCTTCTGCATCGGATCGTCCGGGACCGACCGCGGGAAGATCACGTACAGGTACGCGAAGAGCGAGACGTGGAACACCGCGGAGACGCCGAACAGCGCCCACTTGAGCGTCCCGCCCGTGAGGACCGCACCGGCACCGAACGCGATCATCAGCGCGTCGGCGAGCATCACGCCCGCGATGGCGCGACGCGACGCGCCCGCGACGTAGCCGATGAACCCGACCAGAAGCGGCGTGGTGATGATCCAGTCCGCGTAGCGGAGCCCGACGAACTCGACGCCGTCGACGGTGAACGTCCCGATCCCCAGCGCCATCCCGACGTAACAGATCCCGGCGAAACCGGGGATGATCGCCAGCGCCGCCAGCCGACCGCGGTGGGCCGACCCGTTCAGCTTCCGGTACAGCACGGCGGTGATCCCGACTCCGACGAGGAAGCCGAACGCGGCCACCCAGTAGGCGGCGCTGACCGGGTCCGTCATCGCGCACCCCCGTCGGTCGTCGCCTGCGGACGCGCGGTCCCGGCCTCCGCGGCCGGCCCGCCGGCGGCGGCGGACTCGTCCGTTTCGATGGTGAATGCGGACACGCGGTCCTGAAGCGTCGTCACGGCGTCGGTCTGGAACTCGCGCAGCGAGTCGGACACGTCCTCGACGACGGACTGCCCCTCCTGGATCTCCGCCGCGGTCTCCTCCGCCGCCTCCGCGGTCTCCGTGCTGAGTTCCGTGATCTCGTCGACCGAGCCGGCAGTGTCCTGTACCGTGTCGGCCTGATCGGCCGTCGTCCGGCGGATCTCACCGAGCGAGCGGCTGATCTCGTCGACGGAGTCGGCGATGGTCTCGATGTCGGACAGCGTCGATTCGACGGTATCGGTCCCGGTCTGGACGCGCTCCTGCGTCGAGCGGATCGACACCGTCACCTCCTCGGTCTGGTCGGCGATGTCGTCTATCATCGTGTCGATCTCGTTCGCGCGCGACTGCGTCTCCTCGGCGAGCCCCTTCACTTCCTCGGCGACCACGCTGAACCCGTCGCCGGAGCCGTCGGCCCGCGCCGCCTCGATGGAGGCGTTCAGCGCGAGCATGTTGGTCTGTTCCGCGATCTCGCCGATGATGTCGACGATCTCGGTGATCTCGTCCATCCCCTCCTGAAGCTGCTCGACCCGGTCGACGGCCTGCTCCGCCTCGGCCTCGACCTCCGCCATCTCGTTCAGCGCGCTCTCGGAGGAGCTCCGGGCGTCGTCGCTCGTCGCCGCGACCGTCTCGCTCCGGTCGGAGAGGTCGTCGACGGTCGCCGCGATCTCCTCGGCGGACGCGCTGACGGTCTCGATGTCGGCCGCGATGGACTCCAGTTCCGCGCGCTGGTCGCTCGCCTGCCCGCGGATCGTCGTCGCGCTCCCGGTCGCGCTGGCGACGCGCTGTTCGACCTCGTTGCTCATCTCCGCCATCTCGCCGGCGTCGGCCTCGATCCGGTCGGCCATCTCGCGGACCGTCTCAACGGTCGCCTGGAGGTCGTCCATCATCCGGTTGAACGACTTCCCGACGGTCGCGAGGCTCTCGTCGCTCTCGTCGACGTCGACGCGCCGCGTGAGGTCGCCGGTCGCCGCCTGCTCCATCACGTCGGCGTACCGGTCGGCGGTCCGGCGGTACCGGTCGGCCATCTCCGTCGCCTCCGTCCGGGCGTCCTCCAGCTCCTCCTGCGTCCGTTCCATCTCGGCCAGTCGGTCCTTCAGCGAGAGTCGCATGTCCTCGATCGACCCCGCGAGCTGTCCGAACTCGTCTGTCCTCGTCGATCGGACCTCTCGGTCGATGTCGCCGTTGGCGACGCGCCGCGTCTGCTCCCCGATTTCGGTGACGCTGGCGATCGTCTCGGCCGCGTTGATCGACCCCAACGTCAGTAGTCCGGCGACGGCCGCGACGACCGTCGCGTTCGCGTCGTCGGTGACCACGCCGACGGCGACGATAAACGCCCCCGTCGCGACGTATCCGACGCCCAATTTTGCTCCATAGCTGTCTTTCACCGCTGCGATCGGCATACGATCTATCAGGGGAACCAACGTGTTAAACGGCCTCCCGAGAGTATCAGTACTGATATCGAGCTGCTCTTCCGCCTCGCTCCGCGGCCACGTACGAGCGGGCTACGCCCGGGGATCACTCGGCGCGTCGACCGCCGTGACCCGGGTAATCGCGCTCGAAGCGGGACCCGATCTCCTCGCGGTCCAGTCGGATGACGACCGGCCGGCCGTGCGGGCAGGCGTACGGGTTCTCGCAGCCGTCGAGCCGGTCGAGGAGGTCGACGACCCGCCCCTCGGTCAGCGAGGTGTTGCCCGTCACCGAGGGGTAACACGCGAGGTCGGCGAGCAGTTCGTCGACGGCGTCCGTGACCGGCTCGTCGCCCGCGGCGGCGTCGTCGACCAGCGCCGACAGGGCGTCCCGCAGGAGGTCCGGGTCGAGCGCGGCGTCGAAGACGGCCGGGACGGCCGTCACCGCGACCTCGCGGTCGCCCGCCCGCTCGGCGCGGAAGCCGATCCCGGTCAGGTCGTCGACGAACTCCTCGAACAGCGCCGCCTCGCGGGCGGTAAGTTCGATGCGGACCGGCTCGGCGAGCGCCTGCGCGTCCGCGCCGTCCGCGAAGACGGCCTTGAGCCGCTCGTAGTTCACCCGCTCGTCGGCGGCGTGCTGGTCGATCAGCACGAGGCCGTCCGGCGCTTCGGCGACGACGTACGTCTCGTGGAGCTGACCGAGTATCCGCAGCCGGGGCAGCGAGTCGAACTCGCGCTCGCTCCCGGTCGCCTCGCCGTCGAGCGTCCGCTGTCGGGTCGCGGATCGCACTCGGGGAGCCGAACGCGTCGCGTCCGAGGGGGCTTCCTCCTTCGATTTTTCCGACGACGCGTCGTCGGCTTCCGCGTCCCCGGCGGTCGGAGAGCTTCCGACCGGCGTGTCCGGGTCCGATCCGCCGGCGTCGCGGTCGACGGAGCCGGTCGCGCCCTCGGTGACGCCGCCGGTTTCGCCGCCGCGCGAGTCGCTCTCCGTCGCCGATTCCGCGCCGGTCCCTGCCGAGTCGTCCTGCCAGCTCCGGGGCGACGGTCGAGTGTCGTCGCTCGCTCCGGGGGCCAGTCCGCCGTTCGATCCGGCGCTCGCGCCCTCGCCCGCCACGTCGGCGTCCTCGTCCGCGCCGCCGCCGAGGTCGTCGACCGCCCACGCCGCCTCGTCGTCGGGGGCGAGTTCCGTCGGGCTCGCGGGGTCCTCCGTCGACTCCGCCGCCGCTGACTGCTCGGGCGTCGTCGCCGACCCGGACGCGCTCGGCGGGTCGCGCCAGTCGCGCGCGGCGCGTTCGTGATCCGTGTCCGCGCCGCCCACGGCCTCGTCGGTCGGAGCCTCCGGGCTGACGGCGGTCTCGTCGGGGGCCGACTGCCCGCGGGGTGCCGTCGACCGGATCAGCCCGTGGTCGAGCAGCGCGTCCTCGACGGCCGCCTCGACCGCCGAGCGGACCGCGGGCTCCTCGTCGAAGCGCACCTCCAGCTTTCGGGGGTGGACGTTCACGTCGACGTCGCCGGCCGGGACCTCGACGAAGAGGACGGCGAACGGGTAGCGGTCGGGGGCCAGCTGGCCGCCGTACGCGTCGAGGGTCGCCTCGCGGAGCGCGCTCGCGGTGACGTACCGCCCGTTGACGTACGTGGCGAGGTAATCGCGGGTCGAGCGGGCCGTCTCCGGGTGCGAGACCAGTCCGGTCACGCGCTCGACCGCCGGATCGCCCGCCGGAGCGCCCGTCGAACCGTCTCGGTCGACCCCCCCGTCCTCGGGCGTCCAGTCGACGTCGATCATCGACTCGGCGACCTCGCGGCCGTAGACGGCGAGGACGGCCGAGCGGAGGTCGCCGTTCCCCTCGGTGGCGAACGTCTCGCGGCCGTCGTGTTCCAGCGACACCGCGACGTCGGGGTTCGCCAGCGCGTAGCCGGTGACGACCGTGTTGACGTGGTCGAACTCCGTGGCGGTCCGCTTGAGGAACTTCTCGCGGGCGGGAGTGTTATAGAAGAGGTCGTCGACCTCGACGGTCGTGCCCGCGGGACAGCCCGCCGGGCGGACCTCGCCCACGTCGCCGCCCTCGACGGTGATCTCAGCGCCCGCCTCCGCGTCCGGGGGCCGCGAGCGGACGGTGAGCCGGGAGACCGCGCCGACGGTGTACAGCGCCTCGCCGCGGAAGCCGAGCGTGCCGACGCCGCGGTTGAGGTCCTCGATGTCGCCGATCTTCGAGGTGGCGTGTTCGGCGACGGCCGCCTCCAGTTGGTCCGACGGGATGCCCACGCCGTCGTCGCGGACGCGAATCCCCTCGGTGCCGCCCGAATTTACCGACACCGCCACGCGGCTCGCGCCCGCGTCGAGGCTGTTCTCGACTAACTCCTTCACGACGCTCGCGGGGCGCTCGACTACCTCGCCGGCCGCGATCCGCTGGACGGTCCGCTCGTCCAACCGCTCGATGTCTGGCGGCTCCATGCTTACCGTCAGTCCGACGAGCGCGCACTTCAAGCCGTTGTCGCTGACGGCGACGCGAGAGGTGGGTCGCACCGAGAGCGACACCATTTATAAATGAGTCTGCGGTGGCGCGTGCCTGCGAGGCCGCGAAGCGGCCGAGCAGCACGCGCGAGGGAGTCAGTCGCCGGAGCGAAGCGGAGGCGACTGACGAGGCTGGGGAGGCGTGAGGTGCGGTGCTGCGCGGTGCGGGGCGGGACTCGAAGGGGCAGCCGCGAGGCGGACAGAGGCGACGTAAGCACCGCAGAAGCGAACGGAGTGAGCGACGAGGAGCGCAGCGAGCGTCTGTCCGCCTCGCGGCTGGGGCTTCGGAGGTGTTCGTGTCGTTCGACAGTTCATAAACACCGACGTACAGCCGAGCGGCTGGGGCTTCGGAGGTGTTCGTGTCGTTCGACAGTTCATAAACACCGACGTACAGCCGAGCGGCTGGGGCTTCGGAGGTGTTCGTGTCGTTCGACAGTTCATAAACACCGACGTACAGCCGAGCGGCTGGGGCTTCGGAGGTGTTCGTGTCGTTCGACAGTTCATAAACACCGACGTACAGCCGAGCGGCTGGGGCTTCGGAGGTGTTCGTGTCGTTCGACAGTTCATAAACACCGACGTACAGCCGAGCGGCTGGGGCTTCGGAGGTGTTCGTGTCGTTCGACAGTTCATAAACACCGACGTACAGCCGAGCGGCTGGGGCTTCGGTGGTCGCCGCGATGGCAGCAGCTACGGATCGATTGACGCTCTCACCGACGTTCGATCTTCGAGCGGAGAGAAACTGTGAACGATCGGTTCACACCGCAACCCCGTCCGCGAAGATCGACCCGTCTTAAGCGACCGCGGCGGCGATTTCCTCGTCGGTGAGGAACACGTCCTCGCCGGTCTCGGCGTCGAACAGGTGGAGGTCCGACTCGTCGAAGACGACGCCGACCTCGTCGCCGGCCTCCGGCTGGACGTCCGGGGGCGAGCGCGCGAGGAAGTCCTCGTTCACGTCGAGGTGGACGTAGTTGTCGGAGCCGATCGGCTCGACGACCTCGACGGTCGCGGCGAGCGTCTCCTCCCCGGTCGGCTCCTCGACGACGTCGATGTTCTCGGGGCGGATGCCGAGCGTGTACGGGCCGCTCTCGAGGTCGTGGCCCGCGACGTACTCGCGGCTGAGCGTGATCGTCAGTCCCGAGGACTCGTCGCGGATCGTCGCGCTCGTCCCGTCCGTCTCCACGTCGACGTCGAGGAAGTTCATCGACGGGGAGC
This sequence comes from Halorubrum hochsteinianum, assembly GCF_023702125.1. NCBI lineage: Archaea > Methanobacteriati > Methanobacteriota > Halobacteria > Halobacteriales > Haloferacaceae > Halorubrum > Halorubrum hochsteinianum. Next base: position 451,887 of record NZ_CP098415.1, on the reverse strand, counting down.
CGATGAAGCCGGCGACGAACTCGTTCACCGGGTTCTGGTACACCTCGGTCGGCGCGCCGACCTGCTGGAGCTTCCCGTCGTTGAGGATGGCGAGGCGGTCGCCCATCGTCATCGCCTCCTCTTGGTCGTGGGTGACGTACATCGCGGTGACGCCGAACTCCTTCTGGAGCTTCTGGATCTCCGCGCGCATCTCCGTGCGGAGCTTCGCGTCGAGGTTGCTGAGCGGCTCGTCGAAGAGGAACACCTCCGGCTCGCGGGCGATCGCCCGGCCGAGGGCGACGCGCTGTTTCTGCCCGCCGGAGAGCTCGTCCGGTTTGTCGTCGAGGAGGTCCTCGATGCCCATCATTTCGGCCATCTCGCGGACCCGCTCGTGGCGTTCCTCCTTCGCCATGTCGGTGCTCATCTTGAGCCCGAACGCCATGTTCTGCCGGACCGTCTTGTGCGGGTACAGCGCGTAGTTCTGGAACACCATCGCGACCGGGCGCTCCTTCGCGTGGACCTCGGTGACGTCCTCGTCGTCGAAGCTGACCGTCCCCGAGGTCGGCTCCTCTAGGCCGGCGACCATCCGGAGGGTGGTCGTCTTGCCGCACCCGGACGGGCCGACCACGGTCACGAACTCGCCGTCCTCGATCTCTAGGTCGAGGTCGTCGACGGCGACGATGGTCCCTCGGTCGAACTCCTTCCGGAGCGTATCGAGCGTGACGCGTGCCATTTCCCTGAAAACTGGTCCGACGGCATATGAGTTCTTCGCTGTTTTTCTGATATGTGGTGAACAATCTCTTCTCAAATATCACGGTCTCGCGCGCGGCCGAGGAAGAAATGCGTAGCGCCGGGCCGTCCGTCGTCGATCGGGGACGCGCCGACTCGGATCGTTCAGGAACGATCCGGATCGATCCGGAACGATCCCAAACACTAAATGTATGAAAATATAATTCCTCATTTGTTCTGGACACATGAACGAGAAACGTAGAACGCTGCTCAAGGCGATGGGGGGATCGACTGCGCTCGCGGGGCTCGCGGGCTGTATCAGCACCGGCGGCGACGGCGGCGACGGCAGCGACGGAGGCGACGGCTCCGACGGCGGGGACGGTGAGAGCGGAGGCTCCGCGCGGCTGTGGGTCGACCTCTCCGACGCCGAGGACGAGGCCCTCTCCGGGTACGTCGACGAGTACGAGTCGGAGACGGGCGACACGATCAACAAGGAAGCGCCCGGCGGCGAACTCGACCAGCAGCTCGAAACGGCGATCCCGGCCGGTGACGGACCGGACTCGTGGATCTGGGCGCACGACTGGGTCGGCCGGTTCGCGGTGCGCGAGGACCCGCCGTTCCTCTACGACGCGAGCGACGACGTCGACGCCTCGCTCGACAGCTACACCGAGACCGCGCGGCAGGCCGCCCAGTTCGACGGCGGCCTCTACGGGCTCCCGTTCGCGTCCGAGACGGTCGCGCTGTTCTACAACGAGGACATGGTCGACGAGCCGCCGGAGACCGTAGAGGAGATGGTCTCGATCATGGACGAGCACCACGACCCGGAAAACGGGCAGTACGGCCTCTCGTACCCCGTCACGGACCCGTACTTCGTCAGCGGGTTCATCCAGGCGTACGGCGGCAACATCTTCGACGAGGAGAATCTCGAAGTCGGCGTCGACAGCGACGCGTGTAAGCGCGGGATGGACGCCCTCGAAACCCTGTCGCAGTACGTCCCGGCCGACCCCGGCTACGAGTCGCAGATCGTCGCGTTCGCCGACGGCCTCGCGCCGTTCGCGATCAACGGTCCGTGGGAGCTCGGCAACCTCAGCGGCGAGATCGAGAATCTCGGCGTCACGACGCTGCCCACCGTCGACGGGAACAACCCGCGCACGTACTCCGGCATCCAGCTGTTCTACTTCAGTTCGATGCTCGCGGACGCCGACTCCTCGACGGTCGACGCCGCGACCGGACTCGCCGAATGGTACACCACCAACGAGGACATCATCCAGACCAACGCCGAAGAGCAGGGGTACATCCCCGTGCTGTCGAGCGTCGTGGGCAACGACGACCTCTCCAGCGAGGTTCAGGCGTTCGCCGAGCAGGTCGACTACGGCGTCCCGATCCCGACGCACCCCGACATGGACAGCGTCTGGACCCCGGTGACGGAGGCGCTCGAACGCGTCTTCAACGGCGAGCAGGACAGCGACGCCGCGCTCGATCAGGCCGCCTCCGAGATCCGGGAGGCGCTGTAAGCCCCGCCGGGAGCCATGGCCTCTTCGCAACCCGGAACCGCCGCGAGCGGACTGTCGCGCCTCCGGTCGGCGCTGCCCTTTACCAGTCGCGACTGGGGGCTGCTGCTCGTCGCGCCCGGCGTGCTCCTCTTTTCGAGCTTCATGCTGTACCCGATCTTCTATCTCTTCTACATCTCGCTCACCGACGCGACGTTCGCCGGGTCGGTCATCGGGGGCGAGGCCGAGCTGATCGGGCTGGCGAACTACGTTCAGCTGATCTCCGACTCGCAGTTCTGGACCTCGATGACGACGACGTGGCTGTTCGTCGCCGTCTCGCTCGTGGTCAAGGTGTTCCTCGCGGTGGGGATCGCCCTCCTGTTGAACCACGTCCGGGTCGCCGGGAAGCGGTACATGCGCGCGGCGGTGATCGTCCCGCTGGGGTTCCCCGGCATCTTCACGATCACCGTCTGGCGCGGGATGTTCAGCGACGCGCGCTACGGCGTGTTCAACACCATCTTGGGCCGGTACAACGACGTCATGGCGTCGCTGTCGGCCCCGCAGGCGCTCCTCTTCGACGTGCCGATCGGATTCCTGAGCGGTCGCTGGGAGGCCTTCTTCGCGTACGTCACCACGGAGGTGTGGCTGGCGTACCCGTTCATGGTGATCATCATCGTGAGCGCGCTGCAGGACGTGCCGCGGTCGCTCCACGAGGCCGCGATGGTCGACGGCGCGGGCGCGCTCCAGCGGTTCCGCACCGTCACGCTGCCCGCGATCAAGGGGCCGGTGCTGTTCGCGTCCATCCTCACGGCCGCGACCTCGTTCCAGCAGTTCCTGATCCCGTGGGTGTTCAATCAGGGCGGTCCGGACCGACAGAACGAGTTGATAATCGTGTACGGCTACCGCGAGGCGATCACGTTCAACCAGTTCGGCTTATCGGCGGCGATCTTGATCGTCGGTATCGCCTTCGTCGGGCTGTTCATGTACGTCGCCGTGCGCTTCGGCGGCCTCGCCGAGGGGGTGGGTGACGAATGAGCGCGATCCGCTCGTTCGCGTCGCTCGTCGCCGCGAAGCTGGTCGCGCTCGCGACCGCGCCGAAGCGGTTCGTCGTCACGGTCCAGCGCGCGGTCTACGACGTCCGGACGGGCAAGCGCACCCCGTGGGACGTCGCCAAGAGCGTGCTGATGACGCTGTTCGGCCTCGCGATGGTGCTCGTGCTGCTGTTCCCGCTGTTCTGGATCACGACCGCGTCGCTCGCGGAGGGGACGCGGCTGTTCAACACGAGCGGCATCTTCCCGGACCCGACGACGTACAACCTCGACGCCTACCGGTGGGTGATCTTCGAGTCCGACTTCTTCTTCGTCGACGGCGACTGGGGCTACCCCCAGCTCGTCGTCGGCGGGGGCGGCGGACTGGTGAGCTTCCGGTGGGCCGGCACGGAGACCGGTCCGGGCGCGGTGTTCAACAGCCTCTACATCGTCAGCGTGACGCTCGCCGCCGGGTTCGGGATGATCGTCCCGGCGGCGTACGCGTTCTCGCGCCGGCGGTTCGTGGGCCGCAAGCGCATCCTCTACGGCTACGTCCTCTTCACGCAGATCGGTGCCGGGCTGTCGATCGCGACGCTCGTGGCGCTGTACTCGCTGTTCAGCACCTACGGACTCACGAACAACCTCTTCATCTTGGGGCTGTTCTACGCCGCGTCGGCGATCCCGTTCAACACGTGGCTGCTGAAGACGTACATGGACAACATCCCCGTCTCCTACGAGGAGGCGGCGATGGTCGACGGCGCGAGCTTCTTAGAGACGATCCGGGAGGTGATCATTCCCCTGACGAAGCCGGGGCTCGCGGTCGTCCTCATCTTCGTCTGGCTCGCCGGCTGGAACGAGTTCATCATCGCGCAGACGCTGCTCCGTCCGGAGAACTACCCGCTCTCGGTGGAGCTGTACAACATCGCGACCGAGGGCCGGTTCTCGACGCCGTGGACGCGGTTCGCGGCGTTCGCGAACCTGTTCGCGCTGCCGGTCGCGATCGTCTACCTCGCAGCGCAGCGCTCCGTCGAGGACGGGCTCTCGTTCGGCGGGATGGAAGGGTAGCCGCGGCGGTCCTGACCCTTCCTACTCCGATTCATCGACCGCTCAACACACGCGCATACTGAGCGATTCCGCCCCGTTTCAGACGATTCCAACTCCTTCAAAAATAAGCAGGAGCGAGACGACGAGCGAAGCGATCATCAAACCGTAGCCGATCTCCTGTTTGGTGATGTTCATAAATCGAACTGAACGCCACGTAATAAACCGCTTTCGTCGGTCAATGCGTGCGGTCGATCGGCCGGCCGTTCCGGCCCAAGCGTCTCCCGAAAGATGAACTCTCGACGCGGCCGGCTCGCGTTCCCTCAGTCCGCGGCGTCCGGCGTCGGGGCCTCGCCGCCGAGCCGGTCGCGGTCGTGCTCTGCCTCGAAGTCGAGGTCGGGACCGCGCGCGATGATCCCGGTCGGCGTCACGTCCGGATGCGTGGTGTAGTAGTGCTCTTTGATGTGGTCCATGTTCACCGTCTCCGCCACGCCCTCCGTCTGGTAGAGGTCGCGGAGGTACGGCCAGAGGTCCTCGTACTGGTGGATGAACTGCCGGTTGCACATGAAGTGCGTGTGGTACACCTGATCGAAGCGGATCAGCGTGGTGAACATACAGATGTCCGCCTCGGTCAGCGAGTCGCCGACGAGGTACCGCTGGTCCGCGAGCCGGTCGTCGTAGCGGTCGAGCGCGTCGAAGAGGTCGTCGATCGCCTCGTCGTAGGCCGACTGCGAGGTGGCGAAGCCGGCGCGGTAGACGCCGTTGTTGATCGGCTCGTAGATGTCAGTGATGACCTCGTCGACGTCCGCGACGGTCGCGTCGTCGTCCTCGTCCGGCAGGAGCGACGCGCCGTTGCCCAGATCCGCGAACGCGGTCGACAGCATCCGCAGGATCTCGCGGGACTCGTTGTTGACGACGGTGTCCTCCTCTTTGTCCCACAGCACGGGGACGGTCACCCGGCAGGTGGCGTCCGGATCCGCTTCGACGTACAGTTCGCGGAGGTAGTCGCTGTCGTGGAGGTGGTCGGGGGTACAGCCGTCCTTCTCGGGGCTGAACTGCCAGCCGTCCTCGCCGCGCCACGGGTCGACGACCGAGACGCTGATGGCGTCTTCGAGGCCCAGGAGGGACCGCGCGAGCAGCGTGCGGTGCGCCCACGGGCAGGCGTACGAGACGTACAGGTGATACCGGCCGGCCTCCGGCTGGAAGCGCTCGTCCGGCTCGGCGTCGACGTGGTCGGGCACGTCGCTGCCGGCGATCCAGTTCCGGAAGGTCGTCTCGCCGCGCTCGAACGCCCCCTCCTCGTTCGTCGTCTCGTAGGTGTCCGTCCGCCACTCGCCGTTCACGAGTTGGTTCATGTCCGTTACGTGGGGTTCCTCCCGTATAACGTGGGCGGGGACATACATGTCACCGGCCGTACTCGGTTGCTGTCCGGATTTTTGTCGTCTACGTGGTGACCGCCGAAAATCCAGCCGCTCGATACGAGGCAGTTACTTCCGTGGACACGACCGCCGAAGCCCCAGTCGCGAGGCGGACGCACGCTCGGGGCGGTCCTCGCTCGTTCGCTTCGCTCACTCGCTGCGGTCCTGCCGTCGCCTGCGTCCGCCTCGCGACTGCCCCTTCGAGTCCCACCCCGCAACACCGCAACCGCAACCTCACGCCTCCCCAGCCTCGTCGGTGGTCCTCCGCTTCGCTCCGGACCACCGACTCCCTCGCGCGTGCTACTCGGTCGCGGGGCGACCTCGTAGGCACGCGCCCCCGCAACGATTCGATTCGCCGGCCGCGTCGTCCCGGTGTCTTTTCGGTCGGCCGCGTCGTCCCGGTGTCTTTTCGGTCGGCCGCGTCGTCGGCCGAGTCATGAACGAGCGAGCCGAACCCGCGCCGACGGTCGCGGTCGTCGGCGGCGGCGCGGTCGGCGTCACCGCGGCCCACGACCTCGCGGCGCGCGGCGCAGACGTGACGCTCTACGAGCGCGGAGAGTTGGCGGGCGGCAGTTCGGGGCGCGCGGCGGGCCTCCTCTACGACGCCTACGCCGAGGACGTCGAGGCCGCGGTCGGCGCTCGCGCGCTGGAACGGTTCCGCGCGTTCGACCGAACGCTCCCCGGGTTCTCGTTTACCCCCTGCCCGTACGTGATCGCCGTGCGCGAGGGCGACGCCGACGCCGACGCGGTCCCGGCGATGGTCGAGCGCATGCGCGGCCACGGCCGCGAGGTCTCCGTCGTCGACCCCGACGCGCTCGGCGAGCGCTTCCCTTCCCTGCGCACCGACGACCTCGCGGTCGCGGCGGTCGCCGAGGGGGCCGGCTGGACGGACCCGCCGAGCTACGTCCGCGCGCTCGCCGACCGGGCCGCCCGCGAGGGGGTCGCGATCGAGACGGAGACTCCGGTCGCGCTCGGCCCGCGGACCGAGTCGGGCCGGGAGCTATCGATCGGCGAGGGGGAGGAGGACGGCGGTTCCGGGGCCGAGACGCGCGCGTTCGACGCGGTCGTCGTCGCCGCCGGGGCGCACACCCGGTCGCTGCTCGCGGACGCCGGCGTCTCGGTCCCGGTCGTCCCGTACCGCGTTCAGGCGCTCGTCGCCGCCGACGCTTACGACGGGCCCATGGTCTACGACGCCACCGCGGACGCGTACCTCCGCCCGCACCCGGACGGCCTGCTCGCCGGCGACGGCACGGAGCCGGTTCCGGCCGACCCCGACGACTACCGGCGCGAGGCCGACGACTGGTTCCGCGCGGACGTCGCGACCGTCCTCCGCGAGCGCCTCGACGGCGCGGCGGCCGGCGGGGACTTCGACCCGGACGCCTCCCGGGCGTGGGCCGGGCTCTGTACCGCGACGCCCGACGGCGACCCCCTTCTCGGTCCGGTCGGCGCGACCGGGAAAACCGACCCCGCGCTGTTCGTCGCCGCCGGCTGGCAGGGACACGGGTTCATGCGAGCGCCCGCGGTCGGCGAGATCGTCGCCGAGGGGGTGTCGGCGTCGCTCGACGGGACCGCGTTCGACGCGCCGGACTCGCCGTGGATCGGCGCGTTCGACCCGGCGCGGTTCGACGGCGACGAGGAGTTCGAGATCGCGGAGGGGATGTCGCTGTCAGAGCGGACGGAGAACGGATAGATCGCCCGAAAACGGGCGGCGTCAGTCGTCCTCTTCGACGACGTCGACGTCGCCCGACCCCTCTCGCTTGGGGATCTCGACGTGAAGCGTGCCGTTGCGCGTGAGCGTCGCGTTCGCGCCCTCGGGGGTCACGTCGGCGTCGCGGGGGAGGTCGACGCTGCTCGACAGCGAGACGCCGCGGCCGGGGAACACGAGGTCGTAGCCGTCGTAGAAGTCCCGGAAGCGTTCGAGGCTCACCTCGACGGTGTGATCGAGGAAGGTGACGTCGACGTCCTCGCCGCGGACGCCGGGGGCGTCGAAGACCACGAGGTACGCGTCGTCGCTCTCGAGGAGGTCGTACGAGAGGGGGCGGCGCTCCTGTACCTTCCCCCACCCGCGGCCGACGCGTTCGAGGGCGCTACGGAGCGCGGACCGACCCGTCTCGACGAGTCCGCCCACGGCTCACACCTCGATTTCGACGAGGTCGCTCCCGCCGCAGTACGGGCACGAGAGGTCCTCGACGGCGTGGTCGTCGGGCACGTCGTACGTGTAGTGGTTCTCGAACATGTCGAGTTCGCAGTCGTCGCTCTCGCACTTGACCTCCATCGTCGATGGCATGTCGAGCCGTAGTGTCGGCGAGGGCTTAAACGGCGTGGCGGCGGCGACGCGAGTGCCGGCCCCCCCTCTCCTCGGTCGTCTCCCGTCCGGTGCCCACGAGTTACGCTCGCTCGGCCCGGTACCGCTCCGGGACGAGGGTCCGTTCGGCCAACAGGGCGACCGCGCCGCCGCAGACGACGCCCACGACGACCGCGTCAGTCACCGACAGGAGCGACCCGCCGCCCGCGACGGCGAAGACGCCGACGACCAGCGCGAACGCGGGGAGACTGACGATGAGGAGGATCCGTCCGAGCGTCTCGCGCCGAGGTGCCGGGATCCGGTCGCGAGCGAGCCACGCGATCGGTCCCGCAGCGAGGGCGGCGAGGACCGCCGACCCGGCGACCACCCCCCACGGGGGAGTCCCGGAACCGACGAGGCTGCCGGCGCTCAGCAGGGCGAACAGGCCGAGGAAGGCGTACGTGAGAAGCGTCGCGCGGCGGGGCGTGAGGAGGGGCTCGTCGTGGAGGGACATATTTCCTCACACGCGGATGACGCTAATAAATCGGTCGGCGGTCGCCGGTCGTTTCCCGGTGGTCACGTCCTGGCCACGACGGACCTTCCGCACGCTTTTCCCGTCTCGGCCGCCTACTCCGGGTAACATGACCGATTCCTCGGCGGCCGGCCGCGGCTCCCTCCCGCCCGACCCGGCCGACCTCTCCGTCACCATCGTCGACGGCTACGTCGACGAGCCGGCCCACTTCGGCGTCCCGCCGTACCTCTCGACGTACCCCCGGTACACGGCGGGCGCGCTCGTCGACGCCGGCGTCCCCGAGTCGCGGATCACCTACCACACCATCGACGAACTGCGCGACGACCGCTCGAAACACGCCGACGTGGCGGACGCCGACCTCATGGTGTACGTCGGCGGGATGACGGTGCCCGGGAAGTACGTCGGCGGCACCCCCGCGGAGCCGGACGAGGTGCGCGAACTCGGCTGGACCGCCGACGGCGTGACGCTGCTCGGCGGGCCGGTGCGGTTCGGCGTCGGCGAGGAGAACGCGGGCGCACAGGAGACGCAACGGGACGACCTCGATTACGACTTCGTCGCGATGGGCGACGTCGAGGCCGCGGCCCACGACCTCGTCCGCGAGGGGTTAGAGGGGTACGGCAACCGGATGCGGACCAACGAGGAGGTCGACCGGTGGGCCCGGAAGGGGGCGTTCGTCGTCGAGCAGCACCCGAACCACCCGGACTACCTCATCTGCGAGCTGGAGACCTCCCGCGGGTGCGCGTATCGGTGTTCGTTCTGTACGGAGCCGCTGTACGGCGACCCGGCGTTCCGCGCGCCCGGCTCCGTCGTCGGCGAGGTCGACGCGCTCTCGGACCGCGGGGTCGCGCACTTCCGGCTCGGCCGGCAGGCCGACATCCTCGCGTACGGCGGCGACGGCGAGGCTCCGAACCCCGACGCCTTACGGGAGCTGTACGGGGGGATCCGCGAGGTCGCGCCGGACCTCCGAACCCTCCACCTCGACAACATGAACCCTGTGACGATCACGGACTACCCGGAGGCGTCCCGGGAGGCGATCCGGGTCATCGCCGAGCACAACACGCCCGGCGACACGGCGGCGTTCGGGCTGGAGTCGGCCGACCCGGTCGTCCAAGAGGAGAACAACCTGCTCGTCACCGCCGAGGAGTGTCTAGAGGCCGTCCGCGTCGTCAACGAGGAGGGTGGCTGGCGGCCGGGCGACGCCCCGGAGACGACCCCCGGCGACCCCGACCGCGTGACGGGCCCCTCGACCGGTCCCGACGCCTCGCCGCGGCTGCCGAAGCTGCTCCCCGGGATCAACCTCGTCCACGGCCTGACGGGCGAGCGCCCGGAGACGTACGAGCACAACAAGCGCTTCCTCCAGACGGTGTACGACGAGGGTCTGATGCTCCGGCGGATCAACATCCGACAGGTGATGGCGTTCGCCGGGACCGAGATGGCCGAGACGGGCGCGGAGATCGCTCAGGAGCACAAAGACCAGTTCCAGGCGTACAAACGCGAGGTGCGCGAGACCATCGACAACCCGATGCTCGACCGCGTCGTCCCGCCGGGGACGGTCCTGCCGGACCTCCACCTCGAGTACCATCAGGACGGCAAGACGTTCGGGCGACAGCTCGGGACCTACGCGCTCCTCGTCGCGGTCCCGGGCGAGCGCGAACTGGGGACCACCGTCGACGTGGCGATCACCGACCACGGCTACCGCTCCGTGACGGGCGTCCCGTACCCGCTCGACGTCAACGCGGCCTCGATGGACGAACTGACGGCCATCCCCGGGATCAACCGGAGCACGGCCGGCGACGTCGTCGTCGGTCGCCCGTACGACTCGGTCGCCGACGTCGGCGCGGTCGACCCCGGGATCGTCGACCTCGCGGCGTACGCGGTCGCCGGCGACACCGACGTGCCGATCCCCGGCCGCGACCGCCCCGGCTCCGGGCCGGGACCGGCCGTCCGGTCGTCGCTCGGCCGCGGGGACTGACCGATGGCGGGCGACGACGGACGCGGGTCGGACGCGGGCGACGACGAACCGGGATCCGACACGGCCGGCGGCTCCCCCGCGGTCACCCGCGTCGAGGTCCCGGTCGACACGCGCGCGTCGGGGGGGACCACGAACGCCTACCTCCTCGACGGCCTGCTCGTCGACCCGGCGGCCCGGACCGACGCCCTCGACGAGGCGGTCGCGGAGCGCGGGGCGGCCGACGCGGTCGCCCCCGCCGTCGAGGCGATCGCGGTCACTCACACGCACCCGGACCACGTCGGCGCGGTCGCCGAGTACGCCGCGGCGACGGGGGCGACCGTCGTCGCCCGCGAGGGCCGCGTCGACCGGTTCGCCGCGGCGACCGGGGTCGACCCCGACGAGACGGTTGCGCCCGGCGAGACGGTCGCCGACACCGGCGTCCGCGTCGTCGACACCCCGGGGCACGCGCCCGATCACGTCGCGTTCGCGGCCGGCGAGCCGGGGGCGGGATCCGAACCTCCGGCGGGCGGATCGGGACGCTCCGCGCTGTGCTGCGGCGACCTCGCGGTCGCCGAGGGGAGCGTCGCGGTCGCCGCGCCCGAGGGGGACCTGGCCGCGTACCTCGCGAGCCTCGAACGCGTGCGCGACGCCGGCTACGACCGCCTCCTCCCGGGACACGGTCCGGCGATAGACGATCCGGCGGCGACGTGCGACCGCCTGATCGAACACCGTCGCGCCCGCGAGCGCGACGTGGTCGCCGCGATCGACGCCGGCGCGGCCGACCTCGACGCGGTCGTCGACGGCGCGTACGAGAAGGACCTCTCCGGCGTGCGCGACCTCGCGCTGGCGACGGTCGCCGCGCACGTCGAGAAGCTCGTCGGCGAGGGCCGGGTCGACGAGGCGTGGCGCGCACGGCTCGCGGACGCCGGGTTCGACTGAGTCCGGCCGGCCCGGACGATCGATCCTACCGCTTCGATACCATCTACTGCTCCGCTTCCAACTCCGCGACGACCGCCGACAGCGGCGTCTCCGTCACGTCGACGAAGCGCCCGCCGGCGGCGACGATCCCGCCGTCGGTCTCGGCGTCGTCGCCGACGTGGACGAGCCCGGTCGTCGAGGTTCCGAGCGCCTCGGCCGCGGCCTCGAACGCGGAGGGGTGGGGCTTGCGCCAGCCGCAGCCGACGCTCGTCGTGACCGCGTCGAACTCGCCGCGGAGCCTCGCGCGGATCAGCGTCCGCGGGACGAGTTCGGGCACGGCGCAGTTCGAGAGCAGCCCCACCGGACCGCGCTCGGCCGCGCCGCGGACCGCCTCCAGCGCGCCGTCGCGCCGGGTCACGTCGGGGTCGAACGCCGCGATCACGGCGTGTCTGGCGGCGTTCTCCGTCACGTCGACGCCGCGGGAGTCGAGCGCGCGGGCGACGTGCGCGGGGAGGGGGACCTCCGCGCCGGCCGGTGCCTCGACGTGTCGCTCGCCGTACGCGACGTGCCAGTCGTCGGGGACCGCCACGTCGCGTGACTCCAGTTCGCGCGCGACCGCTTCCGCCGGGTCCGACGGGTACTCGACGTCGACGAGGGTCCCGAACAGATCGAAGGTGACTGCCACGATACCCCCTGTTAAGAGCAAACCCGGATTGAAGCTGTCGGTCCCCGGAACGCCTCGCGACGCCGGCCGGCCGCCGAGCGGTCAGAACAGCGAGCCGAAGTGGAGCGTGAGAAGCCGGTAGATCCCGGTCACCCACGCGCACAGCCACAGCAGCATGAAGCCCGCGACGCCGGCCCGGAGCCGCTTCCGCCAGTGACCCATGTCCTCGTGGATCTCGCCGATGTCGACGTCGGGGTCCTCGTACGCGTCGGCGTTCCGCTTGGCCTGGAAGATCCGGACGATACCGGTCAGCGCGAACGCAAGCAGGGCGTACGCCTGAACGCCGAAGAAGGCGTGGAGGATCGCCATCCCCGTCAGCTGGTCGAGGATGCGCGGGAGCATCCACCCGACCAGGGGGACGGTCGTGAGCAGGAGCCCGGCGACGATGTACCGCAGGTGCCGCATCAGCACGTTCCACGACACCGTCTCGGCGTCGATCATGATCCAAGCGCCGTACAGGAGGAAGGGGAGACTCGACGTCACGGAGGCCCCGGCCAGCGCCGCGATGACCGACTCTTCGACCATGCGAGCGGCTATGCGCTCCGGCGCGTAAAGCCCCGCGATCCGCGGCCGGCGGGTCGGTCCCGTCGCCCGGGCGCGGACGAAAACAGTTAGCGTCAGGAGCACGTACCGCGATACGATGGAGGACACCTCGACGCGGTCGGAGTCGGAGTCGCCGCCGGAGGAGCCGGCAGACTCGGCGTCCGACGGTTCGGGAGGCCCGGACGCGGAGGCCGAGACCGACGGGTCCCGCCCGGCCGGCTCCGGCGGCGCTTCCGAGGACGAGACCGACATCGAGGCGCTCCGCGAGCGCGTCGAGTCGGAGTACGACTTCGACGACTTCGGTCCGTCGGACATGGCGAAGATGAGCGCGGAGGAGTGGGACGCCGCCTTCGACCCCGACACGTGGATCACGGGCGAGCGACTCCTCGACCGCGTCGACGCCGAGCTGAAGTCCCGGATCGCGACCCGAGACGTGTTCGGGGTCTTAGAGCGCGTCCGCGAGGACGGCGAGGAGCGCATCCTCGTCTACTCCGACGAGGGGTACGCGATCATCCGCCCCACCGGCGAGGTGCGCGGCGAGGGGACGGTCCTCCGCGACATCGAGCCCGTCGTCGCGCTCGCGGCGATGGACTCCTACGAGGTGCCCGAACCGCCCGAGGACTGGTCGCTCCCGCATCCGGACAGCGTCCCGGAGGGGTCCGGCGAGTTCGGCAACCTCGTGATACAGGTCGTCGCCGCGATCCAGGTGCTGGCCGGCGTCGCCCTCCTCGTCGCGAGCGCCGTGGCCGACCTCGGGACTATCGTCGCGCCGGCCATGGGCATCGTCTTCCTGCTCGTGGGCGGGTTCCTGTTCGCGATGGTGGCGAACGCGCGGCTCTCGGACCGGTTCCGTTCCGAGGAGTACCGGGACCGACTGCGGGCGCTCCGCGAGGCCAAAGAGCGGCCCGAGTTCGTCCCCGTCGAGGACGGCGTCGTGACCGACGAGGCCCCCACTAAGAGCGACCGCGACCGCGACGAGTAATCCGCCGATTTCGGCGGTCTCAGCCCCCGAAGCCTCCTCCACGTCGGCGGTTTCAGTCGGTGGGTTTAAGCGGACCCCGTCCTGAGGGAAACTGTATGAAAAGGCGGGACTTCGTGCGGACGGCCGGCGGCGCGACCGCCGCCGTCGCGGCCTCCGCCGGGGCGACCGGAACGGCGGCTGCACAGGAAGTGGAACCCGACTGGCCGAGCGGTGCTTCGGGCGGGAACGTCGGGTCCTACACCGACGCCCGCGGCCAGGACGAAGTGACCATCTCGGTCGGGGCCGGCAGCAGCGGCCTCGCGTTCGACCCGACGCTGGTGTGGGTCGACGAGGGGACGACGATCGTCTGGGAGTGGACGGGCAACGGCGGCGCACACAACGTCCAGACGGTCGATGACGGCGGCCCGGCCGCCCTCGATAGCGGCGACCCCGTCGGCGAGGAGGGGACCACCTACGAGTATGAGACGTCGAGCGAAGACGCCGGCATCACCCACTACCACTGCGTGCCTCACACCGCTACCGGCATGCACGGCGGCATCGCCGTCGGCGAGGACATCGCGACCGTCGAGGTCGGCGGCGCGAACACCGGGTGGCCGGAGGACATCGCCCACGTCGGCGTCCCGCTCCACGCCCACTGGGTCGGCATCTCTGCCATCCTCGGTATCGGTTTGACCTTCGTGTTCACGTTCTACATGCTCAAGTACGGCGAGTCGGCCCACACGGGCCACGGGGGTGCGAGATGAGCTCCGGCGGCTCCTCGTACGGTGACATCCACCGCTACGAGCCGGCCCGCGAGAGCACCGCGGCCGCGATCGCGATCGTCCTCCTGACGGTCGTGGAGGTCGTCTTCGTGGCGCTTTTCACCTACGGGCTGATGTCCGCGTGGGCGTCGACGGAGGCCGGGAACATGTACGTCGGCGCGCTGCTGGCGCTCATCTTCATTGACCTCGCGTTCATCCTCCTGCTCTACCGGAAGGAGTTCCTCCCGGACGTGATGATCGTGAAGAAGCGCCGGCGCAAGTGGGAGGACCTGTACGTCCGGGAAGAGGACAAGGAGGGCAACGGCATCGACACCGGAAACCTCGCGGACACGCTGAAACGGGCTGTGTACCCGTACTACAAGAAGTGATTCGACAATGAGTCTGAAAAAACAAGACGACATGGACCACAACGCGTGGCTCAAGGGCCAGGACCTCACCGCCATCGAGACGGTGTTCCTGACCACGCTCATCTGGCTGGACAAGCGGCTCCGCATCGTCGACTACCTCGAACTGTTGGAGACGATGTACTACCGCGCGAACCTCCAGATGCCCAAGAGCCACACCGAGCAGTACGACCTTGACAACAAGTTCTGGTACTGGTACCCGCTGTACTCGCTCGGGTCCCTTTCGATTATCGCGTACCTGCTCGCGGCGGTGTCGGGCGCGATGCTCGGGTTCTACTACGCGCCGTCGACCGCGGGGGCGGTCGCGCAGGGCGACCCCACCGCCGCGTACGACTCGATGGTGATGATCATGAAAGACGTCCAGTTCGGCTTCATGCTCCGGTCGATCCACCGCTGGGCGGCGCAGTTCATGGTGGCGGCGGTGTTCCTCCACATGCTGCGCGTCTACTTCACCGGCGCGTACAAGGAGCCGCGCGAGGTCAACTGGATCCTCGGCGTCGTGCTCATCGCCCTGACGCTGCTGTTCGGGTTCTCCGGGTACGTCCTGCCGTGGAAGCAGCTGTCCTTCTGGGCGGCGCAGATCGGCGTCGAACTGGCGCTCGCGACCCCGCTCGTCGGCGAGTGGGCGGCTCAGCTGCTGTTCGGCGGGTTCACCCTCGGACAGGCGACGCTCGTGAGAATGTACATCCTGCACGTGTTCGTGCTGCCGTTCGTGGTCACCGCGCTCATCGCGATCCACGTCGGCATCGTCTGGGTGCAGGGCATCGCGGAACCGCACTAATCCAATGACCGACGACACCACCCCAACGGCCGACGACCGCACCGACGAGCAAGTGCGCACGGACGGCGGCACCGACGAGGCGGCGCGCACCGACGGCGGGCCGCCGGCGACGGTCCCGCCGGACGACGAGACACCGACCTGGTCCGAGCGCAAGGAACGCAGCCAGGGGCTCGCACAGCTCACCTACCAGTACTTCGAGCGCTCCCGGCGCGAGGACGAGGACCTGCGCACGGAGTCGACGTACGTCGAGCGCGACGTGCTCGGCTTCCCGACGTGGCCCCACGAGACGATCCGGAACCTCGCGATCACGTCGTTCTTCCTCGGGATCATCCTGCTCGTGGCCTCGATCCTCCCGTCGCACTTCGGGGATCCGGCCAACCCCGGCTCGACGCCGGCGATCATCCTGCCCGACTGGTACCTCTACTGGTCGTTCGGCCTGCTGAAGCTCGACCCGATCAACCCCGACCTCGCGGTGCTCGGCGGGAACATCGTCATGTCCAACGAGCTGCTCGGGCTCATCGCCCACGGGGCCATCTTCGGCGTCATCACGCTCGTTCCCTTCCTCAACAAGGGGAACGCCCGGCGGCCCGTCGAGGAGCCGGGCTGGGCCGCGCTCGGCGTCGCCGGCGTCATCCTGGCGATCACGCTGGCCGTGCTCGCCATCCAGAACTTCTTCCCGGTCCAGCTCGAGCTGCTGTTCTCGCTCGTGTTCATGCTCCCGGTGGCCGGCGGCGTCGTTACCTACGCCGTGCTGAAGACGATGCGCGAGGGGTACATGTACGACCTCAACCGCCGGTACTACATGCTCCGGCCGCCGAAGTAACGGCCGAGAACCGCACACCACTCCCGCTCGCACCGCAGTTCCGACCGCCACCCACCCGCTTTCCGCCGCTCCGCGTCACCAATGTCATCCTCAACAGACGGCGACTCCACGCAGGCGTTCGACGAGACCGGCGATCCGATCGCCGGCGACGACGACGCCGACCCGCGCAACGAGCCGACCGGTCCGCGGCAGGGACCGAGCGGCCGCGAGATCGTCGTCCCGTTCAGGCTGTACAAGGCGGTGACCGTCTTCTCGACGCTCGCCGCGGTGGTGACCTACTTCGTCGGGTTCACGCTCATCGACGCCGCGACGCTCCAGATCAGCTTCATCCGAACGACCATCGTCTACCTGCTCGACAGCGCCGGGATCCTGCCGCCGGAGGACGTGCTCGTGGCGATTCTGGCGATCACCGGCGTGGGGTTCATCGTCCTCGGAACCGCCGTGTACGTCCTCGGAACCCGGTTCCGCGGACAAGGGATGGGAAAGTCTCAAGACGACGCCAACGAAACGTGAGATAATGGCAGACGAGTTCATGAAGGGCTTCGCCCTGTTCGCGATCGGCGGTCTCGGGTGGATCACCTTCGGCGGCTGGTACCGGACGCCGTCGTACTACGAGGTGGTTCAGCTCGTGAACCCGGCGGAAGGCGTGAACACGGCGTACGGTGAGATCGGACTGCTCGCGGGCGACATGTTCTTCTGGCTGATGATCCTCGGTATGCTGACGTTCTGGGTGCTGATCCCGGTCAGCCGGCAGCTCCGCGCCTCCCTCAACGACGACGACGCGGCCGCGAACTGAACACACGACCGCTCGTCTTCCTTCCCGTTCCTCCGGAGGGTCCGTCCCGGACTCGGCGACCGCCGACGAACCGGGAGCTTTTCACCTCCGCTCGCCCCACCACCGCGCATGAGTGAGCCGACGCGCCGCCTCGCGGTTCTCGGCGACGGCGAGCCGGCGGCGGCGATGCGAACGGCGGCGACCGCCGCCGACGCACGCCTCGTCGACCTCCCCGAGAGCGACGCGATCGTCGCCGTCGGAGCGACCGCGCTGCGGGACGCGGCGCGAGCGGTCGCGAGCGGGGACGCGCCTCCGGTCCCGATCCTCCCGGTCGGTGACGGCCGTCACGCCGTCGACGCGGCCCTCGCGGCCGACCGACTCGACGCCGTCGTCGACGGTCTTGAGGGATCCGAGGGCGCAATCGGGGGATTCGAGCGCGTCGGCCACCCGGTTCTCGCGGTCGAGGGCGCGGGGGACGGTCGGCGTCGCCTCGCGGCGGCGGACGTCGCGTTCGTGACGGCGACGCCCGCGCGGATCTCGGAGTACGGGCTCGCGTTCCCCGACGGCGAGTCGGTCTCGGTGCGCGCGGACGGGGCCGCGGTCGCCACGCCGCTCGGCAGCGACGGGTACGCGGCCGCGGCCGGCGGGCCGGTGGTGTCGCCGGGGAGCGGTCTCTCCGTCGTCCCCGTCTCGCCGTTCACCACCCGCCCCGACACGTGGGTCGTGACGGACGGCGTCCGCGTCACCGTCGAGCGCGGCGAAGAGCCGGTCGCGCTGGTCGTCGACGGGACGCGTCGCGGGACCGTCGAGCCGCACCGACCGGTCCGCGTCGAGACCGCGGCGACCGTCGATCTCCTCTCGCCGACCGCTGAGACCGGGTGAGCGCCGACGCGGTCCGGTCCGGCCTTGCGGCGACCGTTCCCGTCCCGCGGGCGCGGCGATCGGAAACACTCTAATACGTCGTGAACGGAAGTGGTGGATATGGACCCACTGCAGTTCCTCGTTCCCCTCGGCTGGCTGTCGGCCGTCGGGCCGGTGCTGCCGTACGCGATCTTCGTGATGACCGTCGCGAACCTCGCGACGCGGCACCTCGCACACAGGCGGCACGTCGAACAGGGACAGGACGCCGACAGCGTGGAGGCGTACGACCCCCACGTGTTCACCAACGTCGGACTCGTTCTCCTGTGTTTCCTGTTCATCCTCGATTCGCCCGTCAGCGGGACGATCCTCTCGGTGCTCGTGCTCGCGATGTTCATCGCGGACCTCTTCGAGCTCGAGGCCCGGAACGTCGAGGCGCGCAACGACATGGATATTGAGGCTCCGAAAAGCTCTATCGCCGCCTCGCTCGTCGTGCTGGTGTGGTCGTCGTACTACGCGCTGTTCTTCGTCATCGAAGGGATCTGGAACCAGTTCGTCGTCGCCTGACGAGGTCGGCGTTCGACCCCGTCGGCTGCCCGCCCTCTCGACCCGCCCCCTCGGATCGCCGCCCTCCGCGCTTCGGTCGCTAAAACGTCCAGTCGCCGGTGAGCTTCATCCCGGTCGCCTTCCCCTCGTCTTCGAGCGCCGCGGCGATCTCGCCCGTGTCGCGGCGCGGGATCGACGCGTCGGCGTCGGCGAGGTCGACGACGAGTTCCGTCAGGAGGATCGCCTGCTCCCTGAGGTTCCGCGACTCCAGCTTGTCGAGCGTGTCGGCGTGGGTGTGTCCCCAGCCGCGGCCGCGGCCCTCGGTCTCGCCCGAGATCATGTACCCCGGGATCCCCCGCTTCACGAACGGCCAGTGGTCGCTGTGGGGGACCAGCTCTCCGCCGGTCGAAATCGCGTGATCGAAGCGGTCGCTCACCCGCTCCGCGGCGTCCGCGAGCGCGTCGAAGTCGTGGTGGTCGACCCGCAGCGTCCGGCCGAACACGTTGCTGTCGACGTTGACGACGGCGCGGACCGCCTCCCGGTCGGCCGCCTCGGCGGCCGCCGACGAGCCGACGAGGCCGACCTCCTCGGCCCCGAACGCGGCGAACCGGACCTTCAGGTCGAGCTCGTCTTCCCGGGCCGCGAGCGCCCGCGCGACCTCGACTATCGTCGCCGTGCCCGCGCCGTTGTCCATCGCGCCCTCCGCGAGGTCGTGGGCGTCGACGTGCGAGGAGACGATCAGGTGCTCGTCGGTGTCGGGCCCGAGTTCGGCGACGGCATTCCCGCTCGTCGCCGCGGGGGTCTCGCAGTCGACCGCGACGGTCAGCTCGTCGCCCTCGTTCCGGCGTGCGAGCCGCGCGCCCGTCTCCTTCGAGACGCCGACGGCGGGGATGTCGCCGACGGGGTCGTCCGCGGTCCCGACGCTTCCGGTCGGCGGGAGCGTCCCCTCGACGTGGTTGGCGAAGACGAAGGCGGCCGCGCCCGCGTCGACGGCGCGGTAGTACTTCTCGCGGCGGTGGATGAACCGGTCGACGGAGTCGGGGGTGTCCGACGAGACCATCACGACCTTCCCCGTCAGGTCGGCCTCGAAGTCCTCTGGGACGCCGTGCGCGAGGTCGACGAACTCCCCCGTCGCCTCGGCGCTCGGGCTCCGCGGCAGCGCGATACAGGCGTTCGGGCCGACCGCGACCGGGTCGCCGGTCGCCGCGTCCCGGACCGCGCTGTCGCCGCGCTCCCAGCCCTGGATCTCGAACTCCTCGATCTCGGCGTTCCGCGCCCCGGCGGCGGCGAACGCGTCCCGCGTCAGCTCCAGCGCCTCGCGCTCGCCCGCCGAGCCGGCCATTCGGTCGTCGAGGTCGACCAAGTCGAGGAGGTGGTTCCAACCCGCGTCGCTCGTGAACGTCTCGCCGATCCAGTCGGTCATGGGTACGAGTGTCTCGCCCGCGGGTCAAGCGTTGCGGTGTCGGCGGGGGCGGCCGGGACCGCCCCGCGGCACGCGAGAAGAACTCCCTCGGCCGTCAGACCGGAACGGCGGGCAGGAGGACCGTCGCGGCCTCGGCGGCGGCGAACGTCGAGTCGTACAGGTGGTTCAACAGGAGGTACGTGACGACCCCGAGCGCGAGCGAGAGGATCCACGCGCTCGCGGCGATCCGGCCGACGCGGCGGTGGGGTGTCTCGTTCCGCAGTTCCCGCTCCGAGTGGGTGAGCCCGAGGACGATGGCGTAGAGGACGACCGGCACCGACACCACGGAGAGGACGATGTGGATCGCGAGCATGACCAGGTACGCCGGGTACACCCAGTCCCACAGCGGGACCCACGCGTACGACGAGTCCAGCACGAACTCCTTGGTGCCGCCGCCCGCGACCTTCGGGAGGTACATGCCGAGGAACACGAGGATGAGGACGAACGACGTCGTCATCGCCGCGGCGTGTTTCTTCACCTCGTCGTTGCGGATCCAGTACCAGCCGAGCGAGAGGGAGATCACGGTGACGGTGTTGACGGCGGCGATGGCGTGCGCGAGGAGGTCGACGGTCCCCCGCGTGAGCGTCGGGAACAGCGCTTGGAACTCGGGGACGAGGAACACGCCGCCGACGGCCCCGTAGCCGACGACGGTGAGGAGGACGGTTATCGCGGTGGGGTGTTCTGCGGCCCTGTCGCGGACGCTGACGGTGGACATATCGGACGTACTCTCGGCAGCGTTATTGGCCTTTCGAGGTCGGTCCCCGTCGCCGGAATCCGGCGTCCGCCGGGACCGTCTCGCCCGCGGCGACCGGGAGGCGATTCAGCCGTCGATGACGCCCGTCGCGGTCGCGACCTCGATCGCCGCCTCCTCGTTGATCCCGCCCTGGAGGATGGTGTACCGGTCGCGGATCTCGTGGGCGCTCGTCAGGGCGGCGATCAGCTCCGCGTCGTCGATCCCGAGTCCGGCCGCGGTCGTCGGCGCGTCGAGCTCGGCGAGCGCGTCGCGGATGGCGTTCCACCGGCCGTTCTCGCCGCTGTGGAGGTACTCGGTCATGATCGACGCGACGCCGACCTGGTGGCCGTGGAGCGCCTTTCCGGGCGCGATCCGGTCGAGCTGGTGGGATATGAGGTGTTCCGCGCCGGAGGCGGGCCGCGAGGAGCCGGCGATGGACATCGCGACGCCCGAGGAGACGAGCGCCTTCACTACCACCCACGCCGACTCCTCTAACCCCGGCCGGATCATGTCGGCGTTCTCGACGAGCAGCTCCGCGGTCATCTCCGAGAGCGCGCCCGCGTACTCGCTGTACTCGACGTTCCGGAGCCGGCGGGCGAGCCGCCAGTCCTTCACGGCGGTGTAGTTGGAGATGATGTCCGCACAGCCCGCGGTGGTGAGCCGCCACGGCGCGTCCGCGATCAGCGTCGTGTCCGCGACGACCGCGAGCGGCGGGTCGGCGGCGACCGAGTGGCGCGTGTCGCCCTCGGGGATCGACGAGCGCCCGGAGACGATGCCGTCGTGGGAGGCGACCGTCGGGACGGAGACGAAGCCGACGTCGAGGTGGTCGGCGGCCATCTTCGCGATGTCGATCGGCTTCCCGCCGCCCAAGGCGATCAGGTAGCCGGGGTCGACCGCCTCCGCGGTCTCTTTCAGCTCCTCGACGGCGGCGAAGGAGGCCTCCTCGACGACGGCGGTCGCGGGGTCGTCGAACTGCGCGCGCACCCGGTCGCCGGCGATTTCGTTCGGCGTCGGACTGGTCACGATCAGCGGTCGACCCGTGAGATAGAGGTCGCCGACCGCCTCTCCGAGGTCGTTGAGGACGTCGTGTCCCACGAGGACGTTCCGCGGGAGCTTGATCCACGTCGTCTTCTCGAACATACGGGACGGTCGCGCCGACGGGGCAAAGCCGTTGTCCATGTCGGTCGCCGGACGCGGGCGTCGGTCCCCTCCCGCCCACCCTCCGCTCAGACGGCCAGCGCCGAGAGCGTCGTCGCCGCGTCGTAGAGGAAGTAGACGCCGAACCCGGCGAGCACGACGGCCGAGCCGACCGCGACGACCGGCGCGAACGCCTCGATCCGGCGCTCAGCGGCGACGAGTCCGGTCGGGAACCCGGTGACCCAGAGCAACACGCCGAGGAAGAAGCCGACGATGAGCGCGGGCGACCCGGTGGCGACGACGAGCGTCCCGGCGAGGTCCGCGCCGACGACCGGCAGCCGCGAGAGGACGTCGAGTTCGCCGGGCCGGAGGAGGCCGACGCCGATGGTCAGCCAGAACAGCACCTGATACGGGTTCGTCAGGGCGAGCACCAGCGCCTTGCGGAACCCCTTTCCCTCCGCGACGATCGGTTCCTCGCCCTCCGTCGGGCGGAAGGACTCCCGGGCCCCCTGCGCCGCGCCGACGGCGAAGTACAGCATCAGGACGCCGCCGACCGCGACCATGAGGCCCTGTACCAGCGGGAACGACTCCACGACCGCGACGACGCCGACGTACGCGAGGACGAAGAAGATCGCGTCGGCGGTGGCGGCCCCGAGTCCGGCCCTGACCCCGGCGACGCGGCCGCGGAGGACCGACTCCTCGGCGATCACCGCGTTCATCGGGCCGGGCGGGGCCGCGAGCGCCAGTCCGAAGACGACGCCCGCGCCGAGCGTGACGAGGGTACTCACGTCGCTCGCAACGCCCGGTTTCGTGAAAAACCTCGCGACAGAGAGGCGGTCGGTAGCGGTCGGTTCCGGCCCGTACGCCGGAGATCGGGACATCGACGGACGGATGTGGACACGCCGGTCGGGACTCGGTCGCCGCGGCGACCCCGGCTACGGGTCCTGAAGCTCCGCGTCGCGGAGCGCCTCGTTGAGGTCTTCTCGGACGCGCTCGCCGGTCTCGCGGTCCATCGCCGTGGTGACGATCCGGTTCTCCTGAACGCTGGAGCCGTCCCGCAGGAGGAGTCGGACGTTCCCGTTGGTCCCGGCGCGCGTCGCCTTCGCGCGGAGGCCCGTCCGCGACCCGGTTCCGCCGGCGTCGATGGGACCCGGCACGATCTTCTTGACGTGCGGGTGTTCCGCGACGGTCTGGACGGCCTTCCGGCCCTTGCGGTCGCCGATCAGCGTCGAGTGGGACCCCCCGATCTTCTCCCTCGGCGGCGTCTCGACCACCGCCAGCGAGCGGTCGCCCCGCCGGTCGAGGACCCACGCGACGACCGGGCTCACGTCCTCGCGGTCGTCGTCGCTGTCGTCGTCAGCGCCCTCTCGGCGACCCCCCGCGCCGCCGTCCGGGACGCGGTAGAACTCGTGGTGGAGCTGCGCGCGCGTCTCGCGGAGGGGTTCACGCTCGCCGGCGGCGTAGACGGTCTCGGGGCGCTTCCGGCGGATTTCGTCCGCGACGCGGCCGGCGAAGTTCCGGAGTTGGACCTCGCTCAGCCGCTCGCCCGCCTCCGGGCGCGTGGTGACCGTCGTCTGGCCGACGACCGCGTCCTCGTCGAGTATCGTCAGGTGCGCGCGGTCGCTCTCGAACTCGGCGACGACGGCGTCGGCGTTGGCGGTGTTACAGGTGAGACAGTAGTCCCCCGGCTTCTCGATCGGGGTGCCACACCGCCGGCAGTTCATACCGATCGGACGGGCGTAGCGGGTAAAAGGGCGTCCGTTCGGCCCGTCCGGTCTCGGGCCGTCCGTCGGACGGAGCAACCCCTATTAGTGCCCTCGGCGTTGAGGCCCCGTATGGACGGAACGCAACGCGACGGAGGGGCGGGCGACGAGACCGTCGAGGACCGGTTAGTTCGGCTCCTCCGAAACGGCCGCACCAACGCGGTCGTCGTGTGGGCGATGGTCGCGGTGCTCGCCGGGGTGTTCGTCGAGAGCCTCCTCGACGCCGACCTGCTGTCGCTCGTGTTCGTCGTCGGCCTCGTCGCGGTCGTCGCGGCCCCCGCCGTCTCGGCGCGGGACTGGAAGGTGTTGCTCCCGGCCGAACTGCTCGGGCTCGCGCTGCTGCCGGCGCTCGTGCGAGCGCTGTTCGGCGGCGAGCTCGGCGTCTTCGCGACGTACCTCGCGCTCGCCGCCCTGGCGCTCGTCCTCATCGTCGAGTTCCACATGTTCACGTCGCTCCAAGTGACCCACTGGTTCGCCGTCGCGCTCGTCACGCTAACGACGCTGGCGACGGCGGGCGCGTGGACGATCCTGCGATGGAACGCCGATCGGCTG
The DNA here is from genome assembly GCF_023702125.1 of Halorubrum hochsteinianum. NCBI lineage: Archaea > Methanobacteriati > Methanobacteriota > Halobacteria > Halobacteriales > Haloferacaceae > Halorubrum > Halorubrum hochsteinianum. The sequence goes on along the minus strand of NZ_CP098415.1, from coordinate 427,673 downwards.
CTCGGAACGAACTACCTGACGACGAACGACGCGCTGATGATGGAGTGGATCTACGTGACGCTGGCCGGACTCGCCGCCGGGATCCTCTTCGACGCGTACTTCAGACGCCGGGGGCGGCGTCTGGGACGCGCCATCCGGCGGGTGGTGCGCCGATGAGGATCCTCCCCCGCCCCTCGATGCGGACGCAGCGACGGCTCACGCGGGCGATGCAGGTGCTCCTCGTCGGGATCGTCGTCTACGGGCTCGTCGGCGGGAGCCTGGGGTTGCCGGGCGGCGGGACGAAGGCGGTAACGAACGGGACGATCGGACTCCTCGTCACGCTCATCCCGGCGATCCTCGAACGGAACTACGACATCCCGCTGGACCCGTGGCTCGGCGTGTGGATCACGGCAGCGGTGTTCCTCCACACCCTCGGGTCGGCGGGGTTCTACGCGCAGATCGGCTGGTGGGACCACCTCACGCACGCGCTGTCGGCGTCGCTCGTCGCCGGCGCGGGCTACACCGCGATCCGCGCCGTCGACCTCCACAGCGACGAGATCCGGATCCCCGCCCGATTCGCGTTCGCCTTCATCTTCGTGGTGGTGCTCGGGTTCGGCGTCTTCTGGGAGCTGTTCGAGTTCGGACTCGACATCGTCGCCGACGAGACCGGGATCGACATGCCGCTCGCGCAACACGGGCTCGACGACACCGTGGCCGACCTCACGTACAACTCGGTGGGCGCGTTGCTCGTCGCGGTGTTCGGACAGGCGCACCTCGCCGGCGTCGCGGACGACGTCAGGGAGGGGCTGTTCTCCGACGCCAACTCGGGGGAGTAGCCCGGGTCGTCTGACGCCGCTCAGTTCAGGCAGGCGGCGACCACCCGCAGCGCGGCCTCCCCGCGCACCTCGTTCGCGAGCAGGGGGACCCGCTTCACTTCGCGGCCGCGGAACAGGTCTGTCGCCTCGCGGAGCGCGTTCTGTTGGACCTCCCACCGCCGCGCGCAGAACTCGCAGCTGTCGGGGTTCGGCTCGACCACCCAGTCGGGGTCGATCGCGGTCCCGATCCCGCCGGTCACGTCGCCGACGCCCTCCATCACGCGGTTGACGACCAGCGTGTTCACCGGAATCTCGAACTCGTCGAGGCGGGCGACGAGCCGCTCGGACTCGACGACGCTCATCTCCTCGGGGATCATCACGACGCGGAAGTCGGTCTTCGTCGGGTCGCGGAGAACGGCCCGCAGGCGCTCGATGCGCTCGCGGAGCGCTTCGAGGTCCGCCGAGGGGTCCGGCTCGTCGTCGCCCCCGCCGAACATCCCCTTGATCCCGTCCATCATGCCGGAGAAGCGCTGGCGGAGCTTCATCACGCGGCCGAGCATCGAGTCCATGATCTCCGGTAGCTGGAGCAGCCGGAGGGTGTGGCCGGTCGGTGCGGTGTCGACGACGACGCGGTCGAACCGCGGGTCGTCGAGGTACTCCAGCAGCTGTCGCATCGCCGCGGCCTCGTCCGCGCCGGGCATCGTCCCGCCGAGGAGGCCGCCGAGCCCCTCGCCGGGCTCGTCCGCGGCCCCCTCGCCGCCCATGCCGCCCATCGCGTCGCCCATCTCGCCCAGCCCGCCGAGAGGGTCCGCGTCGGCCCCGAACATCCCCTCCTCCATCGCCGCGTCGGGGTCGATCTCGGCCGCGTACAGCGGCACGTCCTCGCGGATCTGCGCCGGTTCGGCGGGAATCTCGGTCTCGTAGGTGTCGGACAGCGAGTGCGCGGGGTCGGTGGAGACGACGAGCGTGCGGACGCCGCCGGCGGCCGAGGCCAGCCCCGTCGCGGCCGCCATCGTCGTCTTGCCGACGCCGCCCTTCCCGCCGTACAGCACGTAGTCTGGCGCGTCGACGCCCGCGGGGAGGTCGGCGACCCCCTCGTCCACGGTGAGCGCTTCGTCGTCTCCGGTCGCGTCGACGCTCTCCTCGCCGCCCTCGTCGACGCGGTCGACCGGCTCGACGTCGATGTTGTCCATGTTCCCGTGTCGTCGCGCGGGCCACCTGTACCCGTCGGTCTGTACGAATCGATGTCGAGCCGAAACTGTATTTCGGCAAATGACTTCGAGGGATCCGCGAGCAACACCGCGGTCGAGACCGCCGAAGCCCCAGCCGGGAGGCGGGCGCACGCTCGGTGCGCTCCTCGTCGCTCACTCCGTTCGCTCCTGCGGTGCTTACGTCGCCTGCGCCCGCCTCCCGGCTGCCCCTTCGAGTCCCGCCCCGCACGGCACCGCAGCCTCACGCCTCCCCAGCCTCGTCGCTCGCTTCGCTCGCGACTCCCTCGCGCGTGCTGCTCGGCCGCAGTGCGGCCTCGCAGGCACGCGCCACCGCTGGTGCCCGTCTCAGTCCACCTGCTCCACGTCCTCAGTCCGCTTGCTCCACGTCCATCCCGAGGTCGCCCATCGTCTCGAAGAAGCCGGGGAACGAGACGTCGACGTGTTCGGCACCGCGGATCGTCGTCGTCCCCTCGGCGGCGAGCGCCGCGAGCGCGAGCGCCATCACGATCCGGTGGTCGGCCCGCCCGTCGACGGTCGCCCCGCGGAGGTCGCTCTCGGAGCCGTGGACCGTGAGCACGTCCTCCTCCTCGGTCGTCTCCGCGCCGAGTTTCTCTAGTTCCTCGGCCATCGCGGACACGCGGTCGGTCTCCTTGTAGCGGACGTGCTCGCAGTTCTCGATCCGGGTGTCGCCGTCGGCGACCGCGCCGAGCGCGGCGATCGTCGGGAGGAGGTCCGGCGTGTCGCCCACGTCGACGGTGACGCCGGAGAGGGCGGCGCGCTCGACCGCGATCTCGCCCGCCTCGCGGTCCCAGTCGACCGCCGCGCCCATCTCCTCGACGATGTCGACGATCGCCGCGTCGCCCTGCGCGCTCGGTCGCGCGCCCTCGATCCGGACCGTCTCGCCCTCCGCGGTCGCCACGGCCCCCGCCCCGAGGAGGTACGAGATGGACGAGAAGTCGCCGGGGACCGCGTAGCTGCCGCCCGCCGGCTCGTAGGTCTGCCCGCCCGGGACCGAGAAGCCGGCGGCTCCCGCCGCCCCGTCGAGGGGGTCGCCGGCCTCGTCGACGGGGGTCGCCTCGACGCCGAAGTCCGCGAGCAGTTCCAGCGTGATGTCGACGTACGGGGCGGACTTCAGCGCCGTCGTGAGGTCGACCTCGGTCCCCTCGTCGGTGACGGCCCCGGCCATCAGCAGCGCCGTGACGTACTGCGAGGAGACGTCGCCCGGGATCGCCACCTCGCCCCCCGCGAGCGGCCCGGAGACTACCAGCGGGGCCCGCCCGTTCGCCCGCGTCGACTCCGCGCGCACGCCGAGGTCCCCGAGCGCGTCGAGGAGGGGGCCCTGCGGCCGGGACCGGAGCGACCCGTCGCCGGTGAGGACGGTGGTGCCGTCCGCGAGCGCGGCCGCGGCGGTGACGAGCCGCATCGTCGTCCCCGAGTTCGCGCAGTCGATCACGTCCTCCGGGACCCCCGGTCGGCCGCCGAACCCCTCGACCGCGAGCGCGTCGGCGTCGCCGAGGTCGCCGTCGGGGTCACTCCCGTCGTCGTCCTCGCCGATCCCACCGACCGCGCCGCCGAACCCGGTCACGGCGCGTGCCGTGGCCCGCGTGTCGGCGGAGATCAGCGGCGACTCGACGGTCGCGCCCTCGCTGTAGCCGGCCGCGAGCAGCGCGCGGTGGGTGTAGCTCTTCGACGGCGGCGCGCGGGCGGTCCCTCGGAGCTCCGAGCGCGTGACGTGTACGTCCATACGTCCCCCTGCCGCCCGCGGCGACAAGTCGGTACCGACCGCGGCACGATTGCGACCCCGGGCGTCAGGGGAGGGGGCCGACGCGACGTCGGGGTGGTGGCCGACGCGGCGTCGGGGCGGTGGCCGACGCGGCGTCGGGGGCCGGGGCTCGTCGCGAGGTCGCGGCACACCCTTTATACCACCGGGAGCGTTAGCGTCGCGTATGCCCCAGTGTGAGATGTGCGGCACCGAGGAGGCCTCGCTGACGACGACGAAGGTCGAAGGTGCCGAACTGGAGCTTTGTAGCTCGTGTACGGACTTCGGGACCGAGGTCCGCGACGAGTCGACGAGCTCCGGCGGCGGCAAGTACTCCACCAGCTCCAGCACCGGGAAGTCGTCCTCGTCGTCCGGGTCGTCCGGCTCCTCCGGCTCCGGCTCCTCGGGCGGCTCGACGCGCCCCCGCGACATGTTCGACGACATGGACGAGATCGCCACCGACTACGACGAGGTGATCCGCGAGGCGCGCGAGTCGCGCGGACTGAGTCAGGAGGAGCTGGCCGACCAGCTCAACGAGAAGGCGAGCCTCATCCGCAAGCTCGAACGCGGCGACACGCTCCCGACCGACGAGGTCCAGCGGAAGCTCGAACGCGCGCTCGACGTCTCGCTCGTCGAGGGCCAGTCCGCCGACGACGCCGACTGGGAGACCGACGACCCGGGGACGATGACCCTCGGCGACGTCGTCAAGCGGAAGGACTGACCGGACCGCGCCCCGAATCTTCCCCGCTTTTCTCGCCCGTTCCGCCCGTCAGACGCGTCGACGCATCCCGACGAGCAGGACCGCGAGCACCCCGAACGCGACGAGCGAGAGGTTCGGGATCGAGAGTCCGACCAGCGGACTCCGCCACAGCACGGTCGCGCAGGGGCCGCCGACCGTGCACTCCGCCAGCGTCGCCTGGAGGTACGAGTGGTACACGGCGAGGCCCAGCCCGACCGCGACGAGCGGCAGCGCGGTCCGCGCGACCGCCGGCCGCTCCTCGACGGCCGCGACGCCGAGGACGACGACGAGCGGGTACATGGCGATCCGCTGGTACCAGCAGAGGTCGCAGGGGGTGAGCCCGAGTCCGAGGCTGAACCAGAGGCTCCCAGCGGTCGCGAGCGTCGCGACGGCCGTCGCGGCCGACAGCCACGCGGTCGCCGCCGAGCGCCCGCCGGTCACGCGGTCGCTCCGCCGTCGTCGGTCCGCTCGGACCCGCCGTAGCGCTCGGTCAGGTAGTCGATGATGTAGTCGACCGTCTCGGGGTCGTAGCTCCAGAACCCGTAGAACTCGCCGGGGGCGCGCTCCTCGGCCAGCAGCGCGCACTTCGCCTCGTCGTAGCCGCCGCCGTCGTACGCGACGAACCACGTCTCCCGGATCTCGGCGGTCTCGCCGACGTGGACGGTGTAGTGGTCCACGTCCGGCGCGTCCCCCTCGTCCGCGGCGTAGGCGTGGACGTCGAGCCGCTCCTTCTCGCCGAGCAGGGCGTAAGTGTCGGCCTCGCCGGTGAGGACGTCGAGCGTCTGGAACCCGGCGTGAAGCTCCCCGTCTCCGACCCGCCAGGCGCGGTCCTCGATCTCGCGGGACGCGGCGACCATGTCCTCGCGGGTGTAGGAGGTGAACATCGTCTCGTCGAGGTGGTCCAACACCGGCTTTCCGACGCGTCCGGTCGTCCCTGTGTCGGCCTCCTGACCGACGGCATCGTCACCCGATTTGCCGTCCCCGTCCGGGCGCGGCAGCAGGTCGTCGACGGTCACCGCCGTGACGAACTCGCCGTCCCGCGCCAGCACGGCGAACTCCTCCGGGCCGGAGGCCGTCTGGTCGTCGACGATCCGGACGTTGCGGTCGGCGAAGTACTCCCGAAGCTCGTCCGTAACGGCCGGATCGGCGTTGAACACGGTCAGCGTGGCCTCGTGAGCCTCCACGCCCGCGATGAGCTCGATGAGGGACATCTCTTGTCGGACCCACAACAGCGGGGTATAAGGTCGTTTCTGCACTCGGCCCCGTGCGCCCCGGCCTCCTGACCCCGACGGTTCGTCGAACTGCTCGACGGGGACCGAAGCGCTCGGCGGGTCATCAGGGGAGCGCCGCGAAGCATGAAGCTATTTGCGCCGCGCCCACCGAGTGAGCGCATGTTCATTCTGGTGAACCTCAAGGCGTACCCGTGCGATCCGATCGAAGTGGCGACCGCGGCCCGCGACGTGGCCGAGGCGTCCGGCGCGCGGATCGCCGTCTCGCCGCAGGCGGCGGACGTCGCGCGCGTCGCGGAGACCGGCGTCGAGACGTGGGCGCAGCACGTCTCGCCGAACGCGCACGGCTCCCACACCGGGTCGACGCTCGCGGAGGCCGTCGCCGACAACGGCGCGGCGGGGACGCTGATCAACCACTCCGAGAACCGCCTGAAGCTCGCGGACGTGGACGGCTCGGTCCGCGCGGCCGAGCGCGCCGACCTCGAGACGATCGTCTGCGCGAACAACCCGGCGCAGGTCGGTGCCGCCGCCGCGCTCGGTCCCGACGCGGTCGCCGTCGAGCCGCCGGAACTCATCGGCGGCGACGTCTCCGTCGCCACCGCCGACCCCGGGATCGTCGAGGACGCGGTCGCGGCCGCCGAGGCCGTCGACCCCGCGGTCGACGTGTTCTGCGGGGCCGGCGTCTCGACGGGCGAGGACGTCTCGACCGCCGGCGACCTCGGGGCCGCGGGCGTCCTGCTCGCCTCCGGCGTCGCGAAGGCCGACGACCCCGAGTCCGTCCTCGAAGACCTCGTCAGCGGGATCTGAGGCGCGGACCCGGCGCGAGGCCGACGCGAGTCCGGCGCGGACCGGAGCCCGAACCCCGGCCGGTCCGCGGTCACGAGCGGAGCCGGGACGCCGCTGCGTTTGCGGATCTGTATAAATACATCGATGTGAGCGACTCACACGATCGAGAAACCGCACGACGGCAGCGGTTTCTTTCTTCCGCCGAAATGGCGGCGTCTAGTAACCTTTAACCGAAACAAGCCGCTATCTGTGACCAAGATGGCGAGCAACAAAATTCTCGGTATCGACCTCGGTACCACCAACTCCGCGTTCGCGGTGATGGAAGGCGACGAGCCGGAGATCATCGCGAACGCCGAGGGCGACCGGACGACGCCCTCGGTCGTCGCGTTCGCCGACGACGACGAGCGCCTCGTCGGCAAGCCCGCGAAGAACCAGGCCGTCCAGAACCCCGACCGCACGATCCAGTCGATCAAGCGGCACATGGGCGAGGACGGCTACACCGTCGAGATCGGCGACGACGAGTACACGCCGGAGCAGGTCTCGGCGATGATCCTCCAGAAGATCAAACGCGACGCCGAGGAGTACCTCGGCGACGATGTCGAGAAGGCGGTCATCACGGTTCCCGCCTACTTCAACGACAAGCAGCGGCAGGCGACCAAGGACGCCGGCGAGATCGCCGGCTTCGAGGTCGAGCGCATCGTCAACGAGCCGACCGCCGCCTCCATGGCGTACGGCCTCGACGACGAGTCCGACCAGACGGTCCTCGTGTACGACCTCGGGGGCGGCACGTTCGACGTGTCGGTCCTCGATCTCGGCGGCGGCGTCTACGAGGTCGTCGCCACGAACGGGGACAACGACCTCGGCGGCGACGACTGGGACGAGGCGCTCATCGACCACCTCGCCGACGAGTTCCAGAACGACCACGGGATCGACCTCCGCGACGACCGGCAGGCGCTCCAGCGCCTGAAGGACGCCGCCGAGGAGGCGAAGATCGAGCTGTCGAACAAGAAGGAGACCACGGTCAACCTCCCCTTCATCACCGCGACCGACAGCGGGCCGGTCCACCTCGAACAGTCCGTCACCCGCGCGACGTTCGAGAACCTCACCTCGGACCTCATCGACCGCACCGTCGAGCCGACGGAGCAGGCGCTCTCTGACGCCGGCTACTCGAAGTCGGATATCGACGAGGTCATCCTCGTCGGCGGCTCCACCCGGATGCCGCAAGTCCAGGAGAAGGTCGAGGAGCTCGTCGGGCAGGAGCCGAAGAAGAACGTCAACCCCGACGAGGCGGTCGCGCTCGGCGCAGCGGTCCAGGGCGGCGTGCTCTCCGGCGACGTCGACGACATCGTCCTGCTGGACGTGACGCCGCTCTCGCTCGGCATCGAGGTGAAGGGCGGGCTCTTCGAGCGGCTCATCGAGAAGAACACCACCATCCCGACCGAGGAGTCGAAGGTGTTCACCACGGCCGCGGACAACCAGACCTCCGTCAACGTCCGCGTCTTCCAGGGCGAACGCGAGATCGCCGAGGAGAACGAGCTGCTCGGCGCGTTCCAGCTCTCCGGCATCCCGCCGGCCCCCGCCGGAACCCCGCAGATCGAGGTCTCGTTCAACATCGACGAGAACGGCATCGTCAACGTCGAGGCCGAGGATCAGGGCTCGGGTAACGCCGAGTCGATCACCATCGAGGGCGGCGTCGGCCTCTCCGACGAGGAGATCGAGGAGATGCAGGAGGAGGCGGAGAAGCACGCCGAGGAGGACGAGGCCCGCCGCGAGCGGATCGAGGCCCGCAACGAGGCCGAGACGACGATCCAGCGCGCCGAGACTCTACTCGAAGAGAACGAGGAGGAGCTCGACGACGACGAGCTCGTCGCGGACATCGAGGCGGCCATCGAGGACGTCGAGGCGGTCCTCGAAGACGAGGACGCCGACACCGACGAGATCGAGTCCGCCACCGAGGCGCTCACCGAGGAGCTCCAGGAGATCGGCAAGCAGATGTACGAGGGACAGGCCGCGCAGGCCGGTCCCGGCGGCGCTGGCGGGGCCGGCCCCGGCGGCATGGGCGGCATGGGCGGTGCCGGCGGCCCGGGCGGCGCGGCGGGCCCCGGCGGTGCCGACGCCGACGACGAGGAGTACGTCGACGCCGACTTCGAAGACGTGGACGACGACGAGGAGTAACCCCTCGCGACCCGATTTTCGACGCTTCGACCCCGTCGCTTAAACCGACCGGGCGATCAACATCACTCAACCAACGCAACGCATGAGCGAAGATTTCTACGACGTCCTCGGCGTGTCGCGGGACGCCAGCGAGGAGGAGATAAAGAAGGCGTACCGCAAGCAGGCCGCCGAACACCACCCCGACGTCAGCGACGACGAGAACGCCGAGGAGCGGTTCAAGAAGATCCAGAAGGCCAAGGAGGTGCTCACCGACGAACAGAAGCGGAAGCAGTACGACCAGATGGGTCACGACCGCTTCACCGAGGCCGACAAGCGCGGCGCGACCGGGGGCGGCGGCCCGGGCGGCGCCGGCGGTCCCTTCGGGGGTGCCGGCGGTGCCGGCGGCGCTGGCGGGTTCGAGGACATCTTCAACCAGTTCTTCGGCGGCGGTGGTGGTCGCGGCCGCGGCGGCGGAGGCGGCGGGAATCGGCCGCGGCAGGGCCGCGACCTCAAGACTGGCCTGACGATTGACCTGGAGGAGGCGTTCGAGGGCGCGACCAAGGAGGTCACGCTCACCCGGCCGACCGAGTGCGCCATCTGCGACGGCGCGGGCCACCCGCCCGACGCCGACGTGGAGACCTGCCCGCAGTGTAACGGGCGCGGTCAGGTCCAACAGGTCCAGCAGACGCCGCTCGGGCGCGTCCAGCAGACCTCGACGTGTCCCCGCTGCGAGGGCGAGGGCGAACTGTACAGCGAGGACTGCGCCGACTGCGGCGGCGACGGCGTCGTCCGCGAGGAGGCCACGCTCTCGGTCGAGATCCCGGCGGGAATCCGCTCGGGGCAGAGCCTCCGGATGGAGCGCGAGGGCGCACCCGGCGAGAACGGCGGGCCGAAGGGCGACCTGCTGATCGAGGTCGACGTCGACGTCGGCGAGCGGTTCGAGCGCGACGGCGACGACCTCCGCGTCAACGAGGCGGTCTCGTTCCCGCAGGCCGTCTTCGGCGACACCGTCGAGGTGGAGACGGTCGACGGCACCGTCGAGATGGACGTTCCGGCCGGCACGCAGAGCGGCGAGACGTTCCGGCTCCAGGGGAAGGGGATGCCCCGGCTCCGCCGCCGCGGGCGTGGCGACCTCTACGTTCAGGTCGCGGTCGTCGTCCCCGAGTCGCTCAACGACGAACAGCGCGAGGCGCTGGAGGCGTTCGCCGAGGCCGGCGGCGAGGACATCGACGTCGGCGGCGGCTTCTTCGAGAAGCTGAAGAGCTCCTTCTGACGGTCCCGCCGCCGTACCGGTTCGGGAACCTTCGCCGGCCCGTAGCTTTTCGTCGGTGCGCGCGCTTCGCACGACCATGGGCTACGACACGACGGCCTACGACGACGTCGAACCGCGCGCTCCCGGGATGTACTTCCTCCGCGAGGCGCTCGACTGCGAGAACCTCGGCGTGACCGTCGTCGAGGGCGACGACGGGTGGGAGGGAATGGAACACGACCACGGGGACATCGACCACGAGGAGGTGTACCTGCTGCTCCACGGCGAGGCGACGCTCACCGTCGACGGCGACCCCGTCGACCTCGGCCCCGGTGACGCGGTGCGCGTCGACCCGGGATCCACCCGCGACCTGGCCTTCTCCGCGGACGGCTCGAAGATGGTCGTCGCCGGCGCTCCCTGACCCGCGGCGACGGCGTTCCGCGGGGCCGCCCCCGAACGTCATCGGGCGACGCCGCAGCGTTAAGGGCCGCGCGCTCCGAGGTTCGCGCATGGAACTCGTCGGCGACCTACTCGCGCGCGACCGCCGCACCGGCGACGCGGCGCTCGTCACGCCGGACGGGCGGGAGCGGACCCACCACGACCTGATCACGAACGGGTACAAGGCGGCGAACGTGCTCCGATACCTCGGAGTCCGCGCGGGCGCGACCGTCGCCGTCGACCCGACGCCGGGGTTTCACACCACGCTCGCGTTCCTCGGTGCCGCGGCCGTCGGCGCGCCGGTGCGGTTCGACCCGGCCGCCGGGGTCGAGGCCGGCGACCGCGTCGTCCTCGCGCCGGTCGCGACCGCGGCCGGTCTCGACCCCGAACCCGGGACGAACCTCGCCGCGTTCGGGGGGCCGCCGGACCTTCCCGACACCACCCACTGGGAGCAGGAGCTGTGGAGCGAGAACCCGGGGATGCCGCCGAGCGACGTCGCCCCCGCCGACGTCGCCGTCGTCGGACCGCCCCGAGAGTTCACGCACGGCGACCTGTGTTCGATCGCGGAGACCGCCGTCGAGAGGGGGGAGATGGACGCGGGGACGCGGGTCGTCCTCCGCCGCCCGTTCTCCGACCCGCCGGCCCTCGCGGCCGGCCTCCTCGCCCCGCTCTCCGTCGGCGGGACCGCGGTCCTCGCCCCGCCCGAACCGGGAGAGGAGGCGGGCGACGGGACCGGCGACTCCCGGGGCGACGTGGCGGTGGCTCCGAGCGACGCGGACGTGCCGGAGCCGCGGCGAATCGACCCGGCGGCGTTCGCGTCGACGACGGAGTAGCGGGGAATTCGCCCCGGACGCGGGTCAGTCGTCCGCGGGGTTCGGCTCCGCGGACGCCCTGCCCTCGTGCCGGAGGCACGCGGACTCGTGGTCGGGAGAGTGGACCGTTCGCTCGGGGACGGTCTGGGCGCACGGCGTCGTGACCCGCTCTTCGAGGAACTCTCCGGCGCGTTCGGCGTTCCCGTCCAAGAGGAGCCGGACCGACTCCTCGAACGCCTCTTCGAGGTCCTCGTCACCGATCGGGTCGCCGACGTCGAACTCCTCTCGGATCTCGGCCTGAATCGCACGGTCCGTGGGCTCCTCGCCGCCGGCTGTCAGGCTCTCTCGGACCTGCTCGATGTCGACCCGGCCTGTCGCGACGCTCTCTCGGAAGTTCAACAGCCCCCGCCAGTCGTCCTGATCGACGTCGACGCCGTCCGGCTGTATCACCCTGTGACACCGCGTGTGGAACCGGCAGCCGCTCGGCGGGTTCGTCGGACTGGGAACGGTCCCCTTCAGTTCGATGCCGCCGACGCTCGCGCGCGGATCCGGCGTCGGGATCGACGACAGCAACGCCTCCGTGTAGGGGTGTTGCGGGTCGGTGAAGATCTCTTCCACCGGCCCGATCTCGACGATCTCGCCGAGGTACATCACCGCCACGCGGTCGCAGATCTGGCGGATGACGGACATGTCGTGGCTGATGAAAAGCAGCGAGAGTCCGAACTCGTCTTGGAGGTCGTCGATCAGCGAGAGGATCTCCGCCTGAATGGAGACGTCGAGGGCGCTCACCGGCTCGTCGGCGATGATGAGGTCCGGGTTCAACACGAGCGCCCGGGCGAGCGCGATCCGCTGTTTCTGGCCGCCGGAGAACTCGTGCGGGTACCGGTCGAAGTCGTCCGCGGAGAGGCCGACGCGTTCGAGTAGGTCCTCGACGATCGCCCGGCGTCGGTGGCGGTCGCTCATCCCGTGGATCTTGAGCAGTTCGCCGACCGCGTTCCCGACCGACATCCGCGGGTCGAAGCTCGACGACGGGTCCTGAAAGACCATCTGCGCGCCGCGGCGGAACGCCTTCAGCTCCTCGTCGTCGAACTGCGTCACGTCGTTGGGGTGCGTCCCGTCGGGGTCGCGGGTCGCGTTCTCCCGGCCGTTCCCGTTGAACACGACCTCTCCCGCGGTCGGCTCCTCCAGCCGGATCACCGAACTCGCCGCGGTCGACTTCCCGCAGCCGGACTCGCCGACGAGCCCCAGCGTCTCGCCGCGCTCGATGTCGAAGCTGATCCCGTCGACGGCGCGGGCAGCGCCGACCTGGCGATTGAATATCCCCTTCCGGATCGGGTAGTGCTTCTTCAGGTCTCGGACCGAGAGCAGCGGCTCAGTCATCGGCGCGACTCACCCCGCTCTCGCCGTCGGCCGCCCCGTCGCCCCCGACGGGCTCGAAGTTGTCGTTCCGCACGACGGAGGGGTCCATCCCCGGCCCGTAGTGGACGCAGGAGACCCGCTGGCCCGGACTGACCTCGATCTCATCCGGCTGTTCGCCGGTGCGACACGCCTCCTCGGCGTATCCGCAGCGCGGCGCGAAGCGGCACCCGTCCGGTGAGTCGTGCGGGTCGGGAAGCGTTCCGGGGATCCCGCCCGCCGTCGTCCCGCCGAACTCCGGGAGACACTCCAACAGCTGTTGGGTGTACGGGTGCGCGGGGTGATCGAAGATGTCGAGGACGCCGCCCCGCTCCATCACCTTCCCGGCGTACATCACGACGATCCGGTCGGCGATCTCCGCGACGACGCCGAGGTCGTGGGTCACGAACAGCACGCCCATGTCGAACTCCTCTTGGAGGTCGTCGAGGAGTCGCAGGATCTGCGCCTGGACCGTCACGTCGAGCGCGGTCGTCGGCTCGTCGGCGATGAGCAGGTCGGGGTCGCCGACGAGCGCCATCGCGATCATCACGCGCTGTTTCTGGCCGCCGGAGAACTCGTGCGGGTAGTCGTCGAAGCGCGCGCTCGCGTTCGCGATGCCGACCCGGTCCATGAGATCGACCGCCTTCGCCCGGGCCTCCTCGTCCGAGACGTCCTGGTGGATCTGGAGCGCCTCGGTGATCTGCCACCCGACGGAGTAGCAGTGGTTCATCGCCTCCTGCGGGTTCTGGAAGATGTGTGCGATCTCGTTCCCGCGGACGTTTCGGAGCTCCGGCTCGGGCATCGTCAGCAGGTCCCGGCCCTTGTACCGGACGGTTCCCTCGATCTGTCCCGGTGGGGTCTTGATGAGCCGCGTTATCGACTCGGTCGCGACCGTCTTGCCGGACCCCGATTCGCCGACGATACAGACGGTCTCGCCGGTGTCGACGTCGAAGTCGACCCCGTCGACCGCGGTGAGCGTTCCCTCGTCGGTGCCGAACGTCGTCGTGAGGTCTTCGACCTCGAGTAGGTGATCGCTTGGCATTATGCGTTCTCCGCCTCGGCTTCGGGGTTCAACGCGTCCAGGAGTGCGTCGCCGAGGAAGTTGAACGCGAGGATGGTCAGGAACAGCACGATACCGGGCGCTAACACGATCCACGGGGCAAAGGAGAGGTCGCTCCGACCGGCCGAGATGAGCTGTCCCCACGACGGGATCGTCGAGTCGCCGATGCCGAGGAACGCGAGTTGCGCTTCGAACAGCAGGAATCCGGGAATGAGCAGTGTGAGCTGCGTGATGATGCTGCTCGCGACGTTCGGGACCACGTGGCCGCGGATGACCTGATACGTGCTCGCGCCGCTGATGCGGCTGGACTTGATGAACTCCTCCTCCGAGATCGACAGCGACTTGCTCCGCACGTACCGGGCGGTCCCGCCCCACCCGAACAGGGAGAAGACCACGATGAACATGCCGAGCCCCGCGCCGTAGACGTACAGGATGAGTAGAAACATCAGGAACGTCGGGAACGAGAGGATGATGTCGGTGAACCGCATCATCATCTCGTCCACCCAGCCGCCGGCGTACGCGCTCAGCGTGCCGAACGCGATGCCGATCGTCGAGACGATGGTCGTCGTGATGAAGGCGATCTGCATGCTGATCGTCATCCCGTAGACGATCATCGTGAACACGTCTCGGCCGGCGTTCGTCGTGCCGAGCGGGTGCTGCCAAGTCCCGTGACAGCGCCCGTTTATCACCTCGCCGACGCAGGTCGCCGGCGTCGTGTCGACGACGGACGTGAACACGGGCGGCTGGTAGGCGATGAGCAGTTCCTGTTGCGGCGCGCTCATCACGAGCGGCCCGACGATTCCGCCGACGAACACGATTCCGAGCCACCCAAGGCTCACGACCGCCGGGCGGTTGCGCTTGAACTCCTTCCAGTAGTACCGCGTCCGCCGCGGGTTCTGGTACAGCGGCAAGACGAGGTACCAGAACGCCAAGAGCAGCGTGAAGATGAACAAGAAGTCGACCGTCTCCAGCGTCCGATCGAGACCGACGAACTCGAAGGTCGCCGTCCGGTCGCCGACGAAGCGCCAGTCGTACACGCCGAGCAGGGCGAGCGGGAGCGCCGTCACCAGCATCCCGATCGAGTTGATCGACAGATCGAAGCGTCCCGACCGCGAGAGGTCGTTCCAGTCGACTTGGTCGAACTGTTCCGGGCTTTCAGTCGCCATCGTTCTCCGTTGAGTTACCTGTCATCATAGCTGATACGCGGGTCGAGTACGGTGAACACGAGGTCCTCGATGAGGTTCCCCACAACCGCGACGAACGTGAAGAACAGGGTCGTCCCCAACACGAGGTTGGTGTCCTGTGAGAGCAGTGCCTCGAAGGTCAGCCGGCCGAGCCCCGGGATGCCGAAGACGACCTCGACGAGCAGCGACGAGCCCAAGAACAGCGCGAGGAGCTGTCCGACGAGCGTCGTCGAGACCGGGACGAGCGTCGGGCGCATGACGTGGTACGCGTACGCCCGGAGCGGCGAGACTCCCTTCGCCTTCGCGGTCTTCATGAAGTCGGAGTTCTGGAACTCCGCGGACTCGTTCCGGGAGACGCGCATGAGCGCGCCGATCGAGCCGGTGACCAACACGAACACCGGTATCGTCAGCTGGACCGCGTTCTCGACGCTGAACACCGCGACGTCCGTGTTGTAGACGACCGGAATCACCTCCAGCCACACCCCGAAGACCAACAGCAGGATGATCCCGAAGAAGAAGTTCGGGATGGCGTAGCCGAAGAAGGCGAATCCGGTCGCCGCGTGGTCCCGCCAACTGTACATGTTCGCCGCGGAGTACACGCCGACGAGCGGCCCGAGGATCACCGTGAGGACCGTCCACGGGATCGAGTACTGCGCGGTGTAGTACAGCGCGCCGACGACGGCCTCCAGGACCGGCTGGCTCCGACTGCTCGACCAGCCCCAGTCGAGGGTGTACACGCCTTGGATGAAATCGAAGTACCTGACGTAGAGCGGTTCGTCGAGCCCCCGGAGCTCCCTCGCCCGCTCCGCGGCCGCCGCCGGGTCGCCGCCTTGGAGCGCGGCCTGCGTGGTGGCCTGCTGTACGTCCGGGTTCGGCGCGGCCGACAGCAGCAGAAACGTGATCGTCGTGATGACGAGCGATACGACTCCTGCTCAGAGAACGCGAGCGGTTACGTACCTTCCAAATCCCATGTTGATATCGTGAAGAACGTGTGGTGGCGAGGAAGGAACCTACTCCCCGTATCTCCAGGCCGGGAGGTTCCAGCCGTTGGAGAAGTTCTCGATGGGCCCTTCGAGCCCCTCGCGGTAGCCGACGGTGTCGTCGGGGAACGCGAGCATGATGTACGGCTGCTCCTCGGCGAGGTTGGCGAACAGCTCGATGAGCGCGTCGGCCAGCTCCTCCTGAGTGGTCGCCTCTCGCGCGTTCTGGAACAGCTGCTCGGCGTCGAACCCGGGGTAGTAGCCGACCGGGTTGTACAGCGGATTCGCGCCCTCGAAGAAGACGCTGTTGGTGAGCGGGTTCCGCGGGTACGTGTTCAGCCCGAACACGACCTCCATGTCCCACTCCTGATTGGACGTAATGTTTCGCGGACCGGGGTTGGTCGCGGTGGGCTGGGTCCACTCAACCTCCTCGCCGTTCACCGTGTCGACGAGTTCGTCCGGCACGTTGGTGACCTCGCCCTCCTCGTTCGTCTCGGGGGTTGGATAGTCGGTCTGCTGCCAGTACTCGTTGTTGAACCGGGTCCCGTCGATGGCCTCGACGGTCACGTCCATGCCGAGGTTGTCGCCGAGCTCCTAGGCGATGAAGTCAGCCATCAGCTGCTCGGTGTTCTGCCCGGCGCTGTGGTAGAGGCTGAGTTGGACCTGATTCCCGTCGGGGTCGACCATCGTCTCGCCGTCGAACCGGTAGTCGTACTCGGACTCCGCGAACGCGTCCTCGGCCAGCCCGCGGGCCACCTCGCTCCCGTAGCTGTCGCCGACGCCGAACTGCGGGATGTCCTCCTCCGGCGGGTAGAAGTTACTGAACCGCGGCTGCCAGGTGAAGTGCGTCTGGGCGAAGTCGCGGAACACGCCCTCGATCAGTCCCTCCTTGTCAATGGCGGCGGCCATCGCCTGCCGGAACGGGACGTGTCGGAACATGTTGCCCGGGCCGGTCGTCCACCCGTTGTCCCGCATGTTGACCGAGATCTTCTCGTTGTACGGCTGCGGGATCCGGTTGACGTAGATCTCGTCGTTGTTCCGGTACGACTCGACCTGGTTGGGCGGGATTGCGGCCGAGTCGACCTCGCCGGTCTCCAGCGCACCGAGCCGAGAGGCCTGCTCGCCGATCACCCGGATCTCCGCGGCCTCGAAGTACGGGGCCTCGTTGAAGACATCCGGGAGGTCGTCCGCGTCCTGGAGGTAGTAGTCGTCGTTGCGGCTGTACCGGGTCCCGCCGTCCCGCTGCCACTCGTCGAGGACGTACGGGCCGAGATTCCCCGAGAACTGGAGTTCGAGCAGCTCCTCGTCCTGCCGGAGCCCCTCGGTGTCTTCCTCCTCGACGTACGGTTCGAGCAGCTCCTGCGGGATCGGGTACAGCAGCGGATCGAAGCTCTCGGGCCAGAGGAGCTGCGGCGTCTCAAGCGTGGCCTGGAACTCGTACTCGCCCGTCTCTTCGACCTCGACGCCGGTCCAGTTCGTCGAATTCACCGAACTCGCCCAACTGCTCTGGTGTATCTCCTGAATGAGATAGACGAAGTCGCTCGCGGTCACCTCGCCGTACGGGTCGCTGAACTCGAGTCCCTCGCGGACGTCGAAGGTCCACACCTCGCCGTCCTCGGTGGACATGTCGTAGAGGAGCGGGACGTACTCGTTGTTCTCGTCGAACACGTAGCCCAGATCGAGGGCGCGAGCGATCGCGTCCCCAGCTCCATCCTCGCTGTTATATATCGGATTGAGCGTCGAGAAAGAGGCCGCCGCCGCCGTCGCCGGAACAGCCCGCGAGCGTTACCGCCCCGGCGAGACCGAGCGCGGAGAGCCATTGCCGCCGACCGACGTGTGGGGAATCGTCACTACCATTCATGTCTCGACGTGACATACCAGATGGTATGAATGAGCATACAAAAAAGCTCAGCCCGGCTCACAGGTAGTGTTCAGATAAGCTGATTCCATGCGAAGGCAAAGGATCTGAGCCACTCGTTTGCTGTTTCTGCTTCGGCGTTGCTGAAACAGTTTGAGAAACTGGTAGTTCTGCGTTTTACCTCACGAAAGACACGTTCGACGCTGTTCCGATTTCCATGTCGTTCGTATCTGAAATCGAGGCCGTGTTTACGACAGGCTCGCTGAAGTGGAGCCGCACCATCAACGAGAAAGATCGCGTCATCTACGTCGTGTTTTTCGCGGAGTTCCGCGAAAAACCGATCTGCGATCGCGTTATTTCTCGTCGGTTCAAGCCGTGTGTGTAGCAGATCATTTGATTCGGGATCGACAGCAGCGTACAGCCAATATTGCTCAGTATCGAGTTGAATCACGGTCTCATCAACCGCGACGTGATTCGGGTTCCGATCCGATTCCGGCTGTAGGTCGGCTTTGTGAACCCAGTTATGAACGGTCGATCGAACTCGATCAACACCGAATACCTCAAGAAACGAAACAGTATTCGAAAGCGATAGTCCAGACAAATGGAGCTGAATACTGAGCTTCATCAACAGCTTCGGTGTTGCTTCTCGCTCCACAAACTCTAAGTTGATCTCGTCTAAACAGCCGCTGAGGCGGTCGTTTTCTGGCATAGAACACTTTGAAAACGCACCGCCTCACTTTCAAACCTTATCTGAACACCGTCGGCTCACATGTCGTGACCGGACGTGGGGTTCCGCCGTCATGCGGAATCTTTTGCCCCTTTTTGAGTCCGGCCGAACACCGTCTCGAGCGCTGACTCGGGACCGACAGGGGTCGCCTACGGCTCCGGACACGTATAATCTGTATTTGACACGATTTCTGGATCTGCTCGGAGAACTGTCATATCCGCGGATCGGTAGCGATCAATTCCGGGGGTCACGCTCTCCGAGACCGGACGAACCCGTGTTTTATAATGATTATTCATACTTTATTGTTGCTCTGTAGTCACAAATATTTGTATTTTGTACTTAAAAAGCTCGAATAAATCAAAAATCAGCCAATAATGCGTTCTAAACGTACTCTCTCGGCGTATCGTAACATATTATAGTAATCGGTTGTACGATGTGGTATGCCAAGTCGGCACAACGCATCCGATTCCAACCAAAACATCAATCGACGTAACGTTATCGCCACCATCGGGGCGGCTGGCGCAGCCAGCCTGGCCGGGTGTGGCGGCCAATCCGACGGCGGCGACGGCGGCGACGGCGGTGACGGCGGCGACGGCGGCGATGGAGAGCTTTTCCCCCTCGACGTTCAGCTCGAAGTCAACGCCGACAACAGCGACCGGCTTCAGATGGTCGAGCTCATCGCCGAGTCGATGGAGCAGACCGGCTACTTCAACACGACCGTCGAGACGTACGAGTGGAACACGTACGTCGGTCGCGTCCTCGACCCCGAATACCAGAACAACGGGTACGTTCCGTGTATCGGCCTCTCCGGAACGTTCAACCCCGGTAGCTTCTGTAACGCCCTCCACCACTCCGACAACGTCGGTCAGTGTTGTAACCTCAACGGGATCAACGACTCCGAACTGGACGACCTGATGGACTCCGCTCGGTACGGCGTCGAGGTCGCCGAAGACGCCGAACTCCGCGCGGAGCGGTACGACGAGGTCTGGAACTACCTCGCGGACGAGCGGTACAGCTCGATCACCCACTTCAACCTCGCCACCTCCGTCTCGAACACGGACCTCCACGGATTCGAGATGTGGCCCTTCCAGGAGGGGATGTACAGCTACAACATGTTCGCGCCGCAGGACGAGCAGATCATGTGGGTCGACCGCGAGAACGCCGCGGGCGACTCCGACCTCTCGGACCTCTCCGAGGGCGGCACGCTGTCGCTCGCGGTGGGCGCGAACATCGAGTCCTTCGACCCCCCGCACAGCACCGACACGACCTCGACGCTGGCGCAGGGGTTCATCTACGAGGGGCTGACCGCAAACGACGCGCAGGGTAACGTCTACCCGTGGCTCGCCGAGAGCTACGAACTCCGCGACACGCAGGACATCGACCGGACCGCGTACGCGGACTACATGTCGACGGTCGGCACCACCGAGGAGGGCGCGATCGACACGGACGAGCAGGTCGTCGTCCCGCACCCGGAAGACAACCCCGCCGAAGACGACGAGGTCCGTGTCCTGCTCCCCGACGACGCCGCCGAGGCGGTCGAGGACGGCACCTACGGGATGCAGTACCGGTACAACCTCCAGGAGGGGGTCGAGTTCCACAACGGCGACGAACTCACCGCGGAGGACGTGGTCGCGACCTTCGAGTACGTCGAGAACTCGGACATCTCCGCACAGACGTTCGACTCGCTTTTGACCGCGGTCCAGGTCGACGAGTACACGGTCGACCTGTACGCGCAGGTCGCCGACGCCGAGGCCGAGCGCGAGCTCCCCTCGCCGCTCATCCTCAACGCCACGCAGATCGAGGAGGTCGAGAAGGGCAACATCGACCCGCGCGAGGGTAACACCCCGATCGGGACGGGCCCCTACGAGTTCTCCGAGTTCGAGGACGCCCAGTACTACGAGGTCACGAAGTTCGACAACTACTGGACCGAACAGAAGGGCGTCAGCGAGGCGTTCAGCTGGTTCGACGGCTCCAGCGACTTCCCCGACGGACCGGTCATCGACGGGTTCGAGGTCGAGATCGTCCCCGACGACTCCACCCGGTCCGGAGCGCTTCAGAACGGCGAGATCGACTCCACGTACGGAATCAACACGTCGACGCTCGACGACTTCGACTCCTCGGAGGAGTTCCTCGTCTACAGCGTCGAGACGGGCGGCTACGAGTATATCCAGTACCCGGTCAACGTCGCGCCGTTCGACGACGCCCGCCTCCGGCAGGCGATCAATCACCTGATCCCCCGCGAGCGGATCGTCGAGAACGTGTTCAGCGGCTACGGTCGACCGGCTTGGACTCCGATCCCGCAGTTGGCGCAGGGGAGCGGGACCGCCGACGCCGAGGCTCTGGAGGAGGAGCTCCGACCGATGAACGAGTACAACGTTGAGCGCGCCGAAGAGCTGCTTGAACAGGTCGCCGCGGACAACTGACGCTCCGCGAACACCCCGTTTCGACCACACGAATGACCGCATTACATCTACTGACAGCTGAACCCACCACGGTAACCACGCAACGATGAGTCTCCAACGTTTCATACTGAAGCGAACGCTATCAATAATCCCGATCATGTTCGGGGTGTCGGTGATCACCTTCGGGATGTTCCACCTGACTCCCGGCGACCCGGTCACCCAACTCGTCGCGTTGAACCCGGACGTGACGGCGGCCGAAGAGGCCGCGCTCCGCGAACGCTGGGGGCTCTCGGGCCCCGTCTGGGAGCAGTACCTGGACTGGATCTCGAACGTGCTCGTCGGCGACTTCGGACAGGAGCTCCAGACGGGGCGCGAGGTCTCCGACATCGTGTGGCGGCGGCTCCCCGAGACCATCGCGCTCGGTCTCTTCGGCTGGGCGTTCGCGCTCATCATCGCCATCCCGGCGGGAGTCTACGCGGCGGTCAACAAAGACCAGCTCGGCGACACCGTCAGCCGCTTCCTCGCGCTGTCCGGGATCTCGATCCCGAACTTCTGGCTCGGCCTGATGTTGATCCTGATATTCTCGCTGTATCTGGGTCTCTTCCCGGTGTTAGCGCCGTCGAGATCGTCGCTCATCTCCCCGGAGATGCTGCGGTATCTCATCCTCCCGGGGATCACCATCGGGACCGCCTCGGCGGCGAGCATCATGCGCGTGATGCGGACGTCGATGACGGAGGAACTGAACAAGGAGTACGTCACCGCCGCCCGCGCGAAGGGGCTCCCCGAGCGCACGGTGATTCTCAAACACGTGCTGCGGAACTCCCTGATCTCGGTCGTCACGCTCGCGGCGACGCTCACGGCCTCTATCGTGGCCGGCTCGGTCGTCGTGGAGGTCGTGTTCAACTGGCCGGGGCTCGGACGGGAGTTCATCGACGCCATCAACCAGCGAGAGATCAACGTCGTCATGGCGATCACCCTCTTTACCGGGTTCTTCGTCATTCTCGCGAACCTCGTCGCCGACATCGTGTACGCGGCGCTTGACCCGAGGATCCGATATGACTGACCGACAAACTCACGACGAACGCGGCCGGATCCGCATCTCGGGATTCGATTCGGACCGCGTCAGAGACCGAGAGCCGATGTCCGACTGGACCGACGAATCGAGCGGCGAAACCGTCGGCCGCTGGCGGCGCGGCTTCCGGAAGTTCAAGCGGAACCGCTCCGCGATGGGCGCGCTCGTCATCGTCGTCCTGATGGCGCTGGCCGCGTTCTTCGCGCGTCCCATCGAGATGTTCGGCGTCGTCGTCCAGCCGTTCTCGCTGGCTCCGTACGACCCGACGACGATCCTGTATCTGGGCGTCGACCCGAGCGTCGAGGTGTACGACCCGCCGTCGTGGCAGTACCCGATGGGCGTCGACGGCTCCGGCCGCGACCTGTTCTCGCGGCTCCTCGTCGGCGGCCGGTACAGCCTCTCGATCGGGTTCATCGTCGTCGGACTCACGGCGTCGTTCGGGCTGATCTACGGCTCCATCTCCGGCTACTACGGCGGCAACGTCGACGAGCTGATGATGCGGATCGTCGACACCATCTTCGCGTTCCCCGGGCTCATCCTGGCGCTCATCATCGTCGCCATCCTCGGCGGCGGCTACTGGCAGCTCGTCTTAGCGTTCAGCCTCTTCGGCTGGGCCGGGTACGGCCGTCTGGTGAGAGGGGAAGTGCTGAAGATCAAGGAGAACGAGTACGTGATGGCGGCGAAGGCGCTCGGCGCGCGCGACCGCTCGGTCGTCTTCAGACACATCGCTCCCAACGCGATGCCGCCGCTCATCGTGCTGGCGTCGCTCAACATCGGGAGCGTCGTCATCGGCGTCGCCGCGCTCGGCTTCCTCGGACTCGGGTTAGACCCCAGTTCGGCCGAGTGGGGCACCATGCTGAACGCCACGCGGTCGACGCTCATTCAGGGGCCCGGCGGTCAGATCCCCTGGTGGGCGACCGTGTACCCCGGTGGGGCGATCTTCATCTTCGTGATGTCAATGAACATGATCGGCGACGGTATCAACGACGCACTGGACGCACAGCAGACCGGTGTCGGCCGCGGGGGTGAGGACTGATGGCGCTGCTGGAAGTGAAGGACCTCACCGTCCGCTTCTACACCCAAGAGGGCGTGGTGACCGCCGTCGACGACCTCTCGTACCGCATCGAGCGCGGCGAGAAGTTCGGCGTGGTCGGCGAGAGCGGCGCGGGCAAAAGCGTCACGGCGCTCTCCGTGCTGCGGCTGATCGACAGTCCGGGCCAGATCGAGAGCGGCGAGATCCTGTTCAAAGGCGAGAACTTGCTGGAGATGTCCGAGTCGGAGATCCGCTCGATCCGCGGCGACGAGATCTCGATGATCTTCCAGGACGCGCAGACGGCGCTCAATCCGGTGTACACGGTGGGCGGCCAGATCGCGGAGGCGATCGAACACCACCTCGACTACTCGTCCGAGGAGGCGAAGGCGCGAACGATCCAGCTGCTCGACCGCGTCGGCATCCCGGAGGCCGAAGAGCGGTTCTCCGACTACCCGCACGAGTTCTCCGGCGGGATGCAACAGCGGGCGATCATCGCGATGGCCCTCTCGTGTGACCCCGACCTGATCGTCGCGGACGAGCCGACGACCGCGCTCGACGTGACCATCGAGGCGCAGATCTTAGACGAGCTCAGGGAGCTGGCCGACGAGTTCGACACGGCGATCCAGCTCATCACCCACGACCTCGGCGTCATCGCCGAGGTGTGCGACCGCGTCATGGTGATGTACGCCGGGAAACCCGTCGAGAAGGCTCCCGTCGAGGAGCTGTACTACGACCCGAAACACCCGTACACGGTCGGGCTCATGAGCTCGATCCCCCGCGTCAACGACAAGCGGGAGCGGCTCCAGACGATCCCGGGCGTGATGCCCGACCTCGTCGAGCTCCCCTCCGGGTGTAGCTTCCACCCGCGCTGTCCGT
Source organism: Halorubrum hochsteinianum (assembly GCF_023702125.1). Classification (NCBI taxonomy): domain Archaea; kingdom Methanobacteriati; phylum Methanobacteriota; class Halobacteria; order Halobacteriales; family Haloferacaceae; genus Halorubrum; species Halorubrum hochsteinianum. Next base: position 403,915 of record NZ_CP098415.1, on the reverse strand, counting down.
TCGCCGAGGAGAAGTGCACGCGCAAGGAGCCGCCGCTCACCGACGTGGAGTCGGGGGCGGAGGCGACGCTCGACACGGAACACGCCGCAGCTTGTCTCGAGTACACGGAGGGGCTCTCGCAGGGGCTCACGTACTCCGTCGAGACGACCGGGCCGGCGGACGGCGCGGCCGCGGGGTACGTAGAGGGTGATCGCGATGAGTAGCGCCGAGCCGATCCTCCGCGTCGAGGGGCTAGAGAAGTACTACGACTCGACCGGCGGGTTCGTCGACAAGCTCCTCGGCCGGTCGCAGTGGGTGAAGGCGGTCGACGGCGTCGACCTCGAACTCCACGAGGGCGAGACGCTCGGCGTCGTCGGCGAGTCCGGGTGCGGGAAGACGACGCTCGGCCGGAGCATGCTCCGGCTGGTCGAACCGACGGGCGGCTCCGTCTACTACAAGGGCGAGGACATCACGGAGCTGTCCAGCTCCGACCTCCGCAACCTCCGGAAGGACGTCCAGTACATCTTCCAGGACCCGTTCTCCAGCCTGAACCCGCGGATGACTGTGGGCGACATCATCGGCGAGCCGCTCGACATCCACGACATCGCGAGCGGCGAGGAGCGGAAAGAGCGGATCTACGAACTGCTCGAAACGGTCGGCCTGAACCCGAGCCACGCGAACCGCTACCCGCACGAGTTCTCCGGGGGCCAGCGCCAGCGGATCGGGATCGCCCGCGCGCTCGCCGTCGACCCGGAGGTGATCGTCTGCGACGAGCCGGTGTCCGCGCTCGACGTGAGCGTTCAGGCGCAGATCCTCAACCTCATGGAGAACCTACAGGAGGAGTTCGGCCTCTCGTACGTGTTCATCGCGCACGACCTCAGCGTCGTCGAACACATCTCCGACCGGATCGCGGTGATGTACCTCGGCGAGATCGCGGAGATCGCGCCGACGGAAGAGGTGTTCGAGCCACCTTACCACCCCTACTCGGAGGCGCTCCTCTCGGCGATCCCCGAACCGGACCCGCTGTGGGAGGGCGAGCAGATCTTCCTGTCGGGGACCGTTCCGTCCCCGCTCGACCCGCCGTCGGGCTGCCGGTTCCACACCCGGTGTCCGAAGGTGATCCGCGACGCCGACTACGACCTCCCGCAGGAGGCGTGGCGGTCGGTCATGGACCTGAAGCTCCGGACGCGGGAGGCGGACTCGGTCGGGTCGGTGACGGCGGAGCTCGAGAGCGACACCGAGGGGTCGCGGCTCGACCCGACGGACGCGTCGCGCGAGGAGTTCGGCCGGATGGTCCGCACCGAGTTCGACCTCCCGGATCGGCTCTCCGACGACGACGCGGAGGCCGCGGTCTCGGAGGCGATCGACCTGCTCGCCGACGAGGAGCTGTCGGCGGCGGCGACGACCCTGGAAGACGCGTTCACCACGCCCTGCTCGACGCACGAGCCGGGCGCGTACGCGGTGAGCGACGACCACCACATCTCGTGTCTCCGGTTCGACGACCGGTTCGACTCCGAGCGGGAGACCTTCGGTAACGCGGCGTAGCCGAGACCGCGACCCCCGCTCGGACTCGGCCGCGCCGAGCGCCCTCCTGCGTAACTCTTTATCCATCGCTCCCCGTAACGCTGCCAATGCGTCGGATCTACGAGTCGAACGCCCTCCACCGCGACGACGAGGAGGCTCACGCGCCGTCGGAGAAGGAGCGACAGACCAAGCTTCAGGCGCTCCGGTCGGTCCCGTCGTCGACGCTGAGCGACCTCCTGATCCCCCGGCGCTTCCGGCACCTCCCGATCTCGGTGTCCGTGGAGACGGACGACGACGAGTACGAGGTCGGCGAACCGGTCCCGTTCCGCGTGACCCTCCGCAACCGCCTGCCGGTGCCGATATCGGTCCCGACCGTCTCCCCGCTCCTCTGGGAGTGGACCGTCGACGGCAACGTCGAGGCCGCCGAGGTCCCGATCCGAGACCCGCCGGACGAGGAGGGGACGCTCTCGTTCGACCGCGGCGAACGCAAGGAGTTCCGGAAGCGGTGGGACCAGCTGTTCAGGGTCTCCGACAGCGAGTGGGAGCCGGCGGGCGTCGGAAGCTACACCATCGGTGCCGCGATCAACGCGACGGACGCCGAGGAGCGCGGTCTGACGGACGAGACGACGGTGCGGATCGTCCGCTAATCGCCGTTTCCGTCCGACCGGACCGCTCCTGCGCTCTCTCGGCCGTGCCGGAGACAGCTGACGCTTCCGGATTTCCGCCGTTCTCCTTCGTCCACGGTCGGCCGCTCGACGGCTGCCGGCGTCTCGCGCTCGCAGACGCTCGGGAAGGCCGCCGCCAGCGCTTCGTCGGCGGCGTCGACGTCGCCGTCCGCGAGCCTCCGGGCCGCGTCGTCGACCGCGGCCTCCGCGTCGGGGTCGGGGAGCTCGGCCCCGAGACCGACGGCCTCCCGGACCGCCGCCGCGGGGTCCTCGGCGTCGCCCCCGGGATCGTCCGTTCCGGGGTCTCCCACCGCGTCCTCCGGGAGCTCTCCCGCCTGAACGGAGAACCTGAACTCGGCGATCGCTCGCCACGTCTCCGCGGGCACCGAGAGGTCCGCCGGGGGGATCACGTCCGGACACCGGGGGTGGAACCGGCACCCCGACGGCGGGTCGCTCGGGTCCGGGACGGTGTCGGTCAGCGGCCGATCGAGCGCTCGGTCTGTCGGGTCGAGGGAGGGGACGGAGGAGAGCAACACCCGCGTGTAGGGGTGGGCCGGGTCCGCCAGCACGCTCTCGGTCGCGCCGCGCTCGACGATCTCGCCGAGGTACATCACCGCCACCCGGTCACAGTTCCGACGGACGACGTCGAGGTCGTGGCTGATAAAGAGGAGGGCGATGTCGAACTCGCGCCGGACCCGGTCCAAGAGGTCGAGTATCTCGGACCGCACTCGGGCGTCGAGCGCGCTCGTCGGCTCGTCTGCGACGATGAGGTCGGGGCTGACGACGAGCGCCCGCGCGATCGAGATCCGCTGTTTCTCGCCGCCGGAGAACTCGTGCGGGTATCGGTTCAGGTCGTCCGCGGACAGCCCGACGCGTTCGAGGATGTCGGCGACGACCGCGCGCCGCCGCTCGGCGTCGTCGAGCCCGTGGATCTTGAGGGGTTCCGCCACCGCCTCGCCGACCGTCATCCGCGGGTCGAGCGCGTCGTTCGGGTCCTGAACGATAAGCTGCGTGCGCCGGCGGAAATCCTGTCGGTCCGCCCCGGTCAGCTCCGAGACCGGGTCGCCCTCGAAGCGGACCTCGCCGGCCGTCGGCTCCTCCAGTCCCAAGAGCGCGTGGGCCGTCGTCGTCTTGCCGCTCCCCGACTCCCCGACGATCCCGAGGGCCTCGCCGCGCTCGACGTCGAAGCTCACTCCGTCGACGGCGCGGACCCGGCCGACCTCGCGCCGGAGCAGCCCGCGGGTGATCGGGTAGTGCTTCTCTACCCCCCGGACCGAGCAGATCGGCTCGCCGCTCATCGCCGCTCGCCCTCCGTCTCCGGGGCCGAGGTCGCCGACCGGTCGACGGCCGACCGCCGCGACTCCCGCTCCGCTCGGCTCTCGACCGGCGAGGTCGCGTTCTCGCGGATCGCCGACGGGTCTCCCTCCGGGCCGTAGTGAACGCACGACGCCGCGTGGTCGGGCGAGTCGCCGACCGCGTGGAACGCCGGCTGCGCGCCGCCGGCGCACTCCTCGACCGCGTGCGGGCACTCCGCGCGGAACCGGCAGCCGTCGGTCGGGATCCCGCCGCGGGCGGTCCGCTCCGCGACGGCGGCCCGGTCGCCCGTCCCGTAGCTGTCGAACAGCGCCTGCGTGTACGGGTGCGAGGGAGCGTCGAACACCGCCCCGACCGGGCCGCGCTCGACTATCGTGCCGCCGTACATCACCAGCACGCGGTCGGCGACGGCGGCGACGACCCGCAGGTCGTGGGTCACGAGCAGCACGCTCGTCCCGTCGCCGACGATCGACCGGAACAGGTCGAGCAGCCGCGCCTGGACCGTGACGTCGACCGCGGTCGTCGGCTCGTCGGCGATCAGCAGGTCCGGGTCCCCCGACAGCGCGACCGCGATGGCGATCCGCTGTCGCATCCCGCCGGAGAACTCGTGCGGGTAGCTGTCGAGCCGCTCGGCCGCCCGCGGGATGCCGACCCGCCGCAGCAGGTCGACGGCGCGGTCCCGCGCGCCCGACCGGCTCACGTCCTCGTGGATCCGTATCGGCTCCGTCACCTGCTTCCCGACGGTGTACACCGGGTCGAGCGCGCTCTGCGGGTTCTGGAACACGTGCGCGATCCGCCGCCCGCGGATCGACCGCAACTCCGCCTCCGACCGGTCGGCGACCGACTCCCCGTCGAACGCGACCCCGTCGGACGACACCTCGGCCGGCGGCTGCGGGACGAGACCGGTGAGCGACTCGCACGTGACGCTCTTGCCGCTGCCGGACTCGCCGACCAGACACACCGTCTCGCCGCGCTCGACGTCGAAGCTCACCCCGTCGACCGCGTGGTGCCACCCGTCGTCGGTCCGGATCCGGGTCCGAAGGTCGCGCACGGAGAGGAGCGGGCTCCCGTTGCTCCCGTCGCGGCGCGGCGTCACGAGCGGTCACCTCGGGGGTCAAGGGCGTCCCGGACGCCGTCTCCCAGCGTCTTGAACGCGACGAGCGTCGCCGTCAGCGCGGCGGCCGGAAGCGACGACACCCACCAGATCTTGTACGCCGGCTGGTCGGCGTGCTCCTGTAGCTGTCCGGCGACCGCGGCGTTGATCGACTCGCTGATCGTCGACCCCCACGAGTAGGTGCCGATCTCGTGGAACCCGAGGAAGGCGACGCCCGCCTCGACGAGGACGAACAGCGCGAGCAGCTGAAACGTCGCCGGGACGAGCGTGTTCGTGCTGTTCGGGAGGATGTGCCGTCGGGCGACGTACGCGCCCGACGCCCCGAGGCTCCGCGCGACCAGCACGTACCCCTCCTCGCGGCGCTGGATCACTTCGCTGCGGACCAGTCGGGCGATCCCGCCCCAGCTCAGCAGTCCGAACGTCGCGAGCAGCAGGAGCAGCGAGGGACCGTAGTAGGCGTAGCCGACGAAGTACAGGAGCAGCGCGGGAATGCACAGCTGAACGTCGACGTACGACGACAGCAGGTCGTCGACGACGCCGCCGCGGACCCCGGCGACGACGCCGACCGCCGCGGCGAGCGGGACGATGAACGCGGCCGAGATGACGGTCACGTACGCCGCGGTCCGAGCGCCCTCGACGAGCAGGAACCCGAGCGGGTGGCCGCGCTTGTTCGTGCCGAGCGGGTACGCCCACGACCCGTGACACACCCGATCGAACGCGCCGCCCGTCTCGACGCCGAGACACTCCTGCGGCGGAACGGTGCTGGCGAACCCGACGGGCGGGTGGAACGCGTGTTGGAACCGGAGCGGGGGCGACCCGCCCAGAGCCGGGCCGACGAGACCGACGGCGAGGAGGCCGGCGACGAACGCGCCCGAGAGGGCCACACCGGGCCGCCGCCGAACGAGGTCGCGGAGCGAGACGGGTCGCCGTCGGAGCCGCTTCGCCAGCGGGACGACGCCGTACGCCGCGAGCACCGTCGCGGCGAGGAGGAACACCCAGTCGAGCGCGACCGGCCGCCAGTCCCCGACGAGGTACAGCCCCGGCGACGACGCCTGATACGCGACGCCGAGCGCGAGGAGGGTCGCGCCGGTCGCCAGCACGGCTCGCTCGGCGGTGACGGTCCGCTTCGAGCGCTGAATCTCGTCCCAATCGAGGCCTTCGAACCGCGGCTCGTCTTCTGTCGGCGGCATGTGGAGGGTTGCCCGTAGTATCGACGGACGGCGGTTAAAACCACCTCACCGATCCGCGGTCCCGCCCCGCGCCTCGTCCGTCGGCCGCGGCGGACCGACGACGGGCGCGGCGGGTACGCACGTGATTTAATGTCCTCCCGGTCGTGGTGTCCGCAAACGTGCCCTCCGAACCGTTCCCAAAGCCCTCGTCGCCCTCCGGTCTCCCACGGACCCCTCGTCCGACGACGCGAGCGTCGAACGGGGGTGGGATCTCGTGAACCCCCTCCGGATCCTCGCGAAGCGGGCGGCGATGGGGCTCGCGACCTCGTGGGTCGTCCTCACGACGATATTCGCGCTGTTCACGCTCACCGAGGACTGGGTGTTGTCCGGTCAGATCGGGCTCGCTAGGTACGGCGGCGAGAGCGACCCCGAGGCGCTCGCGGCGATCAGAGCGGAGTACTTCGCCGCGCGCGGACTCGACAGGCCGCTGATAGAGGTGTACGCCGACTGGCTCGGGAACATGGTCACGCTCGACTGGGGGAGTTCCCTCGCCTCCGGCGAACCGGTGTTCCCGCTCGTGATGGACGCGGCGGCCCGGACGGCCGCGTACGTCGTTCCGGCCCTCGCTCTGGCCGTCGTCTGCGGGGTCTCGATAGGGACGGTCGCCGCGCTGTACCCGGAGCGCCGCGTCGGGTCCGCCGGCGTCGCGGCGGCGTACCTCCTCTTCGCGCTCCCGGGCTTCTGGCTCGGCGGAATGGCCTTCTCGTTCACCGTCGACGGCCGGCTGGACCCGCCGCCGTTCGTCTTCGACCACCTGCTCCCGATCGGACTGGCGTTCGCCGCGCTGCTCGGCGGCTACGTCAGCTACTCCCGCGCCCACTCGCGGGAGTACGCCGCGGCGGAGTTCGTCTCGCTCGTCAGGGCCAAGGGCGCGTCCGGGTACCGCGTCGCCGCCCACGTCCTGCGGAACGCCGCGATCCCGTTCTTCTCGATGCTGTTCACCGAGGCGCTGGGGCTGCTCGTGCTCTCGACGTTCGTGATCGAGGCCCTGTTCGGCATCGAGGGGTTCGGACTCCTGCTCCTGCGGGCGGTCGCCGCCCGAGACCTCCCGGTGTTGCTCGGCGGGACCGTCGTCGTCATCGGCGTCGGCGTGGTCGGGAACGTCGTTCAGGACATGGCGTACGGGTACCTCGACCCGCGGGTCGAGATGGGATAATGGGTCGCTCGGGACGGCCTACGGCGTGATCCCGGTGTCCTCGCCCGGCGTCGCGATCTTCTCCGGTTCGAGTTCGAGGACGTGTTCGCCGCAGCCCTCACACCGGATCGCGATCACCTCGTGGGCCATACAGCAGGACTCGACGGTGTCCGCGGTCGCGGCGACCTCGCCGCCGCAGACCGGACACGAGGAGAGGAACGACCGGAGCGACTGGAGGATGGAGAGCCGCTGTTCGGCCGGCACGTCGAGCCACCGGTCGGTGCGCTCGACGAGCGCGAGGTGCGCCGCCACGTCCGCGAGGTACGCGCCGTCGCCGGGCCACTTCCGAACGCGCCGTAAGACCGTCACCGCGGGGTACTCCCGGTCCTCGAAGGCGACGTCGTCCGGGCTCACGCCGAACATTTCGGCGAGCGTCTCCGCCCGCACGTCCGCCCGTTCGAGCGACGAGACGCGCGACTCGACCGCATCGGCGAACTCCTCCTCGAAGACGAGGTCCGCGCCGTCCTCCGTCGGTTCGACGACGCCGATGTCGAGCAGGAGCTCGGTCGGATCCACGGCGTTCTCGCGCTGGTCGCGGATCCGTTCCACCGTCTCGAACTCCGGTTCGTCGTCCGCGGGCGACTCCTCGGTCTGTTCCGCGGATCGGTCCTCGGCCTCGTCCGCGGACCCGTCGGAAACTTCGGCGGCGGACCCGGCGTCGACCTCGGTCACGCCGTCGGCGCTCTGGTCCGCCTCGAACGTGGTCACCGTCACCTCGCCGGACCGCCCGGCCTCCTCCCACCCGTCTCGGGGGCCCTCGGGGGCCTTCCCGAACAGGCGGAGCACGCGGTCGGGGAGGTACCGCTTCGTGAGTTCCGGCGTGCCGGGGACCAGGTAGCCTCGGTAGTAGATGCTCCCCAGCGACGCGACCAGCACGGCCGCCGCGGCCACCGGGCCGAAGGCCGCTGACGCCACGGTCAGCGCCGCGGCGAGCGCCACGTTCAGCACGGTACACGGAACGCAGCGGTTCTCCCCGGTGTACTCCGGTTCGCGGATCCTGTCTCGAAACGACGTGCCACGGGAGCTCATACCCGAGGAAGTCCCCGGAGCGACAAAAGCGATGGTATCCCGGACGCACCGCCCGCAGACCGTCGGCCGCCGGGACCCTACCGTCGGTCAGTCGCGTGCGTCGCCCGGCCCCTCGCGGCGCGCGGACTCCCCGCCGCGGGCATCGGGGCCGCGGCCCTCGGCGGCGTCGCGTTCCTCGACCTCCGACGGACGCCGGGCCGCCCGGTCGTCGACCGCCCGTTCGTACCGCTCGATCTGCTCCACGTGGAGCGAGTGGATCATATCGGCGAGGACGCCGAAGACGAGCAGCTGGATCCCGAGGATCGTCGCCCCGACCGCGCCGACGGCGATCACCTCGTGGCTGATCCCGAACGCGAGGTACCGGTACAGCACGAACGCCGCCAACAGGATCCCCGCCGCGGTCGACGCCACCCCGGCGCTCCCGAAGTAGAACAGGGGGTTGTTCGTCTTCGCCTTGCGGTACAGCTCCAGGAAGATCACGCCGCCGTCCCGAATCGGGTGGAGGTTCGTCGCCGAGCCGCCGGGACGCTCCCGGTACGTGACCGGCACCACCGACACCGAGAGGCGGTTCTTCACGCACTCGACGGCCATCTCGGTCTCGATGCCGAACCCGTCCGCGGTGAGGTGGAGTCGCTCGAACGACTCGCGGGTGAACGCGCGGTATCCCGAGAGGATGTCGCGGTAGTTCTCGCGGTGGATCGCCCGAAACGCGAGGTTGATCAGGCGGTTCCCGATCCGGTTCAGCCGCGTCATCGCCCCCGGCCGCATGTCGGCGAACCGGTTCCCGATGACGTGGTCGGCGTCGCCGTCGAGGAGGGGGTCGAGCATCGCCGCCGCGTCCCCGGCGTCGTAGGTGGCGTCGGCGTCGGCCATCAGCACGTACGACGCGTCCACGTGGTCCCGGACCGCCTCCCTGACGGCCTGCCCCTTCCCGCGCCCCGACTGCTCGACGACGCGCGCGCCGGCCTCCCGGGCGATCGACCGGGTCTCGTCCGCCGAGCCGCCGTCGATCACGAGGAGCCGATCGAAGCCGGCGTCGCGGAAGTCCGTGACGACGCGTGCGACCGTCTCGGCCTCGTTCATCGTCGGCAACAGGACGCAGACGTCGTCGTACTCGCTCATCAGACGAGCGATCACCCGGCAGTCGCTAAACTCTGTCCCTCTCGGCCGTCGCGGACCCCGCCCGACCACCGCCATCGGCTCCGGCCCGGCCACCCACACGCTCATGTGTGTGAGCATTGATCGTGGTCGTATGTCACATCCACCGACCGAACGGACCGACGAGCTCCTCAGCGCGGCCCGCACCGCGACGGGCGACGAGCTCCGGAGCCTCACGTACTTCACCGAAGACGACGTCGAACAGCTGTACCTCCGCAGCGACCTGAGCCGGACCGCGGACCTGGTCGGCTTCGCGGAGAACGAGCGACAGGGGTTCCGCGCGCAGTCGCTGTACGCGGACACGCAGCTGGGCGACTACCGGTTCACCGTGCGCGTGTTCGAGAACGGCTACCTCACGCGGGTGATCGCCGGCGGCCACGGCGTGTGGCTGACGACCGACTCGATGGAGATCGACCGGTTCGAGGAGTTGGCGAGCGCGCTCGCGACGATTCTCCGGTCGTTCGATCCGGCCTGACTCGACGATTCACCGGTCGTTCGGTCCCGTCGGAACCCCGCGACGCGGTGCGACTACAGAGCTATCCGAGGTGGCTCTCGAACTCGCCGACCAACTCCTCCGCGTCGACGGGCTTCGTCACGTAGCCGTCGGCACCCGCCTTCACCGCCTCCATCATCTTCTCCTGCTGGTCGACGCTCGTGCACATCACGATCACCGCGTCCGGCCAGCGGTCCTTGATCGCGGCCGTGGCCTCGATACCGGTCATCTCCGGCATCACGACGTCCATCGACACCGCGTCTGGCTCGTACGCCTCGAAGAGTTCGACCGCCTCTGCCCCGTTTTCCGCCTCGCCGACGACCTCGAACCGGTCCGCCAGCGCATCCCGGACGACGGTTCGCTGGAAGGAGGAGTCGTCGACGACGAGTACCCGCTCGGTCATACCTGTTATCCCCGCCTGACCGACATAAGCGCGCGGATCGTTCGCCGCCACGCGAGCCGTCCGTCCCCCCGCGAGCCGTCCGTCCCCCTGCGAGTCGTCCGTCCCTCCGCGAGCCGTCCGTCGCCGAGACGTATCGCTCGCCGCCGCGGTCGGTCGCGCGGCCACGCGAGGAACGCCGATCGGGAATTTTCCTTGTATATCCGGGGAAGCGTATAATGAACATGGGAACAACGTTAAGGTCTATCCCGCGATACGGTCGCGCATGGAAACGCGGAAGGTCCAACGGTTGGGGCCGTCGACGCTGGCGATGACGCTCCCGGCCGAGTGGGCGCAGGAACACGGCGTGAACAAAGGCGACGAGGTGTCGCTGCGGATGGGAGGCAAAGGGACGCTCACGGTGTTACCCGAGTCGGTGAGCAGCGAGGAGTCGGAGGCGGTGATCAACGCCGACGGCCTCGACGCGCGCTCGCTCGAACGCGCCATCGTCGCGCAGTACGTGCTCGGCCGGCGCGTGATCCACGTCCGCAGCGAGGGGACCCTCGACAGCGAGCACATCAACGCGGTGTACAAAGCCGAGACGCAACTGATGGGCCTCGGCGTCATCGAGGAGACGCCGGAGGACATCTCGATCCGCTGTTCGGTCGACCCCGAAGACTTCACCCTCGACAACCTGCTCGAACGGTTAGAGAACACCGGCTCGACGATGCGCGGCGAGGCCGTGAAGGCGCTCGCGCACGGCAACCCCGACCTCGCGCAGCGCGCGCTCAACCGCGAGCGGCAGGCGAACAAGATATTCGTCCTCCTGCTCCGGCTCATCTTCACCGCCTACCAGAACCCGAACCTCGCCCGCGCGGTTGGTCTGGAGGAGGGCTTCCCGCTGATCGGGTACCGCTCCGTCGCGAAGAACCTCGAACTCACCGCCGACAACGCGGAGGACATCGCCGAGATCGTGATGGAGGCCGACGGGCACACGCTCGACGTCGACAGCGCGACGATGCGCCAGATCCGCGAGTTCACCGATCAGGTCGACGACCTGACCGCGCTCGCGGTCCGGGCCGTCGTCGAGCGCGACTACGACCTCACCGTCGAATGCCGCGACCTGTTCTCGCGGCTCGAAGACCGCGAACAGGAGATCCTCGACGAGCTCCCGAACGACCTGGACAACGAGACGCTGCTGATGACCCGCGAGGTGCTGGTCAGCCTCCAGCACACCGCGGAGTACGCCATGCGGAACGCCGAGATCGCGGCGAACCTCGCGCTCAACGAGGCGTCCGAACACGTCGAGATCATCTGAGGCGCGCGGGCCGTCGCCCCCGAGGGCGACTTCTTCTCGACGACCGTCCGCCGCCGAGCCTCTGCCGCCGGCCGCGCCGCTCGGTTCGCATGAACTAAGTGGTCCCCCGCGAAGCGGTTCGTATGAGCGAGGGTTCCATCGAATCGGACAAGGAGGTCGGCGTCGCGCTGGCGCTCGGTGCCATCGCGGTCGTCGGTGCCGCGGTGATGCTGGCGTACCCGGGACAGCTCGGAAAGGCGTGGGGATTCGCGGGCGCGTTCGTCTTCGCGACGCTCGCCGTCGGCGCGGTTCAACTGTTCGACTGACCGGCTCTCCGCGCCGTCTCCGCCGGCCGCCGGATCGGTCTCTCTCCGCGGCGTCGTCGGCGTCCGCTCCGGAAAACGAGAAACCGTTAAGAGCGTCAGACCCGTATATCCGTCAATGAGCGAGTACACCGAGGAGGAACAGCGGATCCTCGCGTACCTCACGGACAGCGTCACCCGTGGCGAGCGGTACGTTCGCTCGAAGACGATCGCCGACGCGATCGGTCTCACCGCCAAGCAGGTGGGATCGCGGCTCCCCCGTCTCGCCGAGAAGTCGGACGATGTCGACATCGAGAAGTGGGGCCGCGCCAAGTCGACGACCTGGCGCGTGACGCCGGACGGGTGAGAGCCCGCCCCGCCGCGTTCTCCGCCCCCGACTCCGCCGACGCGCATTTTTAACCCCCGTAGCCCCAAACGGGATCGTATGACCGTTCGAGTCTCGCGGACGTTCGAGTTCGACGCGCCGCCGGCCGACGTGTGGGCGTTCATCTCGGACGCGGAGCAGCGCGCGGGCGCGATCAGCGTGGTCGACTCCTTCGAGGTCCACGACGACGGGAGCGCGACCTGGCACGTCGCGCTGCCGATACCGATGATCCGCTCGACCATCGACGTGGAGACGGAGGAGGTCGAGCGCGACGCCCCCAACCGGGTGAAGTTCGTCGGGAAGTCCCGCGCGTTCCGAGTCACCGGCGAACACGAGATCACCGAGACCGACGACGGCGGCTGTCGCCTCGCCAACGAGTTCGTGGTCGACGGGCGGCTCCCGGGCGTCGAGTCGTTCTTCAAGCGGAACTTCGACGCCGAACTGGACAACCTCGAAGACGCGCTCCGGGCCTCGCTGGCCTCGCCGGCATGAGGCTCGCCGGCGTCCAGTTGGAAGTCGAGGGGGGCGCGGTCGCGGAGAACGTCGACCGCGCGCTCGACCGGGTCGCGGCGGCCGCCGACGAGGGAGCCGACCTCGTCGTCCTCCCCGAACTGTTCGACGTGGGCTACTTCGCGTTCGACTCGTACGGCCGGGCCGCCGAGAGCCTCGCGGGCGACCGCCTCGCCCGGTTCGCCGCCGCGGCCGACGACCACGACGTGGCGGTGCTCGCGGGGACGGTCGTCGAGGACCTGTCGGCGTCGGCGGCGGACGGGATCGACGTGCCGGCGGAGTCCGGCCTCGCGAACGCCGCGGTGCTGTTCGACGCCGACGGCGAGCGTCGCCTCGTCTACCGGAAGCGGCACCTGTTCGGGTACGGCTCCGAGGAGACTGACCGGATGGTCCCCGGCGAGCGGACGCCGGTGACGGAGGTCGCGGGCGTCACGGTCGGCGTGACGACCTGCTACGACCTCCGGTTCCCGGAGCAGTTCCGCGCGATGGTCGACGCGGGCGTCGAGTGCGTGCTGGTGCCGAGCGCGTGGCCCTACCCGCGGATCGAACACTGGCGGACGCTCGGCCGCGCGCGGGCCATCGAGAACCTCGCGTACGTCGCCGCCGTCAACGGGAGCGGCGAGTTCGGCGACGACGCCCTCTGCGGCCGGAGCGCGGTGTACGACCCGTGGGGGACCGCGCTCGCGTCGGTCGGCGACGACCCCGGGGTCGTCGCCGCGACGGTGGACCCCGAGCGGGTCGCCGCGGTCCGCGAGGAGTTCCCGGCGCTCCGGGACCGTCGGTGAATCGGTCCGCGACCGGATCTCACATATTTATACCCCTGAGGCACGTACGATCGGATGCCGAAGTCCGACGCTTTTCTCGTTGGAGTTCGGCGCTGACAATCCGCGCGCCCGTCCCGACCACCCGGGCGGCGTCGCCGACGACAGCCTGGGGGTCCGCTGTCCGGCCGCCGCCCGTCCGCCCGCCTCCCACCACCTCTCCGTTCGCCTTTCGTCCACCCCTTTCCGCCGCCTCCCGTTCAGTTCTGCCACTTCCCGTTCAGTTCCGTCTCCGGTCGCGTTCCCCGCTTCGGCTCGTTCCCCGCTTCGGCTCGTTCCGCGTCCCGCGCCTCTCCGCACCTCGTATCCGTCCGCGCTTCGCCGGGTCCGTCCGCCGGCGGTCGCCACCGCTATCGCTCGTTCCCTCGCGACTGTGCGAGTTCGTTCGGGGACGGCGCGGCCGGGATCCCGCCGCCGCGACGCGAGTATCCGAATCGATAATTTGAGCGGTACGTTCTTACGTCAGTCGCCGGAGAGAGTAAACGCCGCGGACGAATCCGACCGGCCCCATCCCCTCCGGGGCGGGCCGGTCGGCCACTCGCTTCCACCGTCCGTCGTCCGCCGGCTTGGGTTCGGGCCCACCCGCTCCCACACCGAGCCCGGACCCGTTTCTGTCGCGCCGTGCCTCCGACCGGGAGCCGACGGTCTCGCCGTTCGCGGCCCGGAAGCGCAAGGACGAAGCCCCCGGCCGCCGAACCGGCGGTCGAATGTTCCCCCGCGAGTACCGCGGCGTCGCCTTCGTGGTCGGGCTGTTCCTCGCCGTCCAACTGGGCGCGCTGGCGCTGGTCCCGGAGTTCGCCGAGAGCGGCTACCAGGCGGTCGAGAACCCCGACAACCCCGCGAACAGTCTCGTGTACGTCGCCGCCATCGTCGCGATGACCGGGCTGATGCTCGCGGCGTTCCGCTACGACCTCGACGGGGCGATCCGCCTGCTGATCGTCGGCGTCTCCGCGTACCTCTCGTGGTACGTCTTCTCGGCGCTCGTCCCGCCGCTCGCGGCCGCGGTGCCGGCGCTCGCGGTCGGGGCCGGCCTGCTCGTTCACCCGGAGTGGTACGTGATAGACACCGCGGGCGTGCTGATGGGGGCGGGCGCGGCCGGGCTGTTCGGTATCTCCTTCGGGCTGCTGCCCGCGCTGCTGCTGCTCGCCGTGCTCGCCGTCTACGACGCCATCTCGGTGTACGGCACCGAGCACATGCTGTCGCTCGCCGAGGGGATCATGGACCTCAACATCCCCGTCGTGCTGGTGATCCCGCTGTCGCTGTCGTACTCGCTGCTCGACGGCGAGACCGCGAGCGACGAGGCCGCCGGAGTCGGCGACGACGGGGGATCGGACGGGGACGTTGAGGGCGCTTCGGACGCCGAGGGCGATGTAAACGAGGGGGGAGACCCCGCGGAGCCGGCCGAACCCGGCGACCGCGACGCCTTCTTCATCGGGCTCGGCGACGCCGTCATCCCGACCGTGCTGATCGCGAGCGCGGCGACGTTCTCGTCGGCCCCGGACCTCGCGGTCCCGCTCCTCGGGGTGAACCTCCCCGCGCTGCTCGCGATGGTCGGCACCCTCGCGGGCCTGCTCGTCCTCATGCGGTGGGTGATAAAGGGACGCCCGCACGCGGGGCTCCCCCTCTTAAATGGCGGCGCGATCGGCGGTTACCTGATCGGGTCGGTCGTCGCGGGCGTGCCGCTGATCGAGGCGCTCGGCGTGGCGGCGTTCTTATAAGCGGGTTCGAGCGTATCGTCGTGGTCGGTGACAGGGTGGACCGGCATCTCGGCCACCCGGCTACACGCAGTTGCTGCCGAGAACACGACCGCCGAAGCCCCAGCCGCGAGGCGGACAGACGCTCGCTGCGGTCCTCACTCAGTCGCTGTCGCTCCCTCGTTGCGGTCCTTACGTCGCCTCTGCCCGCCTCGCGGCTGCCCCTTCGAGTCCCGCCCAGCAACAGCCCCGCACCTCACGCCTCCCCAGCCTCGTCGCTGGCACCCTCCGCTTCGCTCCGGGGCCAGCGACTCCCTCGCACGCGCTCCTCGCGGCCGCCGGGGGCGACCGCTCGGAGGCGCGCGCCACCGCGGAATAACAGTGTCAGTCGTCGTCCGCGGGGTTCCCGTCGCGCGTCTTCACGGCGACGCCGGAGCCGAGCTGTTCGGCCTCTCTGCCCGAGAGTTCGGCGCGGCCGACACCGAATATCGCGTCCGTCTCGTCGACGACGAGCACCTCGTCGCCGGGGCGGATCCCGTCGTCGGCCGCGGTCACGAACTTCGCGAACGTGTTTCGCCCCTCGCGCACGAACGGCTCGCTCTCCTCGCCGACGACCATCCGGTGTCGCGGGGCGGCGAACGCGGCGTGGAGGCGTTGCCCGCCCGCGAGCCCGAGGGTGAACCGCCCGTCGGTGCCGTACGAGACGAGGCGGTCGCCCTCGCTGCTGCCGGGCGTGTCGTCGACGTCGCCGTCGATCACCTGTCGGGGGCGACCGCCGCTCGACCGGCGCACGGTGAGTAGGTCGTCCGGCGGGAACAGGGCCTCGCCCGCGCCGGCCCCGAACTGGTAGTCGGCGGCGGTCCGCAGGTCCGCGATCGTCTCGGCGTCGGTCATGCCCGCGATACCGACCGCGCGCCCAAAGCGGTTGCGACACCGCCCGGCGGCGGGGGCTGCGCCGGCGCGTCAGCCGAGCGCGGGATACCTCGCCTCGACCCCGCCGTCGACGCGCCAGCGGTCGGCGATCTCCTGGTACGCGGCCGGATCAGCGGCTGATTCCGCGGAAACCGCGTTGGGCGGCGACGCTCGGAGCGCCTCGCCCAGCGCCTCGGGGTCGACTCCGGCCGATTCGTCGGACTCACCGGTCAGCAACTCCGCGAGCCGGTCGGCCGCGGTAACGACGGCGACCGCGCCCTCGACCCGCCGACCGAGGTCGAGGGCCGCGGTCAGCCGGTCGGCGGCCGCGTCGGCGTCGCCGCGCGCGGCGGCCGCTGCTCCGAGCGACGCGAGCGCCTCGGCCTCGACCTGCGTGAACCCCCCCTCCCTCGCGGCGTCGACCGCGGACCGCAGCGCCGCCGTCGCGGCGTCGGGGTCGCCGCGGGCGAGCGCCAGCCGTCCGCGGACCCGGTCCGTCTCGGCGAGTCGCTTGTGGCCGGCGTGGTCGTCGAGCAGCGACGCGGTCCGTTCCAGCCGGCGCTCGGCCGCCGAGAGGTCGCCGCGGTCGACCGCGACCTCCACGAGCATCGCGGTCACCATCGCGCACCGCGCGTCGGCGTCGAGCGCGTCGAGGCGGTCGAGCGCGTCCGTCAGGAACCGCTCCGCCCGGTCGAGGTCGCCGCCGACGTACGCCGCGCTGCCGAGGTGGCTCAGCGCGAACGCCTCGTACATCTCCGACCCGACTTCCTCGGCGACCGCGCGGGCCTCCGACGCGTGGGCGACCGCCTCGCCGACCGCGCCGCGCTGCTCGGCGACCGCCGCGAGGTTCAAAAGGCAGATGGCCTCGCGGTGTCTGTCGCCGACCGTCCGGTAGCCGTCGAGCGCGCGGCTCGCCGTTCGCTTCGCGGCGTCGAGGTCGCCGCGCCGCCGCAGCGCGACCGCGAGGTTCGTCCGGACGTTCGCCTCGCCGTGGGTGGCGTCGTGCGCCCGGAACAGGTCGCCGGCGACGCGGTAGTGGTCGAGGACCGCGTCCGTCCCGTCGAGCGCGTCGAGCGCGTTGCCGGCGTCCATCAGCGCCTTCGCCATCCCGATAGGGTCTTCCGCCTCGGCGGCGATGGCGTACGCCCGCGACGCCGCCTCGTAGGCGGTCTCGTAGTCGCCGTCGAAGTGCGCCGCCTGCGCCCGTCCCCTGACGGCCGCCGCGAGTCCCTCTCGGTCGCCGGCGGCCGCGAACAGCTCCTCTGCCCGTTCGAACCGCTCCCGCGCCGCGTCGTACTCGCCGCGGCGGCGCGCCACGTTGCCGTACTCGCGCTGGCGCTCCGCCTCCCCCGCGTCGTCGACCGGTCGCCACGCGTCGAGCGCCTCGGTCGCGCCGTCGAGGTCGCCGGCGTCGACGTACATCCGCGACACCCACTCCGGCGGGCGGTCGCGCAGGTCGTCCGGGCACGCGTCCGGCAGGTCGATCCACGCGTAGCGGACGCGGCCGTACAGCGCCGCGAGCCGCGGGTAGCGCCGGCCGACGCCGTACACCGCTCGGACCGTCTCCGCCGCCCACGCGCCCGGGTCGCGTCCGATCCGATCCACCGTCGGCGCGTCGCCTCCGACCGCCCGCCGGACCCGGGCGCGACGCGCCGGGTCGTCGGCGAGCGCGAGGACCCGCGAGACGGTCCGTCCGACCCGCCGCGCGGCGACCGGCTCCGGCTCCCGCTCCACCAGCCGCTCTAAGAACAGCACCGACCACTCGTCGTGGACGGTGCGGTACCCCCCGTCGCCGGACCCCACGAGGGCCGTTCCGGTGAGCCTGTCGAGCGCCCGGCGGACCCCCTCGACCGTCGGCGACGGACCGCCGCCGTCCTCGCGCGAGACGCCTCGCTCCGGGCAGTCGACGAGCGCGTACGCCAGCGTCCGAACGTCGCTCACGCCGGCGACGTTGAGGAGGTTCACCAGCACCGCCACGTCCGCGGTCGGCGGGGGGCGGCTCTCGACCTCGCGGACCGCCTCCGCGACCGCGGTCTCCAGCCCGGAGGTCGGTCCCGCGTCGTCCTCGTCGGGGGAGTTCTGCGCCGGTCCGTCCGCGCCGTCGCGCGTCGCGCCGTCGGCGGCGTCCCGCACACCTCCCTCGACGCCGGTCCCCGTCTCGCCGTCGGCCGCGCGGACGAGGCGGTGGACGAGACACAGCAGTTCGCCGACGCGCTCGTCGTCGGCGCGGCGCACGTCGGCGAGCAGCGATCCCGGGTCGGCCGCCGGGGCGGACCCGGTGCGCTCGGCGACGTGGCGGACGAACCGCTCGACCTCGCGCTCGTCGAGCCGCGGGACCCGAACGGTCTCGATCCGCCGCCGGTAGCGGAGGTCCGCGGGCGAGAGCGGGAGGCCGTCGGGGTCGTCGTACGGCTCCTCGCGGGCGTCGAACAGGAAGGAGACGTCGTCGCGGTCGGCCAGTTCGCGAGCGACCCCGACCGCCTCCGCGGCCCCCGGATCCACGGCGTCCTCGACGACGACCAGGTGGTGGCCGTCGCCGCCGGCGACGCGCTCCCGCAGTCGCTCCGTCGCGGTGAACGCCTCGCCGCCGCCGCTCGCGCGGTACGTCACCGGGCCGCGGCCCGACCGGTACCACTCGACCGCGACGCTCCGGCAGACGGTGCTCTTCCCGCTCCCCGGCGGCCCGACGAGCGCGTGGTCGGTCCCCTCGGCGAGGCCGTCGACGAGCAGTCCGGCGATCGAGCGCCGCCCGCCGTCGCGGGCCGCGGTCCTGTTGAGGACGTGCCCCGCGTCGACCTCCGGGAACGACGCCGTCGCGCGGAGCGGCCCGCGCGGGTCCGGGTCCCCGGCGAGGCGATCCTCGTCGACCGCGTGGAACCCCTGCGCCGAGAGCGCGTCCCGCCCCCGCTCGCCCGGGTCCGCCGGACCGAAGAGCGCGCCGCCGTCGCCGTTTCCGCCCGTCGAGGCCTCTGGGGCGTCGCCTCCCGGGGCGTCGGACTCGGCGGGGTCACCCGCCGCCGACCTGTCGTCGGTCGCGGGCGCTGCGCCGCGGTCCATCGCCACGAGCGCCTCGCCGCCGTCCCGCCCCCGGCCGATCAGGTCGCGCACCCTCGTCTCCGCCCACGCGAGCGCCTCCGGGTCCGTCGACGACGCCGCGCCGTGAAGCGTGCCGTCGCCGTCGAAGACGAGGAGGAGCGCGACGCCGTCGGCCGCGACCAGCCCGACGTCGAAGGCGTCGACCGACGCGATCCGACACCCCCCGCGGCGCGCGACCGCGCCGAGGTCGTCCGGGAACCGGTCGGCCGCGTGCCGGTACGCCCGCTCCGCCAGCGCGAGGTCGACGGTCCCGCCGCCGACCGCGGTCCGACGGAGCCGCTCCGCGATCCGGGGGTAGGGGAACGCCGGGAGGGCGGCGGCGACCGCGTCGGCGTCGGCGAGGGCGTCGTCGAGGACCTCCAGCGGTCGGTACGGGTCCGGGGCCGCGGCCCGGTACGTCTCCGCGTCCCGGAGGATCGCGGGGGAGACGCCCGCGTCCGCGCCGAGCGGGTCGAGCACGTCGCCCGCGGCCGCGAGGTCGTCGGCGACCGTGAGGAACCCCCGATACTCGTCCGCCAGCAGTCGGCCGGGCAGCGTCGTCCGGTAGCCGTCCGTCTCGCCGGCGACGAGCCCCGCCGCCTCCAGTTCGTCCACCGCGCGGTTCACCGTCGACCGGGAGTGGCCCAGCGCGTCGACGAGTTCGTGTTTCCGCAGCGGCTCCGCCGCGAGCCGTTCGAGGAAGTCGAGGCGGCGCTCCACGACGCCCACGAGTTCCGACGGCTCTGTCATACGTCCGCTCGCACCGCATCCACCGATATAACTGTTTCCTCGTTGACGGCTCCTCGCACGGGGTGACCCACTGTTTCACGGGGTGAGAATAAGGCGGATCGCGTCGCAGTCGGAGGCATGACCGGGAACCGCACGGAGGACGGCGACGCGACGGGAGCGACGAACGAGCGCGACGGGACGGACGCCCCCGATCGCCCGGGACCCGCCGACGGCGTCGGCTCGAACGGCGAGCGCTCCGGGGGGGACGGCGACGCCTCGGCGTCCGCCGCCGCCGAGCGATCCGCAGCGCCTGCCCAGAACCCGACGGCTCGCACGGAGCGGGCCGTCGCGGCGGCGCGGGCGGCGGCGGACGACCTGGCCGCGTGGGACCCCGACGACGTCGACGGACTCGTCCGGGCGGTCGGCGAGCGGCTGGCGGACGGGGAGACGGTCAGTCGGCTCGCGCGGTCGGCGGCCAACGAGACGGGGCGAGGGCATCCGGGGACGAAGGCCGAGAAGATCGCGAGCGCGCTCGACGCCGCGCGCCGGTCGCTCAGGGGCGCGCCGACCGCGGGGGTGGTCGACCGCGACGGCGCGGCGGGCACGGTGACCGTCGCCGGGCCGCTCGGCGTCGTCGGCGCGTCGGTCCCGGCGACGCACCCGGTCGTGGTGCCCGCCGTCCTCTCCCTGTACGGGCTAGCGGCGCGGAACGCGGTCGTCTTCGCGCCCTCGCCGTCGACCGTGGAGACCTGCGACGTCGTCGTCGAGACTGTCCGCCGAGCGCTCGCCGAGGCCGGCGCGCCGACCGGCGCGGTGTCGATGCTGCCCGCGCCGGCCTCGAAGCCGGCGACGGACGCGCTGTTCGAGCGCGCGGACTTCGCGGTCGCCGCCGGCTCCGAGGCGACGATCGCCGCGGGACAGCGCTGCGGGACGCCGAACGTCGCGGCCGGCGCGGACGGGGTCGTCGCCGTCGCCGACGGGTCGGTCCCGGCCGAGGCCGTGGCGACGCGGGTGGCAGTCGGGGCGACGTACGACTTCGGCGCGCACCCCGCGGGCGACGCCGCGGTCGTCACGGTGTCTCCGGCGGTGGGCCCGCTCCGTTCCGCGCTCGAAGACGAGGGCGGGTACGTCCTCGACGCCGCCGACCGCGACCGCCTCCGGGCGCTGCTCGACGGGCCGAGCGAAGGCGGGGACGACGCCACCGGCGTCGACGCCGAGTCGGACCCGCGCGGGAACTCGCCGCGCTGGCTGGCGGCCGCGCTCGACCTCCCGAGCGCGGCCCGGCGGGCGGCGTTCCTCGTCGTCGAGCCGGAGGGTGCCGACGACCCGCTCGCGACGCTGCCCGGGATCCCGGCGGTCGCCCTCCACGGTCGCGACGGGTTCGACGCCGCGACCGCGCTCGCGGCCGAGATCGGCGAGCCCCACGCGGCGGCGGTCCACACCACCCAACAGCGCCGCGCCCGCCGCGTCGCGGAGCGGCTCGCCCCCGGCCGTCTCGTGGTCAACCAGCCCGGGATCGCGGCGTCGGGCGCGCGGTCGAACGGGTTCGACGCCGCGCCCCTGCTCGGGGGCGGCACCGCGGAGGGGAGCCAGCTGTGCGGCGGCCTCACTCCCGACCGCCTCGCGCGGACGACGACGGTCGCCGCGACGGCCGTCGCCGACGAGGCCGATCATCGGAACGGCGCGGGCGAGACGCTCCGCGGCCCCTGAGTCGCCCCCCGACCCTCTCGGCGGGCGAGTGCTCAGAGCTCGATCCGGTCGACGATGGTCCCGTTACCGTCGACCCCGTCGCTGTGCGTGTTGATCGCGACGGTCCGGATCCGGTCTTCGAGCAGCGACCCCTCGATCTTCGCCTTCAACAGCGAGTCGACCTGATAGACGCCGGCCGCGTTGTTCATGCGTATCACGACCTGAACCGGCGTCTCGTCCCCCTCGCGGAGCGAGACGCGCTCGATCGCCTGCGAGGAGACCGTGTTGATCCCGCGGCCCCCCTCCTCGTAGGGGACCCGCGAGCGGCCGCGCTCCATGTCCAGCCCGTCCGCGATCCGCACGACGCCGGCCTCCAGCGTGAGCGGCTTCTCCTCGGTGTGGTGGCACAAGATCGCGTGGAGCACCTCGGCCTTCACGCGCACTCGATCGGGCACGTCGTAGAACGAGGGGAGCAGATCGTCGAGCAGGTCCGCCGCCAGCGGGATCGAGTAGTACGGGTGGTCGTGGCGGTGGACGACGTGGCCGATGTCGTGGAGCGTCGCCGCCAGCGCGACGATCACCGGCTCGTCCGCCTCGGCCAACCCCTGCTGGCGCGCGCCGTTGAACTCGACGCCGCCGGACTTGAGCAGGTCGTAGAGGCGGAGCGCGCGGTCGCGGACGATCTCGACGTGTTTCGCGCCGTGGTCGTTGTACCCCTTCCGGGCGACCGGGTTGACGTTCTGCGCCTCCAGGTAGGCGACGATCTCCTCGTCGGTCTCGATCCGGGCGAGGACCTCGTTGAGCCGGTCGTCCGGGAACGCGTGGTCGGCGTCCGGGTCGTACTCGTGGCGGTCGGCGTCGGCGTCCGCGTCGATGTCCTCGCGGGCGGCCGACGCGTCGTCGTCGGTCGGATCGGGGGCGTCGTCCGCGGTCGGATCGGGGACGTCGTCGGCAGGGTCGCTCATGCGTCCCCCAGAGTTGCCCGGCGGGGATAAATGTGCGAGCCGCGGGCCGGCGACGCGGGGGTCCGAGGCGTCGCCGGTGCCCCGGCCGCTTATCCCGCCGCCGACTGTGGGTCCGCGCATGGCGCTCGACGCCGACCGGGTCTCGACGGTGACGTTCGACTCGTACAGCACGCTCGTGGACGTGGACGCCGCCGAGGCGGCGCTCGCGGACCGCGTCGCCGACCCCGAACCGGTGTCGCGGCTGTGGCGGTCGCGGTCGCTGGCGTACACGTTCGTCGCGAACGCGGTCGACGCCTACCAGCCGTTCTACGAGATGAACCGGGACGCGCTGACGTACGCGCTGGCGGCGCACGGCGTCGACCTCCCCGACGCGGAGCGCGACGAGATCCTCGCGGTGTACCACGAGCTGGAGGTGTTCGACGACGTGCGCGACGCCATCGGTCGGCTGCGCGACGCCGGCTACGACTGCTACGTCCTCTCGAACGGCGACCCGGAGATGCTGGCGTCGATGGTCGAGCACGCCGACATCGGCGACCTGATCGAAGACGCGATCAGCGCCGACGAGGTGGAGACGTTCAAGCCCGCCGCCGGGCTGTACCGCCACGGCGCGGCCCGAACTGGCACCCCCATCGACGAGGTAGTCCACGCCACCGCCGGCTGGTTCGACGTGCTGGGCGCGCGCCACGCCGGGATGCAGGCCGCGTGGGTCGACCGGAAGTCGACGCCGTGGGAGCCGTTCGCCGGCGACCCGGACGCGACCGTGGAGACGCTCCACGAGCTGGCGGACCTACTCGGGGCCTGAACCGGAGACTTGCTCGGTGCCTGAACGGGTGGGTCCGGCGATGCGACTCCGCGACCGCCGCGGCAGTTTCGACCCGAGACACAACCTATAAGCGCGAGACCGTTCGATAGGTCGGTGTGTCTCGACCCGCGTTCGCGCCCGGCTCGCCGACGCCACCAGCGACGCGGCTCTTCTCGAAAAAACGCGCGTGAGCCGTCCGCCGGCGGGAGTGGCGACCCCGTCCCGGACGACCCTCGGCGCGCGCACAGGTCCGCTCACCGACCCGGACTCGCGGCAGCACCCATGACAGACACGACCACCACGACACCCTACGCGACGCAGGACGAGACGAACAGCGACCCGACGGACCCGCCCTTCGAGGGCGTCTACCCGGCGATGACGACCCCGTTCACCGACGGGAACGCGGTCGACCACGAACAGCTCGCGGAGAACGCCCGCTACCTCGAACGCGCCGGCGTCGACGGGGTCGTCCCCGTCGGCTCGACCGGCGAGTCGGCGACGATGACCCACGACGAACACGTCGCGGTGATCGAGACGGTCCGCGACGCCGTCGACGACATCCCCGTGATCGCCGGGACCGGCTCGAACAACACCGCCGAGGCGCTCTCGCTGTCCGAGCGCGCGGCCGACGCGGGCGCTGACGGGCTCCTCCTCATCTCGCCGTACTACAACAAGCCCGAGCCGGCCGGCTTCCTCGAACACTACCGGACGATCGCCGACGCGGTCGACCTCCCGCAGATCGTGTACAACGTCCCGAGCCGCACGGGCCAGTCGATCCCGGTCGACGTCACCGTCGAGCTGGCCGGACATCCGAATATCCGGGGGTACAAGGCGGCTTCCGGCGACCTGAACCTCATCAGCGAGGTGATCGAGCGCACCCGCGACGAGGCGTTCGCGGTGCTGTCGGGCGACGACGGGCTCACGCTGCCGGTCCTCTCCGTCGGCGGTGCGGGCACGATAAGCGTCGTCGCCAACGTCGAGCCGGAGCGCACCTGCGCGATGGTCGGGGCGGCGCTCTCGGGCGACTACGACCGCGCGCGGGCGCTCCACCACGAGCTGTCGCCGCTCGTCCGCGAGCTGTTCGCCGAGACGAACCCGATCCCGGTGAAGGAGGCGATGTACCTCCGCGGGCGCGGCGGTCCGCACGTCCGCCCGCCGCTCTCTCGGCTCTCCGAGGGCCGACGCGAGTCGCTCCGCGAACTGCTGGCCGCGTACGACGCGAGCGCGCCCGGGTCCGTCGACCGGGAGCGCCTGACGGCCGCGACGCGGGGTGCCGAATGAGCGCCGACCCCCTCTCCGTCGCCGTCACCGGCGCGGGCGGCCGCATGGGCCGCGAGGTGCTCTCCGCCGCCGCCGACCGCGAGGGCGTCGCGGTCGCGTTCGCGGTCAACCGCAGCCCGGTCGACCCGGTCGCGGGGGTCGCGGTCGAGCCCGCCGACGACCTCGACGACCTGCTCGCCAGCGAGGAGCCGGATGTCCTCGTCGACTTCACCGGCCCGGCCTCGGCGGTCGCGTACGCCGAGGCCTGCGCCGACGCGGGCGTCCCGCTCGTGACGGGGACGACCGGCTTCGCCGACGCGCAGCTCGACTCGCTGCGGGCCGCGAGCGACGCGGTCCCGGTGCTCAAGGCGTCGAACTTCGCCCGCGGCGTGGCCGCGCTCCGCCGGGCGGTCCGGGAGGCGGCCGCGGCGCTGCCCGGCTACGACGTGGAGCTGACGGAGACCCACCACAACGGGAAGCGGGACGCCCCCTCCGGCACCGCGAAATCGATCCTCGGCGACGTGGAGGACGTGCGCGGGGACCTCGACGAGCGCGTCCACGGCCGCGAGGGCGACGCCCCCCGGAGTCCGGGCGAGGTCGGCGTCCACGCCCGGCGCGCGGGCGACGTGACCGGCGAACACGAGGTCCTGCTGGCCGGGAACCGCGAGACGCTCGAACTGACCCACCGCGCCGGCGACCGCGGCGTGTTCGCCGAGGGCGCGCTCGACGCCGCCGCGTGGCTCGCCGGCCGCGACCCGGGCTGGTACGGGTTCGGCGAGGTGCTGGACGCGGACGGAGATGCCTGACACGCATACGGACATCGACGAATAAATACCATCACTCATCTAAACGTCATCCAATGAGCCTCGAAGCCGACGTATCCGACCTCTGGAACCGCTATCAGGACGGGCTGACCGCCGCCGACGCCACCGACGCGGACGCGGCCGTGATCGACGAGTTCCTCGCCGCCCTGGAGGCCGGCGAGGTCCGCGCCGCCGAGAAGACCGGCGACGACGTGACCTCGTGGGAGGCCAACGAGTGGGTCAAGCGGGGCATCCTGCTCAACTTCGGTCTGCGCGAGACGGAGGCGCGCGAGTACGGCGGCGTCACCTACCACGACGTGCTCCCGCTGCGCGACACCGCGGACCTCGGCGAGCGCGGCACGCGGAACACGCCCGACGGCACGACGATCCGGCGCGGCGCGTACCTCGGGAGCGACTGTATCATGATGAGCCCCTCGTTCGTCAACATGGGCGCGTACGTCGGCGACGGCACCCTTGTCGACTCCTGTGACACGGTCGGCTCCTGCGCGCAGCTCGGCGAGAGCGTGAAGCTCGGCGCGAACACGCTGATCGGCGGGGTCCTCGAACCGGTCGAGGACGCGCCGGTCGTGATCGAGGACGGCGTCTCGCTGGGCGCGGGCTGTCGGGTCACCTCGGGGTTCCGCGTCGGCGAGAATTCGATCGTGGGAGAGAACACCCTGCTGACTCCCCGGATCCCCGTCTACGACCTCGTCGAAGAGGAAGTGATCTACGGTCACCTCCCGGCCGACCGCCGGGCGTTCACGCGGATGGTGGAGTCGTCCGTCGGCGACCACGACCTCTTCGAGGGCGGCGCGTACAAGCCCGCGGTCGTCGCGACCCACGTCGAGGAGGAGACGCTGGAGGCGACGCGACGGGAGGACGCGCTCCGCGAATGAGCGGGACCGAACCGGTCGGAGAGAACCCCCCGGTCCGGCGCGTGAGCGACTGGGACGCCGCCCGCCTGCGCGACCTCGCGACCGAACACGGAACTCCCCTCTACGTACAGGACCTCGACCGGGTCCGCGAGAACTGCGAGCGCCTGCTCGCGGCGTTCCCGGACGCCGACGTGCGGTACGCGGTCAAGGCCCACACCGGCCGGGCCGTGCTCGAAGCGGTCCGCGACGCCGGACTCGACGCGGAGTGCGCCTCGGCGGGCGAGGTCGACCGCGCGCTCGCGGCCGGCTTCGACGGCTCTCGGCTCCACTACACCGCGGTCAACCCGCCCGCCCGCGACCTCGACTACGTCGCCGAGGTCGCCGAGGCGAACCCCGACCTGACGGTCACCGCCGGCGCGGTCGACACCCTCGACCGCCTCGCCGAGCGCGGGTACGACGGCCGGGTCTGCGTCCGGGTGAACCCCGGCGTCGGCGCGGGCCACCACGAGAAGGTCACCACCGGCGGGGCCGCGAAGTTCGGGGTCCCGCACGACCGCGCCGCGGCGGTCGCCCGGGAGGCGGCCGAGCGGTTCGACGTGGTCGGGATCCACGCGCACGCCGGCTCCGGCATCGATCCCGACCAGCTGGACAGCCACCGCGAACTGGTCGCGCGGATGGGCGAGCTGGCGCGGGACCTGATCGACCCCAGCGACCGCGACGCCGACCCCATCGATCTGGAGTACGTCGACGTCGGCGGCGGCTTCGGGGTCCCCTACGAGGAGGCCGCCCCGCCGCTCGACCTGTCGGCGGTCGCCGAGGCGACGCGCGAGGCGGTCGCCCCGCTGCCCGCGGGCGTCGACCTCGCGGTCGAGCCGGGTCGCTACGTCGTCGCCGACGCCGGCGTGCTGCTGACGCGGGTGAACACCGTGAAGCCGACCCCCGACGAGACGGTCGTCGGCGTCGACGCCGGGATGACGGACCTCCTTCGGCCGGCGATGTACGACGCGTACCACCCGATCCGCAACCTCGGCGGCGGGCGAGACCGCGACGGGGGCGAGGGCGGAGACGGGACCGCCGCGCCCGCCCCCGCCGAGCGGGAGGCAACCCCTGTCACGGTCGCCGGACCTATCTGTGAGACCGGCGATGCGCTCTGTAGGAACCGAGCGCTCGCCGACCCGGTCCGGGGGGACCTCCTCGCGGTCGGGGTCGCGGGCGCGTACGGATACGAGATGGCGAGCCAATACAACTCACGACCGCGGCCGGCGGAGGTCGCGCTCGACGACGGTACCGCGACGACCGCCCGCCGCCGGGAGACGCTCGGCGACCTGACGGTCGTCGAGCGGGAGGCGGCCACCGACCGCGACGGACCGGCGACCACCGACCGCGACGGACCGGCGACCACCGACCGCGACGGACCGGGGGCGGAGCGATGAGCGTCCACGCCGTCCCGTTCGAGAAGTACCACGGCACGGGCAACGACTTCCTCGTGGTCGACGCGGCCGCCGAGGACGTCGGCGACCGCGCGGCGTTCGCTCGCGCGCACTGCGACCGCGAGACGGGCGTCGACGGTGCGGACTTCGAGACCGGGAGCGAGGGCGACGAGGACGACGCCGGGCGGCGCGGTGCCGACGGCGTCCTCTTCCTCAGCATCGAGGAGCGGTTCGACCCGACGCGCGTCGTGATGACGCTGGTCCAGCCGGACGGCTCGACCGCGACGATGTGCGGCAACGGGGCCCGCGTCGTCGCGCGGTGGGCCCACGACCGGACGGGCGACCGCGAGTTCATGATCGACACGCAGGCCGGCACCCGGCGCGCGACGGTGACCGCCGACGGAACCGCGGCCACCATCGAGATGGGCGAACCGACGTTCGACCCGCGCCGCGTCCCGGTCGCTCGCGAGGGCGCGCTCGCGGACGAGCCGCTGGTCGACGAACCGGTCGCGGGACTGACCGTCACCGCCGTCAACACCGGCGTCCCGCACGCGGTCGCGTTCGTCGACGGCGGCCGCGACGACCCCGAGGGGATCGGCGCGGTCGACCTCGACGCGGTCGCGCCGCCGGTCCGGCGCGCCGACGTCTTCCCGGAGGGCGCGAACGTGAACCTCGCCGCCGTCGTCGACGACGGGAGCGGCGACGGGGCCGCGGTCCTCGACCAGCGCACCTTCGAGCGCGGCGTCGAGGGCGAGACGCGCTCCTGTGGCACCGGCGCGGTCGCGGTCGTCGCGGCCGCCCGCCGGCTCGGGCTGATCGACGGCGACGCCGCGGTGAGCCGCCCGCCGGGCGGGGAACTGGAGATCACCGTCCCCGACGCGGGCCACGCGACCCTCACCGGGCCGGTCGCCCACGAGTTCTCGGGGACGCTCCCGGCCGATCCGCGATGAGCGGGGAGAGCGGTTCCGACTTCGACTCGGACATCGGGCCCGAATTTGACCCGGTCTCGTTCCTCGAAGACGCGGTTCGGATCCCCTCCCACGAGTCGGTCGAGGAGATGCGCGATTTCGTCGTCGAGACGCTCGACCGCCGCGACGCCGACCCCGAGGTCGTCGCGGACGGCTGCGTCCTCGCGGAGAAGCGGTCGCCGGCCCCCGAGGCCGGTCCGCATCTCGTGTTGAACACGCACCTCGACACGGTGGCCCCGCACGTCCCGTTCGAGCGGGGAGAGGCGCGCGCCGACGAGCGC
The DNA here is from genome assembly GCF_023702125.1 of Halorubrum hochsteinianum. Lineage (NCBI taxonomy): Archaea > Methanobacteriati > Methanobacteriota > Halobacteria > Halobacteriales > Haloferacaceae > Halorubrum > Halorubrum hochsteinianum. The sequence goes on along the minus strand of NZ_CP098415.1, from coordinate 375,038 downwards.
GGTGGGGCCGCGCCGAGCGAGTCGGACGCGTCGGACGAACCGGGCGCGGCGGACGTGATCCGCGGACGCGGGGCCTGCGACGCGAAGGGGCCCCTCGCGGCGCTCCTGTCCGGATTCCTTGCCGCCGAGCCCGAACGCGGCCGCCTCACGCTCGCGCTCACGCCCGACGAGGAGGCGCTGTCGCTCGGCGCGGCGGCGCTGACCGGGCGGCTCCCGGGGACCGACGACCGGCTCGACGGCGACCTGTTCTTAGTCGGAGAGCCGACCGGACTCGACGCGTGTACCGCCGCGAAGGGGCGGTTTCAGGCGACAGTCGAGCTGTCGGGGACCGCCGCGCACGCCGCGGAGTTCGCCGGCGCGAACGCGGTCGCGGCCGCGGAGGACGCGCTCGCCGCGGTCCGGACGTTCGACGACGGGGCCGACGCACACCCGCAGCTCGGCCCGCCGAAGCTCACGCCCACGGTCGTCGAGGGGGGAACGGCGACGAATCAGGTCCCGGCGGACTGTGCGATCACGGTCGACCGGCGGAGCGTCCCACCGGAGAGCGCCGAGGGGTTCCGGTCGTCGCTCGCGGAGGCGGTCCGGGAGTCGCTCGCCGACGCCGCCGGCGACCGCGACGGCGTCGACGCCGCCGTCGCGCTCACCGACCGCGAGTCGCCGTTCCTGGCGGCGTTCGCGACGGACCCGGACCACGAACTCGTCGAGGCGGTCGCCGCCGGGGCGCGGAACGCGGTCGACGCGGTCGGCCTTCCCGCCGACCGCGGCGGCGACGCTCGCCCGTTCGGCGCGGCCACTGAGGCGTCGTACTTCGCGCCCGCCCCGACGGTCGTGTTCGGTCCCGGCGACCTCGCGGACGATTCCGGGGCGGTCGCGCACGCGGAGCGGGAGTACGTCCGGGTGCGAGAGGTGGAGGCGGCCGCGGCGACGGTCGCGGACGCGGTTGCGGCGCTGCTCGGCGACGAGTAGTCGACGGGAGGTAGCGTCGATGGGGGGCGAAATCCCCCGAGCGCGCGACCGACTACAGCGGGAACGTCTCCGTTACAGCAGGAACGTCTCCTCGTCCTCGGTGAGGTCGACGAAGTCGTCGGCAGCCTCGATCAGCTCGTCGGCGGCGGAGTTGCCGAACCCCATCGCCTCGACGCGGACGCCCTCGTGGCGGAGGTGCGAGCAGAGCCGCGCGAAGTCCCCGTCGCCGGTACAGAGGACGACGGTGTCGACGTGGCTCGCCAAGGAGACGGCGTCGAGGCTCATCCCGAGGTCCCAGTCGGCCTTCTTCGAGCCGTCGGCGAACGTCTTGATCTCCTTGATCTTCGTCTCGAAGCCGATGTCGCGGAGCGCCTCGAAGAAGCTCTCCTCCTCCGGGGAGTCGGCGCGGATCACGTACGCGATGGCGCGGACGAGCGACCGGTCGGCGACGGCCCCTTCGAGCAGGCCGGAGTAGTCGATTTTACGGGAGTAAACGCTCTGTGCCGAGTGGTACAGGTTCTGCGAGTCCGCCAGCACCGCGACGCGCTGGTCCGGGTGAATGTCGCTCATGCGTCCCCCTTCACTCCCCGCCGTTAGGGGCTTTGGGATCGCCGCGACGGCGCGCTCGGTCCCGCGGTCCCCGAACCGACCACCATGGTTTATGTCGGGCGCTGGCGACCGTGGCCCATGGAGGAAAAGCGGTTCGTCGTCGCCCTCTTCGGCCTCGCGGTCGCGCTCGTCGCCGGCTTCGTGGCCTACCGGTTCGTCGCCCCGCTCACCGTCGCCGTCTTCCTCTACTACTCGACGCGGCGCTTCTACCACCGGATCGAACGCTTCCGGCTGCCGCCCCGGGTCCGCGCGGTGGTGTCGCTGTCGGTCATCGGCGTGCCGCTCATCGGGCTGGTGAGCTACACGCTGGTGTTGCTCATTCTCGAAGCGCGGCAGTTCATCGACGAGTACCCGGTGGCCGATACCATCGGCGCGGAGGACTCGGTGATCGGTGACCTCGCGGAGCTGTCGAACCCGACGATGGACGAGCTAATCTCAGCGTACCGGTCGGGGCAGTTCGACCCCCTCATCGACCTCGTCTCCGAACAGGCGTCGCTGTTGGCGAGCACGGCCTCCGGGCTCGCTCTGAACCTGCTCATCACCGTCGTCGTCACGTACTACCTGCTCATCGACGGCTCGAAGTTCCACGACTGGCTGCTCACCTTCGACGACGACGCGATCGTCCGCGAGTACCTCGAAACGGCGGACGACGAGCTGGAGGCGGTGCTGTACGGGAACCTCCTCAACGTCATCGCCATCTCGATCATCGCGGTCGTCACCTACCTCGGGTACAACGCGGCCGCGCCGGCGGCGGTCGAGATCCCGTACCCGACGCTGGCCGGCGCGCTCACGGGGGTCGCAAGCCTCATCCCCGTGATCGGGATGAAGATCGTCTACGTCCCGATCGCGGCGGCGATGTCGATCCCGGTCGCGCTCGACGGCGAGGTCGCGCTGCTCGCGTACGTCGCCGGGTTCCTCGCGGTCGCGATCGTCGTCGTCGACACCATCCCCGACATCGTCCTCCGGCCGTACTTCAGCGGCGAGACGACCCACGTCGGCCTGCTCATGCTCGCGTACATCTTCGGGCCGGTCGTGTTCGGCTTCCACGGCCTGTTCCTCGCGCCGATCATCCTCGTGTTGGCGCTGACGTTCGCGGACACCGCGCTGTTGCGCCTGCTCGGCGTGGAGCCGGACCCCGGCCCCGAGATCCCGGACGGGCAGCGACGGCTCGACGAGTTCTGACCGGATCGGTTTCGAGACGCGGCGCTACACTCGGTCGAAGCCCCAGCCGCTTGCTACGACGAAACTGACGGTGTGACTGAGACGACCGAAGCCCTAGCCGCTCGGCTGTACGTGCCTGTTTTTGTCGGGAGCAACTTTGTGACAGAGACGGCCGAAGCCCCAGCCGCGAGGCGGGCGTACGCTCGTTGCGCTCCTCGTCGCTCACTCCGTTCGCTCCTGCGGTGCTTACATCGCCTACGACCGCCTCGCGGCTGCCCCTTCGAGTCCCGCCCCGCGACCGCCCCGCACCTCACGCCTCCCCAGCCTCGCGGCTCCCTTCGGTCGCCGCGTCCCTCGCGCGGCGCTGCTTCGCGGTCGCCGGTGGCGACCGATCGCAGGCGCGCGCCACCGCGGTCCGTGGCGAGTGATCCTCGTCGCTCTCGACCCTCGCTCGCGGCGAGCCGAAGTCATATATCCCCGCTCGCCGACCGGCGACGTATGCGACTACACGTCATCGGCCTCGGCGGGGCCGGGGTGCGGATCGCCGACCGGCTCGCCGCCGACCACGACGACGACCCGTTCCTCGCGGGCGTCAAGGCGTTCGACTCCGACATGGACGCGCTGGGGGCGCTCAACGCGCTCGGCGAGGAGCGCCGGTACCGCTTCGGCGACGCGGCGGGCGGGGATGGACTCGGCGGCGACCTCCACGCGGGACGCCGCCTCGGCGACGCGCACGCGAGCGAACTCGGCAGGGAGATGGACGATCAGCGGCCGTCGCTCGCGGAGGCGTTCCTGATCGTCGTCGGGCTCGGCGGCGCGGCCGGCGCGGGCGCTGCGCCCGCGCTCGCCGAGGAGCTCTCGCGGCTCTACGACGCCCCAGTCTACGCGTTCGGGTTCCTCCCGACCCCGAGCGAGACCGAGGAACCGGACGGCGAGGGGGCGACGAGCGCGGCGGCCGGGAGCGCCGCGCCGGGGACCGAGGCTGAGCCGGCGACGCCGCACCGCCCGCTGGCCGAGCGCAACGCGGCGCGGACCCTCGACGCGCTGTCGGACCGCTGCGCGGCGGTGTTCCCGTTCGACAACGCGGCGTGGCTCCGCCCCGGCGAGACGCTCGGCGGGGCCCGCGACCGGCTCAACGGGGTCGCCGCCGAGCGGATCGCGGCGCTGTTCGGAGCCGGCGAGACGCCGGAGGGGACGGAGACCCCGCAGCAGGTGCTCGACGCGAGCGACGTCGCCCGGGCGGTGGGCAGCGACGGCGAGATCGCGGCGATCGGCCACGCGACGCAGGCGGTGGAGTCCCCCGAGGGCGGGTCCCGCTTCGGTCTCGGGCTGTTCGGCTCCTCGGAGCCGGCGGAGGTGGACACGAGCGCGGCGGTGTCGGCCATCGAGACGGTCATCCGGAAGGCGGCCCGCGGGAAGAACACGGTCGAGGTCCCCGACGGGCGGGCCGACCGGACGCTGCTCGTGGTCGGCGGCCCGCCCCCGTGGCTCAACCGGGAGGCGATCGCCGACGGGCGGCGCTGGCTCGCCGGGGAAGCTGGTTCGGACGCGATACTGAGCGGCGACGCGCCGGTCCCCGGCGGCGACGCGGTCTCCGCGGTCGTCGTCCGGTCGGGCGTCGACGAGCCGGAGCGACTCCGCGAGATCCGCGAGACGATCCGGTGACGGCCCCTCACGCGAACGCCGGGAGGGGCGCGGCCTCGTCTACCCGAACCGATTAACCCCGTGGCGCGCCCAGTAAGACCGTGACGACGCAGGCAGACCTCGGGATCGACGTCGACGTCCGCGACGCCGCGGCGGTGGCGGAGCGCCGCGACGACCTCCTCGCGGCCGTCCGCGACCACGCCGGTCGGATCGCCTACCAGCTCGCGACGCTTCAGGGGGGCGACTACGGCCGCGAGACCCTCTCGACGCCCGGCGGCGAGTGGACGGTGAAACACGAGGCCGGCGAACTGGAGTTCCTCCTGTTCTCGCCGAACTCCGGTTCGGACACGTACGTGATATCGACGAAGCAGCCGCCCGAGCCGGACGACCTGGCCGACGCCCTCGACGACTACGCCGCGTTCGTGGCGGCGTGGAACGACTACGTCGCGTCGCTGTCCGGCGTCCTCGACGGCGTGAGCGCCGACTTCCCCGAGCCGGCGACCACCGACGGCGTGGTGGCCGAGCGCGACCGCGTCCTCGACGAGATCCGCGACACCTGCGCGGTCATCGCCGGGGAGGTGTACCGGTACGAGAGCGACGACTACGGGACGTTCACGGCCCGCGTCGCGGGCGACCGCTGGGAGTTGAAGTACGACGAGGGGGCGGTCTCGTACCTCCGGATCGGCGGCTCGGGCGGACTGTACCTCCTGTCGCAGTACGAGTCCCCCTCAGCGGCCGACGTGCGGGAGTACGCGGACCGGTTCCGCGGGTTCGTCGAGGCGTACAACGAGTTCGTCGACGGCCTCGAAGCCGACCTCCGGAGGATATCCGTCTGAGTCACCGGTCCGTCCCGTCCGCGGCGCTCAGGAGGTCGCCGAGGCGGACCGGGTATCTGCGGGAGACGACCGCCGCGTAGGCGGTAACGGAGACCGCGACGCTCACCCCGACGACGGCTCCGAACTCGGTCGGGGTGAGCGAACCGAGCACCGGCGCGCCGAGCGCCCACCCGACGCCGACGACGCCCGTGACGGCCGCGAGCGCGCCGGCGACCGCCCGCGCGACCGCCCTCGAGTCGATCGCCAGATCGAGGAACCGCTGTCGCTCGGCGGCGGGGACCGCCTCGACGGTCGACTCCTCGCGATCGAACGCGACCGCGCCCGCCTCGCTCATCACCGGGCAGTGGTGCTGGTACAGCGACGCGTACACGCTCTTGCGCTCCTCGCTCGTGACGGCGGCCGGGTCGACCCCGCGTTCCCGGGCCGCGACCTCCCGGGACGCGTCGGCGAGGTCGACGGGGCCGTCGCGGCGGTGGAGCAGCGCCCACAGCAGCCGCCGTCGCCGGTTCCCGAGGATTTCGAGGAGGTCGCCGCGCTCGACGACCCGATCCGACCCGCCCGGACCGAGCGTTCCGTTCCGCGCACGCGGCCCCGGTTCGTCCGCGTCGCCACCACCGATCCCGCCGACGTCGCCTTCGCCGCCGGCACTACCGCCGCCGCCACCGGCGTCACCGTCGCCGCCGTCGGGGCGACAGCGGGGGTTCCGGCCGCCCGCCCCATCCGTGCCTATTGGTAACATGACATCCCGTACGGCCACCCCGGTCTAATGTATTAGCCGATATGCTTGCGAACATGAGGGATTGTTCGCGCCCTCGTTCGGTCTCGGTCGACCTCCCCTCGCGACCGTCCGCCGCTCTCGCTTCGCGTCGCAAGCGTCGCGGATCCCGCAGACGCCGCGGCGTCGCCGCCCGCCGAAACGACCCGTTACCCCGCGTCCCGGTCCGGTAATCCGTCGTAGCAATCGGTTAATAACTACTTACACCGGAACCCTGCTGTCGGGCGTCCCTCCCCCGCAACGTCCGGGCGTCCCCGCTCGGGTCGCCCCGTTCGAACCGGTGTGGGACGTTCCCTCATGACACGAACACGCTCGACACCGATCGCGGTCCTCGTCGCATCGCTACTGGTCGTCTCCGCGGTCGCCGTCGCGCCCGCGGCCGTCGCGCAGGACGGACCGCCGCCGACGCCCGCGGCCTACTTCGGCGACGTGACCGTCGACGGGGAGCCGGCCCCCGAGGGCGTCGAGATCACCGCGCACGTGGGCGGCGAGCGGCGCGGGAGCCTCACCACGACGCAGTCCGGCGCGTACGGCGGATCGTCCGCGTTCGACCAGAAACTCGTCGTCGAAGGGACGAGCGACGACGTCGGTGCGACCGTCGAGTTCCGCGTCAACGGCGAGGTGGCCGAGACGGACGAGCCGGTCGAGTGGGAACCGGGCGAGGTCCGGCGCGTCGACCTCACGGTCGGCGAGGGAAGCGACGGCGGAGACGGAAGCGGCGGCGGCTCCGACGGCGGAGACGGAAGCGACGGCGGTTCGGACGGCGGCGACGGAAGCGACAGCGGTTCGGACGGCGGCGACGGAAGCGGCGGCGGTTCGGACGGCGGCGACGGAAGCGACGGCGGCGACACCGCCGACACCGGCGGCGGCGGTGCCGTCGCGCCGCCGCCGAGCGGCGACACCGTCGAGACGACGGCCGCGTCGGTCGAGATGGCGAACGACACCGCGACGCTCAGCGCGGCGAGCGTCGACGCCGGCGAGGTCGTCGAGGCGGACCTCCCGAGCGGGGCGGTGGCGTCGTCGAACGCGACGCTCTCGGCCCTGTCGGTCGCCGCGTCGTCCGACATTCTCTCGTTCGATCTCGACGTGACGCCGATGGAGCCCTCCGAGATCCCGGACGACGTGCGCGGTCACGGGAACGCGGAGACCGTGTCGGCGTTCGAGATCTCCTCGGACACGTTCGAGTCCGACGCGGTCGAGAGCGCGGAGATCCGCTTCGAGGCGGACATGTCGGCGTTCTCCGACGCCGAATCGCCCGAGGAGGTCGCGCTGTACCGCTACGCCAACGACCAGTGGCGCGAGCTGCCGACGACCTACGAGGGCGACGGGAGCTACGTCGCCGAGACGCCCGGGTTCTCGTACTTCGCCGTCGGCGGCCCGCAGTCCGACGTGACGGTCGCGGACGCCTCGCTCGGGGCCGAGGAGGTGGCACCGGAGCGCGCGACGGAGGTGGCCGTCGAACTGCGGAACGCCGGCGACGCCGAGGGGACGACGAACGTCGACCTCCGGATAAACGACGAACTCGTGGACGACCGGACGATAACCGTCCCCGCTGACGCGACCCGACGCGTCACGTTCACGCCGCAGTTCCCCGAGCCCGGCGAGTACGAGGTCGCCGTCGGCCCGACCGAGGTCGGGACCGTCTCCGTCGTCGAACAGACGGCTTCCGACGGGGAGTCGACCGAGGGTGCCGACCCGTCGGGCGGCGGCGCGGGCGACGCCGACGGCCCCGGCGACGGCGGCTCGCCGCTGGAGGGGTTCGGAATCGGCCTCACGCAGGTGGTCGGCCTCGTGAGCCTACTCCTCGTCGTGGTCGGCGGGTCCCTGCTGTTGCGTCGGGAGTAGTCCGGCAACGGGAATCCCGACGACGGCTTTCTCGCCTTGTTCAGGGAGATCGATCCGCGTTTGTGCGTATTCGCTGCTGGTTTTGGTAATACTTATTCACCGGTGTCCAGTACTGGCTCCCACATGTCGATCACTCTGCCGGGACCGACGCTCGGGGTCGTCGGGGGCGGACAGCTCGGCCGGATGCTGGCCGAGGCCGCCTCGCCGCTCGGCGTCGACCTCGTCGTGTTGGACCCGACGCCCGACTGTCCGGCGGCGACCGTCGCGGCCGACCAGATCGTCGCCGACTTCGACGACGCGGACGCGATCGGCGACCTCGCGAGTCGCGTCGACGCCCTGACGTTCGAGATCGAACTCGCCGACCCGGACGTCCTCGCGGCCGCGAGCGAGGCGCACGGCGTGCCGGTCCATCCCGACCCCGAAACGCTGGAGACCATTCAGGACAAGCTGGTCCAGAAGGAGGCGCTCGCGGACGCGGGGATCCCCGTTCCCGAGTTCGTCGCGGTCGCGACCCCCGAGGGGCTCGAACGCGTCGTCGAGGAGTTCGGCGGCGTCATGCTGAAGGCCCGCGAGGGCGGCTACGACGGCCGCGGAAACGTCCCCGTGGAGACGCCGGACGCGGCCGCGGCCGCGCTCGACGAGGTCGGCGGGGCCGCGATGGCCGAGGAGTTCCTCGACTTCGAGCGCGAGATCGCGGTGATGGGGCTGAAGGGGGCCGACGGCGAGACCCGGACGTACCCCGTCACGGAGACGGTCCACCGCGAGGAGATCCTCCGCGAGAGCGTCGCCCCCGCCCGCGCCGACGACGCGGTCGTCGCCGAGGCCGAGTCGGTCGCCCGCGACGTGCTGGACGTGCTCGACGGCCGCGGCGTCTTCGGGATCGAGCTGTTCGAGACGCGCGACGGCGACGTGCTGGTCAACGAGATCGCGCCGCGCCCGCACAACTCCGGCCACTGGACGATCGAGGGCGCGCGCACCTCGCAGTTCGAGAACCACGTCCGCGCGGTCCTCGGCTGGCCGCTCGGCCCGACCGACCTCGTCGCGCCCGCGGTCACCGCGAACGTGCTCGGAGATGTCGACGAAACCGAACCCGCGACGCTCCGGAACGTCGAGACCGTCCTCGGTGCGCCCGACGCCGACCTCCACTGGTACGGGAAAGCGGACGTGTACCCGCTCCGGAAGATGGGCCACCTCACGGTGACGGACGCCCAGTCGGACCCGGGCGCGGTCTCGGTCGACGAACGCGACGCGCTGCTCGACCGGGCGCGGGAGCTGCGGGACGGGCTGACGTTCGAAGCGTAGCCGCGGACGCCCCGGTCACGCGTGACGGTCGATCCAGTCGCAGAACGCTTCGAAGTCCTTTGCGCCCGCGTCGTCTGCGACGCTCCTGAGGGTCCCGATGCGAAGTTCGTCGTGTAGCGGGACCGTCACCCGTCGACGATCGGACTCGTTCGTCGGGTGTTCGTAGTACAACTGCGCGTGGTCCCCGGTGGTGCGACGCCACTCGAATCCCCCTTCGTTGACGAGAACTCTAACGACTTCTCGTCCCGAGAACTGTCGCCGAGCCACGCTATTCGAGAACGTCCGGCGGCGCGTCGTCGCCCGTCTCGTTCGCGTCGGGATCGATCCCGAACTCCCGGAGTTCCTCGTCGGTTGGCCCCTGCCCGGCCTCGTCGCGACGGAGCGCCACCGCGTCGTCGAGGTTCGTCAGCGCCTCGTCGCGAGTGGACCCCTGCGTCGTGACGCCGGTCTCGACGTCGGTCGCGACCCACCCGTCCCCCTCGCGCCAGAGACGGATCTCGTCTTCGCGTGGGTCGCCCTCGCGAGCGGAACTTGCCATGATATCTAGTTGGGCGATTCCGTTGATAAGGTTTCGGCGAAACCGGTGTAACGACTTCGACAGCTTCGGCCGTCCTCGAACCGACCTCTCGATACCGGGTAACGGTGGTCCACGCTCGCCGCATCCGGGAGTTCCATATGGCTCTCCGCCGAACGCTCGACCGTGACCACGGTACAAGACCTGATCGATCGGCTCGAAGCGGAAGCGGCGGCCGACGCCGACCGCACCACGACCCCCGACGTGGGGATCATCATGGGGTCGGACTCCGACCTCCCCGTCATGGAAGACGCCTACGACGCCCTCGACGACCTCGGCTTCGCGGAGCAGACGGACTTCGGCGACCCGCCGGACGCGCGGTTCACCTACGAGAGCTACGTCGTCTCGGCGCACCGCACCCCCGAACTCATGTACGCGTACGGGGAGACGGCGACGGAGCGGGGCCTCGACGTGATACTCGCCGGCGCGGGCGGGAAGTCGGCCGACCTGCCGAACATGACCGCGTCGATCGCGTACCCCGTCCCCGTGATCGGGGTGCCCGTTCAGGAGAAGTCGGTGGACTCCGTCATCGGCATGCCGACTGGCGCGCCGATCGTCGCGGTCGACGCCGGCAAGTCGTACAACGCCGCGCTCTCGGCCGCGCAGGTGCTCGCGCGCGAGCACGACGCCGTCGCCGAGCGACTGGTCGACCTCCACGACGAGCAGAAGGCGGGCGTCGCGGACGTCTCGGCCGATCTCCACGACCTCGGCGTCGACGGGTTCCGCGAGCGGTAACGGAACGTGTTCGGCTCCGGGGTCCGTCCGCGGCCGCCGCCGTAGTTCCCGTATCTCCCGCGAACTGCCGACATCGGCCCGAACGCCCCCGGACGCACAAGACTCAACGCTTATGAGGGGGCGGTCCAAACCCCAGCACGTTACGGAGACCTATATGAGCGATTGGATAGCGATTGGCGCCTTGGCGGTCGTCGGCCTGCTCATCCCGATAGCGATGATGACAGTGTCGGCGCTGCTCCGTCCGAGCGTGCCTGAGACCGGCAAAAGTACCACCTACGAGTCCGGCGAGACCCCGACGGGCGGGACGCGGATCCGGTTCAACATCCAGTACTACATGGTCGCGCTGTTGTTCGTCGTGTTCGACATCGAGACCGTGTTGCTGTTCCCGTGGGCGGTCATCTACCGCCCGGCCGTCCAGGCCGGCGTTCCGATGGCCGACCTGCTGTGGCCGATGTTGGCGTTCGTCGGCGTTCTCGCAGTCGGACTCGTCTGGGCGTGGCGGTCGGGGGCAATCAGCTGGGCCCGCAGCCCCCGCGCGACCAGCAGAAAGACGACGGAGGAACTCAACTAATGAGCAGCGATCAACCGTTTATCACCGACGAATCGCAGGTCGTAACCGAAACCCGAGATGCCCGGATGAGCGGGCAGGGAGACCGGTTCAACTCCCGGCTCCGGGAGGCGTTCGGCTCCTCGCCGTTCATCCTCACCAAGTTCGACAAGTTCCTGAACTGGTGTCGGGGCTCCTCGATGTTCATGCTGCAGTTCGGGATCGCCTGCTGTAGCATCGAGATGATGCACACCTACGCGGTGAAACACGACCTCGACCGCTTCGGGTCGGGCGTCCCGCGCGCCTCGCCGCGGCAGGCCGACGTGATGATCGTCCCCGGGACGATCGTCTCCAAGTTCGCCCCGCGGATGAAGCGCGTCTACGACCAGATGCCGGAGCCGAAGTTCGTCGTCGGCATGGGCTCGTGTACCATCTCCGGCGGCCCGTTCCAGGAGGGGTACAACGTGATCAAGGGGGCCGAGGAGGTCATCCCGATCGACATCCACGTCCCCGGCTGCCCGCCCCGTCCCGAGGCGCTCGTCTACGGCGTCGTGAAGCTACAGGAGCGCGTCGCCAACGGCGAGGCCGCGCCAGTCACCGTCAAGCCGTACGAGCTAGAGGAGTTCTCGGACCTCGAACGCGACGAACTCGTCGACAAGCTCACCGACCAGATCGACGACGACGAGCTCGTCATGCGGTACAACTTCGCTGATTCGCCATGAGCCTCGAACGACCGGACACCACCGACGACGCGGCGATCGAGCGCACGCCCGACGAACTTGAGGCGCTGCTCGGCGACCTCGTCGTCGCCCGCGACGACCACCTGAACGCCCCCGGCTTCGTCATCCGGCCGGACACCGTTCAGGAGACGCTCCGAACCCTGAAACAGCAGGCGGGGTACGACCACCTCTCGGTCGTCTCCGCGCAGGAGTACGAGAACCGCTACGAGTCGATCTACCACCTGAAGAAGTACGACGACCCGACGCAGGAGGTCAGCGTCGTCGTCCCCGCCGACAAGGACGACCCCGTCTCGGAATCCGCGGAACCCGTCTTCCGCACCGCCGACTGGCACGAGCGGGAGGCGTACGACCTGATCGGCGTCGAGTACGAGGGCCACCCCGACCTCCGTCGGATCCTGCTCCCCGAGACGTGGCAGGGCCACCCCCTGTCGATGGACTACGACAAGGACCGGCCCCAGATCGCCACGCTGCCGGAGCACGCGAACCCGCTTGAGGACCATCACAGAGACGAGGAGTCCGACACGATGTTCCTCAACATCGGGCCGCACCACCCGGCGACCCACGGCGTCTTACACCTGAAGACAGTCCTCGACGGCGAGCAGGTCGTCGACGTCGAGCCGGACATCGGCTACCTCCACCGCAGCGAGGAGCAGATGGCGCAGTCGGGCACCTACCGCCACCAGATCATGCCGTACCCGGACCGCTGGGACTACATCTCAGCGGGGCTGCTCAACGAGTGGGCGTACGCCCGCGCGGCCGAGGACCTCGCGGACATCGAGGTCCCGGAGTACGCGCAGGTCATCCGCACGATGGGCGCGGAGATGTGCCGGATCGCGGCGCACATGCTCGCGCTGGCGACGTTCGCGCTCGACATCAACGGCGACTTCACGGCGACGTTCATGTACGCCATCAACGACCGCGAGCGCGTCCAGAACCTCCTAGAGGATCTGACGGGCCAGCGGCTGATGTTCAACTACTTCCGGCTCGGCGGCGTCGTCTGGGACCTGCCGGAGGACCGCGAGGCGTTCTTCTCCGACACCCGGGACTTCCTCGATCAGCTGCCGGAGTCCGTCGAGGAGTACCACAACCTCATCACCTCCAACGAGATCTTCCAGATGCGGACGATCGACACCGGGATCCTGCCGCCGGAGGTCGCGAAGAACTACGGCGCGACCGGGCCGGTCGCCCGCGGATCGGGCGTCGACTACGACCTGCGCCGCGACGACCCGTACGGGTACTACGACGAGCTCGACTGGGACGTCGTCACCGAGGACGGCTGCGACAACTTCAGCCGCCTGCTCGTCCGGATGCGCGAGGTCGAGGAGTCCGCGAAGATCATCGAACAGTGCGTCGACCTGCTCGAGGACTGGCCCGAGGACGAGCGGAACATCCAGGCGAACGTGCCGCGCACGCTGCGCCCGGACGATGACGCCGAGATCTACCGCGCCGTCGAGGGCGCGAAGGGCGAACTCGGCATCTACATCCGCTCGGACGGGACCGACAAGCCGGCTCGGTTCAAGATCCGGTCGCCGTGCTTCTCGAACCTCCAGACGCTGCCGGAGATGGCGAACGGGGAGTACATCCCCGACGTGATCGCCGCGCTCGGTAGCCTCGACGTCGTTCTCGGGGAGGTGGACCGCTGATGGGTACGGCACCGGCACAGCTGTTCCCCGAGTTCATCGTCGACACGCTCGGGCTCGACAGCGTGATCGGCGAGGTCGCGGCGTCGCTCGTCGCCGCGTTCGTCGTCGGTAACATCATCCTCGCGTTCACCGGCGTCGCGGGCCCGTGGGCGAAACGGAAGATCACGGCCGCGTTCACCGACCGCATCGCGGTCGACCGGATCGGTCCCTACGGCCTGCTCATCATCCCGGCCGCCGCGGTCCAGCTGCTCGCGAAGGAGCTCATCATCCCCGAGGGCGTCGACCGTCCCTCGTGGGACATCGCGCCGATCCTCCTGCCGGCGTCCGCGCTGCTCGGCTTCTCCGTCATCCCGATGGGGCAGATCGGCCCGATCAACCTCCACCTCGCGGACCCGGAGGTCGGGTTCGCGCTGGTGTTCGCGTTCGCGTCGATCGCGTCCGTCTCGCTGGTGATGGCCGGCTACGCGTCGAACAACAAGTACTCGCTCCTCGGCGGCCTCCGCGCCGTCGCGCAGAACCTCGCGTACGAGATCCCGCTCATCGTCACGGCGATGTCGGCGGTGATCTTCGCCGGCACGCTCCAGATGAGCGGCATCGTCGGCGCACAGACGGAGACGCTGGCGACGATCGGCGGCGTCGCCATCCCGTCGTGGTACGCGTTCGTCAACCCGTTCGCGTTCGTGCTGTTCCTCACGGCGAACATGGCCGAGATCGGACGGAACCCGTTCGACATCCCCGAAGCGCCGACGGAGATCGTCGGCGGGTACCAGACGGAGTACTCCTCGGCGTACTTCGTCCTGTTCTACCTCGGGGAGTTCGTCCACATCTTCCTCGGCGGTGCGATCCTCGCCGTGACGTTCCTCGGCGGCGCTTCCGGACCGGGCCCGGAGAGCATCGGCTTCATTTGGTTCGTGGTGAAGATCTGGGGCTTCTTCCTGTTCACGCAGTGGGCCCGCGCGGCGATACCCCGCGTCCGGATCGACCAGCTGATCGAGATCGGCTGGAAAGGTATGCTGGTGCTGTCGTTCGCGAACCTGGTGCTCACGGCCGTAATCGTGGGGGTGATCGCGTAACATGATTGGACTCATGAAATCCATGGCGACGACGATGAAGCACGCGCTGGACGGGAAGACGTTCACGGTGGAATACCCGGAGGACGCGCCCGAAGTGAGCCCGCGGTTCCGCGGGGTCCACAAGTTCAGCCAAGAGCGGTGTATCTGGTGTCGGCAGTGCGAGAACGTCTGCCCGAACGACACCATTCAGATCGTTCAGGACGACCAGCGCAACGGCGAGCAGTACAACCTCCACATCGGCCAGTGTATTTACTGCCGGCTCTGCGAGGAGGTCTGCCCCGTCGACGCCATCCTCCTGACGCAGAACTTCGAGTTCACCGCGGACACGAAAGACGACTTCGTCTTCAACAAAGAACAGCTCAAGAACGTCCCCTGGTACAAGGGGATCGACCCGCTGGAGTCCCGCAATCCCGACCGCGGCGCGTGGATCGGGGAGGGCGACGGCGAGGTCGACTACCAGTAGCGTCTCGAAATCTTCAAAGGGGTTCTCATAGGAGACACACACAATGGTTGAAGTCACCATCGCGTTCGGGCTGTTCGCCGCGGTCACGCTGGCGTTCGCCCTCGGGGTCGTCCTGGCGCGCGACGTGTTCCACGCCGCGCTGCTTCTGGGCGGAGCCCTCACGAGCGTCGCGGTGCATTACGTGATGCTGCGGGCGGAGTTTATCGCCGCCATGCAGATCCTCGTCTACGTGGGCGGGGTCCTCATCTTGGTCACGTTCGCCGTGATGCTCACGCGATCGGATTCTGAAACGGAGGTGAGTCGCGCGTGAGCAACGACGAGAGCCGCGGGTCGAAGATTGCGCCCGCAATCGCTGTCGGCGCGCTGTTCGCCGTGCTGGCCGCGACGGTCAACGCGGCGGCGTTCGACGCCGAGGCCGCCGGCTTCCCGGCCGACGCCTCGGTCGTCCACAACATCGGCTACTCCCTGTTCAATCTCGGGACGTACGACGTCGCGACGATCGGAGCCGAGGGGTTCCTCGCTGCCTTCCTGATCGCCGCCGTCGCGCTCGACGTCGCGGTCGACGGGGCCGTCTACCTCGCGAAGCGCGAGGAGGACGGTTCTATCGTCTCCGCGGTCGGGCAGGTGCTTACCGACGGCGGGCGCGACGGAGGTGAGCGGCGGTGACCGCCATCGCCGCGTCGATTCCGCCGTCGTGGTACCTGCTGTTGGCGTCGGCCATATTCTGTATCGGACTGTTCGGCGTGCTGACGCGACGGAGCGCCCTGTACTTCCTCATGAGCGTCGAGCTCATGATGAACGCGGCCAACATCAACTTCGTCGCGTTCGCGCTGTACTACGGCGACCTCACGGGGCAGGTGTTCGCGCTGTTCGTCATCGCGCTCGCCGCCGCCGAGGTCGCCATCGGTATCGGCATCATACTCGTGTTATACCGCAACTTCGGCACGACAGACGTGACTGTTCCCGCGGAGATGAGGTGGTAAGATGGTGGACGCATTCGCATACGTTCCGGCGATCGTGCTCCTCCCGTTCTTCTCGTTCCTGATCGCGCTCGGCGCGGGCAGGTATCTCCCGAAGGGTGGAGCCTTCGGCGGCATCGCGGCGACCGCGGGCTCGTTCCTGCTTTCGATCTGGGTCGCGGCGACCGTCGCCGGCGGCCGCGCCTACAACGAGACGCTGTACCACTGGGCCGGCGAGGGCGGCGCGGGGATCGGTCCCGCGAACGTCGAACTCACGTTCGGCGTCCTGATCGACCCGCTGTCGGCGCTGATGCTCGTCATCGTGACGCTCGTCGCGCTCTTGGTCCACGTGTTCTCGCTCGGCTACATGAACGACGAGGGCGAGACGGGGCTGCCGCGGTACTACGCCGGACTCGGGCTCTTCACGGCGTCGATGCTCGGCTTCGTCGTCGCCGACAACCTGCTGATGGCGTTCATGTTCTTCGAGCTGGTCGGGCTCTGCTCGTACCTGCTCATCGGCTTCCACTTCCGGGAGCCCGGTCCGCCGTCGGCCGCGAAGAAGGCGTTCCTCGTCACCCGCTTCGGTGACTACTTCTTCCTCGTCGGCGTCGTCGCCGTCTTCGCGACGTTCGGCACCGCCTCGTTCGCGGGCGAGGGGTCGTTCCCGGCGCTCGCCGACGCGGCGCTCAACGGCTCCGGCTCCGTCGCGTGGACGCCCGGCGGCCTCGAACTCCAGACGTGGCTGACGGTCGTCGGGCTGCTCGTTCTGGGCGGCGTGGTCGGCAAGTCGGCGCAGTTCCCGCTCCACACGTGGCTCCCCGACGCGATGGAGGGTCCGACGCCCGTCTCCGCGCTGATCCACGCCGCGACGATGGTCGCGGCCGGCGTCTACCTCGTCGCGCGCATGTACGGCTTCTACGCGCTCACGCCGACGACGCTCGCGGTCATCGCGTTCATCGGCGGCTTCACCGCGCTGTTCGCGGCGACGATGGGGCTGGTGAAAGACGAGCTGAAGCAGGTGCTCGCGTACTCCACCATCTCGCAGTACGGGTACATGATGCTCGCGCTCGGCTCTGGCGGGTACGTGGCCGCGGTCTTCCACCTGACGACCCACGCCTTCTTCAAGGCCCTGCTGTTCCTCGGTGCCGGTTCGGTCATCATCGCGATGCACCACAACGAGGACATGTGGGACATGGGCGGGCTGAAATCGAAGATGCCCGTCACCTACTACACCTTCCTCGCCGGGTCGCTGGCGCTCGCGGGAATCTTCCCGTTCGCCGGCTTCTGGTCGAAAGACGAGATCCTCTTCGAGTCGCTCGTCCACGCGCCCGGCGAGCCCCTGCTGTTCGGCGCGTACCTGATGGGGCTGCTCGCGGTGCCCGTGACCGCCTTCTACACCTTCCGGATGGTGTTCCTGACGTTCCACGGCGAGCCGCGGAGCGACACCGCCCGCGACCCCGAGCCCGTTCGCTGGAACGTGAAGGGGCCGCTGACGGTCCTCGGGTCGCTCGCGGTCGTCACCGGCTTCATCAACATGGTTCCGGTCCAGAAGGTGCTCGGAATCGAGGGGATCGACCTGCTCCACCTGTGGCTCGACAACCACTGGGGCGGCATCGAGGGGCTCTCCTCGCACCACTACGGCGACCTCGGTCCCTACAGCAGCCAGTATCTCGTCGGCGGTGAGGTCGGTACCGTCCTCGCCGGCGCGGCCGTCTCCCTCGGACTCGCGCTGCTCGGACTCGGACTCGCCTGGCGGCTCTACAACGTGGCGTCGCCGACGGAACACACCGCCAAACTCGGCGGGGTCAAAGACGTGCTGTACAACAACTACTACCTCGACGAACTACAGGTCTGGCTCGCGTATCGAACGGAAGACGTCGCGGGCGGCGCGAACGTCTTCGATCAGGGAATCATCGACGGCGTCGTCAACGGCGTCTCCTCGGTGAGCCTGACCGGCGGCGGTCGGATCCGAAAGCTACAGTCCGGCGTCGTCTCGCAGTACGCCGCGCTGCTCACCTTCGGGCTCGTCGCGCTGCTCGTCGTGCTCGGCGCGACGGGGGGGTGGTTCTGATGCTGCTCGAAGCGCTCATGGCGGTCGCCTTCGTCGGCGCGCTGACCGTGTTCCTCGCGCCGAACGAGTGGGCCGGCCGGCTGGCGTTCGCGATCAGTCTGATCCCGTTCGTCGGGAGCCTCTTCCTCTGGTCTGGCTTCGAGGCCGGCGGCAACGCGCTGCTCGGCGGCGAGGTCGCGTACGCCACCCAGATCGAGTGGCTCGAAGTCGGCGGTCGGAGCGTCTCGTGGTTCGTCGGACTCGACGGGATCAGCCTCCCGCTTTTCGTCCTCACCACGTTCCTCGTGCCGCTCGCGATCCTCAGCGCGTGGACGCCCGTCGACACCCGCCAGAGCCAGTTCTACGGCCTCATGCTGTTCATGGAAGCGAACCTGCTCGGCGTGTTCGCCGCGCTCGACTTCTTCCTGTGGTTCGTCTTCTGGGAGGCGGTGCTGGTCCCGATGTACTTCCTCATCGGCATCTGGGGCGGCCCGCGCCGCAAGTACGCGGCGATCAAGTTCTTCGTGTACACGAACGCGGCGTCGCTTTTGATGTTCATCGGGTTCATGAGCCTCGTGTTCGCGCTCGGCGACTCGGTGTCGTCGTTCGCCCTGCCCGAGATCGCGCAGGCGGTCGCCGCGGGCGACCTAGGGTCGTGGTTCGGCGTCGCGCCGGACACGGTCGCGATGTTCGCGTTCGTCGCGATGTTCCTCGGGTTCGCGGTGAAGGTCCCGATCGTGCCGTTCCACACGTGGCTCCCGGACGCCCACGTTCAAGCACCGACCCCGGCGTCGGTGCTTCTGGCAGGCGTCCTCCTGAAGATGGGGACGTACGCGCTGCTCCGGTTCAACTTCACGATGCTGCCTGAGCAGGCGTCGATGCTCGCGGTGCCCATCGCGGCGATCGCGGTCGTCAGCGTCATCTACGGCGCGATGCTGGCGCTGGCCCAGAAGGACCTCAAGCGGATCGTCGCGTACTCGTCGGTCTCGTCGATGGGGTACGTCATCCTCGGACTCATCGCGTTCACCGAGTACGGCGTCGGCGGCGCGACCTTCCAGATGGTCGCGCACGGACTCATCTCGGGGCTGATGTTCATGGCTGTCGGCGTCATCTACAACACGACGCACACCCGGATGGTCGGCGACATGGCCGGCATGGCCGACCGGATGCCGGTCACCGTCGGCATCCTCGTCGCCGGGGCGTTCGGCTACATGGGGCTGCCGCTGATGGCCGGCTTCGCGGGCGAGTTCTTCATCTTCGTCGGCTCGCTGTCCGCACCGGCGCTCCCGTACGCGCCGGTGTTCACGGCGCTCGCGATGTTCGGTATCGTCATCGTCGCCGGCTACCTGCTGTCGGCGATGCAGAGCACGCTGTTCGGGCCATTCGAGCTCGAAACCGACTACGAGGTCGGGCCCGCGGCGTTCCACGACGTCGCCCCGCTCGCGGTGCTTCTGGTGGCGATCATCGTGCTCGGCGTCGCGCCCGACATCTTCTTCGAGATGATCCGTGACGCTGCCGTTCCCGTGGTCGAGGGGGTGACGATCAATGGTTGAGACGCTTCCGCAGGTGACGGCGCTGCTGCCGGCGCTGGTGCTTGCGGCAACCGGTCTCGCGCTGCTGTTAGTCGACACGATCAGTCCCGACGCGCGGTCGAACACCTCGATGGCGGTCGTGAGCGCGGTCGGCGCGCTCGCCTCGCTGTCCGTGACCGTCTGGTTCGTCGCGTCCGGCACCGGGAGCGTCGACACCGGCGGTGCTATCACGCTGTTCGCCGACGCGATCAAGGTCGACACGATGGGGCTGTTCTTCACCGCCATCTTCGCGTCGGTGACGGCGTTGGTGGTCGTCGCGGCGCACGACTACTTCCACGACCACGACAACCCGGCGGCGTTCTACTCCCTGACGCTGTTCGCGGCGACGGGGATGGCGCTGCTCGCGGTCGCGAACTCGCTCGCGGTCGTGTTCGTCGCCTTAGAGATGGTGTCGCTGCCGTCGTACGTGCTCGTCGCGTACCTCAAGCAGAACCGCGGGAGCGTCGAGGCGGGGCTGAAGTACTTCCTCGTCGGTGCGCTCTCGTCGGCGATCTTCCTGTTCGGCATCTCGCTCGTGTACGCCGCGACCGGGTCGCTCATCCTCGCCGACATCGCGTCGGCCTCGATAGAGGGGCTGGCCGGCGTCCTCGGCGTCGGCGTCGTGATGATGATCGGCGGCGTCGCGTTCAAGACCGCCTCCGTCCCGTTCCACTTCTGGGCTCCGGAGGCGTACGAGGGCGCGCCCGCGCCCGTCAGCGCGTTCCTCTCGTCGGCGTCGAAGGCCGCCGGGTTCGTGGTCGCGTTCCGCGTGTTCACCGAGGCGTTCCCGCTGGGGATGGCGGTCTCGGCGAACGTCAACTGGATGCTCGCGTTCGCGATCCTCGCGGCCGTCACGATGACGCTCGGGAACTTCGCGGCCGCGGTCCAAGAGGAGGTCAAGCGGATGCTGGCGTACTCCTCGATCGGTCACGCCGGCTACGCGCTCATCGGCGTCGCCGCGCTCACCCTCGACGGGCCGGCCAACGGCACCGTCATGGGCGCGGCGATGGCCCACCTGCTCGTCTACGGGTTCATGAACACCGGCGCGTTCCTCTTCGTCGCGATGGCGGAGCGGTGGGGCGTCGGCCGCACGTTCGCGGACTACGCGGGCCTGTGGCGGCGCGCGCCGGTCGCCTCCGTCGCGATGGCCGTGTTCATGTTCTCGCTGGCCGGCCTGCCGCCGTTCGCCGGCTTCTTCTCGAAGTACTTCCTGTTCCAGGCGGCCATCGACAACGGCTTCCTGTGGCTGGCCGCGCTCGGCGCGGTAAACAGCGTCGTGTCGCTGTACTACTACAGCCGGGTCGTGAAGGCGCTGTTCTTGGACGACCCCGAGACGCCGAGCGCCCTCGACGCGGTCGACGTGCGGCCGACGGCGCTGTACGCCGCGGTCGTCTTCGCGGCGGTCGCGACGATGCTGCTCCTCCCCGGCTTCGGCCCCGTCATCGAGACGGCCGAGGCGGCGGCGTCCGCGCTGTTCTGAGCGCCCCTTCCGGGCGACACTCGCTTCGGTTTTCGGTTTCCGCTCGTTCAGTACTCGCCGTGCCAGCGGCGCGTCCGCCGGTTCGGACCGGCGAGGTTCGCGCCGGTGACCACAGATATTCCCCCGTTCGGCACCGAGTTCTTCCCGTGTCTCGGAGCACGACCTACCGGTGTCTGAACTGTCTCGATCACGCCGTCACGCGGTCGTTCGACACGTCGCACCTGTCGCGCACCTGCCCGAACTGCGACTCGTTCGAGCGGTTCGTCAATCAGGGCGTGATCGACCGGTTCGAGGCGCTGGAGGCGTCCCCGCCGGCCGAGTTCGACTGGGAGCGGCTGGAGCGGCGGGAGAAACTGCTCGTGGCGGAGCGGCTCGCGCGGACGGACGCGACGCTCGCGGACGTGAGCGTGACGGAACGCGACGCGGCGGCCGAATCGGATGGCGGGACGGACGACGAGGCGTCCGCGGAGTCCGGACCGGACGGGTCGACGGAGGCGGGGAGAGGCGACGCGACGGAGGCGGAGGGGGGCGACTCGGCGAAGGGCGGGGAGGGCGACTCGCCGGCCTCGTAGCTACCGCGCGTACAGCTTCCCGCCGACGAGGTCCGGGAGCCCGACGCCGTCGCCGGGCGTGACGGCCACGTAGGGGTGACCGACCGGTCCGAACACGTCGACGACGCGCCCGACCGTCGACAGCGACTCGTCGACGACGCTCGCGCCGATCCGCGGCGGCTCGGTCCCCGGGTCGCCGCGGGCGATCGCCAACCCCCCGGCGGTGCGGACGACGGTGCCGACGCGCCGCACGATTACTCCCGCAGGACGCCGAGGTACGCGGCGATCGCCTGAACGAGGTCGTTTTTCGCGGTGTCCTCGGTCCCCTTCACCGCCACGGACCCGCGGGGCTCGAACTCGCGCGGGTAGGTGGCGTCGCGCTCGACGGCGGCGTCGTAGCCGACCTGCTGGACGGCCTTCGCGATTTCGTCGACGGTCGGCGCTTCGACCGCCAGATCCGTCGGGACGCGACGTCCCTCCGAGCGCGACAGCTCGGCGTCGAAGTAGGCGGGGTAGACGACGTTCTCGACCATATCGGATAGCCTCACGCGCGGCGTAAGGTCGTTTCGGACCGACGCGGACCGGGACCGGTCAGGACGCGCGGAACTCGAACCGGGCCCCGCCGCCCTCGGCGGCGCGGGCCTCGACCGTCCAGCCGTGCGCCTCGGCGACCTGCTTGCTGATTGCGAGCCCGAGCCCGGTGCCGGACTCCTCGGTCGTGAACCCGCTCTCGAACACCCGGTCGATGTCCTCCTCCGGGAGGCCGGTCCCGTCGTCCTCGACGTGGAACCCGTCGACTGCGTCGTCGTCGCGGAGCGTCGCCCCCACTCGGACGGAGAGCGGATCGTCCGCGGAGTCCCGGCCGTGTTCCACGCTGTTTCGGAAGACGTTCTCGAACAGTTCACACAGGCGCGTCCGACTCGCCTCCAGGGTCGCGTCCGACTCGACGGTCAGGGTCGCGCCGCCGGTGTCGACGCTCTCCCACGCCTCGCGCGCGACGTCGGACAGCGAGACCGACTCCGTCTTGCCCACCGCTCGGCCCTGTCTGGCCAGCGACAGGAGATCGGCGACGAGTTCGTCCATCCGCGAGACGGCGTCGGCGGCCCTGTCGAGGTGGTCCAGATCGCCGGTCTCCCGCGCGAGGTCGACGTACCCCTCGGCGACCGACAGCGGGTTCCGGAGGTCGTGCGAGACGATCGAGGCGAACTCGTCGAGCCGCTCGTTCTGCCGTCTGAGCGTCTCCTCGCGTTCCCGCCGCTCGGTGACGTCGGTGTAGATGGCGAAGCCCGCCGCGTTCGCCGCGTTGAGGTAGATCGGGATGACATGGAGGATGAAGTGGCGCGGCCCGTCCGCGGTCATCCGCGTCACCTCGCGGCGGACGTTCTCGCCGCGCCGGAGGCGGTCGTTGAGGTCGTCGGCCTCACCCCCGGCATCAGCCGGAACGATGTACTCGTCGATGGACTCTCCGGTCACCGCCTCGGCGTCGTAGCCGAACGTCGACTCGAACGCGTCGTTGACCTGCCGAACGACCGGCTCGCCGTCGACGTAGTCGTAGGCGACCGCGGGGTCCGGGACGTTCGTGAACAGCGCGAGGAGCCTGTCGCGCTCGGCGCGGAGCGTTTCGGTGACGGCGATCCGATCGAGCGTCTCCTCGAGGTGCGAGCCGAGCAGCTCGGCCAGCCTGCGGTCCGCGTCGTCGAACTCGTCGGTCCCGCTCGCCCCGTCGGCCGCGAGCTGGAATACCGCGTCGTCGCCGACCGGGACGGTGAGCAGCGCGTCGAACTGGCTGTCCGGGTTCGGGTTCGGCGCGACCGACGTGTCCCCGGTCCGAACGGCCCGTCCGGCCACCTCGGTTCCGACGCGGACCCGGTTACAGTCCTCGACCGGCGTCCCGCTGGACGCGACCATCGGTTCGACCCACTCGCCGTCGCGGACGGCGACCACGCTCTGGTACTCGGGGAACACCCGTTCGGCGACCGCGATGGCGGCTCGATACGCCTCGTCGACGGACCTGACGGCGGCGAGTTCCGCCATGCCGGCGTTGAGGCGTTCGACCCGCGACGGCGTCCGCGTCGGCTCCGACCGAGTGACCGTCCGGCGGTCGCGCGCGAGCAGCCACGACACGGTCTCCGCGAGCGCCTCGGGCGTCCCGGCGACCGCGTCCACGACCGGATCGGTGGCGGTCTCGCCGGCCGGGTCGTCGACGTACGCCACCACGAACCCGTCGCGGTCGGCCGACCGGACGCGGTCCAGCGCCGCCTCGTCGACGACGACGATCACGTCGGCGTCGTCGGTCCGCTCCGCGTCGAAGTCGCCGGAGGTCGCCGCGCGCGTCTCGACGGCCACCTCCCGGTCGCCGTCGGAGGCGCTCCACGCTGCGCCGAACCGATTCCCCACGTCGCCGGTGCGTTCTGGGTCGTCGCCGAGCACGAGGACCAGCGCGTGCTCGCCAACCGCGGAAGTCACGATGGTGTATGATAGCCTTCCACGAGATTATAAGTCTTCTTACCGGTCGTCGAGGCCACACGTTGCGTCCGGATCCCGCCGTCGGTTTCTCGTCGGGACCGGCGTCGAGTTTCCCCGCACGACCGCCGACGAGCGACCCCGGAACCCTTTTGGAGCAACACGGGCCACGTTCGTGTAATGAGCGATCTCGAAGCGGAGTACCGTCTCGACTACTTCGAGGAGGAGGGGTTCGAGCGCAAGGAGTGTTCCTCCTGTGGCGCGCACTTCTGGACCCGCGACGCCGACCGCGAACTGTGCGGCGAGCCGCCATGTGCGGACTACAGCTTCATCGACGACCCGGGCTTCCCCGAGGCCCACTCGCTGTCGGAGATGCGCGAGGCGTTCCTCTCTTTCTTCGAGGAGCACGGTCACGAGCGGATCGACCCGTACCCGGTCGCCGCGAACCGCTGGCGCGACGACGTCCTCCTGACGCAGGCGTCCATCTACGACTTCCAGCCGCTGGTCACCTCCGGGCAGACGCCGCCGCCGGCGAACCCGCTGACCGTCTCCCAGCCCTGTATCCGGATGCAGGACATCGACAACGTCGGGAAGACGGGCCGGCACACGATGGCGTTCGAAATGATGGCCCACCACGCGTTCAACACGCGCGAGGAGGTCGAGGAGGGCGAGTACGCCTACCACGGCGAGGTGTACTGGAAAGACGAGACGGTCCGGTACTGCGACGAACTGTTCGAGAGCCTCGGGGCGGACCTCGAAGAGATCACCTACATCGAGGACCCGTGGGTCGGCGGCGGCAACGCCGGGCCCGCAATCGAGGTCATCTACAAGGGGGCCGAGCTGGCGACGCTCGTCTTCATGTGTATGGAGCGGGACCCCGACGGCGACTACGAGATGAAGGACGGGCACACGTACTCGTTCATGGACACGTACATCGTCGACACCGGCTACGGGTTAGAGCGGTGGACGTGGATGAGCCAGGGGACCGCGACGGTGTACGAGGCGATCTACCCCGACGCCATCGAATTCCTGAAGGACAACGCGGGGATCGAGCACACGGAGGCGGAGCGGGAGCTGATCCACCGCGCCGCGAAGCTCTCCGGACGGCTCGACATCGACGACGTCGACGACGTTGAGGCCGCGCGCGGCGAGATCGCAGACCGGCTCGATGTCGACGTCGAGCGGCTGCGCGAACTGGTCGAGCCGCTCGAATCGATCTACGCGATCGCGGACCACTCGCGGACGCTCGCGTACATGTTCGGCGACGAGATCGTCCCCTCCAACGTCGGGACGGGTTACCTCGCGCGGATGGTGTTGCGCCGGATGAAGCGGCTCGTCGACGAGGTCGGCGTCGACGCCCCGCTCGACGAGCTGGTCGACATGCAGGCCGATCGGCTCGGCTACGAGAACCGCGACACGGTCCGCGAGATCGTGCGCAGCGAGGAGCGGAAGTACGAGGAGACGCTGGAGCGCGGTGCCCGGAAGGTCGAACAGCTCGCCGACGAGTACGCCGGCACCGGCGAGCCGATCCCGACCGAGGAGCTGTTGGAGCTGTACGACTCCCACGGGATCCAGCCCGACATGGTCGCCGACATCGCCGACGAGCGGGGCGCGACCGTCGACGTGCCCGACGACTTCTACGCGCTCGTCGCCGACAGACACGAGGAGGCCGACGCCGCCGAGGCCGCCGACGAGCGCGACGAGCGGCTCGCCGACCTCCCCGAGACCGAGAAGCTGTTCTACGACGACCAGGGGCGCACCGAGTTCGAGGCGGTCGTCCTCGACGTGTTGGAGGCCGAGGAGGGGTACGACGTCGTCTTAGACCAGACGATGTTCTACCCCGAGGGCGGCGGACAGCCCACCGACCGGGGACAGCTCACGGTCGGCGAGACGACCGTCGACGTCACCGACGTACAGGAGACCGACGGGATCGTCCTCCACCGCACGGACGCCGACCCTGGGAAGGGGGAGTTCGTCCGCGGGCAGGTCGACGGCGACCGCCGCGACCGCCTCCGGGCGCACCACACCGCGACGCACCTCATCGGCCACGCCGCCCGCGAGGTGCTCGGCGGCCACGTCCGGCAGGCCGGTGCCCAGAAGGGGACCGACTCCGCGCGCCTCGACGTGCGCCACTTCGAGCGCATCACCCGCGAGGACGTGAAGGCGATCGAGCGCGTCGCCAACGAGCTGGTCCGCGACGACGTGCCCGTCCGGCAGGAGTGGCCCGACCGGAACGAGGCGGAGGCCGAACACGGCTTCGACCTGTATCAGGGCGGCGTCCCGCCGGGAACGAACGTCCGCCTGATCCACGTCGGCGACGCCGACGTTCAGGCCTGCGCGGGCACCCACGTCGACCGCACCGGCGAGATCGGCGCGGTGAAGGTGTTGAAGACCGAGCCGGTTCAGGACGGCGTCGAGCGCATCGTGTTCGCGGCGGGTGCCGCCGCGGTTGAGGCGACCCAGCGCACCGAGGACGCGCTGTACGACGCGGCCGACGTGTTGGACGTCGACCCGCTCGACGTGCCGGACACCGCCGAGCGCTTCTTCGAGGAGTGGAAGGCCCGGGGCAAGGAGATCGAGTCGCTCAAAGAGGAGCTCGCGACCGCGCGCGCCTCCGGCGGTGCCGACGCCGAGGAGGTCGAGGTCGGCGGGGCGACCGCGGTCATCCAGCGGCTCGACGGCGACGCCGACGAGCTCCGCGCCACCGCGAACGCCCACGTCGACGACGGGAAGGTCGCGGTGATCGGCAGCGGTGCCGGCGGCTCCGCGAGCTTCGTCGTCGGCGTCCCGGACGGAGTCGACGTGAACGCCGGGCAGGTGGTCTCGGAGCTCGCCGGCCGCGTCGGCGGCGGCGGCGGCGGGCCGCCGGACTTCGCGCAGGGCGGCGGCCCGGACGCCGACGCGCTCGACGACGCCTTGGAGGCGGCACCGGACGTCCTCCGCAGCCTCCAGGAGGCCTGACGGACTCTCCGCGAGTTCACTATGCCCTACGCGACAAACGCCGGCGCGGAGATCCGGTACGAGGTGGACGCCCCCGACGCCGGCGACCCCGACGAGGCGGTCGTCTTCTGCGGCGACGCGGGGCTCGGCGCGTGGCAGTTCGGCTGGCAACACGCCGCCCTCGCTGGCCCCCACACGGTGATCACGCCGGAGACGCGCGGCGTCGGACGGTCGGACGCGCCGCCCGGCCCCTACTCGATCGAGACGCTCGCGGCCGACGTCGAGGCGGTGTGCGCGGCCGAGGGGGTCCGGAACGCCCACCTCGTCGGCTACGGGCTCGGCGGCACCGTCGCACTGACGGCCGCACTGACCTCCTCGCGACCGGCGAGCCTCGCGCTCCTCGGGACGCCGCCGGCGGGCGACGCGTACAACGCCGACGGCGTCTGGGCCGACCCGGCCGACCCCGCCGCGGTCGAGGGGTCGCTGAACGGGCTCCTCTCCGTCGACTTCCGCGAGGCGCACCCGGACGCGCTCTCGCGGATCGCGGAGTGGCGGCTCGCCGAGGACGCCGACCGCGAGGCGTACGAGGCGCACCGCGCCGCGCTCGACGAGTTCGATCTGGCCGACGAACTCTTCGAGGTCGCGACGCCGGCCTTGGTCGTCCACGGGACCGACGACACGGTCTGTCCCGTCACCGCCGGCGAGACGCTCGCGGAGGGACTCCCCCGCGGCGAGTTCCATCCGATCGAGGGCGCTCGACACCTCGTCGGCGTCGAGGCGTCCGCCGCGGTGAACGACATGCTCGCCGGGTGGCTGGCGGAGCACGCGAGCGCGACGTTCGAGTGAGGTCGGCGGACGCCGCCGACCGCCGTCGTTCCGCGTGTCCGCGTCGTCGGCCGGCGCGTCCGGCGTCGTAACCGTTTTGTCGCTCTCGGCTCTCCGTTCCGGCAATGACTCGCCTCCGGTTCGCCCTGTTGAACGCCGCTCACGACGGCGCGAACACGCGTCGGAACTTCCGCAGAGAGATCGACGCCGACCTCGTCGAGTTCGACGCCGTTTCCGGGGACCTCCCCGACCACACCGAGTTCGACGGCGTCGTCGTGACCGGGTCGCGCTCGTCGGTCTACTGGGACGAGGCGTGGATCCCGCCGCTGGTCGACTACGTCGCCGAGGCCGCCGACGCCGGCTGCCCGGTGCTGGGCGTCTGTTACGGCCACCAGGTGCTCGCGGAGGCGCTCGGCGGCCGCGTCGCCGGGATGGACGGATTCGAGATCGGCTACAACGAGATCCGTCAGACCCGCGAGGACCCGCTGTTCGAGGGGATAGACGAGTCGTTCACCGCGTTCACCACCCACGGCGACGCGGTGGTCGAACTCCCGCCGTCCGCGACGCTGCTCGCCGAGAACGACCGCGGCGTCCACGCGTTCCGCGACGGCCACTGCTGGGGCGTCCAGTTCCACCCCGAGTACGACGCCGAGACCGCCCGCGACGTGACCGACGGGAAGCGCGACCAGATCGGCGACGCCCGCGTCGACGCCGTCTTGGAGTCGATCACGCCGGCGGCGTACGACGCCGCCTGCGAGGCGAAGGCGCTGTTCGACAACTTCACCGCCTACGCCGAGCGCCTCGCGAGCGACGAGGCCGAGCCGGCCGCCGCGGACGACTGATCGGGCTGCGAGCGGCGAGGTCGAACCGGCCGCCGCGGACTCGGTCGCCGTCGGCGAGGCGGGGGCGGTCGCGGGCCGGTCGCCGCGGCCCCCGGTCGAACACCCTTATACGCCTCCCGGACCGATCCTCGGTATGAACGTAGTACCGGACACGAGCGCGGTCGTCGACGGCCGCGTGTCCGAACGCGTCGCGGACGGGACCTACGAGTCGGTCACCGTGTTCGTCCCGGAGGCGGTCGTCGGCGAACTCGAGTCGCAGGCGAACGACGGGCTCGAATCCGGCTGGGACGGGTTGAGCGAACTCAAGCGCCTCGCCGACCACGCCGACGACGGGACCATCGAACTGCGGTACGTCGGCGAGCGCGCCAGCGGCGACGCCCGCTCGAACGCCCACGAGGGCGACGTGGACGCGCTGATCCGCGACCTGGCCGCCGACCACGACGCGACGCTTTTGTCCAGCGACGTGGTCCAGGCCGAGGTCGCCCGCGCGAAGGGGCTCGACGTGGAGTACGTCGAACCCGTCGCCCGCGGCGTCGTCGACGACCTGCCGATTCGGGACTTCTTCACCGACGAGACGATGTCCGTCCACCTCAAGACGGGCACCGTTCCGAAGGCGAAACGCGGGAGCCTCGGCGAGATGCGCTACGTCGAGATCGACGACGAGCCGACCGAGGAGGCGCAGATGCGCGAGTGGGCCAACTCGATCGTCGACCTCGCCCGGCAGTCCAACGAGGGCTTCATCGAGCTCTCCGACGACGGGATGGACATCGTCCAGTTCCGGGACTACCGGATCGCGGTCGCGCGGCCGCCGTTCGCCGACGGCATCGAGATCACGGCCGTCAGACCGATCGCGAAGACGACGCTCGACGACTACGAGTTCGCGGACGAACTGCGCGACCGGTTCACGGAGCGGAAGCGCGGCGTGCTCATCTCCGGGTCGCCCGGTGCCGGGAAGTCGACGTTCGCGCAGGCGGTCGCGGAGTTCCTGAACGACAGCGACTACGCGGTGAAGACGATGGAGAAGCCGCGGGACCTCCAGGTCGGCCCGGAGATCACCCAGTACGGCGCGCTCGGCGGCGAGATGGAGAACACCGCCGACTCGCTCCTCCTGGTCCGGCCGGACTACACCATCTACGACGAGGTGCGGAAGACGAACGACTTCGAGGTGTTCTCGGACATGCGGATGGCCGGCGTCGGGATGGTCGGCGTCGTCCACGCCTCGCGCGCCATCGACGCGCTCCAGCGCCTCGTCGGCCGCGTCGAGCTCGGGATGATCCCGCAGATCGTCGACACCGTCGTCTACATCGAGGCCGGCGAGGTCCACACCGTGTACGACGTGACGACCGAGGTGAAGGTCCCGGCGGGCCTCACCGCCGAAGACCTCGCGCGCCCGGTCATTCAGGTGTCGAACTTCGAGACGGGCCGGCCGGAGTACGAGATCTACACGTTCAACCGGCAGGTCGTCACCGTCCCGCTCGACGAGGACGGCGGCGAGGCGGGGGGTGACTCCGGCGTCGGCCGCATCGCGAAAAAGGAGATCGAACGGGAGATCCGATCGGTCGCGCACGGCCACGTCGACGTGGAGCTGAACGGCGACGACGAGGCGGTCGTCTACGTCACCGAGGGCGACATCGGCACGGTGATCGGGAAGGGCGGCGGCCGCATCGCCGACATCGAGAACCGCCTCGGGATCGACATCGACGTCCGCACACACGACGAGAAGCCCGGCGGGTCGGGGCAGGGCCCGGCGGGCGGTGCCGCTGATAACGGCAGCGGCGGGGGACAGGTCGGGGCCGAGCGCGGAACGGTGGTCGCCCCGGAGATCACCTCGCGGCACGTCGTCATCGACGTCGACGACGGCGTCGGCGAGACGGTCGAGGTGCGCGCCGACGGGGAGTACCTCTTCACCGCCACCGTCGGCCGCGGCGGCGAGGTCCAGGTCTCCCGCGGTTCCGCCATCGCCGAGGAGCTGGAGGACGCGATCGACCGGAACCGAACGGTGACGGTCGTTCCGGCGCGCTGAGCGGGCGGAACCGAGGGACCGCAGTCCGCCTCGGACGTTTCCGAAGCCTGTCACGTCGTCGTTCGACGCTGCGACGTACCACGATCGACGAAACGTATCCCTCCTGAAAGATAACGCTTTTTTGCCGGTGGTCGGAACGACGTGGTATGGCCGATGAGTTAAAACGCGGGCTCGAGGGCGTCCTCGTCGCGGAGTCGGATCTGAGCTACGTCGACGGCGAGGTCGGGAAGCTCGTGTACCGCGGATATGACATCGAGGACCTCGCTCGCGGCGCGAGCTACGAGGAGGTGCTGTATCTGCTGTGGCACGGTTCTCTCCCTACCGCCGCGGAACTCGACGCGTTCGCCGCCGATCTGGCGGCGGAGCGCGACGTGGACGACGACGTCATCGAGACGGTCCGGGCCCTCGCCGACGCCGGGGAGCGTCCGATGGCCGCGCTCCGGACCGCGACGTCGATGCTGTCAGCCTACGACCCTGAGGGCGACGAGAGCGCCGACGACGGCGAGGCCACCCTCCGGCAGGGCCGGCGGATCACGGCGAAGATCCCGACGGTCCTCGCCGCGTTCGAGCGCGTCCGTCAGGGTGAGGAGCCGGTCGCGCCCGACCCGGAGCTCTCGCACGCCGGGAACTTCCTCTACATGCTCACCGGGACCGAGCCGGACGCCGTGAGCGAGGAGACGTTCGACATGGCGCTCACCCTCCACGCCGACCACGGGCTCAACGCCTCCACGTTCACCGCGATGGTGATCGGCTCGACGATGGCGGACGTCTACTCCGGCGTCACCGGCGGCATCGGCGCGCTCTCCGGCCCCCTCCACGGCGGGGCCAACCAGGACGTGATGGAGGTGCTCCACGAGATCGACGCCTCCTCGAAGGACCCCGTCCAGTGGGTGAAAGACACCCGCGACGGCGGCGGACGCATTCCCGGCTTCGGCCACCGCGTCTACAAGGTGAAAGACCCCCGCGCGGTGATCCTCGAAGAGAAGCTCCGCGACCTCGCCGAGTCGTCGGGTGACACCAAGTGGCTCGATTACACCACCGCGATCGAGGAGTACCTCACCGATCAGGGCCTCGTCGAGAAGGGAATCGCCCCGAACGTCGACTTCTACTCCGGCTCCGTCTACGACACCCTCGGGATCCCCGTCGACATGTACACGCCCATCTTCGCGATGAGCCGCGTCGGCGGCTGGATCGCCCACGTCGCCGAGTACCAGGAGG
Organism: Halorubrum hochsteinianum; assembly: GCF_023702125.1. Taxonomy (NCBI): domain Archaea; kingdom Methanobacteriati; phylum Methanobacteriota; class Halobacteria; order Halobacteriales; family Haloferacaceae; genus Halorubrum; species Halorubrum hochsteinianum. Next base: position 343,203 of record NZ_CP098415.1, on the reverse strand, counting down.
ACAATCGCCTCATCCGCCCCCGCGCCCGGTACACCGGCCCCGAGGACGCCGAGTTCGTCCCGATCGACGAGCGATAGACGCGACGGACGCTCGCGTTCGCACTTCCGTTCTACCTTCGCCGCGGCGTTTCCGCGGTCTCAGACGTCGAGTCGCTCGCGCGCGAACTTCGTCAACAGCGGGACGTCGGAGAGGTGGAGCAGCTTCGCCATCGCCGCCTTGTCTCCCTGATTCGCCTTCTCCAGCGTGTTCTCGTCGGTCCGCCGGAGGTCGCGCATGAACCGGTCGTACCGCTCGTTGGGCGCGAGGTACAGCAGGCGCGTGAGCATCAGCCGCGCCTTCATCCGCGGGGCCACGTCGCGGTGCCAGAGCCGCTCGTAGACCGCGAGGCTATCGGCGTCGAGGCGGCGCTCCGAGTCGGTGAGACACCGGTCGACGGTCGCGGCCGCGGCGCGGGCCGACTTCATCCCCTTGTGGATCCCCTCGCCCCACAGCGGGTCGATGGTGGGGACCGTGTCGCCGATCGCGAGGAAGCGATCCGTGTGCATCTGGTCCGGCATCTGGATGTGCGCGGAGCCGCGGTGGACCTTCTCGCCGATCTGTTCGGCGTCGGCGAAGCGGGGGTCGCGGCTCACCCAGTCGTCGAGGTAGCCGTCGACCGTCTTGCCCGCCTCGGCGAACTCGCGGTGGCGGTCGTTCTGGATGTAACACAGGCCGACCTTCGCGGTGTCCTCGCCGGTCGCGAAGATCCACGAGTAGCCGCCGGGCGCGATGTCGTGGTCCAGCCGGAGCATCATCGCGCGCCGGAGGTCAGCGTACTCGGGGTGGTTCATCTCGACGCCCTCCATCTCGTACTCGATGCCGATCGCCTGGTTCTCCCGTTCGAGGTCGACGACGTCGAGCGCGCTCGCGATCGGCGCGGCCGGGCCGGTGGCGTCGATCACGACGTCGGCGTACAGCTCCTCGTCGCCGTTGTAGCGGATCCCCTCGATGACGCCGTCGTCGTCGAGGATCGGGCGCGAGACGCGCGCGTCGAAGCGGTACTCCGCGCCGTTCTCGCGGCCGTCCTCGACGAGGAACCGCTTGAAATCCGCGAACTCCAGCACCGCCCCCGGCTGGTAGCTCGCGTAGTACTCGTTGGGCGACTCCAACACGACGTCGTCGGTGTACGACATCACGACGTCGTCCGGGATCCCGAACGAGGACATCATCGACGGGAACGTGCCGGCGGTCGACTTGTTGCTCTGTCGCGGGAACTCGTCTTCCGACTCCGTCTCTAAGACGACGACGTCGTAGCCGCGCGTCGCCAGATCGCGGGCGCACTGCGCCCCCGCCGGGCCCGCGCCGGCGATCGCGACGTCGTAGCGGTCAACCATATACGAACGATGCGGACCCACCTAATTAGGCTTGCTGAAACCCGGCGAAAAATCCGTTCGGACACCGGCGTTCGGCCGGTTTTGGCCGTCACGAGAGGACGGAATTACCCGCCCCGGACGACCGGTTCAGTAGAACTCGCGGACGAGGTCGGTCGCGCTCTCGGGCGCGCCGTCCGGGAGGACGGACATGTCCTCGTCGACGCCGTGCTGCTCGTGGTACGGCACCGACGACTCGTCTCGGTAGATGACGCCCTGGTGCTCCTTCTCGTTGTCGAGGATGACGTCTTTCGCGTCCTCTCGGTCGGTCGGGTCGTGGTCCTCCTCCTTCAGGTCGACCAGCGAGTCGCGGAAGTAGTCGTAGGTGTCGACGTCGTTGAAGGTGACGCACGGCGAGTAGACGTTCACGAAGCCGAACCCGTCGTGCTCGATGGCCTCCTGAATGATCTCCTGATGGCGGAGCGCGTCCGAGGAGAACGACTGCGCGATGAACGTCGCGCCCGAGGCGAGCGCCAGCGCGTGGGGGTTGACCGGGGGCTGTTTCGGACCGTCGGGGCTCGTCGACGTCTCGAAGTCCTCGCGCGAGGTGGGGGAGGCCTGCCCCTTCGTCAGCCCGTAGATGCGGTTGTCCATCACGACGTACGTCATGTCGACGTTCCGCCGGACGGCGTGGACGAAGTGGCCCGCGCCGATGGAGTAGCCGTCGCCGTCGCCGCCGGCGACCATCACTTCGATGTCGGGCCGGGCCATCTTGACGCCGGTTCCGACGGGAAGGGCGCGCCCGTGAACGCCGTGGAGCGCGTAGCTGTGCATGTACGTGCCGATTTTCCCGGAGCAGCCGATGCCGGCGACGACGAAGGTGTTGTCGGGGTCGTTCCCCGTCTCCGCGAGGCCCTTCATCATCCCGTTCATCGTGCCGAAGTCGCCGCACCCCGGACACCACGTCGGCTGCTTGTCGGACTTGAAGTCGGTGAATCGAATGTCTGAGCTCATTGGTTACGCCTCCACCCCCTCCGCGAGGGTCGCTTTGATGTCGTCTGCGAGTTCGTCGGCCTTGAACCGCACGCCGTTGTACTTGTTTATCCGGTCGACCCGTTCGAGCACGTCGTGCTCGACGAGGTCGGCGAACTGCCCCCGCTCGTTACACTCGACGACGACCGTCGTCTCGGCCGCCGCGACGTCATCCGAGAGGTCCGGCCGCGGGAACACGTACGGGACCGAGAGGACCCGCACGTCGATGCCCTCCTCGTCGAGGAACTCCACCGCCTCCGCGAGCGCGCCCTCGTTCGACCCCCAGGTGATCACGAGGGTGTCCGCGTCCGCGTCGCCGAACTCGCGCGGGCTCCAGTCCTCGCGCTCGCGGGCCGTCTCCACCTTGCGGTTGCGCTTGTCGACCTGCTCGACGCGCATCTCGGTGTCCTCGGTCCGGCGGCCCTGCTCGTCGTGTTCGAGGCCGGTGGACATGTGCGCGCCGTCGGCCGTGCCGGGGAACGCCCGCGGCGAGATCCCGTCGTCGGTGATCTCGTGGGGCTGGAAGCCGCCGGAGTCGCTCATGTGGTCGTCGATGGTCGTCTCGTCGACGACCTTGCCGCGCTCGATCTCCACCTCGTCCATGTCGAAGGTCTCCGGCGAGAACGTCTGCTCGGTGACCGCCATCGAGAGGTCGGCGGTGAGGTAGACCGGGAGCTGGTACTTCTCGGCGAGGTTGAACGCCTCGACCGTCTTCCAGAAGCACTCGTCGATGGTCGTCGGCGCGAGCACGAACCGGGGGACCTCGCCGTGGCCGCCGTACAACATCCCGTTGAGGTCGCCCTGCTCCTGTTTCGTCGGCATCCCCGTCGAGGGGCCCGAGCGCATCACGTTACAGATGACGAGCGGCGTCTCCGAGGTGGCGATGAGCCCGAACGTCTCGGTCATCAGGTCGATCCCCGGCCCGGAGGTGGCGGTCATCGCGCGAGCGCCGCCGCGGGCCGCGCCCAGCGCCATGTTGATCGCCGACAGCTCGTCTTCCGCCTGGACGACGTGGCCGCCGTACCGCTCGATGCGGCCCGTGAGGTACGTCATCACGTCCGTCGCGGGCGTGATCGGGTAGCCGGCGTAGAAGCGGCAGCCGGCCGCGATAGCGCCCATCCCGATCGCCTCGTCGCCGTTGAGGAGGACGTAGTCCTCGTCGGTGGTCTCCAGATCGTAGTCGAACTCGTGGTCGTACTCCTCGGCGACGTACGACTGGCCGGCGCGCGCGGCCTCCTTGTTGTTGTCGACCAGCTTCTGACCTTTGTCCTTGAACCGCTTTTCGAGCGCCGAGTCGAGGTTCTCGATGGGGAACTCGGCCACCTCGCAGGCGGCCCCGAGCGCGACGACGTTCCGCATGATCGCCCCGCCCGCCTCCTCGGCGAGGCTCTTGAGCGGCACGTCCAGCCCGATCATCTCCTCTGGGATCTCGACGTCTTGCATCGTCGTCCGCTCGCCGTCGTAGATGATCACCGACCCCTCGTGGAGCTCGTCGAGATTCTCCTCGATCGTCCGGGGGGTCAGGGCGATGAGCACGTCGAGCCGGTCAACGACGCTCTGTACCTTGTCGACGGACGTCCGCACCTTGTAGGCGGTGTAGCCGCCTCGGATCCGCGATGCGAAGTCCTTCGACGTGAACACGTGCCGACCCGCGCGGGAAAGCGCCTGCGCGAAGATCTTCCCCGTCGAGTCGATGCCGTCGCCGGCCTCTCCGCCGACAGCCCAGTTGAAATCCGCGGCCATGTACTATGGGCAAGATTCCGGCGGACTCATCAAAAGGCTTCTGGAAGGAGACACCGACGTATTTCTGAACGAACGTTTTCCGGTTCGCGAATATTGTCGTCTTTAGCCCCTGTCATCCGTTCGAGTTCAGAGATAATTGGACGTGTATTCACCACTTTCCTCACGATCGTCCCTTCGCGTCGGACCGGTTTTCGACGAACGTCGAACACATCACCCCGGTGATCGGCCGCGGGTGGGTGGGTCGGGGGTCGGTGGGTCGGATCGGTTTCGGCACGGGCAGGACCGACGCCGACGGGAAGGGGTTTGTGTCTCGCCCGCCGATCCAGTGTATGGACACGACAGCGACGGTCGAGTCGGTCGAGTCGGTCGGCCCCGACACGTACGCCCTCCGGTTCCGCGCGCCAGACGGGGTCGCGGCCGAGCCCGGACAGTTCGTGAAGCTCGGCACCGAGATAGACGGCGAGTCGGTGGCCCGCTTCTACACCCTCTCGTCGCCCCACGTGGACGACGCGTTCGAGGTCACGGTCGGGATCGACCCCGACGAGGGCGGCGACTTCTCGGCGTTCCTCGCGAACGCCGAGGCCGGCACCGAGATGACCCTCTCCGGCCCCTACGGCGACCAGCACTACGACGGCGAGGCGCGCGCGGTCGTGATCGCCGGCGGTCCCGGGATCGGTCCCGCGGTCGCCATCGCCGAGCGCGCGCTCGACGAGGGGGCCGAGGCCGCGGTCGTCTACCGCGACAACGACGTCGCCCACGCCGACCGGGTAGAGGCCCTCCGCGAGCGGGGTGCCGCGGTCCACCTCCTCGGCGCGGACGAGGCGCTCACCGACGCCGTCGCCGACGTGCTCACGGGCGTGGACGGCGAGACGGCGTTCGTCTACGGGTTCGCCGACCTCGTCGCGGACGCGGAGGCCGCCATCGACGCCGCCGGCGGCGACGCGGACGCCGCGAAGGTCGAGAACTTCGGGTAGCCGCCGGACCCGGCTGGGCCCTCCGATCCCCGCCGCGCCGCCCGCCGGTGCCGTCACGCTTTACCTGCCCGCCCAGAGACGTGCCGGCATGGACTACCGGCGACTCGGGAACACCGGGCTCAGCGTCTCGGAGCTGTGTCTGGGGACGTGGCGGTTCGGACGCGAGACGAACGGCGTCGTCGAGACGGGCCGCGAGGAGGCCCACGAACTGCTCGACGCGGCCGCGGAGCGCGGGATCAACTTCATCGACACGGCCAACGTCTACGGGACGCCCCACGGGACGAGCGAGGAGTACATCGGCGAGTGGCTCGCCGAGCGCGACCGCGAGGACTACGTGATCGCCTCGAAGGTGTACTTCCCGTTCGACGGCCGCGGCGAACCCGGCCCGAACGACTCCGGGCTGGGGCGGAAGCACATCCGCGCGCAGGTCGAGGGGACGCTCGATCGCCTCGACACGGACTACCTCGACGTCTACTACATCCACCGCTGGGACGACGAGACCCCGATCGAGGAGACGATGCGCGTCCTCGACGAGCTCGTCTCTGAGGGGAAGGTCCACCACCTCGGCGCGTCGACGATGGCGGCCTGGCGGCTGACGAAGGCGCAGTGGACCGCCGACGTCAACGACTACGCCGCCTTCGACGTGGTCCAGCCGCTCCACCACGCGGGCTACTACGAGGACGTGCGCGAGTACCTCGACGTCTGTATCGACCAGGACCTGGCCGTCTGCCCGTACTCCCCGCTCGCCGGCGGGTTCCTCACCGGGAAGTACGAGCGCGCCGACCCGGACGACCCCGAGCAGGTGATCGCGCCCGACGGGTCCCGCGCGAGCTTCGACGACCGGTTCGAGCGCTTCTACCTCTCGGAGCGCGGCTGGAAGGTGCTCGACGCGGTCCGCGAGGTCGCCGACGAGCTCGACGCCACGCCCGCGCAGGTCGCGCTCGCGTGGCTCACCGAGTGGGACGAGTTCACCTGCGTCCCGATCGTCGGCGCGCGGACGGTTGACCAGCTCGACGAGAACGTCGCCGCGGTCGACCTCGACCTCTCCGGCGAGCAGTGGGACCGGATCATGGACGCGCGCTACGACCCGGACGGGAACCTCTGGGGGCACTGAGGGGACTGCGAGTGCGAGCGGGGGCGTCCTCGCCGCCCGCTACGCCTCGAAGTCCGGGAGGTCGTCCGGCGCGTCGAAGTCGGCCTCCCAGTCGATGTACTCCGTTTTGAGCGTCTCGCAGACGATCTGACCGAGCTCCGTGAGCCCGGCGTTGATGGCGGAGACGGTCCCCCACGAGTCCAGCTCGGGGTGGAGGTCGCGCTCCTTCCAGTCCTCCGGCAGTCCGGGCGCGTGGTAGCCGACGCGGTCGGCGAAGTCGTCCCAGAAGAAGTCGAACCGGGAGACTAACCCGAGGTCGACGGCGATCCGCCAGTCCGCCTCGTCCACGTCGCTGCCGGCGGCCCACTCGTCGAACGCCTCCTCCCACGCGCCCTCGCGGAGGAACGCCTCCAGCTCGTCGCGGCGGTACTCGCCGCCCGAGACCTCGGCGTCCTCGTACTCGTTCGGGTCGACGGCGGCGAGTTCGGGGGGGTCCGGCGGGTCGACGTCGAGTGACATGTTCCGGTGTGGGGGCCGCCGGGGCAAAACGCTACGGGAACGGTCCGGGTCGTCGCGGCGCTGTCGGTGCGTCCGATCCGGTCCTTTTACCGCGGCTCGACTCCGAGTGCGAGTATGGACCTCCGCGCCGTCTCGCGCCGGGTCGGAATCGCCGCCGCCGTCGTCACCGTCGTCGCGCTCGTCGCGCCGTACGCGGTCATCTCGGGACCGGAGTACGCCTCGCAGCTGGCGACGTACTACGCGTCCGGCGTCGTCGGCTGGGGCGGAATCACGCTGTTCGCGCTGTTGAGCGCGGTCGTCATCGCCTCCGTCGAGCAGGGGAACGTCGACCCCGGAACGCTCGCCGGCGTGGCGGTCGTCCTCGCGTTCGCGACCACCCTGAGCGCGGCGAGCTGGGCGGCGGCGGTCGAGCCGAGCCCGGTGTTCCGCGACAACCTCTGGCTGGTGTGGCACGCGCCCGCCGTCGTCGCGCTGTCGATCCCCCTGCCGCTCTCCGCGGCGGCGTACGCCCGGGTCGTGTTGTCGTAACCTCGCGGCCGCCGAACGAAAGGCCCTTATGCCGGACCCGAATATCGTCGAACGGACTAGGTCGGGCGGTTAGGCCCCGCTCGTAACCCGTGAGGCAGTCTTTAGCGGGGACCGAACAGCGGGCACGTCCGGTCAGACCGGCACGGGCCCCGAGAGCCAACGTGGAAGCCTCGTCCGCCGGGGACAGCGGTCCGCGACGCCCGCTCGCAGGAGCGGTCCGTCGCGGTTCGTCGGCGACACCGGGTCAGGCGCGGAAGCGAGCAGCCCACCGCCGGACGCCCGTCGCTCGTCGGGTCGCGGGGTGGAGGAGGCAATCGGGATACCCCGTGACGGAACGCCGGGCTCCCCCGCCTGTCCACCATTCATACGCGTTCTTCGACCGATTAGTGAGTGGAGTGTTCTGAGACGTTCGAAACGCTGGACTGTGCGCCGTTGTGACCGACACATCGACCGAGGCCCCCGGAGCCCCGGACGCTCGACTGTACGGAGTTGATTTTATTGATGGTGCTTCGGTCGACGCGCACACCACTGAAGCCCCAGTCGGGGGGGGGGAGGGGGGGGAGGCGCACGCTCGCTGCGCTCCTCGTCGCTCGTTTCACTCGCTCCTGCGGTGCTTACTTCGCCTGCGCCCCCCTCGCGACTGCCCCTTCGAGTCCCGCCCTGTACAGCACCGCGGCCTCACGCCTCCCCAGCCTCGTCGGTCGCCGTCGCTTCGCTCGGCGACCGACTCCCTCGCGCGTGCTGCTCGGCCGCAAGGCGGCCTCGCAGGCACGCGCCACCGCGGATGGATGGAAAGCCTCAGAACAGAGAACGAGCCGGGTCTGTCAGCGCCCGGTGTCGTACTTGTAGGTCGCCGAGTCGGGGTCGATCCCGAAGTCCTCGGCGGACTCCTCCGGCTCGTCGCCGCCGGTGGGCTCGGCCTCTTTGAACGCCCGGCGGAACCGGGACGGCATCTCGAAGTCGTCGACCGCGAGTCGGAGTCCGACGACCCCGCCGCCGAGGAACTCCCGCTTCTCGGTGAGGCGGTCGGAGAGCGCGGGCGGGAGGTCGTCCGTGTCGACGCGCTCGAAGCCGAACTGCGTCAGGTACTCCGGCTGGTCGGTGAGCACGTACACCGTCTCGAAGCCGTCCGCGGCCGCGGTGTCGACGAGGCGCTCGACGACGTGCGCCCCGACCCCGCGGTCGCGCCACTCCGGCAGGACGCCGATGCCCGTCAGCTCGATCCGGTTCTCCTCGCCGTCGTCGCCGCGGTGAAGCCGGAGCCGCCCGAAGCCGGCCCGGTCGTTCGACTCCTCGTCGACCGCGATCACGTAGTCCCGCGACCGGAAGGCGACGTCGTCGAGCCCCAACTGCTCGATCGCGTCCAACAACCACGCCTCGTCACGGTTTTTGGCGTCGCGGACGTACATGTCCGGGCATACGGCGGCGGAGGTGAAAAGCGGTTCCCCGCCGCGGATCCGAACCCCGCCGCCGGCCCCGACCGGCGCGCGCATCGGGTCGCTTTTGCCCGCCGGCCGCCGACCCGACGCGTATGGAATTCGCCGCGCTGGCGGAACGGGCGGACCGGCTGGCCGCGATCGACGGCGACATCGAGACGACGCTCGCGGCGGCCGACCTGCTCGTCGACGCCGGCTCCGCGGGAGACGCCGACGTCGCAGGAGACGCCGACGCCGCGGCTGACACCGACACCGACGGATCGGGCGACGACCTCCCGGTCGTCACCCGCTTCCTGCTCGGCCGCGTCTTCCCCGCACACGACACGCGCACCCTCGACATCGGGCCCGCGCTCTGCCGGGAGGCGATCGCCCGCGCCGCCGGCCCGAACGTCTCGGCGAGCGACGTCGAGGACCGCCTCGCGGAGCGCGGCGAGATCGGTTCCGTCGCGGCCGCGTACGACCTCGGCGGCCAGCGGGGCCTCGCCGCGTTCGGCGGCGGCCGCGACGCGCTCACCGTCGCGGCGGTCGACGAGGCGCTCCGCGACCTCGCGGCCGAGAGCGGCGACGGCAGCGAGTCGCGGAAGCGGGACGCGCTGTTCGGACTGTTCACCCGGTGTTCGCCGAGCGAGGCGGCGTTCCTCGCCCGACTCGTCCTCGGCGAGATGCGACTCGGCGTCGGCGAGGGGACGATCCGGGACGCGGTCGCGGAGGCGTTCCTCGCGCCCGACCCGGAACGGGACGGCGAGGGAGACGACGCCCCCGACGCCGACGGCGAGGACGCCTTCGAGGCCGCCGACTCGGAGAGCAATGACCTCGCGCTCCGCGCGAGCGACGAGGCGATCGCCGCCGTCGAACGCGCGCTTCAGGTGACCAACGACTACGGCCGGGTCGCGGTCCGCGCCCGCGACGAGGGGACCGAGGGGCTGCGCGCGGAGTCGCTCCGCGTCGGCCGGCCCGTTCAGGCGATGCTCGCGCAGGCGGGCACCGCGACCGACGCGGTCGACTCGTTCGGCGAGGTCGCCGTCGAGACGAAGTTCGACGGCGCGCGCGTTCAGGTCCACTACGCGCCCGACGGCGGGAACTCGGGGGACGGGGAGGGCCTCGGCCCGCGGCTCTACTCGCGGAACATGGACGACGTGACCGAGGCGCTCCCGGAGATCGTCGAGTACGTCGCCGACCGCGTCGACGTCCCGGTCATCTTGGACGGCGAGGTCGTCGCGGTCGACGACGCGGGCGACCCGCTCCCGTTCCAAGAAGTGCTCCGGCGCTTCCGCCGGAAACACGACGTCGACCGGATGCGCGAGACCGTCTCGCTGCGGCTCCACGCCTTCGACTGCCTCCACGCCGACGGCGACGACCTGCTGGACGAGTCCCTCCGCGTCCGCCACGACCGGCTCCGGGCAGTCCTCGGCGACGCGGCTGCGGACCTCGCGCTCGCGGACGACCCGGACGCGATCGCGGCCGCGGAGCGCGACGCCCTCGACGCGGGCCACGAGGGCGTCATGCTGAAGAACCCCGAGGCGGCGTACACCCCGGGCGACCGCGGGCGCGACTGGCTGAAACGCAAGCCGGACGTGGAGACGCTCGACGCGGTCGTCGTCGGCGCGGAGTGGGGCGAGGGACGCCGCGCGGAGCTGTTCGGCACGTTCCTGCTCGCCGTCCGCGACGAGGGCGGGGCGGGCGACGCCCCGGACCGCGACGACCCCGACGACGCGGCGGACCTCGTCCCCCCGGGGTACGCCACGGTCGGGAAGGTGGCGACGGGGATCACGGACGAGGCGCTCGCGGACCTCACGGAGCGGCTGGAACCCCACGTCGTCGGCGAGTCGGGGACGACTGTCGCGTTCGACCCGGAACTCGTGGTCGAGGTCGGCTACGAGGAGATCCAGACCTCGCCGACCTACTCGGCCGGCTACGCCCTCCGGTTCCCCCGGTTCGTCGGCGTCCGCGAGGACAAGTCCGTCGACGACGCCGACTCCCTCGCCCGCGTCCGCCGACTCGCCGGCGACGACTGATCCGGCCGAGTGGACGGGGTCCCGGACGGAGGCCGACGGCCGGCGTTCCGCCACGCGAAACCCCTTCACGCTCCGGGCCCTACGGTCGGACATGGTAGGCCCCCTCGGCGACGCGACGCGGCGCGACCTCGCAGACGCGGCCGCCGCTCGGCTCGCCGCGGAGGGGTTCGACGTGTCCCGTCCGGAGTCGGGCGCGGAACCGCCCGCGGTCGCGACCCGCGGCGACGACCGGGTCGCGGTGGAGCCGCTCGCCGCGGACGACGCGACGCCCGTCGTTATCACCTCGCGGCTGGGCCACGCGCTCGACCGCGACCGCCGCGTCCTGTTCGCCGTCCGCGACGCCGACACCGCGGCCGCCGTGCGCGACCTCCTCGCCGACCCGCCGCTGCTCGCCGCCAGACGCGACGGCCGCCGGACGTTCCACCTCGGGCCGGACCGGATCCCGGTCTCCGGCGGCGGCTACGCCTGCGTCCGCGCCGACGGCCTCGGCGAGCCGACGTTCGCGTGGCGCGAGACGGACACCCCCGCCGGGCCGGTCGCGGCCGGCGCAGATGTCGACGCCGCCGCGGTCGACGACGACGGCCGGCCGGCGGTCCCCCGGCTCGTCTGTGAGGTCGACGGCGCGCCCATCGCGGTCCTCGCGGGCGTCGAGAGCCTCCGGACGCCGGCCGACGAGGTGTTCCCGTTCGCGTACCGCCGCGACCCGGCCGACAAGCGGTTCCGCGTCCGGCGGGGCGACGACGGGACCGTCGTCGAGACCGTCGGCGGGTTCGGTGCGATGCGCGACGCCGGGTACGTTCCGGTCCCGATGCCGCTGGTGCCCGAACACGCGCTCGGGCGCTCGCTTGACGACGACGCGCTCGCCGCCGCGTGGGACCTCGTCGTGATCGGCGAGGGGGACCGATAGCCACCCTCAAGGCGTCCGCGGCCGCAGACGGTGACATGACGGTCCGCTACGAGGAACTCGCGGTGGAGTGGCTCGGCTACGCGACGGCGCGGTTAGCGACCGACGACGGGCCGGTCGCCTACACCGACCCCGGCCGGTACGGCGTCCTCGACGACTACTGGGCGCGCGACGGCGACCTCGTCGTCGTCACCCACGACCACCACTACGACAGCGACGGGATCCGGTCGGTCGCGAGCGAGGACGCGACGCTCGTGATCTACGAGGCGGTCGACCCCGCCGGCATCGACCGCGACGTGGAGCCGATCGACGCGCTCGCCGACGACTACGAGATCGTCCGCGTCGGCGAGGAGGACCGCGTCGACGTCGACACGCCCGCCGGCGAGGTGCGAGTGTGGTCAGTTCCCGCCCACAACGACCCGGAAGGGCCGAACGCCGACGCCGACGGCTCCGTCGCGCACCCGCCCGGCTTCGGCTGCGGCTTCCTGCTGTCGCTCGGCGGCCGTACCGTCTTCTGGCCCGGCGACTCGGACGCGCTCGACGGGTTCGCCGAGCTCGACGTCTCCGTCTTCCTCGCGAACATCGGCGGGGGCGGCATCGTCGCGGACCGGCGCGAGTCGGCCGACCTCGCCGAGGCGATGGGTCCCGACCTCGTCGTCCCGATCCACTACGACACCTTCGACCTGCTGGAAGCCGACGGCGAGGCGTTCGCCGGCGACGTCGCGAGCCGGTCGATCCCGGTCGCGCTCGACGCTCGCTCGGCGAACCAGTAGTCGGACCGGGTCTGCCGCGGGCCTGGTCCCGCGGTCGGGCCGCCTTCCGGCCGGAGGCCTTTTTACCTCGCCGGGTCCTTCCCCGGTCGCATGACCACCGAGTCCGCGCTGGCCGACGGGGTCCGGGAGGCGCTTTCGGTCGACGCCGAGGCGTTCGCCGAGCGCGCGGCCGAGGAGGCCGAGATCGTCAAACAGGAGCTCCGCGACGGCTCCTTCGACAACCACCAGTCGATCGTCGGCTTCGAGTACGAGTTCTACGCGGTCGGCGACGGGCGGTGGAGCGAAGAGTCGCGCGCGGGCGAGTACGCGCTCATGCGCGTCCCGCGCCGCCTGCTGGAGCTGATGGGCTTCGAGAAGGAGCTGGGGCTCCACAACGCCGAGATGTCGACGAGCCCGCAGCCGCTCTCCGACCACGGCCTGCGCGCCCAGCTCGCCGAGGTCCGGGCGCGGCTGGAGGCCGCGGAGAACACCGCGGGCGTCGAGGGGATGCGGCTCGTCTCCGACGGGCTCTGGACCGTCCCGCCCGCGGGCGAGACCGCCGAGGGGTACCTCACGGACAGCGTCGAGGTCGACGGCGTGGTCGTCGCGGTCAACATGAGCGACGCGGTGCGGTACCACGCGATGGCCAACGACCGTCCGGAGAACTCGGCGGACGCCGACCCGAACACCGGGGACGGAGACCCGGCCGTTCGCCTCGACGCGCCGGGGGTGTCGCTGGCGGCCGAGACGGTGATGCCCGAGAGCCTCATCACGTCGATCCAGCCCCACTACCAGGTGGCACACGCCGAGACGCTGCCCCGGCACTTCCGGTACGCGCTGCGGATCGCCGGCCCGCTGCTGGCGCTCGGCGCGAACTCCCCCTTCTTCCCGCCGGAGCTGTACGACGACGACTGGGACGGCGAGCGCGTCCTCGCCGAGGGCGCGACCGCGAACCGGATCCACGTGTTCGAGTCCGTCCTCAACGCCCGGACCGACGCCGACAAGGTCCGGTTCCCGCGCGACTTCCGCGACGTCGAGACCGCGGTCGACCGCATCGCGGCCGACGAGACGCTGATCCCGATGCCCGACCCCGGCGGCAGCGACCGCTTCGACGACGCGTTCGCGACGTTCCGGACGAAACACGGCAGCTACTGGCGGTGGGTCCGCCCCGTCTTCGAGGGGTCCAGCCGCTCCGCCGCGAACGCGCGGATCGAGTTCCGCCCGATTCCCGGCCAGCCCACGGTCCGCGACTCCATCGCGTTTCAGGGGGCGTTCGCGGGGCTGATGCAGGCGCTCCCGCAGCACGAACACCCCGTCATCGGACTCGACTGGGAGACCGCCCGCGACAACTTCTACGCCGCGGTCGTGGACGGGCTTGACGCCGACATGGAGTGGATCGGCAACGACGGCGAGCGCACGACCGATATCGACGCCCTGTACGACGACCTCCTCGACCACGCGGAGGCCGGGCTCCGGACCGCCGGTTGCGCCGCCGACGAGGCGGCCGAGTGGGTCGCGCCGCTCCGCTGGCGCGTCGCGAACCGCACGACGCCGGCGAGCTGGAAGCGCGACCGCGTCCGCGAGCGCCTCGACGACGGCGACGACTTCGCGACCGCGGTCGAGGACACCCAACGAGAGTACATCGCGCGGCAGTCCGAGACGCTCATCGACGGCGGATTCTCGGCGTGGACCGGAGACCGCTGACCCGATCTCCCGCGACGATTTTCCCAACCCCAGACGCCGTGGCGCGCGCCTGCGAGCGGCCGCCACCGGCGGCCGCGAGACAGCACGTGCGAGGGAGTCGCTGGCGGTCGAGCGAAGCGAGGACCGCCAGCGACGAGGCTGGGGAGGCGTGAGGTGCGGTGCTGCGCGGTGCGGGGCGGGACTCGAAGGGGCAGCCGGGAGGGCGAAGACGCGCGACGCAAGGACCGCAACGAGGGAGCGACAGCGACCGAGTGAGGACCACAGCGAGCGCATCGAGTCCTCCCGGCTGGGGCTTCGGAGGTGTCCGTCGTGACGGTGTGCCGATGAGAGACACGGTTTCAGCTGCCTCCCTGTCACCGTTCCGAGCCGGCTGCGTGGACGTATTTCCGCCGATCCGTCCACCGCCGACTCACCGATCAACGACACAGTACAGTTAACGGCCCGCCGCGCCACCTGCGGGTATGGACGAGCTGATCGCCGCGGCGCGCGACGCCCTCGACGCCGCCCACGTCCCGTACTCCGAGTACCGCGTCGGCGCTGCCCTCCGCACCGCCGACGGCACCGTCTACACCGGCTGTAACATCGAGAACGCGAACTACTCCAACAGCCTCCACGCCGAGGAGGTCGCGCTCGCGGAGGCCGTCAAAGAGGGCCACCGCGAGTTCGAGCGGATCGCGGTCTCCTCGGGCGTCCGCGACGGCGTCACCCCCTGCGGGATGTGCCGGCAGACGCTCGCGGAGTTCGCGGCCGACGACCTCGTCGTCGCCTGCGACGAGGGCGGCGACGCGGTCACGGAGTACACGCTCGGCGAACTGCTCCCGAACACCATCTCCGAGGGGACGCTCGACGACGCGGAAGCGAGCGCGAGCGACGCCGACTCGGACCGATAGAACCGAACGGGTCTATTAGAACCCTCCCATTCAGACGTTCTCAACTGAAACAGTCGGTCGATGGAAACTACATAATTGTCATATTCCCCGCTTCTTTAGTGAAGCTATGGACCGAACAGAATTTTTCCTCGCTCTAATCGTGTTCCTGTTAGCCGCGCAGATATTCCAGTCGGAGGGACAGACGGCTGGTTTCATTATGGTTCCCGTTCTTCTGATTCTCGTCTTACTCCCATTTTACGTCGTCATGGCCGCCGCTATCGAACACGATGATACTTGAGGAAAACCTGTATCGACCACGACCGGGGCAGAACCTACCATCTGCCGAGGATTTCAAGAGAGCCGACCGACCGGGTCGAGCGAACCGGATCGAGCAGATCGGGACGAACCGACGACCTCGAACCGACGACGACGCACCCGCTACTCTGCGGCGGACACCGCCTCGCCGTCTGCCGGTCCGTCGCCACCCTCGCTTTCTCCGCCGCTCTCCGCGTCCCACTCGCCGACGCGTCTCGCCACCCGCTCGCGGTTCACCTCGCCGACGCGGTCCGCCACGGAGTCGACCATCTCGAAGAGATCCTCCCGGACGGGGCTGTCCGCGTCGCGCACCGACGGGCCGTCCGAGCCCGCCGAGTCGAAGTCGGGGTGGACGGGGAGCCGCGAGAGGACGGGCACCCCGTAGTCGTCGCGGATCTCGTCGCCGCCGCCCTCGCCGAAGACGGCGTGGGTGTCGCCGCACTCGGGACAGCGGAACGCGCTCATGTTCTCGACGACGCCGAGGACCGGCGCGTCGTGCTCGTCGAACAGGCGGAGCCCCTTGCGGGCGTCGGCGACCGCCATCTCCTGCGGCGTCGTGACGATGACGACGCCCGCGACGGGCAGCGACTGGAGCAGGTTCAGCGACGCGTCGCCGGTCCCCGGCGGGAGGTCGACGACGAGGTAGTCGAGCCGCCCCCACTCCACCTCGTTGACGAACTTCATCATCACGTTGTTCACCATCGGCCCGCGCAGCACCGCCGGCTGGTCGCCGTCGGGCATCAGGTGGTCGGTGCTCATCACGCGGACGCCGTCGGAGGCCGGCGGTACGATCTCCTCGTTCGGCGTGACCCCGGGCTCGTTCTCGGTCGGCAGCAGCCGGGGGACGTTCGGGCCGTGAACGTCGGCGTCGAGGATGCCGACGCGAGCGCCCCGCTCGCGGAGCCCGGCGGCGAGGTTCGCGGCCACCGTCGTCTTGCCGACGCCGCCCTTCCCGGAGGCGACCGCGATCACGTTGCGGACGCCGGGGAGCGCGTCGGTCTCGTGGCCGTGCTCCTCGCGGAACTCGGCGCGGAGCTCCGGATCGAGCCCGGCGTCCTCGACCGCCTCGCGGACCGCGTCGCCGATCTCCATCTCGGCCGGCGCGTGCGGGGCGTTGAACGCGAGCGACACCTCAGCGGTGCCGTCGCTGATCGTTACGTCGTCGACGAGCCCCATCGAGACGATGTCGTCGTCGTTGAGCGGGTCCTCGACGGCGGCGAGTCGGTCGGTCAGCTCGGGTTCGGTGAGTGTCATGGCGGATGCGTGCGTGTGACGTCGTGGTGTCCGGCGGTCGGTTTCGGTCGGCGGCGTCGGTTTCGGTCGGCGGCGTCGACCTCGGCTGTCGATGTCGATCCCGGTCGTCGGCGTCAGGTTCGGCCGAGCGAGAGTTAGTTGGAACGCGGATTCTCAGACCCTGCCACCGCGAGGGGCCGCGTCAGAAGAACACGGCCCCGATGATCAGCGTCGCCACGAACAGGCTCCCCCACAGCACGGTGGTGAGTCCGGCGAGGTAGCCGACGCCGAGCAGGCCCGCGAACCGGTCGCTCGGGTCGCCGACGAACCACGCCGCGACCATCGCGTACACCGGCGCGAGGACGATCCCGAAGATCAGGTACGTCCCCGGGCCCACGAACGGGAGCGTGTACTCCGGCGACGAGGCGAGCGGCACCGTCGCGGGCGACGCGGCGACCGCGGCGAGGAGCCCAGCGAGGGGGGCGAGCGCGGTCATACGTCCACCTCCTCGTGGTCCTCGATCGCGTGGAGTTCGACGACCGGGATCACCTTCGAGACGACGAGGAAGAACAGCACGACGACGCCGATCGTCCCGAGGACGGCGGAGATCTCGACCGGCGAGGGGACGTACTGGCCGGGAACCCCTTCGTACAGGGCGAAGTGCGCGTGCTGGAGCCCCTCCACGACGAACAGCACCTTCTCGGTGAGCGTCCCGAAGAGCACGCCGACGGAGATCCCGACGAGCGCGCGAATGTCGAACAGGTCGGGCCGCAGCGCCGTCGCGAACGCGTACAGCATCGCGAGGACGACGAGGCCGATCGCGACCCAGTACAGCGGGGTCGAGATCTTCACCTCGGTCGCGTGCTGGAGCGTGGTCGGGGCCGCGAAGATCCCCGTGATAACCTGCTGAAGCTGGAGCCACAGGAAGATCAGGCTGAAGAACCCGAGCCACTTGGCGAGCCCCTGGAAGACGGCGCGGGGAATGAGTTCCTCCCAGCCGTACGCGTACCGGAACGCGGCCGCGATGATGATGATCCCCGCGACCGCGGAGGTCAGCGCGATGGAGAGGAACGACGGCCCCTGAACGCCGCCGGCCCAGCCCGCCATCGACGGCAGCAGCGAGAACAGCCACGGGATGACGCCCCCGTGGAGTAACAGCGGTGCCATGATGATGATCGCGAACGCGATCCACCAGACCATCCGCTCGACGACCTCGTCCTCCTTCTGGGTGTACCCCACGGTCAGCGCCGCGTACAGGGGTTCGAGCCGGTCCGGCAGCCGGTCGCGGAGCCGGTTGACGTCGTAGCGCATCGTCAGGGCGAGGTACGTCGCCGTCAACACGAAGTAGGCCGTGATGACGGTCACGTCCCACATCAGCGGCGACCACTGGACGCGGGTCGGCCACGCCGGCAGGACGCTCGTCACCAGCCGGTCCGGTCGGCCGACGTGGATGAGGATGAAGATGCCCGCGCAGGTCAGCGCGGCGATGGTCAGAAGCTCCGCAAGCCGCGCGACGGGCTGGTAGGTGTCCATCCCCAGTAAGCGCACCGCGGCAGACAGGATGATACCCCCGTGAGCGATCCCGACCCACCAGATGAACGCGCCGATGTACAGCCCCCACGGCACGCCGCCGCCGGAGCCCCAGTCGGCGAGGTTGGTGACGATCAGGCCGTTGCGGAGCTGCTGGCTGTAGAAGAACAGCCAGACGCCGATCAGGCCGAGCGCCAGCGCCAGCGCCGCGACGTAGCGGTTCGAGAACGTCTTGATCGGGCGGACGAGCGTGTCGCGGTCGACGCCCGTCACGTCGACGCTCACGCCTCTTCACCTCCGTTGGCGGCCGCGCCCTGATCGAGGACCTCCTTGCGGTCGTCGACGAGGCCGACGTCCTCGTAGGCGACCGGCCCCTCGACCTGTTCAGCGTGGGGCGACGGCTCGTTGCCGACGAACCGGACGTTCGGCTCGGTCCCTCGCTCCTCCATCAGCTTGAAGGTCGAGACCGTGTGCTCCTTGCGGTTCTGGTAGGTGGAGGTGTCGTTCTCCTGTCCGTCGCGGTACTCGCGGAGGTGTCGGTTCGGGTCGCTCTCCGGGTCGTTCAGGTCGCCGAAGTGGATCGCGTCCATCGCGCACGCCTCCGAGCAGGCGGTGGTTCCGACCTTCTCCTCGCCCATCTGGCCGTCCTGCCGGTCGACGCAGAAGGTACACTTCCCCATCACGCCCTCGGGCGGCCGGGAGCCGACCCACCGCCCGCGGTCGTCGATCTGGTGGTCGTCGTCGACCTCCGACTCGGGCACGTCCGGCTCGCCCCACTGGAAGTAGTTGACGCCGTACGGGCACGACACCTCGCAGTACCGGCAGCCGATACAGATGTCGTAGTCGGTGAGAACGAGCCCGTCCTCCTCGCGGGTGTGTCGGGCACCGACCGGGCACACCTTCGTACACGGCGAGTCGGTGCAGTGCTGGCAGGTGCGCGGCAGGAAGTTCGTCTCGTCGCCCTGTCCCTCGTCCTCGAACGAGAAGACGTACATCCAGTTCGCGCCGCGCGAGAGGTTGTGCTCCTCGTTACACGCGACCGTACAGGCGAGACACCCGTCGCAGTTGTTGAGGTTGATCGTCATCCCCCAGCGGGTGCCCTCGCCCTCGTCGCCGGCAGCGCCGGCGGCACCGCCGTCGCCGCCCGAACTCGCCCCCGCGGTTCCGAGGCCGCTGAGCCCGAGCGCGGCCGCGGCGGCTCCCTTCTTCATCACCGAGCGACGCGACTCCGCGCCGTCGCCGCCGACGTTCCGCAGGGCCTCGCCGATCCCGCCGAACGCCTCCTCGACGCGGTCGACGGCGTTCACGTCCTCGGCGTCGACCTCGTCGGGGTCGGGGATCTCGATCTCGCGGTCGTCGACGTCGAACTCCTCGAGGATCCGGTCGTGGTACCGGCGGTAGAACTCGACCTCGGAGAGCTCGTCCGCGGCCACCCGCTGGGCGTCGCGGGCCATCTCCGCGCCGAGGTCGGCGTCGAACTCGGTCTCCTCCAGGAGCCGCCTGTCCTCCTCGTCTACGGTCGTGTACATCGATTCGTCGTCGGTGCTCATGGTGGAAGCTGAGTCGTCACCCGCCACCGTGGGCGGGGTCACGGGACCGCCGTCGGACCCGCCGCGGACGGCGGCGCGCGGCCGACGCCGCGGGATCGGGTTCGACATTCCCGCCGACGGTAGGGGGTTCGGAGGGTCAACCGTGACTCAGATTCCAACGCCGTGGCAACGCCGCCGAATATGTTCGACCCGGGTCGGATTACCCCGAGCCGACGCCTCGCGACGACGAGGGGTGACTGCCCTGCGGCGAACTACCGACCGGCCCGCCCGAGGGACTCCGGGCTCACTCGGCGAGACCGCTCTCCGAGAGGACCCGCTCGGCGGACGCCTCGAAGGCGTCTCGCTCCTCGGCGAGGATGTCGTTCGTGAGCGACCCGTCGCGTTTCACGACCTCGCCGTCGACGACCACGGTGTCGACGTTCCCGACGCCCGCCTGGAACGCCACCGTCTCGACCGGGTTGTTGACCGGCAGCGTGTTGACGTCGCCGCCGTCGATCACGACGAGGTCGGCGCGCTTCCCCGGCGTGATCGAGCCGACGCGGTCCTCCAGCCCGAGCGCCCGGGCCCCCTCGATCGTCGCGATCTCCAGCGCCCGGTGCGGGTCGATGGAGACCTCGGTCGTCTGCTCGCCGCGCTCGACGACCGGCCGATTGTCGATCCCGCGCTGGACGCCGACCGCCATGCGGGTCTGGGTGAACATGTCGCCGCTGACGTTCGAGACGATGTCGACGCCGACCGACGGGACCGCGCCCGCGTCCGCCGCCTTCCCGAGGACCGGCGTCCCCATCCCCATCTGGAGTTCGACCTCCGGCGTGGTCGACACCGACCCGCCGGAGTCGCCGATGAGCGCGAACTCCTCGTCGGCCAGCCGGTTGGCGTGGACGTAGTTGAGGTCGTCGCCGAGCAGCCCCAGCTCCTCCAAGGTGTAGACGCCGCCCCCGCCGAGCGACCCGATGTGCATCGACGCGGGGATGCCCATCTCGCGGGCGCGGGTGATGTCCTCCTCGACCACCTCCTCGGTGGCGTAGTCGGGGCCGCGGATCCCCATCGCGAGCGTGATCCGGTCGTCGGCGACGGGGAACCGCTCGTCGTGGAGCCGCTCGATGTCGTCCGGGTGCGGTTCCGTGCTCGCCTCCCACCACTTCGCGCCGTCGTCGCCCGGCGGGCCGTGGGTGAACACCGCGCGGATGCCCGCGTCCTCTAAGCCGTCGATCGCGCGGTCGGAGTGGTCCGGGGAGTTGGCGATGTGGAACCAGTCGAGGATCGTCGTCGTCCCGGCGTTGAGCTGTTCGGCGGCACCGAACAGGTTCCCGAGGTAGGCGTCGTCCGGCTCGTAGTGGCTGCTCACCTCGCCGAGCATGATCTCGAGGTAGTCCGTGAACGTCCAGTCGCCCGCGATCCCGCGCACGCCAGCCTGCCACGTGTGGAGGTGCGTGTTGACGAACCCGGGCGCGACGACCGACTCCGAGGCGTCGACGACCGTCGCGCCGTCGGCGTCGATCCCCTCGGCGACCTCGACTATCTCGCCGTCCTCGACGTAGACGTCCGCGCGCTCCAGCACGCCGATGTCGGGGTCGACGGAGACGACGCTCCCGTCCCGAAGGAGGAGTCCGCCCGAGCCGCTTCCCCCGTCCGAGTCGCTTCCGCCGGACTCGCCGCCGTCGCCGCCGATCGACCCCATACAGCCCGCCATCGAGAGCGAGAGCGCCGCCGCTCCGCCGGTCAGGTAGTTCCGTCGCGACACGCCGCCGTCGTCGTTCGTTCCTCGTCGCATTGTCGACGCCCGTTCCTCGGGGCCGCGGAAGCGTGGGAGTTCGTTCGGTATGTTCCAACCGACCCGATTCGCCGCGTTCCAACCGACCCGACGCCGGGACGAGAGACCGGCGGATTCCGCGACGAGAGACCGACAGACGCCGAGACGAGAAACCGACCGGCTACGTGGCGCTCTCCTCGACCTCGGCGGGGTCCGTCGCGATGTCGGTGCGGCCGCCGAGGTAGTTCTTCGCGAGCCACGCCTCGGCGCGCGAGACGCGGTACTGGAGCGTCGAGACGGGAATCCCCTCCGCCTCCGCGACCTCCTGAAGGGACATCCGGCGCGGGGTGTCGTAGTAGCCGCGTTCGATCGCGGCCCGGAGCGCGTCGCGCTGCTCCGGGGGGAGGTCGTCGGCGTCCGGCCGGTCGGCCGTCCAGTCGGGGGAGCCGTCGACCCGCTCGAACGTCAGTTCGAGGCCGGGTCGGAGGTTCGCTTCGAGCTCCTCGTAGACGGGGCTGAGGGCGCTGTCGTCGTCGACGAGCACGCTCCACTCGTAGGCGTTCCCGTACTGCTGCGCCCGACAGAGCGCCCCGTCGCCGAGCCGCCGCGTCACGAGGTACGGGATCGACCGACACCCCTTCCCCTCCGACTGCTTCGAGTAGATGAGCCGGCTCGTCCGCCGCTCGGCGAGCACCTCGTGCTCCCAGTCGAGTTCGCACCCGCCCATCCCCCGGAGGTTCGAACAGCGGGGAAGCTGTTCCAGCCGGCGGTCGTACGCCGCGAGCGCCTCCGGCGGCCCCGTCACCTCGTCGACGCGCCACATCGTCTCGGCGGTCGCGTGACAGGAGACCGTCCGGGAGTACAGCCCCGGGTTCTCGATGAACACGTCCATCAGGTCGTCGGCACCCTCCTCGTAGGTGACCGTGAAATCGAACGCCTGCATGTCCGCCGGTAGGACGGATCCGTACAAGAACGCACGGTTGGCATATGCCGACTCGGCCCCGCGAACCGAAGCGTCGGTCCGACCCCCGAGCCGCGGCGGCGGCGGCCCCGAGCCGGAACTACTTTTAAATACCTCCCCGAACCGCGAGGACATGACAGACGAGACCGACGCGGACGCTCACGCCGCCGACTCCCCGGCGTCCGACGCCGAGAGCGAGGACCCCAACGACGAGGCCGGTTATCACGTCGAGGCCGCGCCCGAGGACGTCGCGGACGCGGTCCTCCTGCCCGGCAACCCCGAGCGCGTCGACAAGATCACGGCGCTGTGGGACGGCCACGAGGAGGTCGCGCGCCACCGCGAGTACCGCACCGCGACCGGCAGCTACGACGGGGCCCCGATCTCCGTCACCTCCACCGGGATCGGGTCGCCCTCGGCGGCCATCGCCGTCGAGGAACTCGCGCGCGTCGGCGTCGACACGTTCATCCGGGTCGGGTCCTGCGGCGCGATCCAGCCGGAGATGGCGGTCGGCGACCTGGTGATCACGACCGGCGCGGTCCGGCAGGAGGGGACGAGCGACGAGTACGTCCGCGAGGACTACCCGGCGAGCGCCGACGGCGAGGTCGTCTCCGCGCTGGTCGCCGCCGCGGAGCGGCTGGGC
This sequence comes from Halorubrum hochsteinianum, assembly GCF_023702125.1. NCBI lineage: Archaea > Methanobacteriati > Methanobacteriota > Halobacteria > Halobacteriales > Haloferacaceae > Halorubrum > Halorubrum hochsteinianum. Next base: position 320,303 of record NZ_CP098415.1, on the reverse strand, counting down.
CACGACTACCACACCGGCGTCACGATGAGCGCCGACTCCTTCTACGCGGGGCAGGGCCGCCCCGGCTTCGAGGGGTTCGAGGCCGCCGGGTCCGACGAACTGGTCGCGGAGCTGCGGGACGCGAACGTGAAGAACATCGAGATGGAGGCGTCCGCGATCCTCACCATCGCGAACGTGTACGGGCTCCGGGCGGGAGCGGTCTGCTCGGTGTACGCGAACCGCGTGACCGGCGAGTTCCGGACGGAGGGCGAGTCGCGCGCCGCGGAGACCGCGAGCCTCGCGGTGAAGCTGCTCGCGCGCATGGACGAGGCGAAACGCGAGGCGGGGGCCGACCGCTGGCACGCCGGGCTCTCGCTGTAGCCGACGCCCCCGCAGTCCGGCGGCCTCGAATCCACTCCCCGCGGCGTCAACGACGTTCCAAAGCGACTTTACCCGCGCGCCGCGGAGCGACACGCATGAGTACACAGGTCGTGGTCGTCGGCTCCGGGTACGCCGGCGCAGGGGCGGTGAAGGCGTTCGAAGACGAGGTCGGCGAGGGCGAGGCGGAGCTCACGTGGATCTCCGAACACGACTACCACCTCGTCTTACACGAGGTCCACCGCGCGATCCGCAACCCCGCGGTCGAAGGCAAGATCACGATCCCCGTCGACGAGATCAAGTCGCCGCAGTCCGACTTCGTTCAGGGCCGGGTCGTCGACGTCGACACCGCGGAGCGGGTCGTCGAGACGGACGACGGGACGACCGTCGACTACGACTACCTCCTCCTCGGCGTCGGCTCCACGACGGCGTTCTTCGGCATCGAGGGGCTGAAGGAGAACGCCCACCAGCTGAAGGGGCTCGAGGACGCGAAGGCGATCCACGAGGACGTCCGCGAGGCGGCCGCCGAGGCGACCCGCTCCGACCCCGTCGAGGTCATCGTCGGCGGTGCCGGCCTCTCGGGCATCCAGACGGCCGGCGAGATCGCCGAGTACCGCGACAAGCACCGCGCGCCCATCGAGATCAAGCTGGTCGAGGGCCTCGACGAGGTCTTCCCCGGCAACGACCCCCAGATCCAGGGCGCGCTGCGCCAGCGGCTGGAGGACGCCGACGTGGAGATCCTCACCGGCGACTTCATCTCGGAGGCCGACGAGGAGGCCGTCTACCTCGGCGGCGGCGAGGACGAGGAGCCGGAGGAACTCCCGTACGACGTGCTGATCTGGACCGGCGGTATCACGGGCCAGCCGGAGTTAGAGAACGTCGAGGTCGAGAAGGACGAGCGCTCGAACCGCGTCCACGCCGGCTCCGACTTCGCCACCAGCGACGACCGCGTGTTCGCCATCGGCGACACCGCCCTCGTCGAGCAGGGCGACGACGATGTCGCGCCGCCGACGGCGCAGGCCGCCTGGCAGGCCGCCGAGGTCGCCGGGGCGAACCTCGCGCGCGCCGCCCGCGGCGCGCCGCTCCGCTCGTGGACCCACGAGGACAAGGGGACGGTCATCTCCGTCGGTGAGGACGCGGTCGCTCACGACGTGATGGGGATGCCGATCAGGACGTTCGGCGGCAAGCCCGCGAAGCTGCTGAAGAAGGCCATCGCCACGCGCTGGATCGCCAAGGTCTCCTCCGCGAGCCGCGGCGTCAGCGCGTTCGGCGACATGTGAGTAGGGGTAACTCGCGGTAGCGACTCGGCTACGCGTTCGGTCCGTTTCTCCGCAGACCGCTCTTTCGGGAGAGAGAAATCGGCGAACAACTCGACGCGAACGCGGTCTCCGGCGTCAGTGCTCGGCCGGCTCGTCGGGCGCGCGCATATCGTCGATCCGCAGGATGAGGACGTTCGCGGTGTCGTCTTTGCCGTCGACGGTCCCATCGATGACGAGCTTCGAGAGCGGCGTCGGGCCGACGGTGACGGAGTCGCCCTCGTGGAAGTCGCGGACAGAGCCCTGGACGTGGATCTCGGCGCGGCACAGCTCGGGGTGGTGGACGCTGGAGAGGTCGATCCCGTCGACGTTGACTCCCTCGATCTGCTCGCCCTCGTGGTAGATCGGGACGTCGGCCGGCTCGTCCATGCGCTGGATGTCCAGCGCCTCGTAGGCGTTCGAGGTGGGCTTGTAGCCGCCCTTCGGCCCCGGGACGCCCTCGACCAGCTGGAGGGCCTTGAGGCTCTGCATCTGGTTGCGGATCGTCCCCGGGTTGCGGTCGACCTCCTCGGCGATCGCCTCGCCTTTCACGGCGTCCTCCTGTTCCCCGTACAGGTTGATCAGGGCCGTGAGGATGCTTTTCTGGCTCGATGTGAGCTCGATCGATGACATGCGAACAGATAGATAGCGCCCCCGCTTAAATGCGATGGAACTCACTTATAAACGATCGTGTGGGATCCGCTCGGCGGCGGGCTACGGCCGGCTCCGGTCCGTTCGGGTCACTCGCCGCGCAGCCGCTTCATCCGAACGTACGCGATCGGACTGGAGAGCGCGACGACGACGCCGACCCCGACCAGCGCGAGCCCGAGGTCGGCGGAGACGAACGACAGCGCGCCGCCGACGAGCCCGACCGCCGCACCGGTGAACGCGACCGCTATCATCGCGCCGATCGGCTCGATGTCGCCGGGGTCGACGGAGTAGGAATCCGGACTGTCCATGTCGCCCCGTGGCGGGCCGGGCGCAAAACGGTGTCCGATCCGGCACGGCGGAGCGCGCGGCAGGGCGGGCACGGCGGACGGCCCGCCACACCGGAATGGGGATCCCCGCCTTTCAAGCGCCGGCGCGCCGCGTAGCCGGTATGACCACGGTCAGGATCATCGGCGCGCCGACAGACTACGGGGCGAACCGACGCGGGGTCGACATGGGACCGTCGGCGATCCGGTACGGCGGGCTCGCCGACCAGCTCGCCGGGGCGGGCGTCGAGACGGCCGACGCCGGCGACCTCCACGTCCCGCGGGCAGAGGAGCGCGATCCGGACGCGGACGCGCCCAGCGAGGGGAAGGCGAAGTTCCTCCGCGAGACGGCCGACGTCTGCCGGCGGCTCGGCGACGAGGTCGCGGCGACGCTCGCCGACGGCGAGGTGCCGCTCGCGCTCGGCGGCGACCACTCCATCGCCATCGGGAGCCTCGCCGGGTCCGCCCGGGACGCGGACATCGGCGCGGTCTGGTTCGACGCGCACGCCGACCTCAACACCCCCGCGACGACGCCCTCGGGCAACGTCCACGGGATGCCGCTGGCGGCCGCGCTCGGGATCGGCGAGTTCGCGGACACCGAGTGGGCGAACGCGCCCGGGCTCTCCCCGGAGAACGTCGCGCTGGTCGGCCTCCGGTCGGTCGACGAGCCGGAGGCGGAGCTAATCCGCGACCGCGGCTTCGCGGCGTACACGATGTCCGACATCGACGAGCGGGGGATCACGGCGGTCACGGAGGAGGCGCTGTCGGTCGCCTCGGCCGGCGTCGACGGGATCCACGTCAGCCTCGATCTGGACTGGCTCGATCCGAACGCCGCCCCCGGCGTCGGGACGCCCGTCCGCGGCGGCGTCACTTACCGGGAGGCGCACAGCGCGATGGAGATCGTCGACGAGACGGACGCGCTCCGGTCGATGGAGCTGGTGGAGGTGAACCCGACGCTCGACCAGCACAACGAGACGGCGGAGCTGGCGACAGAGCTCGCGGCGAGCGCGCTCGGAAAGCGGGTGTTGTAAGTCGCAGGTCGGAGCCCGTCGAACGCGGCCGCGTCAGACGCCGCGGTCGAGCTGTTCGACGACCCGCTGGAGGTCGGCCGCGGACTCGATCTCGCCTTTGATCTCCTCGCGGCGGCGCACCGCCGCGGAGTCGGCGTCGTACGCGCGGACGAACTCGGCGCGGGTGTGCTCGTCGAACGCGTGGCGGATCGCGAAGTAGCCGTCCGGGACGATGGTGCCGCACACCTTGCACTCGTGGCGCTGGTGGTCGTTGGTCTGGTGGACGATCGCCGCCTCCACGTCGTCGAAGGCGGCGTCGCAGTCGCCGATCCCGCACGTCCAGCGAGGGGCCATACCCCGACTCTCGCCCCCGGGAGATTAACGCTTTCCCAAGTCCGCCGGCGCTCCGCTCGGCGTCGACCGCCTCCGCGAACGGGCCCACAAACGGGCCGCGCGGCCTGCGGTCGCGGCACCGTCGTCGTCGAACGATACGCCTTTGCGCGACCGCGACGACCGTCCGACCGTGACCCGATCGCAAACGCGCGTCGACGCCCACGTCAAGGTGCTCGACGACGAGGTCGTCGCCCGCGCGAAGGCCCGCGGGATCGACGCGCTCGTGTACGCGCCGCACTTCACGCGCCTCCCCACGGTCCGCGAGCGCGCGGCGCGGTACTCCGACGACGAACTGACCGTCGTCCCCGCCCGCGAGGTGTTCACCGGCGACTGGGGGAACCGCCGGCACCTCCTCGTCATCGGCCTCTCCGACCCGGTCCCCGACTACATCACCTTCGAGGGCGCGATGGCGGAGTTCGAGCGGCAGGACGCCGCGGTCCTCGTCCCGCACCCCGGGTTCGCCACCATCTCGCTCACGCGTCCCGAGGTCGACGCCCACGCCGACCGCATCGACGCGATAGAGACGTACAACACGAAGCTGTTGCCCCACCAGAACGCCCGCGCCCAGCGGACCGCCGAGGCGACCGACTGCGCCGGGTTCGGCTCGTCGTACGCGCACCTCCCCGGCACGGTCGGCGAGGCGTGGACGACGTTCGAGGGCGACCTCGACGACGCCGAGGCGGTCGTCGACGCGTTCCGCGAGCGCCGACCGAGGACGGTCATCCACCGCGGCGGAGCCGGCCACCAGCTCCGCGGGCTCGTCGAGTTCGCGCATCTCGGCTACGAGAACACGTGGGCGAAGCTCGACCGGATGTTCCTCTCCGGCAACGAGCCGACTCTCCCCTCGAACGTCGCCTACGAGGGCCGGTTCGACGACGTGAGCGTCTACGAGTAGACGAAGAAAGGGTATAGCGGTGGCGCGTGCCGGTGAGCGCCGCGGAGCGGCGCGAATCGCACGCGCGAGGGAGTCGCTGGTCCCGGAGCGAAGCGGAGGGGCCAGCGACGAGGCTGGGGAGGTGTGAGGTGCGGTGCTGTGCCGGGCGGGACTCGAAGGGGCAGCCGGGAGGGCGGCGCAGGCGACGGTAGGACCGCAAGGAACGAGCGGAGCGAGTGACTGAGGACCCCCCCGAGCGTGCGCCGCCCTCCCGGCTGGGGCTTCGGCGGTCTCGGTCGTAGTGTTACTCGCGGCGAAAACGGGCGCGTGTCGCCGAGTGACTGGGACTTCGAAGTGACTCGTACCGCTCACTGATTCATAACTAACTACGCCGCCGTATCGTCGACCCCTTCCACCGACATCGACTTATAGGCCGAACCCGGCCGCGGCCTGCGAGGCGGTCTGTGCGGCCGCGGAGAGGTCGAGTTCGAGGTTGATGACGAACTCGTTGATCGCCCAGAGCGCGGCGATCTCGACGGCGGTGATGATCACGGTGACGAGGTCCGCGTACTTGCTGCTCGTCGTCACGCCGGTCGGCAGCGAGTACTCCTTGTCGGAGAGCGGGTGGAACAGCGCGATCCCCCGCCGGCTCCCGACCACGTCGAGGATGTAATGCGTCAACACGCCGATCCACACGTACTGGAGGTTGCCGAAGACGATCGGGTACGCCAAGAACACGGCCAGCACGGGGAGGCTGTGGAGCGTCTTCCGGTGGCGACCGAAGGCGGTGTCGACGTCGGGGAACAGCGCCCCCAACACGACGGGGACGGTTATCTCCGCGATCGCCCGGGCGGTCGCCGCGTCGACCCCCGGTTCGAGGACGAACCCGAGCCCCAAGGCGAGCAGCAGGCCGTTGAGGACGTGGCCGCGTTTGTTCATGCCCCGTCGGTTCGGCCGTCGGTAGGTCAATCCACCGGATCGCGGCGGCGTTCGTAGGCCGGGCCTACCGTCCCGAGAGCCCGCCCCTCTCCCGGTCGAAAGAGCCACGGCGACCGCGTCCGACCCGCCCGTATGGAGTACGAGGAGCCGAAGTTCTTCCACGTGATGCAGTACGCCGCGGCCGCCGACGGGGACGTCATCGACATGGTGAGCGGCAACCCGGACTGGGAGCCGCCCGCCGCGCTCCGCGAGGCGCTCCGCGAGTACGCGGACCTGCCGCCCGCCGACTTCCAGTACCCCCCGAGCGAGGGGCTCCGCGAACTGCGGGAAGTGATCGCCGAGCGCAACGGCGTCGACTCCGACCGCGTGGTCGTCACGAACGGCACCGGCGAGGCGAACTACCTCGCGATGGCGCGCGCGCTCGACCGCAACGCCGGCGACGAGGCGCTGCTCACCGACCCCGTCTACCCCTACTACCCGGGGAAGACGCACCTGCTCGGCGGCGAGCCGACGCTGGTCCCGACCGCCCGCGACGGGGGCCTCGACGTCGACGCGATGCGCGCCGCCGCGAGCGAGGACACCGCGCTGATCGTCCTCAACACCCCGAACAACCCGACCGGCGCGGTGTACGACCTCGACGCAATTCGCGAGGTCGTCTCGATCGCGGAGGCGGTCGACGCCCTCGTGGTCGTCGACGAGGTGTACGACCGGTTCGACCTGTCCGGCTCGTTCGAGTCGGCGCTGGCCATCGACTCCGACCGCGTGATCGTCACGAGCGGCTTCTCGAAGTCGATGGCGATCACGGGCTTCCGCGTCGGCTACGGGATCTTCCCGGAGGCGCACGTCGACGACGCGAAGACCCGCCACATGCTCGTGAACGTCGCCGGGGCGCGCCCCTCGCAGTACGCGGTCCACAACGCGCTCGTCGAGACGCCCCCGGAGTACTACGCGAAGTCCCGCGACCTGCTCGCGGACCGCGTCGACGCGTTCACGAGCGCGCTCGACGCGGCGGGCGCGGAGTACAGCCGGCCGGAGGGGGCGTTCTACGTGCTCGCGCGCTTCGACGGCTTCCCTGGCACGATGGCGAACGTCAAGCGGCTCGTCGACGAGGCGGGCGTCGCCGGGATGCCGGGCGAGGCGTTCGGCACCGCCCGCGACGAGTGGATCCGGTTCGCGCTGGTGACGCCGCGCGCGACCGAGGCCGCCGAGCGGCTCGCCGACTACTTCGCCGGCGGCGCTCCGGACCAGCGGTAAGGTCCCGCGACCCGCCCCAGATCCGCGACAGGCTCTCGCGACGCGCTCCAGACCGCTCAGCGCCCGCGAATCCGACTTGCCGCGCCGACCGCGAGGAGGGCGAGGACCGCGCTGACGGAGCCGAACCCGGGACTGCTCCCGTCGGTGGTTCCCGGGGCGTCGCCCCCGTCCGCGTCGGCCGCGGTGTCGACCCCCTCGACCGTCACCGGGTCGGACGCGACGGACCCGTCGCGGGCGACGATCGTCCGGTTCCCGGTCGACGGTATCGTCACGTCGACCTCGCCGCGGTCGTCGGTCTCGCCGACCGCCTCGCCGTCGACCTCGACGGTCGCGCCGGCGACCCGCTCGTCGTAGGCGTTCCGAACCGTCACGCGGGTCGTCTCGCCCACGAGGACCCGCTCGTTCGCCGGCGTGACGGAGAGGGTTGGGGTGCGCTGGGCCGTGGCGTTCACGCTCGCCGACGACTCCCGCACCCTGACGCGCTCGGTCGAGGCGTCGTACCCGTCCTTGACCACCTCGACCGCGTACACGGCGTTCACCGGGACGTTGAGCGTCGCCGTCCCCTCGCTCACGCTCACCTCGCCGTCGTACACGGACGAGGACACGCGGACCGCCCCCGTCTCGATCGGCGCGGGCGGGTCGAAGTGGTCGTCGAGGGCGCGCACGTCGAGCGTCGCGGTCCCCCGTTCGATCGCCACCGTCGCCTCGGTGTTCCGTTCGACCGTCACCTCCCGCTCCGCCGCGAAGTACCCCGGCTTCACGACGCGGACCTCGTACGCCCCCCGCTCGACGCGAGCCGTCTCGTAGGTGCCGTCGTCTCCCGTCTCGCCGCGGTCGACCGTCCGCCCGTCCTCGCGGACGGTCACCGTCGCGTCGCCCTGCGACCGGTTCCGGTCGTCGACGACGGTCACCGTGGCGGTCCCGCTCCGGGTGACGCCGAGCGCCACGGCCGTCTCGCTCGCGTCGGCGACCCGGAGCGGCCGGTTCCGGACGTACGCGTCGTCGTCGACGTCCAGCTCGACGTTCGCCCCCTCGGGGACGTCGAGCAGCACGTTCCCGTTGCTCGCCGTCGTGCCCGACGCGGTCCCCGTCTCGCCCGACTCGGTCTCCCACGCCGCCTCGACGGTCACCCCGCCGACCGTGTCGCCGTCCTGATCGGTCACCGAGACGGTGAGCGTCACCTGCTCTTGGCCGACCGCGCCGCCGGTCGCGGCGACCGCGATACACAGCACTGTCGCGCCGACGAGGACCGCACGTGGGGCGTTCATGCGAGGCCCCACGACCGGCGTCGGTATTGGTATGGGCCGATTACCCGGCCTCCCGGCGTCGATCCCGGCCCGCTTCGGGGCGTGCGGCTCCGTCGGGACCCCTCTCGTCCCCGCGGCAGAACCGTTCCCACGACTCCGCCGTATTCAAATACGCGCGCGCAGACCAACGCGTATGGAGCAGATCGACGACCAGTACGCGCCCGCGGACGTCGAGTCCGCGGTCGACGAGTACTGGGACGACCACGACGCCTACGAGGCGGCGAAGGAGGCGCACGCCGACGACCCGCCGTTCTTCTTCGTGGACGGCCCGCCGTACACCTCCGGGCAGATGCACCTCGGAACCGCCTGGAACAAGACGCTGAAAGACGCCGTCATCCGGTACAAGCGGATGACCGGTCACCGCGTCACCGACCGCCCCGGCTACGACATGCACGGGCTCCCCATCGAGGTGAAAGTCGAGGAGGAGCTCGGCTTCGAGAACAAGCGGGACATCGAGGAGTACGGGATGGAGGCGTTCATCGAGAAGTGTAAGGAGTTCGCCGTCAAGAACCGGGCGGCGATGGACGAGGACTTCAAGTCCATCGGCGCGTGGATGGACTGGGACGATCCCTACGAGACGATCGATCCCGAGTACATGGAGGCCGCCTGGTGGGCGTTCTCCGAGGTCGCCGACAACGGACTCGTCGAGCAGGGGAAGCGGTCAATCTCGCAGTGCCCGCGCTGCGAGACCGGCCTCGCCAACAACGAGGTCGAGTACGAGGACGTCGAGGACCCCTCCATCTACGTGAAGTTCCCGCTCGCCGACCGCGAGGGGAGCCTCGTCATCTGGACGACGACCCCGTGGACGATCCCCGCGAACACCTTCGTCGCCGTCGACGAGGAGCTGACCTACAACGCGGTCCGCGCCGAGCGGGACGGGGAGGCGGAGCTGCTGTACGTCGCCGCCGAGTGCGTCGAGGACGTGCTACAGGAGGGCCGCTACGAGAGCTACGAGGTCGAGGCGGAGCTGACCGGCGGCGACCTCGTCGGCTGGGCGTACGACCACCCGCTCGCCGACCGCGTCGCCGAGTACCCGGACTTCGAGGGCGCTGGGCAGGTGTACGCCGCCGACTACGTGGAGGCCGACCGCACCGGGCTGGTCCACTCCGCGCCGGGCCACGGGGAGGAGGACTTCCACCGCGGCACCGAGCTCGGCTTAGACATCCACTGCCCCGTCGGGCCGAACGGCGAGTTCACCGAGGCCGCCGGCGAGTACGCCGGCCAGTTCGTCCGCGACGCCAACGACGACATCATCGCGGACCTCGTCGCCGACGGCCACATGCTCGCGCACGGCACCGTCGACCACAGCTACGGCCACTGCTGGCGCTGTGACACCGGGATCATCCAGCTGGTCACCGACCAGTGGTTCATCTCGATCACGGACGTGAAAGACGACCTCCTCGACAACATGGAGGACTCGGAGTGGCACCCGGACTGGGCGCGGGACAACCGGTTCCGCGACTTCATCGAGGACGCCCCGGACTGGAACGTCTCCCGCCAGCGCTACTGGGGGATCCCGATCCCGATCTGGGTGCCCGAGGACGCGGCGTCCGGGCAGCTCGACGAGGACATGATCGTGATCGGCACCCGCGAGGAGCTCGCCGACCGCGTCGAGGAGGACGTCGACCCCGCGTCGATCGACCTCCACCGGCCCTCGGTCGACGACCTCACGATCGTCGAGGACGGCACCACCTACCGGCGGATCGACGACGTGTTCGACGTGTGGATCGACTCCTCGGTGGCGTCGTGGGCGACGCTCGGCTACCCGAGCGACGAGGCGGCCCACGACGAGCTGTGGCCCGCCGACCTCATAATCGAGGCGCACGACCAGACGCGCGGCTGGTTCTGGTCGCAGCTCGGGATGGGGACCGCCGCAGTCGGCGAGATCCCCTACGAGGAGGTGCTGATGCACGGCTTCGCCAACGACGAGGACGGGCGGAAGATGTCGAAGTCGGTCGGCAACATCGTCACGCCCGAGGAGGCGATCGACCGCGCCGGGCGCGACCCCCTCCGGACGTACCTGCTCAGCCACGACCAGCAGGGCGTCGACCTCGCGTTCGAGTGGGACGGGCTCGGCGAGATCCAGGGCAAGCTCAACATCCTCTGGAACGTGTTCCGGTTCCCGCTGGAGTACATGGAGCTCGACGGCTACGACCCGGCGGACGCGGACCTGGCGGACGGCGAGCTCGAACTCGTCGACGAGTGGGTGCTCTCGCGGCTCCAGTCGGTCGAGGCCGAGGTCGCCGAGGCCTGGGACGACTATCAGGTCAGCGACGCGGTCAACGCCGTCATCGAGTTCGTCACGCAGGACGTCTCGCGGTTCTACGTGAAGGCGGTCCGCGACCGCATGTGGGAGGAGGCGGACTCCGCCTCGAAGCGCGGCGCGTACGCGACGCTCGCGACCGTCCTCGACGAGGTGATCCGCATGCTCGCGCCGATCGCGCCGTACCTCTCCGAGCGGATGTACCAGCGGCTCGACGGCGAGGCGACGACGGTCCACGCGCTGTCGTACCCCGAGCCGGACGCCGCCCTGCGCGACCCCGACCTCGAACGCGACGTGGCGGTGTTCCGCGACGTCGAGGAGGCCGCCGCGAACGCGCGCCAGCAGGCCGGCCGCAAGCTCCGGTGGCCCGTGCCGCGCGTCGTCGTCGAGACCGGCGACGAGGCGATCGCGGCCGCCGTCGACCGCCTCTCCGACCTGATCGCCGACCGCGTCAACGCGCGCGAGGTGGTCGTCACCGACGCCTTCGACGAACTGGTCGAGACCGCAGAGCCGCAGATGGCCGCCATCGGGCCGGCGTTCGGCGGCGACGCGCAGAAGGTGATGGAGGCGGTTCGGGGCGCGACCCGCGCCGCCGTCGAGGGCGGCGAGGTCGCGGTCGACGGCGAGCCGGTCGACCTCGACGACGAGATGGTCGAGTACGTCGCCGAGCCGCCGGAGAACGTCTCCGGTGCCGACTTCGAGGGCGGCACCGTCTACGTCGACACCTCGCTCACCGACGACATCGAGTCCGAGGGGTACGCCCGCGACGTGATCCGCCGGATTCAGGAGATGCGCAAGGAGCTCGACCTGAACGTGGAGGCGCGGATCCGCGTCGGCGTCGCGGTCGACGACGACCGAGTCGCCGGGTTCGTCGACGACCACGCCGACCTGATCGCCGGGGAGGTGCGGGCCGACGCGTGGCTCGACGACCCGACCGACGCCGCGGCCGCCGAGGGCGGCCTCGTCGAGGAGTGGGAGGTCGAGGGCATCGCGGTCACCATCGGCGTCGAGCCGGTCGCGTAGGCCGGCCGTCGACGGTCGGCGGGCCGCTTCGAACGGTCGGTTCGCGCCCTTCCTCCCGACCGTTACTGTGCCAACTATTCGCACCCCGAAACCTATAGGTGCGTTCTTTACTCACGGTTGAACATGTATGTCCGGGCGGCCCGGCCCGACGACGCGGAAGCGCTGCGGACCGCGGTCTCGCGAGCGCGCGAGGAGACGGTGTTCGACGACATCGGCGCTCCCCTGCTCGACGTGTCCGCCGCCGGCGTCCGCGAGGCCGCTGCCGAGGCCGAGTGGTCGTTCCTGATGGAACACGACGAGGAGGGACCGGTCGGACTGGCGATCGCGCATCCGGACCCGGACGGGGTCGAGGCGGAGCTGCTGGCGCTGTGGGTCCACCCGAACCGCGCCGGCGAGGGGGTCGCCGACGAACTGCTCGCCCGCGTCGGCGACGCGCTCGCCAGCCACGGGGTCGACACGCTCCGCGCGACGGTCCCCTCGGATCGGCCCAGCGCCGAGGAGTTCTTCAGCGCGCACGGGTTCACGTACCGCGGGACGCGTCGGAGTCCGGCGGGCGACGAGTCGGTCGTCGTCACCGACCCGCAGACGCTCGCGTAGCGAGCGGAGAGCGGCGACGGGAAAATCGAGTTACTTCAGTCGCTCCTGAAGGAACGACGGGTGCGCCGCGGTCACGCCCTCGACGCCGAGCAGCTTCTCGGAGATGACGTCACCGAGCTCGTCGCCGTCGCCGGCGCGCACCTCGGCCATCAGCATGTGGTCCCCGGAGGAGGTGTACAGCGCCTGAACCTCGTCGAGCGACTTCAGTTCTCGGGTCGCCTCGACGTACTGGCCCGAGTCCACGTCCATCCCCACCATGGCGATCGACTGCGAAGAGAGCTTCTTCGGGTCCACCTCCGCCGAGTAGCCGACGATCACGCCTCGCTCTTCGAGGCGGTCGATGTACTTCCGCACCGTCGGCTTCGAGACGTCCGCTCGCTCGGCGATCTCCCCGCAGGACGCCTGCGCGTCCTCTTCTAACACGGAGAGGATCCGTTCCTCCGTCGATACCGTACTCATACTACTCCGTTTGTCACCAATGAAAAAATACCTTCCGAATCAGAAAACGAACGCACCGCGCCGTGAACGGCCGCGGCGGCCGGTCAGGCGTGTTTGTCGAGGAACATGTCGTGGGAGCGCTCCCACTCGTAGTCGTCGTCCCAGTAGCGCTCGGCGAGCGGCTCCTCGGGCATCTCGCCGATCGCGCGCTTCTCCTCGCCGTAGGAGGGGCGGTCCTCGTCGACGTAGAAGCGGCCGGTGAGGACCTCGCCCTCGTAGAGCGACTCCTCGGTCTCGCGCATCATCTCCGCGGCCTCGACGCGGTCCGTCTTGTCGAAGTTGTAGTCGTCGGACTCGTTGACGTCGATGTACGGGACGTACTGGCGCGCGTCCTTGTTCCAGGTCGGGCACTGGGTGAGGAAGTCGACGTGCGCGAACCCGTCGTGTTCGATCGCCTCGGTGATGATCTCCTTGGCCTGGTTCGGGTTGACAGCGGCCGTGCGGGCGACGTACGAGGCACCGGCGTTCAACGACATCGAGAGCGGCTTGATCGGCTCCTTGGCGCTGCCCGACGGCTGCGTCTTCGACTTGTGGCCCTTCGGGCTGGTCGGGGAGGTCTGGCCCTTCGTGAGCCCGAAGATCTCGTTGTTGAAGACGATGTACGCCATGTCGTGGTTCTCCCGGGCCGTGTGGATGAAGTGGTTCCCACCGATCCCGTAGCCGTCGCCGTCGCCGCCGGCGGCGATCACTTCGAGGTCGGGGTTCGCGAGCTTCGCGGCGCGGGCCACGGGCAGCGAGCGCCCGTGGATGGTGTGGAAGCCGTACGTGTCGAGGTAGCTGTTCAGCTTGCCCGAACAGCCGATTCCGGTGCAAAGCAGGGTCTCCTCGGGCGTGCGCCCGACCTCGGGGAGCGCCTGCTTGAGCGCCTTCAGGACGCTGAAGTCACCGCAGCCCGGACACCACGTCGGCTGCGGCTCCACGCCGGGGGTGTACTCGTCGCGGTCGATCTCTCGCTCCTCTCCGATCGCTGAAAACGTGCTCATTGGTTAGTCACCTGCGGCTGGGACGAACGTGGTCTGATGGCCGGACGCGTCGCCGTCGTCCTCGACGAGCGCGGCCTCGAACCCGTCGACGATCTCCGCCGGCTCGAACGGGTTCCCGTTGTACTTCAGCAGGCTCGACAGCTTCTCGCCGTAGCGGCCGAGGTTCTTCTGGACGAGCCCGCGGAACTGTCCCGAGGCGGTCATCTCGACGACCAGCACCTCGTCGACGCTCTCGATGAACTCGGCGACCTGCTCGGTCGGGAACGGGAGCATGTCGGAGACGCCGTACGACTTCACCGAGTGGCCGGCGTCGTTGAGGCGGCCGACCGCCTCCTCGACTGTCCCCTGCTGGCTGCCGAACGTGAGGATGCCGTACTCGGCCTCCTCGGGGCCGGCGTACGAGCCGGTGTCGACCTGATCGAGGTCGTCGCGGATCGCCGCCAGCTTCTCGGTCCGCCGGTCGATCTGCGCGACCCGGTTGTCCGGGGACTCGCTGATGTGCCCGGTCGGGTCGTGCTCGTTGCCGGTCGCGAGGAAGCGACCGCCCTTCTGTCCGGGGATCGAGCGCGGCGAGACGCCGTCGTCGACGTCGTGCTGGAAGCGGTGGAACTTCCCGTCGGCCGAGTGCGGCTCGTCGGCGAGCGCGTCCTCCGAGAGCGTCTTCCCGAGCGTCGGGTTCGGCTCGCGGTCGAAGTGGCTCTTCGGGACGTTCGTCAGCTCCCCGCCGAGCTTCTGGTCGTACAGGAGGATCGACGGGATCTGGTACTCGTAGGCGAGCCGGAAGGCGAGCCGCGACTGCTCGTACGCCTCCTCGACGGTCCCCGGGGCTAAGACGACGCGCTGGGAGTCGCCCTGCGAGGTGTAGAGGACGTGTTCGAGGTCGGACTGCTCCGGCTTCGTCGGCATCCCGGTCGACGGGCCGGCGCGCATGGCCTCGACTAAGACGACGGGCGTCTCCGTCATCTCCGCGAGCCCGAGCGGCTCGGACATCAGCGCGAACCCGCCGCCGGAGGAGCCGGACATGGCCTTCACCCCGGCGTGAGAGGCCCCGACCGCGAGCGCGGCCGCGGCGATCTCGTCTTCCACCTGCTCGGAGATTCCGCCGAGCTTCGGCAGGTTCTTCGTCATGATGGTGAACACCTCGGTCCACGGCGTCATCGGGTAGCCGGAGATGAACCGGCAGCCCTCGTCGATGGCACCGTAGGAGATGGCGTCCGACCCGGACATGAGCAGCTGTTCCTCGTCGTGTTCGCCGGTCGGGACGGACACGTCCGGCGCGTCCACGTCGTACTCCTCGCGGACCTGGTCGTACGCGATCTGGAGGATCTCGAGGTTCGGTTCGAGGATCTTCTCCGGCATCGCGTCGCGCATGAGGTCCTGGACGTGATCGAGTTCCATCCCCGTGATCGCGCAGGTCGCGCCGACGCCGGCGGTGTTGCGCATGACCTCGCGGCCCTGGTCGCGGGCGAGCCCGCGGAGGTCGAGGGGATAGACGTGCCAGTCGTTCTCCTCGGCGCGCTCCTCGAAGTTCGGAATCTCGGAGGCGTCCAGCAGCCCCTCGTCGTACACGATGACGCCGCCCTCGCGGAGCTCGTCTAAGTTCTCCGAGAGCGGTTTGATCTCCTCGTTCCCGTAGACGGCCTCCTCCTGCGGGTTGCGGGCGAACGAGTCGCCCAGCGCGAGCAGGAAATTATAGCCGTCGCCGCGGGAGTTGACCGGGTCCTCCGACGCGCGGACCTCGGTGTACGTGTGACCGCCGCGGATCCGCGACGGGTAGTGCCGATGCGTGAAGACGTTGAGCCCCGATCGCATCAAGGCCTTCGCGAAGTTCTGGCTGGTCGAAGCGATCCCGTCACCGGATCCCCCCGATATCCGCCAGATGAGTTCGTCGTCAGTCATAGTGGTGTGTGAGCCCGTACGGGCCTCGTGAGGTGACGTTACGTTGGTTCCCTCTTAGGGCTTGCTATGGAATCACAAGGAACAATGATGAAGGTCTATTAGGATGACACTCATCCCCACGGAATCGGCCGGGCTTCCGCGCCCTTTTACTTCGACGCACGCCGAGCGCGGGCATGCTCACGTTCATCGGACTCGGCCTCTACGACGAGCGGTCGATCACCGTCGGGGGCCGGGAGGCGCTCCGGGAGAGCGACCGGGCCTTCGCGGAGTTTTACACTAGCCGACTGGTCGGTGCCGACGTCGCCGACCTGGAGGCGCACCACGGCGTCGACATCGAGGTCCGCGACCGGGCGGGCGTCGAACGGGACCCGGAACCGATCCTCGACGCGGCCGAGTCCGAGGACGTCGCGTTCCTCACCGCGGGCGACACGATGATCTCGACCACCCACACCGACCTCCGGCTCCGCGCCGAGGAGCGCGGGATCGACACGCGGGTGGTCCACGGCGTGACCGCGCAGTCGGCGGCGTCGAGCCTGACGGGGCTCCAGAACTACCGGTTCGGCAAGGCGACGACGCTCCCGTTCCCGTACGCCCACGGCGGCGACGACGTGCCCGCGAGCGTGATCGAGACGATCGAGGCGAACCGCGAGCGCGGGCTCCACACCGTCGTCTACCTCGACATCAAGGTCGGGACGGGCCCGACCGGAGCGGACCCCGACCACGAGGAGTACATGACCGCGGACGTCGCCGCCGGCATGCTCGCCGAGGCGTGGGAGGACGCGCCGGGGGTCGTCGTCGCCCGCGCCGGGTCGCCCGACGCGGTCGTCGCGGCCGACCGGCTGAGCGCGCTCGCCGACCGCGAGTTCGGCGACCCGCTCCACCTGCTCGTGATCCCCGGCGACCTCCACCACGTCGAGGCGGACGCCCTCGTCGGCCTCGCCGGCGCGCCGGAGTCGCTCGTCGAGGAATAGGTTCCCTTTCGGCCCTCATCGCCGCTTCCGAGCGGGCTCCGGTCCGACCGGACGCTTGAATACTGTGGGCAGCGTTACCACGAGTCATGAACGACGTTCCCGTCGAGCGGCTTATGTCGACCGACCTCACGACCATCGAATGCGGGGCGGCCGCGGCCGAGGCGGCGAATCGGATGCGCGAGACCGGCGTGAGTTCGATCCTCGTCGTCGAGCCGGACGGCGCGCTGGCGGGGCTGATCACCGCGACGGACTTCGTCGCGCTCGTCCGCGACAACGACCCGAAGGACCGGACGCCGGTCGAGGCGTTCATGACGACCGACGTCGTCACCGTGGGCCGCGGGGACACCGTCGCGGAGCTGGCGGAGCCGACCGCCCACGGCTACACGCACCTCCCGGTGACCGACGACGACGGGAGGCCGGTCGGAATGGTGTCGACGACGGACCTCACGGCGTACCTCTCGCGGGCCGGGTGACGGTCCGGGCGCGCTTCGGACGAGATTCGGACGCGTCGTCCGAGTTGTGCGTTCCGGAAGAGTAATGCGACACGGTAACGCATAGCCCGCCATGGATCTCGACGACAGAACGCGCGTCGCGGACGTCATGTCCGCGCCGCTGGAGACGATCGGAGCGGACGCGCCCCTTCGGGAGGCCGCCCGACGCATGCGCGACCAGGAGATCAGCGCGCTCGTCGTCACGACCGGCGGCGGCTGTATCGTCACGCAGAGCGACGTCGTCGCGGCGGTGGCCGACGAGCGCGACCTCGCGGCGACGACGGTCCGCGACGTGATGACCGAGGACGTGGAGACGGTGACGCCGGACCTCATGATGCAGGAGGTCGCCGCGATGATGACGATGTACGGCGTCAAACACCTCCCGGTCGTCGACGACGACTACGTCGGGATGGTCTCCTCGACGGACATCGCCGAACACCTCTCCTGAGGCGGGTTTCACTGCCGACTCCGCCCCGCTTCGGCGACCACTCAGAACAGCAGCAGCGGCACCCCGGCGACCACGCCCACGGCGATCAACAGGAGGTTCCAGAGGAACACTGGGCGGACCAGCTCCCGCGCGATGCTCGCCGCGAACGCGGTCTTGATCAGGATGCTGGCCGCGGTGCCGGCGACCACGCCCGCGACCGCGGTGTCGACGCCGATCTGTCCGGTCCCGAGCAGCGAGACAGCCGTCGTCGTCGAGGTTCCCGAGGAGACCAGCCCGGCGAGGAAAGAGGTGGCGACGAACCCGCCCGCCCCGAACGTCTCCTCGGCGACCGCGGAGACGAGCAGCACGGCGAGGAAGAGGCCGCCGAACGTCAGGGCGTTGCGCAGGCTGAACGGGGAGGTCAGCTCCGCCTCCATCGTCGTCTGCCAGTCGCTGCGCCACACCGCGACCCCGATTCCCGCGACGGTGATCGCGCCCAGCGGGGCCCCGACCACGAGCGCCGCCTCCGGGACGAAGGCGGCCACCACCGCGGCGTTTCGGAACGCCATGGCCGCGTTCGCGAGGAGGATCGACCCGACCGCGATCTCGCCGAGGTCGGCCCGTCCCTTCGCGCGCTTCGCCATCTCGGCGACGACGGCCGTCGAGTTCACGAGCCCGCCGAAGAAGCCGGTGACCGCGTAGCCGCGCCCCTGATACCGCTTCACCAGCACGTAGTTGACGAACCCGATGGCGCTGACCGCGACGACGAGCGACCAGACCAGCCGCGGCTGGACCGCGTTCCACGGGTCGATCGTCTCGGCCGGCAACAGCGGGAAGACGACGAACGCGAGGATGGTGAACTCCACGGCGCTGCGCACCTCCTCGCGGGAGAGCCCCCACGCGAACTCGTGGAGCTCCCGCTTCAACACTAACAGTAGCGACGACAGCACCGCCACCGTCACCGACTCGATGAACAGCCCCTGCGCGACGAGGACGCCGACCCCGTAGGCGACGAGCATCGACGCCGAGGTCGTCAGCGAGAGCCCGTCGACCGTCTCCTCGACGAAGCTCCGGACCGCCAACAGCACCGCGCTGGCGACGACCGACACGCCGCCGACGACGAGCAGTCCCGGCTCGTCGAGCACCGAGAACACCGCCGCCGCGAGGCTGATGAGCGCGAACGTCCGGATCCCAGCCGACTTCTGCGACCACTCGCGCTCCAGCCCGAGGAACATCCCGAGCGCGGTCGCCAACACGAGTTTGGCGACGTTCGTCTCCAGGTAGACGAACGGGTCGACCCCCTCCATCACCCCCGACCACCCCGCCGCCGCGTCCCCGGACCGAACCGCGCCGCTCCGACCCGCCCTCTTGCGATCATGGCCGCCCGTTCCCGCCGGTCACGTCTATAGCTTGCTATATAGTGCTATGTACTCTCGGCGCGGCCGGGACGGGGCGGTCGCCTACCGGTTCGTCGGCTCGCGCGGGAGGTCGAGCGCCTCGGTCAGGTCGTGTTCCTCGCCGGTGATGAGGTACAGCACGTCCTCCAAGATGACCGCGAGTTCGGGGAGTTCGCGCACCGCGAGGAACGTGATCGCGATGAGCGCCACGACCGCCAGCAGCTGGCTCATGATCCGGTCGGAGATGAGGAAGGAGACGCGATAGGGGTCGCTCGCGCCGAACATCGTCAACACGAGGTCGGGGTACCAGTGCATGTACTGGTTGCCCGCCACGACCGAGATGAACGTCGTCCGGAGGATGTTCAACACGTAGATGAGCGGGAGCGACACGGCGAGCGCGCGCAGCTTCCGCGAGAGCGGCGCTTTCACGGCGGCGACGAGGCCGCCGAAGATGGCCATGCTCCCGAGCCCGGTACACGCCAGCACGATGTGGATGACGACGGTGTGGCCGTCGTCGAGCGTCCACGAGTACGCCGCGTCGTACCCCTCGCTGCTCGTCACCGCTTCCGGCGCGTAGCCGAGGAGGTCGATGAGCATCCCCGTCTGCGTCGCGACGACCTCGATGAGGACCTTCCGGGGCTCCGGCACCGCGAACCCGGCGACGGTGAAGGCCGGAATCGTCTCGAACGGGAGGTAGATGAATAACATGAACGCGATGGCCCGCGTGAGGGTGAAAAGCGAGGCCCGCCCGTCGTACAGGAGGTACCCCGCGTACACGCTGGCGGGGAAGCCGACGAGCGCGAGGATCGACTCGACGTAGCTCTGGTGTTCGAGCGCGAAGTACGGCACCGTCGACAGCCAGAACAGCCCGAACAGCGCCCACGTCGCGGCCGCGAGCGTGCGGCCCGCGTCCAGCCCGCGGCTGTCTAGAACCCACGACGCCGCGAAGAGGACCGCGACGATCCACGCGAACGTGAACGTGTCGGGGATCACGCTCAACACCGCCGGCACGCCGTGGCCGAACATGTCTATCCGGTCCGTCGTCGTCGAATAAAGCCCTTGTCGTTACGTGCGAGCCGAACGGGAGAGCGGGGCCGCGTGCCCCCAAGGCGAGGGGACTCCGGTCGCTCGCTGCGAGGGACCACCGCTCCCCCCGTCGGCTCGCGGCGGTCACGCCGCTCGCTCAGTACGAGGGACTACCGCTCCTCGCTGTCGAGGACGCGGATCTGGTCGCCGCGGACCGTCACCGGGATCGGGACGGTCGCCTCGTACAGCTCGACGGTCACCTGGTCTTTCCCCTCGTCGATCCGCTGGACGCGCGCCTTCTCGCCCTTGAACGGCCCGGCGATCAGCTCGACGATGTCGCCCTCGGCGATCCCCTCCACGTCCGGGGTCGGCGAGAGGAAGTGCTCGACCTCGGAGAAGGGGCTCTCGGCCGGCCCGTCCCCGCCCTGAATGACCCCGTTCGCGTGCGGGATCTCGTCGAGGATCCGCTCGAACACCGTGCCGTCGGTGGCCTCGACCATCACGTAGCTCGTGAGCTGGTCGGGGGCGATGACGGCCTGGATCTCGGGCATCTCCTTCTCGGCGAGCATGTCGGCGACGGTGCGCTCCTGGCTCGCCGTCGTCTTGACCGAGTAGATCGGCATTACGCGCCGACCCCCGGGAGGAGGCTCATGATCGCGAACATGAGGAAGCCGATGAACCCGATGAGCAGGATTCCGGCACCGGCGATCTTCGACACCTGGAGGAACTCGTCGGTGCTCGGCGTGCTCGCCAGCTTCAGCACCCGAATGTAACTGTTGAGATCGTACGGAACGTCCATGTTACCAGCGGATTCGAGACGAGACGGTTTTTACCTTTTGATGCGCCGCTGAGCCGTCGAACCCCCGACGGCGGACCTACTCGACGTAGTCGATGTCCTCGACGTCGCTCGGCGCGTCGCCCTCCGGCGGCTCGCCGTTGTTCCCGTAGATCTGCGGCGACTCGACGCCCGTCACGACGATCATCGTCCGCATCTCGCCTTCCAGTTCGTCGTCGACGGAGGTCCCCCAGATGATCCGCGCGTCGGGGTCGATCCGGTCGTAGATCTCCTCGACCACCCCCTCCGCCTCCTCGATGGACATGTCGGTGCCGCCGGTGACGTTCACCAGCGCGGAGTTCGCGCCGGAGATGTCGACGTCCAAGAGCGGCGAGCGCAGCGCCGACTTCACCGAGTCCTGCGCCTTCGAGTCGGAGTCGGACTCGCCGAGTCCGATCATCGCGACGCCGCCCTTCTCCATCACGGTGCGGACGTCGGCGAAGTCGAGGTTGACCAGCCCGGGCATCGTGATGAGCTCCGTGATCCCCTTCACCGAGCGCATCAGCACCTCGTCGGACACCTTGAACGCCTGCCGGACCGGGAGCTTCCCGACCGCGTCGAGCAGGCGGTCGTTGGGGACGACGATGACCGTGTCGCTCACGTCCCGGAGCCGTTCGAGGCCGGCCTCGGCGTTCGTGCGGCGGACCTCGCCCTCGGCGGTGAAGGGGGTCGTGACGATGGCGATAGTGAGCGCGCCGGACTCCCGGGCGGCCTTCGCGACGACCGGCGCGGAGCCGGTCCCCGTCCCGCCGCCGAGTCCCGCGGTGACGAACACCATGTCGGAGCCGTCGATGGCGTCTTGGATCTCCTCTTGGGACTCGATGGCGGCCTCCTCGCCGACCTGCGGCAGCGAGCCGGCCCCGCGGCCCTGCGTCTTCTGCTGGCCCATGAGGATCTTCGTGTCGGCCTCGATGTTGACGAGGTGCTGGACGTCGGTGTTCGCGGCGACCAGCTTCGCGCCGTGGATCCCCTCCTCGCGCATTCGGTTGACCGTGTTGCCGCCGGCACCCCCGCAGCCGACGACCGTGATGTTCGTCTGGAGGTCCTGGAGGACGTCCTGTAGCTCGTCGTCGGTCATCGTCCCGGTCTGCGGCGGCGCGCCGGCGCTCCCTCCGGCGGCGCTCTCGCCGGCTCCCCCGGCGTCGTCTGCGGGGGCCTCTTCGGCTTCGTCGATGGCGTCCTCTACGATGGAGTCCATTATGTGGTGTCGTTGCGACCCGGACGTATTTATTTTTGCCCGATCGTCTGACGCGGGTCGGACGCCGAAATCGACGGCGTTCGCCGCCCACCCCCGAGAGTACGGATGTCACACCCGATACCCGCGGCGTCGGGGTCGCTTAAAAATCAGTCGAGCGCGGCCGCGTCGATCGGGAACCGGTCGCTCCGGGTCCGCGACACGTCGCCCGGCTCGATCGTCTCGCCGTCGACCTCGACCGCCTCGCCGTCGGCGAGCCGTCCGAACGCCGGTCCCTCGGGAACGCCTCGCTCGGCCGCCAGCCCCGGGTCGAACGCGGTCTCACGGGCGACGACCGCGCTCCGCTCCGACAGCACCTCGACCGCGTCGTAGCCCCTCTCCAGCACCCCCGCGAGCGCCGCGACGAGGTCGGCGTACCCCGGCGCGTCCGGGGCCGACGCGAACGCGACCTGCCCGGCCGCGCGGGTCCCGCCCTGCTCCGTGTCGAACGCGACGGCGACCGACTCGACCGCCTCCCGCGCCGCGTCGGCGTCGAGTCCCTGCGCCCGCGCGAGCAGGTCGGCCGGGAGGTCGCGGACCGAGAACCCGGTCGGGTCGGCCGGCTCGACCGCGCCGAGCCGCAGCCCGTCGTCGACGGTCCCGACGGCCTCCTCCAATCGCTCGACGAGCGGAAGCGGCGCGTCGCCGACCTCCCGGACCCACGTCTCGCTCACGACGCGGTGGCCGAGGTCCTCGACGACCGCGGCGAGGTCGGGGCGGTCGCCGTCGATCACGGCGCGGTCGGCCCGGCTCCGCGCGAAGGCGGCGTCGATCACGTCGCGGTTCGCCTCGGGCGCGCCGAGGTCCCCGAGCGCCCAGTCGGCCCCGACGTGGCCCACCGCCCACTCGGTCTCGCGGACGATCCGGGTGAACCGGGGCGCGTAGTGGCCGCCGCCGAAGCCGACGACGTGACGGGGGCGGGCCGCGGCGTCGCCGTCGGCGGTCCCGGTCTCGGCGTCGACCAGATCCGCGCCCGTCCCGCGCAGGTCGAGGACCGCCCGCGCGACCGCTCGGGCCGCCTCGGGGTCCTCCCACTGCGGCTCGTCGGAGCCGAGTTCGACGAACAGCGAGGGGACGGAGACGTCGGTCGGCCCGTGGTGCGTGCACTCGATGCCGACCCCGTACCCCTCGGGCGCGCGCTCGGCGAGCGCCTCGACGACGCGCTTCTCCGCGCCGGGTGCGGCCCGCGCCAGCGACTCCGGCTCGCCGCCGTACTCGGCACCGCCGAAGTTCCCGGTCACGTGCGCGGTCAGGAGCTCCCCGGTCTCGCCCGAGTGTCTGGAGACGAACGCGAGGAACTCGGGGTCGCGGTCGAACGCGGCGGCCGGGTCCGACAGCCGGATGTGGAGGTCGTCGAACTCGCGGAGCTCGAACCCCTCCGTCCGGTAGTAGGTCCCGCCCCCCTCGGCGTCGGGCAGCGAGCCGTCCTCGCGGGCCTCCCAGTCGCCGACCTCCAAGAGCCGCTCGCCGATGTGCGCCGAGGCGCTGTCGGCACGGCTGACGACGATCGCTATCACGCCCCCGGCTCGGCCGTCCGCGACCGAATACCCGTCGGTTCGCGCTTCATCCCGCCTCGGTCCATCGGAGCGATCCCGGCTACGGCAACAGCAGGTACACGAAGACGCCGTAGCCGACGACGAGGACCGCGCCGTCGACGCGGGTGATCCGCTCTCCGTACGCCATCATCGCGACGGCGACCGCAGTGAACGCGAGGAGCGCGGGGAACTCGAACCCGCGGACGGCGGGGGAGACGCCGATGGGCGTCACCACGGCGACGATCCCGATGACCGCGAGAACGTTGTAGATGTTCGAGCCGACCACGTTGCCGACGCTGAACTCCGCCTCGTCGCGGACCGCGGCGACGACGCTCGCCGCCAGCTCCGGCAGCGAGGTCCCGAGCGCCAGCACCGTGAGCCCGATGAAGATGTCGGAGAAGCCCGCGGCCGACAGCAGCGACTCGCCCCCGTCGATCAGCCACCGCGAGCCGAGCACGAGCGCGACGATGCCGCCGACGACGGCCGCGGCGTCGCGCGCCTTCGGGTCGGGCATCTCGTCGCGCTCCGCCTCGGAGATGGCAGACTGGTTCTGCTGGACGTTCCGGAGGACCGCGGCGGTGAACGCGACGAGCGCTCCCAGCAGCACGACGCCGTCGACGAGCCCGATCCGGCCGTCCCAGCCGAGGCCGACGAGCAGCAGCGCGGCGAGCACCATGAACGGGACGTGGCGGCGGAACACGGTGTCGGAGACGTCGAGCGGGCGGATGAGCGCGGAGACCCCCAACACCAGTCCGATGTTCGCGACGTTCGAGCCGACGACCGCGCCGAGCCCGATGTCGGTCGACACCGTGACCGCGCCGAGCAGGGAGACGAAGAGCTCCGGGGCCGTCGTCGCGAACGCCACGACGGTGACGCCGACCGTCGACGCCTTCAGCCCGACGGCGAGCGCGAGGTCGCTCGCGCCGGACACGAGCAGTTCCGCCCCGGCGTACAGGAGGGCGACGCCGCCGGCGATCAGCAGCAGTTCGACGAGTGGCGACCCGGGCAGCACGGCTCCGGGTTCGCGTCGCCGTTTCAAAAGGGCCGTGGTTCCGCGAGACGGGACGGTAGCGGCTTCGAGGCCCGGCGTCAGGCGTGCGTCGACCGGAACTCGCCGTGTTTCACGCCGATCGCGAACGCGACCGCCCCGAAGACGAGCATCGACGGCACGACCATCATCAGCGTCGTCTGGAGGGGCATCATGCCGGCACCGATGAGGCCGCCAGCGCCGATTGCGACGATCAGTACGAGGATCGCTGCCGCGCGCGGAAGGTCGAATTCCATGGGGGTCCGTACGCCGCGAGCGATCCTAAACGTTCGGTCCGCCGGATCCGACTTCGGCCCCGTCCCGTCGACCCACGAGAGTGACAGACGGGACGTGATCGACGAGACGTGACAGACGGGACGTGACCGACGAGACGTGACAGACGGGACGTGACCGACGAGACGTGACCGACGCGGCGGCTCACGCCTCGATGATCTCGTCCTCGTCGTCGTCGGGGATCCGGATCTCGCCGTCGAGCGCGACCGACGTTCGGCCGCCGACGCGGACCCCGTCCGCCTCCACGCGGACCCGGACGTGCCCCGGCCGGTCGAGGAAGTGGCCCTGCTCGAAGCGGAGCCCGTCCGGTTCGTCCCCGTCGAACGCGTCGACGTGCCGGAGGTATCCGCCGACAGCGCCGCTCGCGGTCCCCGTGACCGGGTCCTCCGAGATACCGAGCGACGGGACGAACGCCCGGCCGTGGAGCGTCGAGTCGCCTTCGAGCGTGTCGAAGGTGAACGCGTACACGCCCGCCGCGTCGAACTCCTCGGAGAGGCGTTCGATCGCCTCGTCGTCCGGGTCGGCCTCGCCGAGGCGTTCGAGGAAGTTCACGGGGACGACGAGGAACGGCAGGCCGGTCGACGCGACCGCGACGGGGAGGTCAGCGCCCACGTCGCGCAGCGCGGCGGGGTCGATCCCGAGCGCCGCCCCGAGTCGACCGGCGTCGACCTCGACGACCTCCACGCTCGGTGCTTGCTGTCGCATCCAGACGGTCCCGTCGTCGTCGACCGAGACCGTGAGCTCGCCGACGTTCGTGCGGAGCGTGCGCTCGCCCCCGTCGATCGCCCCCTCGGCGAACAGCGCGCCGTACGTCGCGACCGTGGCGTGGCCGCAGAGGTCGACCTCCGTGCTCGGCGAGAAGTACCGGAGCCGGTCGTCGACGGCCTCCCCGTCATCGCTCTCCTCCCCCGCGTCGGTCGCCCCGTCGCCGTCCGTGCGGAACGCCGTTTCCGAGGCACCGAGTTCGGCGGCGACGGCGGCCATCTGGTCGTCGCTCAGTCCCTCGGCGTCGAGGAGGATGCCGGCGGCGTTCCCGGCCAGCGGCTCCGCGGCGAACGCGTCGACGAGCAGCGCGCGTCGGGTCTCCATGCCGACCCCTCCGCGGGTCACGGACAAAAAGGCTCCCGAGCGAGCCGGCGACGAGGGGGACAGAGACGGCTCCGCGTCAGTCGCCCCGGCGGCGGACCACGTCGCCGAACTCGAACCGCGCGCCGCCGCCGTCCGCGGCGGCGGCCCGCACGGTCCACCCGTGGGCCTCGGCCACCGCCTTGACGATGCCGAGCCCGAACCCCGTCCCCTCGCTGCTCGTCGTGTACCCGGTCTCGAAGACCCGTTCGCGCTTTTCCTCCGGGATTCCCGATCCGTCGTCGGCGACGTAGAGGAGGTCGTCGTCCCAGCCGACCCTCACGGTCGGGGCGTCGCCCGCGTGTTCCACCGCGTTTCGGAACAGGTTCTCGAACAGCGTCCGGATCCGCGAGGCGTCGCCGACGACGGTGCCGAGCGCCGCCGCCGCCAGCGTCGCGTCGCCCGTCGCGGTCGTCCCCCACGCCTCCTCGACCACGCGGTCGAGGTCGACGGCCTCCGCGTCGACGACGCGCTCGCCGAGGCGGGCGAACGAGAGCGCGTCCGCGATCAGCTCCCCCATGCGGTCGAGCGCCTTCGACGTCCGCGCCAGCCGTTCGTCGTCGACCGACTCCCGAACGAGGTCGACGTTGCCCGCGGCGACGTTGAGCGGGCTACGGAGGTCGTGGCTCACGACACTCGCGAACTGTTCGAGGCGGTCGCGTTCGCGGCGCATCTCGGCTTGGGTCTCCCGGCGCTCCAGTTCGTACCCGACCCAGCGGGCCATCAGGTCGACCAGCGTCGCCTCCCACTCGGAGAACGGCTCCGGCCTGTCCTCGCCGTCGTAGAAACAGAACGTCCCGTACACCTCCCCGTCGACGACAACGGGCGCGCCGACGTAACAAGAGATACCCTGCCGGACGAACCCGGCGCGCGCTGACAGCTCCGGGTCGGACGCGACGTCGCGAACCTGAACCGAGGCCGCCGTCGACACCACGCGCTCGCAGTTGGTCTCCGACAGGTCGACCACCGCTCCCTCCCCGAACGACCCGGTCGCGTCGTCGGCGACCTCGACGACGTACCGGTCTCCCTGGACGTGCGAGAGCAGCCCCGACTCCGCGCCGAGGACGTCGCGTCCGAGCGCGAGCAGCTTCTCGACTTTCCCCTCGAACGGGTCGTCCTTCGCCGAGATGATCTCGTAGAGCCGGCGCATCACCCGCTCCCGGCGCTGTATCTCCTCCCGCTCTTCGACCGCCTCGGTGACGTCGCGGAAGTACACCGAGACGCCGCTCGCGGACGGGTAGATCCGCGCCTCGAACCAGCTGGCGGCCGGTTCGTAGTACGTCCGCGCCTCGGTCGGCTCGCCGGTCTCCCGGGCGCGCTCGAAGGCGGTCTCGAACGCCGTCCCGGCGGCGTCCGGGAACGCGTCCCAGAGGCTCGTCCCGACGAGCGCGTCCGCGTCGGCCGGCTCGCTCTCGCCCGCCTCGCTGTCCGACGCGGCGTCGCCCCGCCTCCCCGCACCCTCCGCACCCTCCGCACCCTCCGCACCCTCCGCACCCTCCGCACCCTCCGCACCCTCTGCCCCGCTCTCGGAGCCGTCCACCGTGCCGGCGAGCGCGGCCGCCTGCGCGTTGAGGTACGTGATCGCGTCGTCCGCGTCGACGGCGACGAAGCCGTCGGCCATCCGGTCGAGGATCTCGGCGCGGTCCTCGCCGATGGCGCGCGGCCGCGACTCCGACCGGTAGGCCGCCACCGCGCCGCCGATCCGCTCCGCCAGCGCCTCGGCGACGCTCCCCTCGTCCCCGGCCGATCTCCCCTTCCGGAGGTACCCGGTCGCGTCGGCGTCGACGGCGGCGGCCGCGACCCGCTCGCTTCCCGCTCCGGTGACGAGGAACACGGGAAGCGCCGGGTCGCGCTCGCGGACGCGACGGAGGACGTCGAGTCCGCTCGCGGCGTCGTCGACCGCGGACTCGTCCCGGTCGTCCCCCCCGCTTTCGCCCCCCGGTCCGTCGATGTCGTACTCGGTGACGACGCAGTCGTACGGCTCGGCCTCCACGGCGGCCACGGCGGCGGCGTGGTCGCGGACGCGGGACACCGCCGCGGCCGCCGGGGCCCGATCGAGCGCGTCGCTCAGCGCGTCGGCGAACGCGTCGTCGCCGTCCGCGAGCAGCACCCGTACGGGCCCCGGAGTCATCGTCTGAACCTCCCGCCGGACCCACTTGTGTATGTGGGTCTCCGGGCGGTGGCCGAACGCTCGGTCGGGCGCGACCGGACCGACGCCGCCCGCCCCTCGGGCCGCCAGCCGATGTCAATCCTTTTGCCTCCGACCGCGGATAGGTGGGTATGGGCCTCTTCGACCGGCTGCGAGGGAGTGACACCCCGCGCGTGGCGTTCATCGGGATCGACGGCCTCTCGTACCGGCTGGTCGCCGACAACCCGGAGACGTTTCCGACGCTGTCGGCGATCGCGGACGCCGGCGGGGGCGGCGGGATCGACAGCATCCTCCCGGCGGAGTCGAGCGCGTGCTGGCCGAGCCTCACGACCGGGAAGAACCCGGGCGAGACGGGCGTGTACGGGTTCCAAGACCGCGAGGTCGGCTCCTACGACACGTACGTCCCGATGGGGCGCGACGTCCAGTCCCCGCGGGTGTGGGACCGCGCGACCGACGCGGGACTCGACGCGACCGTGCTGAACGTCCCCGTCACGTTCCCCCCGCAGCGCACCGTCCAGCGGATGGTCTCGGGCTACCTCTCGCCCGACCTCGACGCGGCCGCTCACCCCGAGGAGCTCCGCGAGTACCTCACCGGCAGCGACTATCGCCTGTCGGTCAACGCGAAACTCGGCCACAAGGCGGACAAGTCGGCGTTCTTGGAACACGCTCGCGAGACCCTCGACGCCCGGGCCGCGGCCTTCGAGCGGTACGTCGAGCGCGACGACTGGGACCTCTTCGCCGGCGTCTTCACCGCCCCCGACCGCGTCAACCACTTCCTGTGGGGTGACTACGAGGACAGGGGGACCTACCGCGAGGAACTCCTCGCCTTCCACGCCGCGCTCGACGAGCACATCGGCTCGATCCGCGAGACGCTCCCGAACGACGTGACGCTCGTCGTCGGCTCCACGCACGGGTTCACCCGACTCGAGTACGACGTCTACTGTAACGAGTGGCTCGAACGCGAGGGGTGGCTCTCCTACGAGGACGACGACCACGACGCGCTCGCCGACGTCGACGACGAGACGCGCGCGTACTCGCTCGTCCCCGGCCGCTTCTACCTCAACGTGGAGGGCCGCGAGCCGAACGGCGTCGTCCCCGAAGACGAGTACGAGGAGACGCGCGCCGAACTGCGCGCGGCGCTGGAGTCGTGGACCGGTCCCGACGGGAACCCGGTCGCGGACCGCGTCGTCGAGCGCGAGACCGTGTTCCGCGGCGATCACGCCGCCATCGCGCCCGACCTCGTCGTCGTGCCGAACGACGGCTTCGACCTCAAGTCCGGCTTCCGTTCGCACGACGGCGTGTTCGACGCCGACGGGCCGCGGACCGGGATGCACGCCTTCGGCGACGCCGCGTTGTTCGTCGACCACCCCGACGCGAGCGTCGCGGACGCGGACCTCCTCGACGTCGCGCCCACCCTGCTCAAACTGCTCGATATCGACTACGGGCGCACGGACTTCGACGGGGCCAGCCTCGTCTGAGTCGCGCTCGCGACGGGAGCGGTCTCGCCCGAGCCGCGCCCCCGTGACGACCCGGCGGACCGAATTGAAGTGCGTCCGCCGCGACCCGTCCCCATGGAGCGCACCCCCGACGGAACCCCCGTCGGCGTCGACGACCCGTACGCGGTCGCCGGCGTCTGCGACCACCTCACCGACGACGGCCGGTGCCGGTTCGCGCTGACCCGGGCCGGCGACGACCCCGAGTTCGCGGCCGAGCGGCGCGCCGAGGGCTACGACTGTCACGTCGGTGCCGACGGCGAGTGGCGCGCGTGTCCCTACTACCGGTCGACGACCGACGCGAAGGAGTGCGTCCGGTGCGGACTGGCGGAGGTCCGACTGGCCCACGAGGACGCCCGGCCGCTCGTTGAGGAACATCACCTCTCGTACGACGGCGACGACGCGCACGAGATCACGGTCGGCCTGTGCCGCTGGTGTCACGCGAAGGTCCACGGCTCCATCGCGCGGATCGACGACGACGCGAGCCCGGACCCCGAAGCGATCGCGGAGCGGGAGCGACGGCGCGAGACGGAGCGCTCGGCGTCGGCGTTCGAAGCGGCGAGCGAGGAGTACGACCCGGAGGGGTGAGCGACGGTCCCGACGAGTGGGGCCGATTCAGGCGTCCGAAGTCGGACGGATCAGGTTCGCCAGCGCGACGAGCAGCCCGAGGAACCACCCGAGCGGCACCGAGATGCCGATCCACATCAGGACGTATCCGAGCCCCGGCAGCCCCCACTGCTCGCCGAACGTCTCCAGGTCGAACGCGCCGCGGAGCGTCTCGTTGATCCCGCCGACCGAGAGGAACGTGTCGAGGATCCACCGCGCGAGTTCGTAGCTCGGCGGGAGGATGAGCTCCTCCAACGTCGGCGTGACGAGCGCGGCCACGACGGGCGGTAAGAACAGCGCCGACATCGCGAACGGGTACGCGAGGAGGACGCTGACGAACCGTCCGCCGAGCTTCGAGAAGCCGGCGGCGAGCGCGGCCGAGACGACCGCTACCCCGCTCGCCGCGCCGACGGCGATCACGGCGTCGAAGGGGAGTTGGAGGTGCGTGATCACCGTCAGCGCCCCCCAGACGACCGCGGAGACGAGCACGGCACCGGCGACCCCGATGCGGGTGACCGCCGAGTCGAGCTTCGCCGCGTAGTAGCGCGTGGCGAAGCCGACGAGCAGCAGGGGGTACGCGACCGCCACGAGCGGCGCGCCGAGCACCGCCCAGAGGTAGTAGCCGACCGACTGGAGGGTGTTCTCGGGCTTCCACTTCCCCAGGACCGCGCTCGGGTCGAGCTGTCGCGGGAAGACGATCTCCATCCACGTCTCGTGGAGGCGAACGACGTCCAAGAAGAGGGCTTCCACCAGTCCTGTTTGTCCTCGACGTTCCATTTGCCTCACGTCGCGTGCCCCACGACGTGAACTTTGTGCCTTCCGCCGCGCGTTCTCGGGACCGATATCCGCGCCGATAGTGTTAAAGAAGCGTCTCGACCTACCTGTGCCCATGAAACGACGTGGGCTGCTCGCGGCACTCGCCGCCTCGACCACGGTCGCCGTCGCCGGGTGTGCCGGTCAGGACCAGAGTCTCGACCTCAGCGCGGACCCGGCACGGATCCCGAAGAGCGCGTACGCGGACGGGTTCTCCGGACAGGACCCGAAATCGTTCTCCATCGACCGGAAGTTCAACGCCAGCGGCGTGAACGTCGAGGTGTCGGCGACGACGTGGGTCGCCCAGTACACGAACGAGGAGGTCGGGTCGGCGCTGTTCGTGGCGAGCACTCCGAACGAGTCCGTCGCCGGACAGTCGGTCAACCCGCTCGTCAGGGCCGAGGGCGCGGACCTCATCCGACGGCTCCTCAACCAGGTCGACCAGCAGGGGATCGGCGGCAACGGAACGGAAATTCAGACCGACGACATCGAGGAGGTCGGCGAGGAGACGCGGACAGTTCTCGGCGAGGATGTCACCGTCTCGGTCCTCGAAACGACCGTCAGCGCGGACGTCAGCGACGCCAACGGCCAGAGCGGTTCCGTGGACGACATCCCCGTCCTCGTCTACATCGGCACCGTTCAGCACGACGACGACGTCATCGCGATGATCGGCGTCCACCCGCAGGAGATCGACCAGTCCGAACAGCTGCTCTCGATGATGGGAGCGGTCGAGCACTGACCGGGCTCGGCGACTGTCCCGGCGGCCCTTTCTCGTCGTTCCGTGTTACTCCGCGGTCGAACACCCTCAACAGCGCTCGTGTTCCTTCCCGCCGTCGTACGGTTATTTCCCCGATCGGAAGCTTTCGGCTCCGTAAGCCACTTATAAGCGATCGAACCGAGTGAGAAATCCCGCGGTGTGACGAGCGGCGCTTCGCGAGCAGCGGGTCGGGTCTCGACCCCGCATCGCCCTGACAGCGACCGCTCTGGCATTCGTGGTCCGTTCGCTATGATCCGGACGCGATCGCTTCGGTGGGTGTCGGTCGGTATTATGATCTGCTTTGTGATTGGCTCCCCCGTGTTACTACCGGGAGCAAACGTAGTTGTGGCAGAAAATCAAGACGACACGCCTTACCTGAACAAAACAGGCGAACCCGGCATCATCCGTATTGGTCAATCGAATCAAAATATAACGGACATCGAAATATTACGTTCTGACCGGATAGAACAGCGCAGACACCTCAAATTGTACCTGAATCTGCGTAGTATTGAATCAAGAGGTGTCAACGTGTCATCTGCTTCAATGTCGATCAGCAACATCCAAAATGGCACTATAGCTGACACCCAACAGCTAGAGTCACAAAATTCCACACTACTGATGGCCAAAATTCGTCCTGATAACTCAACGGATTCAGTACAAATTGGTTCTATTCAGATATCTCAGATGAACACAAATAACGCCGAAAAGTCAACCCAAATTAAATACCAGATTGGTGTTGTGAATGGCTCTAGGTCAATCACTACGAGAAACGAAGTCCACAGAAACACAGAATCTTTCAAAATAGTCGACGGAAACATCCGAATACACGACCAAGCTACGGTTTCACCACAGTTACATGGAGATAGATATACTACTCCGGGAATAACAATCGACCGTTTAGAAGGCAATATCAATTCGACCCTGGTTGTTACTAAAAACAACAGCG
This sequence comes from Halorubrum hochsteinianum, assembly GCF_023702125.1. Lineage (NCBI taxonomy): Archaea > Methanobacteriati > Methanobacteriota > Halobacteria > Halobacteriales > Haloferacaceae > Halorubrum > Halorubrum hochsteinianum. Next base: position 287,511 of record NZ_CP098415.1, on the reverse strand, counting down.
ATGAAATAATTACTACTCGAAATATTTCAAAGGATACGCTCAGAACAAATGAAGCAATTTCTATTGATACTTCCCTGCTTGGTGGTGACTTCATAGGTTACCTCTTCGCCAATTCTACGATCAAATCTACAGATGATCCGTTCAAAAACGGCTTATCTTCCAATATGACCGATTTAGCACTATCAACAGATAAGGGCAGGATGGTAATGGCTGATCTTAACGCAAGTAGTATGTCCTATAATTCGTCAGGAGTGAACAAGATTGAGATTTCTGATGTTAAAGTATCTGACGCAATTAACGAGGGAACGCCATACGTCGTCACTTTATACCCAATAAACTCTACCGGCTACATGTTACAGAACAAACCAATAGCCAGTTCAAGAGTACGAACAGGTAGGAGCAATTGTTTAAATCTATACTTTAACACTACCTCTCATAAATCTAGTATATCCCGCAGTAACCGTTATGCTGCGGCTATTCAACTAGCGCACGGATACAGTTCAGGTGAACTGATATCTCCTGAAAAAGCGGAATTGCTACGAAACTCAGACCTAAATGACCAGTTTGTTACAGATGGTGTCGCAAAGTACGGGGTAATACGTATAAATGAGTCTCTCCGTACAAACCTGTCGGTCTCTGATACTGGTATTCGGATCTATCACAACAAGTCGCTAGACAGAGTTGTATATTCTGGACAGCTAATCAATTATAATTCCAGCACAGATGGGAGTGAAGTTGAGCTACACAGAATTAGTGGTAACCAATCACGTGTTGTCTCCGTAGGGACCAGATTAAGTAATTCATCAAAAATAGGATTCAACACCTCAAATATAGCATCTGGTGAATACCGGATAAAATCAGACAAAGGAAGTTCAAAAACGTTCGAAATAATTGGGAGCGGTGCGAAACATATGTCGCTGAGAAACATTCCAAACAGAGTTGCTAATGGCGATCATATCCGCTCTTTAGTCTATCATAGTGTATCGTCACTAAGTCTGAATCTAAACAATACAGCCAGTAACGCTACTATAACACTCAACCTCACGACGACCGATACGGGTCCAACGCCGATCACGATCAACACGTACGCGTCGCCGGAGTCGCCGTCGGAGTTCGTCTCGACCGGGCCCGACATCAGCGTCGAGTCGATTACCGGGGACCTCGATTCGGTCTCTCCCGGAACGTACGACGTCACGCTGCGGTCGAAGCACGGTACCGCCGTCGCGAACGACACAGCCACGGTTAGGGTGACTCCGCGGTCGACGGGCGATCTCAGCGCGTACACCACGCGCGAAGCCGTTCCGGGGGAGTTCGAGAACGCGACCGCGATCCGGGACGCCGTTGAGAACGGCACGCTCTCGGAGGCGACGACCGCAGGCCCGAACGACACGATGGTCTACGGGGTGAACGCGACCGGACTGACCGGTCTCCCGGTCGCCGCGAACGCGTCGCTGGACCGCGGCGCGGACCTCGCCCGGCTCGACGGGCTCTCGTTCGGAGTGAGGCGGACGAACGCGAGCGAGGCCACTACCGCCACCGAGGAGGACGCGCTCGGGCCGGTCCCGAGCGACTCGACGGTCCACCTCGACCGGGAGGGGCTCTTCCTCGTCACCGACGGTGAGACCGCGTTCGGCACCGAGACGCCGCCGGCCGACGGCGAGACGTTCGAAGCGGGGTTCAGCGTCGACGACGAGCGACTGAATCGCACCGACGACCCGGCGACGACGCGGCTGACGTACGTCGCCGACGCGCCCGACGAACCCGCGACGAACGGGAGCGCGAACGGTTCCGACACGGCGCGATCGACCGAATCCCCTCCGACCGACTCGGGCGGTTCAGCCGGAACCGGGACGGCCGCCGGATCGGGGACGACGGACGACTCCGGCGGTACCGGTTCCGCTGACGGGTCCGGCGTTTCGGGCGCTTCGGGCGCTTCTGGCGGCTCTGTCGCTTCTGGCGGCCCTGGTGCTTCCGGCGCTTCCGGGGGCGCGAGTGCCCCGGCCGGCGGTGGGTCCGGTTCGGACGCGGGGGCTAGCGTTTCGAACGGGAGCGGTCAGGGGGGAGCCACCGGATCGCGCGGGTCCGGCGGCGACCGGGAGACGGCCCCTCCCGGGACCGGGATCACGGTCGCGCCCGGCACGTCGGAGATCCCGCCGTCCGCGGGACCGCCGGCGCTCTTCGGAGGCGACGGGACGACCGACGGCGAGCGTCCCGCGGCGCGAGAACCGGGTTCGGAGACCGGTCGAGCGAGTGACGGAGGCGGGTCCGACGGCGGCTCCGAGGCCGCGACCGGAGAGGCCGAGTCGGTAGACACCGGCGAACGGGGCGATGCCGACGACAACCCCGCGAGCGACCTCGGGTACGACGAGGCACCGATCCGGTCGACCATGTACGATCTCCCTGGGTTCGGGCCGGTGGGTTCGCTCGCGGCGGTGGCGTCCGCGGCGCTGCTCGCTCGCCGTCGGCTGTGAGCCGCGACGGCGGTCGGACCGCCGACGCGTCGGAACGGCGGGGTCGGGCGATCGTTCCGCCGCCGTCGGCCTCGCCGACCGGCGGTATCCTTTTGCTCGGCCGCCTCGTTCGCTCGGGTATGAGCGCGACTATCACGCCGCCGAAGGAGCGCACGTGCGAGCTGTGCGGGCGCGAGGAGCGCTGGGACGACGCGGCCGACGGGTGGCGGATCGACGACGACGCCGGCAGCGTCTACTGTATCCACGAGTGGGACATCAATGGCACGTTCGTCCCGCTTGAGGAGTAAAATACGACTGGACGTTTCGCCAGTCATTTCCGAATACGTGAAACGTTCGAGCCGTCTCCGTGGAATATCTATCGGCAGTAAGCTCTGATAGCGGGACCAGCTGATCAACTCAAAGGTGTGTGATTTGTTCACCACCCGTGATGGATAATTACCTTATATTCCCTAATGTGTGTACGATGGATCCTACCCCTATCAGGGTCATACCTTTAACTGTTCACTCGTATGCGAGTGTATGACCAAGTCACGTAGTACCACCCGGGGCGTACGCGACTCGGAGTCCTCGGGTCAGGAGGGGGGGCTCGCTGCGCCGACGGACGACCGGTCGAACTGCGGAATCGGCGGCGTCGTCGACCTCGACGCCGACCCGACCCACGAGGCCGTCTCGGACGCGATCACGCTTCTCGAAAACCTCGAACACCGCGGGACGACGGGCGCTGAGGAGAACACCGGCGACGGCGCGGGAATCATGGTCGCCCGACCCGACGAGTTCTTCCGAGAGGTCGTCGACGCCGACCTCCCGGAGGAGTACGCCGTCGGCTCCGTGTTCATGCCGCCGGAGCCGGGCGTTCGGGCGGAGATCCACGACGTCATCGCCGAGGTGTGCGCCGTCTACGGGCTGGAGGTGCTCGCGTGGCGCTCGGTCCCGACCGACAACGCGGACCTCGGCGCGACGGCCCTCGAGTCGGAGCCGGAGGTGTCGCAGGTGTTCGTCGCCCCCGTCGAGGGCGCGGGGCTGGCCCAGCGGTTCACGACCGAGGAGACGCGCCCGGACGACGCCGACCCGGACCTGCTCGGCTTCGACCGCGCGCTGTACGCCGCGCGCCGCGAGATCGAGAACGAGGTGGCCGACGTCGACGGTGCCGGCCGCTTCTACGTCTGCTCGCTCGACCGCCAGCGGGTCGTCTACAAGGGCCTGCTGAAGGGGTCGCAGCTGGCGGACTACTACCCGGACCTGACCGACGAGCGGTTCGCGAGCCACGTCGCCTTGGTCCACGCGCGCTTCTCGACGAACACGCTCGGCGCGTGGCACCTCGCGCACCCGTACCGGAACATCGTCCACAACGGCGAGTTCAACACGATCCGCGGCAACGTCAACTGGATGCGGGCCCGCGAGAACGACCTCGAACACCCGGCGTTCGGGGCCGAACTCGACACGATCAAGCCGGTGATCGACGACCCGAACCAGTCCGACACCGCCAGTGTCGACAACGCTTTGGAACTCCTCTTACAGACCGACCGCGACCTCCCGCACGCCCTCCGGATGCTGATCCCGGAGGCGTTCCGGGGCGACGACCTGATGGACGACGACCGCGCCGACTTCTACGACTACCACGCCTCGCTCGTCGAGCCGTGGGACGGCCCCGCCCTCGTCATCGGCTTCGACGGCGAGCGCGTCGCGGGCGTCCTGGACCGCAACGGACTTCGCCCGTGCCGCTACGAGGTGACGACCGACGACCGCCTCGTCGTCGGCAGCGAGGTCGGCGCGCTCCCGACCGACCCCGCCGACGTGCGCCGTCGCGGACGCCTCCACCCCGGCGAGATCTTCGTCGCGGACCCGGAGACGGGCCGCATCGTCCCGGACGACGAGGTGTTCGAGAACCTCACCGACGACCGGTACGGCGAGTGGGTCGACCGCGGGCAGCTCGATCTGGATGCGCTCGCGGACGAGAGCGAGGGTGCGGCCGGCATCGACACGGACGGTCCCGACGCGAGCGACGCCGACGGGGGCGATTCGGACGGCGGTGACGCGACCGACCCGGACGAGACCGAACCGACCGTCCGCGCGCATCAGGCCGCGTTCGGCTACACGACCGACTCGCTGAACCACCTCGTCGAGCCGATGGCGGAGGAGGGGAAGGACCCGGTCGGCTCGATGGGCGACGACACCCCGCTGTCGGTCCTCGCCGACATCGACCGCCCGCTCTTCACCTACTTCAAACAGCTGTTCGCGCAGGTGTCGAACCCGCCGATCGACTACATCCGCGAGGAGCTGGTCACCTCGCTGGAGACCCGCATCGGGAACCAGCGCAACCCCCTCTCGGAGACGCCGGAACACGCCGAGCAGATCGTCGCCGACTCGCCCGTCCTGACGGACGCCGAGACGGCCGCCCTCCGGGACCTCCCCGGCCCGGGCGAGCGGACTCCGGGCGACCGCGACGGCGCGGCCGACGGCCCCGCGTTCTCCTCCGTCACGGTCGACGTGACGTACGACCGCGACGGGTCGCTCGTCGACGCCGTGAGCCGGATCCGCGGGGACGCGGCGGCCGCCATCGAGGACGGCGCGGACGTCGTCGTGCTCTCGGACCGCGCCGTCGGCCCGGACCGGCTCGCGGTGCCGAGCCTGCTCGCGACCGGCGCGGTCCACCACCACCTCGTCCGCAAGGGGCTCCGCAACCGCGCGGGGGTCGTCGTCGAGTCCGGCGAGCCGCACGAGGTCCACCACCTCGCGACGCTCGTCGGCTACGGGGCCGACGCCGTCGACCCGTACCTCGCGTACGCCTCCATCGCCGACGTCGTCGCCGGCCCGGACGGCGCGGACGAGAAGGAGGCGCTCGCGGCGTACCAGCACGCGCTGGAGGACGGCCTCCTGAAGACGATGGCGAAGATGGGCATCTCGACGATGGAATCCTATCAGGGTGCCCAGATCTTCGAGGCGGTCGGGCTCGACTCCGCGTTCGTCGCCGAGTACTTCGAGGGGACGGAGATCCGGACCGAGGGGATCGGGATCGAGCAGATCGAGGACGACCTCCGCACCCGGCACGCGATGGCGTTCGGAGCCGACCCAGAACTGGAGACGACCGGCGAGTACGAACACCGCTCGTCGGGCGTGAAACACGGCTGGAACCCCCAGACCGTCGGCACGCTCCAGCAGGCGGTCCGCGGCGGCGACTACGAGCAGTACCGCGAGTTCGCCGAACTGGTCAACGACCAGACCGAGGAGCTACAGTCGCTGCGCGGCCTGCTAGAGTTCGACTCCGACCGCGACCCGGTCCCGGTCGAGGCGGTCGAGCCGGTCGAGTCGATCGTCGAGCGCTTCTCGACGGCCGCGATGAGCCTCGGGAGCATCTCGCCGGAGGCCCACGAGAACAACGCCATCGCGATGAACCGGATCGGCGGGAAGTCGAACACCGGCGAGGGCGGCGAGCCTCCGGAGCGGTTCGACACCGAGAAGGAGTGTACCGTCAAGCAGGTCGCCTCCGGCCGCTTCGGCGTCACCGCGGACTACCTCGCGAACGCCGAGGAGCTCCAGATCAAGATGGCGCAGGGGTCGAAGCCCGGCGAGGGCGGCCACCTCCCCGGCGAGAAGGTCAACGAGATGATCGCGCACGTCCGGTGTTCCACCCCCGGCGTCGGCCTCATCTCGCCGCCGCCCCAACACGATATCTACTCGATCGAGGACCTCAAACAGCTCATCTTCGATCTGAAGGCCGCGAGCCCTGACGCCGACGTCAACGTGAAGCTGGTCTCGGAGGCCGGCATCGGCACCATCGCGGCCGGCGTCGCGAAGGCGAACGCCGACGTGGTCCACGTCTCGGGCCACGACGGCGGGACCGGCGCGTCGCCGAAGACCTCGATCAAGAACGCCGGCCTGCCGTGGGAGCTCGGCCTCGCCGAGGCGAACCAGATGCTCCGCGCGACCGGCCTGCGCGACCGCATCCGGGTGTCGGCCGACGGCGGCCTGCGGACCGGGCGAGATGTCGCGGTCGCGGCCGCGCTCGGGGCCGAGGAGTACATCTTCGGCACCGCGTCGCTCGTCACCTCCGGCTGCGTGATGGCCCGGCAGTGCCACGAGAACACCTGTCCGGTCGGCGTCGCCACCCAGCGCGAGGACCTCCGGCAGCGGTTCCCCGGCCAGCCGGACCACGTGATCAACTACATGACGTTCATCGCGCAGGAGCTCCGGGAGATCATGGCCGAGCAGGGGTACACCGAACTGGAGGAGTTCATCGGTCGCCCCGGGCTGCTCGCCCAGCGCGAGACGGACCACGAGAAGGCGAAGCACCTTGACCTCTCGGCGGTGATCGCCGAACCCGCGGGCGAGTCCCGCACGAAGGTCCGCGAGCAGGCCCACGCCGGCATCGACGACCTGCTGGACTGGGACCTCATCGACGAGGCCGCCCCCGCCATCGAGGACGGCGCGCCGGTCGCGCTCACCCGCGACATCCGCAACGTCGACCGCGCGGTCGGCGCGACGCTGTCGAACCGCGTCGTCTCCGAACACGGCGGCGAGGGGCTCCCCGACGACACGATCTCCTGCCGGTTCGACGGCGAGGCGGGCCAGAGCTTCGGCGCGTTCCTCGCGTCCGGCGTCACGATGGAGCTCGCGGGTGCCGCCAACGACTACGTCGGCAAGGGGCTCTCCGGGGGTCGCCTCGTGGTCGAGACCCCGGCTGAGGCGGGGTACGACCCGACCGAGAACGTCGTCGTCGGGAACGTGGCGCTGTACGGTGCCACGTCGGGCGAGCTGTACGTCAACGGCGTCGCCGGCGAGCGGTTCGGCGTCCGCAACTCCGGCGTCCGGGCGGTCGTCGAGGGCGTCGGCGACCACGGCTGCGAGTACATGACCGGCGGCGTCGTCGCCGTCCTCGGCGACACGGGCCGGAACTTCGCGGCCGGGATGTCGGGCGGCATCGCCTACGTGTACGACCCGGACGACCGGTTCGACGACCGCGTGAACCGCGGCATGGTCTCCGTCTCCGAGACGCTCGACGAGTCCGACGAGCGGATGCTCCGCCGGCTCGTCGAGAACCACCGCGCGTACACCGACAGCGAGCGCGCGGCCGACCTGCTCGACGACTGGGAGGCCGCGCTCGACGACTTCGTCCGCGTCTTCCCCGACGCCTACGCCGACGTCATCGCCGAGGGGATCGGCGACGACGTGCGCGACGAGCCGCCCGCCCCGGCCGCGGCGGTCCCCGGCGGCGACGCGGACGCGACCGGACAGGCGTCGGGCGACGACTGACGCGGAAAGAACTCAGGCGGGCCGAGCGGTCACTCCAGCGTCTCGGAGTCGACCTCGCTCTCCGTCGCTCGCTCGACCGCGCGTTCGACGTGACGCTCGCGGGCGCGCTCAACGAACTCCTCCGGTAGCTCGTCTATCTCGCCGGCCTGGACGCCCCAGAGCTTCGCGTACAGTCCGTCCTCGGCTAGCAGCTCCTCGTGGCTCCCCCGCTCGACGACCGCGCCGTCCTCCAGCACGAGCGCGGTGTCGGCGTCGGTCACCGTCGAGAGCCGGTGCGCGATGACGAAGGTGGTGCGGTCGGCCGCGAGCCGATCGAGCGAGCGCTGGATCAGCATCTCCGTCTCCGTGTCGACCGCCGAGGTCGCCTCGTCTAAGATCAAGATTGCGGGGTCCTGAAGCACCACCCGGGCGATGGCGAGCCGCTGGCGCTGGCCGCCGGAGAGCTTCACGCCCCGCTCGCCGATCCGCGTCTCGTAGCCGTTCGGCAGCGAGGAGATGAACTCGTGGGCCTCGGCGGCCTTCGCGGCCTCGATCACGCGCTCGCGGATCGCTTCCTCGTCGCCGCCGCCACCGCCTCCGTCTCCGCCGTCGTCCTCACTCCCGTCCTCGTCGATCCGCGTGAACCGCCCGTAGCGGATGTTCTCGGCGATGGTCCCGTCGAACAGCGTGGTGTCCTGCGCGACGTAGCCGACCGACGAGCGGAGGCTCTCGACGGTCACGTCGCGGACGTCGTGGCCGTCGACGTAGATCGCGCCGTCGGTGACGTCGTACAGTCGGAGGAGGAGCTTGAGCAGCGTCGACTTCCCCGCCCCCGTCGGTCCGACCAGCGCGACGGTGTCGCCCGGATCGGCCGAGAAGGAGACGCCGCGGAGGACCCGCTCGTCGGCCTCGGCGGGGTCCATCAGGGCGTTCTCGGGGTAGGCGAACGAGACGTCGTCGTACTCGACCGCCCCGGCGACGCCGCCGTGATCGCCTCCCTGGGCGGGCGTCCGGTCGCCGTCGCGGGTCCCGCCGTCGTTCCGGATGCCGCCGTCGCGGGTCCCGCCGTCGCTCTGTGCGCCGCCGAGTTCGACCGCGTCGTCCGCGTCCTCGATGCGGACCGGGATGTCGCGAAGTCCGAACACGCGCTCGCAGGAGGCCTTCGCGTTCTCGTACTGGTCGATGATGTTCGACACCTCGGCGAGCGGGGCGACGAACTGCTGGGTGAGGAGGATGAACGTGACGAACGTCCCGACGGTCAGCTCCGTCGTGAACGGTCCGGGAGCGCCGTTCTCCAGCCAGTACCCGCCGACTGCGAACGTGGTCGCGAACGCCAGCCCGGCGAGTAGCTCCATTCCGGGCCGGTAGACGAAGTTGAGCCGGAGGATCGACATCGTCCGCTGAAAGTACGAGTGGGAGGCGTCCTCGACGCGCTCGCTCTCGTACGCCTCCGTGTTGGAGGTCTTCACCAGCTCGACGCCCGAGAGCGCGTTTTCGAGGGCGGTGTTGAGGTCGCCGACGACCGAGCGCTGGGCGACGTACCGCGGCTCCACCGCGCGCATGAACCAGAGCGTGAGGAGGATCATCAGGGGGATGGCGGCGAGGGTGACGACCGCGAGTTCGTAGTTGTAGTACACCAACACGCCCGCGATGCCGACCACCATCACGCCGAGCCGAGCGGAGTTCTGCAAGGCGTTGTCCAAGAAGACCTCAAGGTTCGACGCGTCGTTGTTGAGGACGGACATGACCTCTCCCGTCTGTTTCTCGTCGAAGAACGTCATGTCGAGCCGCTGCATCTGGTCGAACGAGTCGGTCCGGACCTCGTGCATCACGCGGTGGGCGAAGTTGTTCGCGGCGATGCCGTAGATGTACGTGAACACGCCCGTCACGACGAACGACCCGAAGATGAGGAGCATCGAGAGCCGGAACTGCGCGCCGTCCTCGGTCGGCAGCCACGCGTCCGGGACGACGGGGAGCGTGTAGGGCCCCGTGCCGGTGAAGATGGCGTCGATGGCGACGCCGAGGACGACGGGCGGGATCAGTCCCGCGACGCGGGCGACGACGTTGGCGACCATCCCGGTCACGAGCCAGTGCGCCTGGGGCGCGCCGTACTCGCGGAACAGCCGCCCGAGCGGCCGGTCGACCCGGTCGCGATACACTTCGAAGGCGTTGCGGTCGTCTGCGGCCATGGGTGTACGAGCGGCGGGACTCCCATGTATCCGACGCCTTCGGCGGCCCGTTCCGGGTCTCAGGCGAGGGAATTTCCCGCCCGTCTATCGCCACCGAACGAGCGAACCGGAAGCGGTGGCGCGTGCCCGTGAGGCCGCCCCGCGGCCGAACAGCACGCGCGAGGGAGTCAGTCGCCGGAGCGGAGCGACGGCGACTGACGAGGCTGGGGAGGCGTGAGGTGCTGTGCGGAGCGGTGTGGGGCGGGACTCGAAGGGGCAGTCGCGAGGGCGAAGGCGCGCGACGTAAGCACCGAAAGGAGCGAGTGAAACGAGCGACTGAGGAGCGCAGCGAGCGCACCGAGTCCTCGCGACTGGGGCTTCGGAGGCCTCGGTCACGAAGTCGTTCGCGCTGGGTTTGGCCATGTACGGCTGGGACTTCGGCGGTCTCGGCCGACGTGTCGGAAGCGACTCGGTCGCCGGCCTCGACCGCGTCTCGCCGGACGGTTTAATAAGCGCGGCTCGAACCCTCGTACGTGGACGAACTCGTCGTGAGTACGGAGGTGTACGCCGACCCCGAGGAGGTGTACGACTTCCTGCTCGATTTCCCGCGGTACGCGAACTACTCCGAGTACCTCAGCGAGGTCCGGACGGTGACGGGCGACGGCGGCCCCGGCACCCGGTACGCGCTCACCTTCGCGTGGTGGAAGATATCCTACACCGCGCGTTCGGAGGTGACCGGCGTCGAGCCCCCGAGGCGGATCGACTGGGAGATCACGAAGGACATCGACGCCGGTGGCTGCTGGCGGGTGACGCCCCCCGAGACCGGAGCCGGTGACGAGCGCGCGAGCGACGGCGACGCGACCGACGACGGTCCGAACACGGACGCGCCCTGCGAGGTCGCGCTGGAGGTCGAGTTCGACCCCGGCTCGGCCAGTTCCGACGCGCTCGACCTCCCGCGGCTGGTCTCGTTCGACTGGGTGCTGAAGAAGGCGATCCCGCTGATCCGGAGCGAGGCGGAGCGCGTGGTCGAGCGCGCCGTGCGCGACCTCGAGGGGTCGAGCCGCGACGTCGACCTCGACGTGTACGTGGACTCGGACCGGATCTGAGACGGCGCGAACGCGACGCCGATGGCGTCGCCGAGTCGAAGGCCTTAATATATCCAGCGGGCAACGAACGAGTGCGTCGAGGGCTCGTAGATCAGTGGTAGATCATCCCCCTGGCACGGGGAAGGCCCGGGGTTCAAATCCCCGCGAGTCCATTCCTTCGCTCACTTCGTTCGCTCAGTCATTTCCTCGCGTGGTCCCACTCGCTCACTGTGTTCGCTCGCGGGACCCCCGCGAGTCAATTTAGCTCATCCTTCAGTCGTACCTACTTGTCATCGAACGCTTCCTCAGCGATCGCGATCTACGTATCGAGTTCGTCTGCGCGCTCCTTCGCCTCGACGTAGCGCCGCCGGTCATCGCAGAGCGGGGACTCTCGATTGATACGGAATCAATCGATATCTACTGCGATCGCTTCGCTCGGACTTATCGCTCCGTGTTCCTGGAGCTCGCTGTCGAACGTGACGAGTTCCGCGTCGACCGCGTCCGCTGCCGATAGCACGATCGCGTCCATCGGATACAACAGCTTCTCCTCTTGTACGCGATTCGCGTCGAGGAAGTCGGAAGCGTCCGGAAACGTGACCGTGACCCGAGACGCAACTCGCTGCTCGATCTGTCGGACCCGATCGCGCTCGATTTGCTTTTTCTTCGCGAGGACGGTCCGAAGCTCCATGAGGTTGAGCAGTGAGGCGTAGCCCTCCTCGCATTCGTTGAGTACGGTCACGGCCGCCTCCGATCGGTCCGTGTCTCGGGTGACTGCCGCAACGATGACGTTCGTGTCGAAAAACAGCCTCATATCCGTTCGCGGACGTCGCGAACCGCCTCGACCGAGTCGACGTCAACGTCGACGGCGAGTTCCCTGAGCGCGTCACCGAGGGGGACCTCCTCGTCGTCCTCGGGATCGTCGCCGGTGAACGCCGTGAAGTCGTCGGTGGTGAGACTCATACTCTCCTCTACCGGTGCCGGTCGCAAAAGCCTGCTGGTGGTCGGGTCAAAACGCGTTCACGACACGTTTCCAGATCGCTTCCCGTCTTACTCGTCGTTGACCGCGTCCTCAACGATCGCGTCCTCCTCGTCCGTCAAGTCGTTCATGTAGCGGTTTCGACCGACGATCGTTGCGGGGAGGTGGTTGTCTTCGAAGACAGGGCCGTCATGCCACCGACGTTCTCGGAAGGGGAAACAAAGTGAACCGTGGGTGTTCCAGATGGTTCCGGATGATGGCCACCGGGTTAGAGAATGCTTCTTGCTATGGTCTGGCAACTCTGAATGTGAGTGCCATGAGCTACCGTCTGTGCTAATCTAGCGGAACTGGCTGTTATTTTCTCAGTTACCGCTATCAATGTTCACAGCACCTACTAGGTTCACAAGAACAACGATACCGATACCACACCAAATTACCCCTAATCCAACAAGTACGAGATCTTGGTGTGTGAAATATCGGTACAGTTTCCATATAGCATATCCCGCGATGCCAGCGTAAATAACAGAGAGGACGGACAGTATTGACATTTCCCCAAATGAATAATTTTTGTTGAGCCAACCCACGGCTGACGGTAAACTTCCTCTAGAAGTAAACTCAGGATTAATCAAGATTCTGAACCACTGGGCACCACCGGTGGCAATGACGGCAGCCACAAATTGAAATTTATCCCCAGAGAGTGTAAAAAGGTATGCGAGTGTAATTGAAGGTAGCCACAGGATGCGTTTGTTTTCACCTTCGAATGTCCTGACTACAGTGTCAATCGCCATACAGTCAGATGAATATTTGATGGTAAATACATTAGTGTGGACTTACAGTATCAACCAAATCATGAAGAGAATCACCTGTGTTTGGCTGGATTAGTGAATTGGCATACTTGTCTGGCAAACTGGGACTTTCCGACAACTGGAGGAAAACCGGACATAGACACTAGCATATCGGCTATAATGTTATCCAGATCTGGACCAGAGCAAAGAATATTAGTGCCGCAGAGGTTACGACGCTGGCCCATTGGAGTCGCTTAGGCGTACGTACAGTGGCATCATAATGACTCTCGTCCCAGACGCTAAATGCGTAACAAGGAGAAATTGTTTGAGACGCACTCCCTGGATTCATCCCTGCTCGGCGGTCATCTGAATTAGGATTCGACACGCCACCGCTGATTACACCGACAACCGCATGTCCCTCAAAGGTTAATGGCGCACCTTCTATCCGAATGGTCTTTGATTTACCGTGATCGAGTGGTCCGAACCCTACGATATCTGTCCAGACTTGATCACCGTCTACCTCAATTGCCACTCTAATTGAGTTGTCCTCAGACCACTCTGTAGTGGACTCTTGAGTGTTCTCAAACGTGATCTTCAGAGTAGGTGTTTGATGCGTCCAAAGAACTGGAGAAGGCTCTGGCTCTGTTTCAATTGAGATCTCAAATCCGTGGTACGAATATCCGTACTGGGCCGTCATATCGGCAAAATGAGTCGATCTGGTGTTAGTGTTTGGCTAGACATCTTTAGACTGGACGGTGGGCGAGATACAGGCCCTTCTCGCCCGACTGGTGACCCGACTTGACGCACAATTTCGAATCGATCGTCGACTGTAACCCAAATTACTTCAGACCCATTAGCAGCCTGAGCGATACGTGTATTCCGGGAATACACGCGCATCAAGAGAGACGAACCGACCCTACCCCTCCGGCCACTCCTCCCGCTCCCGCCGGTCCGCCTCGCCCGTCAGCTCCGGCGGGACCTCTTCTAACAGCACCGGCGCGAACGACGCGCCGACGTGCCACGCGACGACCTCGTCGTCTATCTCCTCCAACCGCACGTCCTGCTGCCCGTAGTACTCGCCGTCGACCGTACACGACCCGCCGCCGTCGTCGAAGCAGACGCCCCCCTGGTCGTCGTAGGTGATCTGGACGTGCGCCTCGCGCGCGCTGTCGACGAACTCCCACCTGAAGTCGTCGTCGCCGACGATGTCGCGCGACGCGAAGTAGTCGAGCGCTTCCGCCACCTCGTCTTCGACGCGTCGCGGGACGTCGCCGCTCTCGGCGCGGAGGTGGACCGTCACCGGCCGGTGGGTCGTGAGGTTGCTGGTCGGGGCCATCAGGGCGGTCGGCTCCTCGCCGTGTTCGAGCCCCTGAACGTGGCCGAGTTCGTGGATGATCGTCGCGTTCATCTCCGCGTCCGAGATGTTCGGCTCGACGGTTGCGGTCATCGGCGTCCGCGGCTCGTCTTCGAGGAGGTCCGCGCAGCCGAAGTACCGCGCGTCGCCGTCCTCCACGCCACACCGGTCCACGCGGTCGAACCGCAGGACGATATCCGCCCGGTCCTCGTCGCTCACGCGCTCGTACTCGACCGGGTAGCCGAGGTAGCGCTCGTCGGTGCGCTCCCAGTAGCCCGTCGCGGCCGCGACGACCCCGGAGACGTCCCGGTCGACCGCGTCGTCGTCGACGTGGAGCCGGAGGGTCGTCTTGCCGTACGGACTCGGGTGCGTCAGCGTCAAGCTCCGCTCCCGCGTCCGGTTCGCGGTCGCGACGACCACCGGGTGCGACCCCCCGTCCAGCCGCACGTCCGCGAACGTGACCGACAGCCGCGTCTCCGTGCCGCCGTCGAGCGCGACCGTCCGGTTCGCGCTCGCCCCGCTCCCGTACCGGACGCTGACGGTCTGGTTGCCCGCGATGTCGCCGACATTGGTCACGGTCGCGGCGACCGTCAGGTCCTCGCCGTACGCCACCTCCTCCGGAGCCTCGATCTCGGAGACGGTGAACGTCGCCGCCCGGGCCTCCTCGACGGTGACCGTCCGCGTCGCGCTCGCCTCGCCGACCGTCACCGCGATCTCGTGGTCGCCCGGGTCGAGCGTCGCGGCGTCGATCCCGGCCGTCACCGTCATCGACCCGTTCGCCGGAACGGATCGGTTCTCGTCGCGCAGCGTCCGGTCGCCCACCCGGACCGTGACCCGGACCGGGTCGAGCGTCGCGTTCGAACTCTCCTCACCCGCAGACTCGCCGCCGTCGGCCGCGAGTCCCTCCCACCGCACCGTGGCCTCCACGACTCCCCGCCCGTCGTGGCCGAGCGACTCCGGCGCGGAGACGGACTCGATCGACGGCGACGGCGCTCCGGTCGGTCCCTCTCCGACGGCGTCGCTTCCCAACCCGCCGCAGCCGGCGAGTGCGACGAGCACGACGAGCGCGAGGACGGCGGTGGTGCGGCGCATCTGTCGTCCGCCTCTCGGTGACGGACACGGATAACATTCGTTTCAGCCGTCGGTCACGTCGTCGACCGAACGCGGACGCCCGACGCGGTTCGGGAGCGACACCGGTTTGCCGCTCCGTTCCCGAGTCCGCACGTGACGCTTCGACGCGACGTCCTCGCGGCGATCGACGCCGACCGCGGGGCCTTTCGGTCCCGGTTCTCGACGCTGGTCGACGACCACGGACTCGACCTCGCGTCGCCCGCGCCGCGCTCCGACTCCCCCGACGACCGGGACCACCCCGACGACCGGTCGGAGCGCGAGGCGCTCCTCGTCGACCGCGTCCGGGCGTTCGACGACCTCCCGCTCGGGCTCACGCTCACCGGGCCGGCGTACCGCGACACCCCCATCGTCTACGTCAACCGCTGGTTCCGCGAGCGGACCGGCTACCCCCTCGACGAACTCCGGGGGCGGAACCCGCGGCTGTTTCAGGGGCCGGACCCCGACCCCGACGCCCGCTCGGACTTCCGCGAGGCGCTGTCGACGTGGTCGACGGTCACCGTCGAACTCGAGAATCGACGCCGGGACGGCACCCCGTTCGTGAACCGCGTCTCGTTGCGGCCGCTGTCCGGCGACGCGGGCACGGTCACGCACTGGGTCGCCGCGCAGGAACCGGAGCCGATCGACGAGTCGGGAGAAGACTCCGGGTGACGCGGCGGGCGGTCCGGGACCCGATCGCTTCGAGACCGGTCTCCCCGGGACGGGTCTCCCCGAGACCGGTCACCGCAGCGTCGACGTGGGCACGACCGACGGCAGCACGCCACTCCCGGTCGCGTCCTCGACGACCGCCTCGGCGACGTGCTCGCCGCTGAGCAGGCACATCGGCATCCCGATGCCGGGGTTGGTGTACGCCCCGACGTAGTAGAGCCCGTCCACGCCGGGCGCGCGGTGCGCGGGGCGGAGCGGTCCGGTCTGTTCGAGCGTGTGCGACAGCGCCAGCGCGGTGCCGCGCGGGGCGTTGAACCGCTGCCGGAAGTCGGAGACGCACGCGGTCTCCTCGAAGACGATCCGGTCGCGGAAGTCGACGCCAGCGTGCTCGGCGAGGTCGTCGAACACGAGTTCCCGGAACCGCTCGCGGGTCTCCGGGTCGTCCTCCAGTCCGGCCGCGAGCGGGACGAGCAGGAAGACGGCCTCGTGGCCCTCCGGGGCCGCCTCCGAGTCCGTCTTCGACGGGACGTGGACGTAGTACGCGGGGTCGTCGGGCCACCCCGGCTCGTCGAAGATGTCGTCGAAGTGGGGCCGCCAGTCGGTCGGGAACACCAGCGTGTGGTGTTCCAGATCCACGTCGCCCTCGACCCCGATGTACGAGAGGTACGCCGAGGGCGCGTACGTCCGCGACTCCCAGTACGACTCGCGGTCGACGGTCCCGGCCGGGAGGAGGTCGCGCTCGACGTGCGGCGGCGGCGCGTTCGCCACGACGCGGTCGAACCGGCCGCCGCCCGACCCCCCGGAGCCGTTCCCGTCGCCGGTGCGCTCCGTCTCTACGGCGAACTTCGGGACCGACGCCGGGACCGACGGCTCGATCGCGGTCACCGGCTCGCTCGTCCGGATCTCGACGCCGAGTTCGCGCGCGAGGTCCGCCATCGCGTCGACGACGCTCGCGATCCCGCCGGTCGGGTGGTAGACGCCGAGGTTCATGTCGACGTGGCTCATCAGCGTGTAGATCGCGGGCGTGTTGTACGGCGAGCCGCCGAGGAACACCAGCTTGTACTCCGCGATCTGGCGGAGCTTCTCGCTGTCGAAGTAGCCGCCGACGTACTCGTCCATCTCGCGGAGCTTCGGGAGCGCGCGCCCGGACCGGAACACGTCGGCGTCGACCATGTCCCGCAGCCGCGACCGGCTCGGGTAGACGAACCGGTCCATGCCCAGCTCGTACGCCTCCGCCGCGTCCGCGAGGTAGTCGTCCAACACCTCCCCCGCGCCCGGCTCGTACGACTCGAACAGCGCCTTCTGTCCCGCGCGGTCGGCGGGCATCGACGCGCGGTCGCCGTCCTTCCAGACCACGTCGTAGAGGGGATCGAGCTCGATCAGGTCGTAGTACTCGTCGGTCGACCGTCCGAACGACTCGAAGAACCGGTCGAACACCTCCGGCATGAGGTACCACGACGGCCCGGTGTCGATCCGAAACCCGTCGCGCTCGATCCGCCCGGCGTACCCGCCGGGGTGTTCGTTCCGCTCGAAGATCGTCACGTCCGCCCCCGCGTCGGCGAGGTAGGCGGCCGCCGAGAGCCCGCCGAAGCCGGCACCGACGACCGCGATCGACTCCCCGGCGAGCGGCTCGTCCGCGTCCGACAGGTCCGGGTCCGGTTGGGTGGACATCACCCGATCCTACGCCCTCGGGGGGGTTTACCCTGCGGTCATACCATGTTGGGCCCGCACCGCCGACGCCTCTCGCGTCCCGTATCCGGCGGTCGCGGCCCCCTCTCGTCCCCCCGCCGTCAGGCACTCGCACTCGGGCCCGTCACTCCTCGGCTGGTGCGCCGTCCCCCTGAAGCCGCCGCGCGCCGAGCGCGAACAGCCCCAGCCCGATCAGGTAGAGCCGCCAGCCCGCGTTCGCGACCGGGAACCGCCGGTCGACCGGCTCCTCAACGTCGAGGTCGGGGTCGCGCGGCTCGACGGGGTTGCTGACGTGGACGGACTCGCTGGTGCCACCGCCGCCCGCGTCGACGGTCCGCGATCCCGTCTCGGGGTCGATCCGGACGTCGACGAACGTCTGGACGAACCCGTCCGCCGTCGAGTAGAGGATCTCCCCGTCGAGGTGGAAGAACCGGTCGCGGAGCGGCCAGAACGCGTTCACGCCGTCGAGGTGCGTCCAGTCGAGCGAGACGTGCGCGAAGACGTGGACGAAGAGCGCGACCCACGCGACCGCGATCCAACGGTCCGAGAGCCGCTCGCGGAGCGCGGACGACTCCCGGACGCGGGTGTCGTAGTACAGCGCCAGCGCGGCGACCGCGGGGATCACGAAGGTGTGCCCGACCGTGCGATGTGCGCCGTCCATGACGAACCCGAGGAAGCTGTCCGCCTCGGGGAGCACGACGACGACGAGCAGGACCGCCAGCGCCCGGCGGTCGAGGAGCCGGTCGTCGAGCAGCGCGGCGGCGAGCAGCAGCGCGAACCCGGCGTGGACGACCGTCGAGGGCATTCAGCGACGCACCCCCGACCGCCCCGCGTAGCCCCGGACCGCGAGCGTCGCGGCCGCTGCGGCGACGACGACCAGCTGCCACCCGCTCTCGACGACCCGGAACTCGCGGTCGGCTCCCGGGTCGAGGCCGGGCCGACCGTCTGGGTTGACCCACGAGCCGACCGGGTCCGCGACCGCCCCGCCGACGCTCTCGATCGGGAGGACCCCCGGTCCCTCCGCGCCGAGCGTCAGGAACGTCTGGACGAGCCCCTCCTGCGTCGAGAACACGAGCCGGCCTCGGAGGGCGTAGCGGGCGTCCTCCAGCGGGTAGAGGAGGGCCGCGCCCTCGCCGGCGAACAGCGCGGAACCGATCCCGGCGACGGCGAACGCGGCGAGCGCGACCCACGCGGTCCGCGCCGCGCGCCACCCGCCGCGCTCGCGGAGCGCGGACGCCCCGCGCAGCGTCGTGTCCCAGTAGAGCAGCGCGGTCGCGAGGGAAAGGAGCCAGACGGCGTGGAGGAGGGCGTTCGTCGCGCCCGGGACGGCGAGGCTCGCGACCGCGTCGAGCGAGGGGACGAGCGCGGCCGCGACGACGACCGCGACCGATCGCCGGTCGAACGCGTCCCCCAGCAGCGCGGCCGCGAGGAGCGCACCCACGGCCGCGGTCACGAGCGTCGGTGCCATGCCGGTCCTGACGCTTGGAGGCGAATAAGCGCTCCGGGCGGATCAGTTCCGATCGGTCGAGTCGTCCGCGTCGTCCGGATCGCGGCGGTCGGCGTCGAACTCGAACGCCCCGGAGTCGGGGCGTTCGGCCCGATCGGCGTCAGTCTCACGGTCGTCGTCGCCGGTCTCGCGGTCGCTTTCGGCGTCGCCGTCCGCGCGGTCGCTCTCGATCGCGCGGTCGCCGTCCTCACCGGAGGCGACGTCACGCTCGCGGTCGACCGTCACGCGCTCGTCCTCGTCGTCGCGGTCGACTTCGACGCCGGTCGAGCCGCCGAGCAGGGCGACCGCCATCCGGCGGGCGGCGTACCCCGCGACGTTGGCGAGGTGGCAGGCCACGAGGACGGCGGCGACGCCCAGCGGGACCGCCGCGAGCGCCTCCGGCAGCGCGTCGATGGCCCACGTCGCCGGCTCGCCGTCGACCTCGCCGAACTGGACGACGAGCGGATACCGGAGCGGCGCGGTGACGAGCGGGATTCCCCGCGAGAGCAGCAGCAGCGGGACGATCCCGAACAGGGAGACCCAAAACTTCGCCATGAGGAACCCGAGTCCGCGCCACGTCGAGGCGGCGTCCACGTACTTCCTCGCGCCGCCGAGCGCGCCGTCGGCGTCGGCGAGGTCGTCCGGCTTCGCGAGGTCGGTCCCGAGCAGCGCGTCGGCGAGCCAGCGCTCGACCCCCGCGAACAGCCGAGCGGCGACGAGCGTCGCGAACAGGGCCGCGAGGCCGACGAGCACCGGGGCGAAGACGAGCCCGAAGACGACGCCGAACGAGAACACGCCCGAGTGGACGAAGGCGATCGGCATCGCGATCAGCAGGTACAGCAGGTGGCGATACGTGCGGCCGTCGGCGAGGACGCCGACGACTGGGAGGGACGCGAGCGGTCGGAGGGAGACCATACCGGTAATGGTTCGTTCTCCGACAAAAACCGATCGCTCCGCGCTGACCCTTTCGGCCGATCACGTCGGCCGGCAGGTCCGGACGACCGATCCTCCCGGATCAGCCGAGGAAGAAGTCGATCGCGTTCCCGGACGACTGTCCCTTGTACAGCTCCGAGTAGCCGCACTCGGCGCAGGAGACCACGAGGAACTTGCGGTTCTGGACGTCGAACATCTTGGTGAGACCCGTCCCGCTGGTGGCGATCTCGTCGGTCTCGGTCGCCGTGCCGCCGCACTTCGGACAGCCGGTCCCGTCGCCGCCGAGCGAGGCGGGGCGGTCGTCGGTCCGGGCACCGCGGCCGGCGGCGGAGCCCGCGGCGTCGCCGTCGGGGGCGGCGTCGCGGCCGCTGTCGTTCTCGCTCAGTTCGTCGTCGTCGAAGACGGAGTACTCCGTCTCGTCGTTCTCGGAGGGCATCGATCGCGTCTCTCGCGCCGAGCGGCAAACCTCTTGTGGCGCTCCGCTTGCCTCCCCGGGTTCGCGCTACTCGTCGAGCTCGTCGACGAGGTCGTCGGCAACCCCGGTGTAGCCGGCGGGCGTGAGCGCCTTCAGCTCCGCGCGGACCTCGTCGTCGATGTCGAGGTCGTCGAACAGCTCGCGGAAGTCGTCGAGCGTCACCGACCGGCCGCGGGAGAGCGCCTTCACGCGCTCGTACGCCTCGGTGTCGCCCTCGCGGCGGAGGATCGTCTGGACCGCCTCGCCGATCACCTCGGGCGTCGCCTCAAGCTCCTCGCGCATGACGGCCTCGTTCGGGACGACCTTCCCCAGCCCGTCGGCGGCCTTCGAGTAGCCGATCAGGCAGTGCGCGAGCGCCGCGCCGACGTTGCGCTTGACGGTGGAGTCCGAGAGGTCGCGCTGGAGCCGCGAGTTCGTCACGTAGTCGGCGAGGAACGTGAGGTCGCTGTTCGCCACCGAGAGGTTCCCCTCGCTGTTCTCGAAGTCGATCGGGTTCACCTTGTGGGGCATCGTCGACGACCCCGTCTCGCCCTCGACGGCCTCCTGGCCGAGGTAGCGGTCGGAGACGTACAGCCACGCGTCCAGGTCCAGATCGAGGAGGACGTTGTTGACGCCGCGCAGCGCGTCGAACAGCGCCGCGAGGTCGTCGCAGGGGTTCACCTGCGTCGCGAGCGCGGTGTGTTCCAGATCGAGCCCGCGCACGAACGACTCCGAGAACCCCCGCCAGTCGACGTCGGGGTAGGCGGCGCGGTGCGCCGCGTAGGTGCCGGACGCGCCCGCGAGCTTCCCGGAGAGGTCCTCGTTCGCGACGACGACCCGGCCCAGCGCGCGGCCGAGCCGCGCGGCGTACACCGCCATCTCCTTGCCGAAGGTGGTCGGCGTCGCGGGCTGGCCGTGGGTGCGCGCCAGCATCGGCGCGTCGCGATGCTCTTGTGCCAACTCGACCAGCGCGTCGCGCACCTCGCGGACCGCGGGAACGATCACGTCGCTTACCGCGGGCTTGAGGAGGAGCCGCTGCGCGAGGTTGTTCACGTCCTCGCTCGTCAGCCCGAAGTGGATCCACGGGTACAGCGACTCCGCGTCGTTGAGCGGGGACTCCTCGTCGTCGAGCGGGGAGCCGTCGGCGTCGAGCGGGGACTCCTCGTCGTCGAGCGGGGAGCCGTCGGCGTCGAGCGGGGAGCCGTCGGCGTCGGGGTCCCCGTCGGCCTCGCCCTCGGCGAGTTCCGCGAGCCGGACGCGGAGAAAGTACTCGACCGCCTTCACATCGTGGTTGGTCGCGTCGTACCCCGCGGCCCCCTCGGTCTCCAGCCGCTTTATCAGGCGCGCGTCCTCGGCCGAGAACCCCTCGTAGACCGCGCGCAGCACCGTCTCGCTCGCCTCGTCGAGACCGATCGGCGTCGCGTCCAGGTCCGCGAGCGCGATCAGGTACTCGACCTCGACGCGGGTCCGGGCGCGCATCAGCCCCGCCTCGCTCGCGTACGGCGACAGCGGCGCTGTCCGGCCGGCGTATCGTCCGTCGAGCGGCGAGACGGCCGCGAGCGGGTCCGACCGGGACAGCCCGGGGATCGAGTCGGCCCCGTCGGCCGCGCCGCCGTCCGTCCGTCCGTCGTCTCTCATGTCCGCGACTGCCCGCGGAGCCAGCAAAAGCGTGTCGATGGGGCGACGCACGGACGTGGATCCGTCTCGCGCTCTCGTCCCGTCGAACCCCCGTCTCGATCCGCAAACGTGCGTATTACACCGGCGCGGACCGCAATCGATATACCCGATCGGTCGGACCCACAGGTATGAAGATCGCCGGACTCGCGAGCAACCGGGGACGGAACCTCAGACACATCGCCGACGCCGCGCCGGGCGGCGCTGAGCTGTCGGTCGTCCTGACGAACCGCGAGCAGGCACCCGTCCTGGAGGCCGCCACGGAGCGCCGCGTCCCGACCGAGGTCGTCGAGCGCGAGGAGGGCGAGTCGCGGGAGGCGCACGAGCGCCGGGTCGTCGAGCGGCTCTCCGACTACGACGTCGACCTGGTCTGTCTGGACGGCTACATGCGCGTGCTGACGGACGAGTTCCTCGACGCCGTCCCGACGACGCTGAACGTCCACCCCTCGCTGCTCCCGTCGTTCCCCGGCACGGACGCCCACGAACAGGTCTTGGAGGCCGGCGTCCGGACGACCGGCTGTACGGTCCACGTCGTCACCGAGGCGGTCGACGCCGGCCCGGTCGTCACGCAGGAGCCGATCCCGGTGTACGAGGACGACGACGCCGACTCGCTGAAGGCGCGCGTCCTCCGCGAGGCCGAGTTCACCGCCTACCCGCGGGCGGTCCGCTGGTTCGCCGAGGACCGGGTGACCGTCGAGCGGGACGCCGACGGGAACCCCGTCGACGTCGCGGTCGAGGGCGACGTGGGCGGCGACTTCCCGGAGCGGCGGTTCGTCTCCGAGGAGCGGACCGCCACGCTCCGGTACGGCGAGAACCCGCATCAGGACGCCGCCCTGTACGTCGACGACGGCTGCGAGGAGGCGAGCGTCGTCGACGCCGACCAGCTGAACCCCGGCGCGAAGGGCATGGGCTACAACAACTACAACGACGCGGACGCCGCGCTGAACCTCGTGAAGGAGTTCGACGACCCCGCGGCCGCGGTGATCAAACACACCAACCCCGCGGGCTGCGCGGTCGGGTCCGACCTCGCGGACGCGTACGACCGCGCGCTGCGCACCGACGCGAAGTCGGCGTTCGGCGGCATCGTCGCCCTCAACCGCGAGTGCGACGCCGACACCGCCACCGCGGTCGCCGACTCGTTCAAGGAGGTCGTCGTCGCGCCGGGCTACACCGACAGCGCGCTCGACGTGCTCCGCGAGAAGAAGAACCTCCGCGTGCTCGACGTGGGGCCGCTCGGCGAGGGCGACGACCGCTTCTCGGAGCGGTTCACGGAGAAGCCGGTCGTCGGCGGCCGCCTCGTTCAGGAGCGCGACCGGCAGTCGCCGACCGCGGAGGACCTGGAGTTCGTCACCGAGCGCGAACCGACCGACGAGCAGGTCGAGACGATGCTGTTCGCGTGGCGGACGCTGAAACACGTCAAGTCGAACGGCATCCTGTTCGCGACCGGCACGGAGACGGTCGGCGTCGGCATGGGACAGGTCTCGCGGGTCGACGCGGTCACGCTCGCGGCGATGAAGGCCGAGAAGGACGCGGAGGGGAAGTCCGCCGAGGGCGCGGTGATGGCTTCGGACGCCTTCTTCCCGTTCCCGGACGCGATCGAGGAGGCGGCCGACGCGGGGATCGAGGCCGTGATCCAGCCCGGCGGCTCGGTCAACGACGAGGACGTGATCGCCGCCGCCGACGAACACGACATGGCGATGGCGTTCACCGGCTCGCGCTGCTTCCGACACGACTAGCTTCGTTCGGCTGCGGAGTCGGGAGTGCGCGTGTCGGTCTGATAAATCGCTAATCGACACGAGCACTACCGAACCCCCAGTCGCTCGATACTACGCTGCTGTTTATACGAAAACGATCGACACGAACACGGCCGAAGCCCCAGCCGCTCGGCTGTACGCCGTTTGTCTTATTTATAACGGCTTAACCGACACGGACACCTCCGAAGCCCCAGCCGTGAGGCGGGCAGACGCTCGTTGCGCTCCTCGCTCAGTCGCTGCCGCTCCCTCGCTGCGGTGCTTACTTCGCCTCTGCCCGCCTCACGGCTGCCGCTTCGATTCCCGCCCCGACCGCACCTCACGCCTCCCCAGCCTCGTCGGGCGCGTCCGTCGGACTCCCTTCGGTCGTCCTCGGCGCGCCCGACTCCCTCGCACGCGCTCCTCGCGGCCGCCGGGGGCGGCCGCTCGGAGGCGCGCGCCACAGCGTCGTTTTATAAATTGTCGTCGTCACTCCCTCCTGCGGTTTTAAATACTATCCACGGTCGGCCTCACCGATCTGCTCGCCGGACTGAAACGATAACCCCACGCGGACCGCCGGATCTACGGGGCTTTTCTCCCGGGACGCTCTTAGCGCCGAGTCGAGAGGACCGTGGCGAAGTTCGGCAACTCGGTACGGCTGCTCGGGGACCGCGAGTTCGCGGCGCTCGCCGGGACCGCGTTCGCGCGCAGTCAGGCGTACTCGACGATCCTCATCGCCCTCGCGCTGTACGCGGACCTGTTCGGCACCACCGGGTTCGTCGAGGGGCTCTTCGGGACCGCCTTCGCCGTCGTCCAGCTCGTCATCGTCCTCCCGCTGGGCCGGTGGGTCGACACCGGGAACGCGAAGCGGTGGCTGCTCGGCGGCTTCCTCGTCAACGTCGCCGTCTTCGCCGGGTTCGCCTTAGTCGACAGCTCGGTCCACATCATCCTCGTGCGGATGGTCCAGGGGCTCGGCGCGAGCGTCCTCTGGATCACGGGCGCGACGGTGATCGGCGAGATCAGCCCGGACGACGAGCGGGGCCGCTGGCTCGGCTCGTACAACCAGTTCGCCTCCTTCTCGTCGCTCGCCGGCGACCTGGTCGGCGGCTACCTACTGTACGCCTACGGCTTCTCGGAGACGTACCTCGTCTTGACGCTCGTCACGCTCGCCGCGTTCGCGCTGGTGTACGCCTTCCTCCGCGACAACCCCGGCGGCCGGAAGGACCCCGAGGACGCCGGCGGGATCGAGACGTTCCGGTCGCTGCTGGGCCTGCCGATGCTGCGCGCGCTTGTCTTCTTCCGGTTCACGTTCAGCGTCGGCAAGATGGCGGTGATCATCTTCCTCCCCATCTACGCGCGGACCTCGTTCGGCATCTCCGCGTTCGCCATCGGCTGGATCATGGCCGGCGGGAAGCTGACGAAGGCGCTCACGCAGGGGTTCGTCGGCGACCTCACCGACCGCTACGAGCGCACCTACCTGTTCGTCGCGGTGGGCGCGCTCCTGTACGGCGTCGGCACGGCGACCATTCCCCTCGCGGCCTACTTCGAGGGGACCGTCTCGCCGGTCACCGTCTCGTACCTCGGCGACTCACAGACGCTCGGCGGGGCCTTCTTCGCGCTGTTCGCCGCCTACTCGCTTCTGGGAATCGCCGACTCGATCCGGCTGCCGGCGAGCATGTCGCTGTTCGTCAGCGAGGGGGAGGCGTACGACTCCGTCGCCAGCGCGATGAGCCTGCGCTCGGTGTCGTGGAAGGTCGGACAGGTGGTCGGTCCGGTGCTGGTCGGCAGCACGATGGACTTCACGACGACCGAGACGGGGTTCCTGCTCGCGGCCGGGTTCATCGCGTTCGCGACGACCGGCTTCGCGTGGCAGGCGCGGGCCGCACACCGCGCCGCCCGCGATCCGGGACCGGTGGCCCCCGGCGACGACTAACCTCGACTGCCGCGGGGCGACGACGCCGGAACCCGATCAGAGCGTGTAGTCGTGCTCGCCCGTCTCGGACTCCAAGAACGCCGTCAGCAGGTCGATCGTCGCCTCCACGTCGCCGCCGTCGGCGGTCTCGGTGACGGTGTGGAGGTACCGCGTCGGGATCGATATCGCGCCGACCGGCTTCGCGCCCGCCGTGTTCTGGAATCCCGCGGTGTCGGTGCCGCCCGCGGGCAGCACCTCGTGCTGGTGGTCGATCCCCTCGGCCTCGGCCACGTCGGTGAGTCGGCGGTGGACCTTCGGGCTGGTGATCACCGAGGAGTCCTTCAGCTTGACGGCCGTCCCCTCGCCGAGTTCGGTGACGGCGTCGGCCGCGTCGCCGACCTGCGGCACGTCGTTGGCGACGGTGACGTCCAGCGCGACCGCGAGGTCGGGGTCGATGTCGACGCCGAGCGCCTTCGCGCCCCGGAGGCCGACCTCCTCCTGGACCGTCGCCGCGAAGTGGATCGTCACGTCGGGCTCGTCGATCCGGCGGGCGGCCTCTAAGATCGCGAACAGGCAGATCCGGTCGTCGAGCGCCTTGCCCGTGACCCGGTCGCCCATCCGGGTCGTGGTCTGGTCGAGGGTGACCAGATCGCCGACGCTCACGAGGTCGTCGACCGCCTCGGCGTCGCGCCCGAGGTCGATGAACACGTCTTTGACCTCGTCGTCCTTCTCCTTCTGTTCGTCCGTGAGCGTGTGCGGCGGGACCGAGCCGATGACGCCCGTCAGGTCCTCGTCGCCGTGGACGGTGACGCGCTGCGCGCGCAGCACCCGGGCGTCGAAGCCGCCGAGGGGGTCCACCTGAACGAACCCGTCGTCGGTGACGTGACGGACCATGAACCCGATTTCGTCCATGTGGGCCGCGACGGCCACCGAGTAGTCCGACTCGCCCTCGATGGTGCCGACGACGTTGCCCATCGCGTCGGTCCGGACGCGGTCGACGCTGTCGGCGAACTCGCGCCGGACGACCTCGCGGACGTCGTCCTCGTAGCCCGGGACGCCGCGGGCCTCGGTCAGCTCTCGGAGCAGGTCGAACTCGAAGTCGAACTCGCGTGCCATGTCCGTTACTGTCCGCGCCAGCGACAAAGGTTCGCAGGATCCGGCACGGCCGTCGGGCTTCGCGCGTGCTGAAACGCTCAATTAGTTTATCGTTGTTCCGCAACCCTTTTGCGGTCGCTCGCGGGAAGTCGTGTGTATGAGCGACGTGAGAGCGGAACTCCGCGAACAGTTCATGGACGCGTTCGGCGGCGCAGACTTCCCCGTCGAGAACCAGATGGACCTCGTCCCGGCGCTGCCGGACGGCCCGGGGACGAAGTTCGAGGCCGGCGACGTGAGCTTCACCGCCATGGAGATGGCGGCGAAGCTCGGCAGCGAACAGGAGTTCCCCTACGACACCGCCGAGGAGCTGGTCGACGACATCCTCGACGGGCTGGAAGCGAAGGGGATGATCTGAGTCGGTCGGTCCGGAGCCACTCTTCTCACCTGTCACACGCAGTACTCGACGCCTCGTAACCGAGAGGCCGTCGGGAGCTTGATTACCGCGGAGCCGCTACGGCGGGTGTGATCGCCGACCTCACCGGACTGCTGCCGCGGTGGGTGCTCTGGGGGATCGGTCTCGGAGTCGTCGCCACCGCGGTCGTCGCGCTCGCGTTCTACCTCGGCGACCGGTTCGCCCCGCCCCGCGCCGCGGCGACCGGCGGCCGCGGTGCCGCCGGCGACGAGCGCCGCCGCCGCGAGATCCGGACGTACCTGAACGCGGCCGGCGAACGGTTCCGCGAGGACCACGCGTTCGACGGCGTCTCCGTCCCCTTCTACCTGCCCGAGCGCGGCGTCGCCATCACCTTCGACGCGCACGACTACTTCCGGCTGGAGGGCGAGGGCGTCTACACGGTCCTCTGCGAACACGAGATGCCGGGCCGCGGGCTCGGCCGCCGGCTCCCGTTCGACGTCGACGAGCCCGACTGGGCGACCGACGAGTCGAGCGACGCGGGCCGCGGTCCGTCCGGGCGCTTCGGCGGCGACCGGTTCGGGGCCGGACGGTCGACCGCCCGCGGTTCCGGCGGGCGGGCCGACTCTGCCGGCCGGGCCGACCCCGTCGGCGACGCCTTCGACGAACTCGGGCTCGACCGCGACGCCGACGTCGACGCGGTGAAGGGTGCCTACCGCGAGCGCGTCAAGGAGACGCACCCGGACCAGGGCGGCGACGAGGAGTCGTTCCGGCGCGTCCGCGAGGCGTACGCGACCGCCCGCAACCACGCCGACGGCGGTCCGGCGGACCGCGAGGCCGACCGCCGCCGCGAGCGGTCGACCGGGTACGGCCGGTGACGGGGTCGGACGCCGACGCCGCGGCCGGAACCGCGTTCCCGGACGTCGCGTTCGCGGAGCGGGGCGTCTACCTCCCCGCGGCCGACGCGCTCGTCGTCGCCGACCTCCACGTCGGCCGCGCCGAGGCGTCCGCCGTCTCGTTCCCGCTCGGCGAGCGCGACGACCTCTGCGACCGGTTCGGTGCGCTCCTGGATCGGTTCGACCCCGCGACCGCGGTCGTCGCCGGCGACGTCGTCCACGCGTTCGACCGGGTCACGGACCGCGCCGTCGAGACCCTGAACGCCCTCCGGGAGGCGTGTTCGGACCGGGGAACGACCCTCGAACTCGTCGGCGGAAACCACGACACCGCGCTCGCGGACGCGTGGCCGGGGACCGTCCGGGAGGCGTACGTCGTTGAGGAGGCGGTCGCGGGAGGATCGGGGACGCGCTCCGACGCGGGCGGTCCGGAAGTGGGCACCGACGCGGACGGCCGAGAGACGCGCACCACCGCGATCTGTCACGGCCACGAACCGCCGTCGGTCGCGGCCGACCGGTACGTGATCGGGCACGTCCACCCGACGATCGAGATCGAGGGCGACCGGCGGCCCTGCTTCCTCCGCGGTGCCGGGACCTACCGCGGGGCCGACGTGCTGCTGTTACCCGCGTTCACCCGTCTCGCCGCCGGCGTCCCG
Source organism: Halorubrum hochsteinianum (assembly GCF_023702125.1). NCBI lineage: Archaea > Methanobacteriati > Methanobacteriota > Halobacteria > Halobacteriales > Haloferacaceae > Halorubrum > Halorubrum hochsteinianum. The sequence continues at coordinate 258,736 of NZ_CP098415.1, read as the reverse complement.
GTCAACGACGCGGGGGCCGCCGGGCTCGACTCCCCGCTGGTCGACGACGCGGCCCCCCTCGCGCCGGTGGTGATCGACCCGGCCCCCGACGACGCCGACGGTGGGGAGCCGCTCCGGTTTCCGCCGCTCGGGGCGTTCGACCGACTGCTGTGAGCCGGCGACGAACGTTTATGTGACTCCCGCGTGAGCCCTGTTCGCATGCAAGCAGCCAGACTCCACGAGTACACGGACGACATGAGCGAGGGGCTAACTATCGACGAGGTCGACCGGCCGGCAGCCACCGGGCCGGACGACGTGATCGTCGAGGTCGAGGGGGCGGGGTGGTGCCAGACGGACAACCACATCATCGAGGGGATGTGGGCGGAGTACGTCCCGCAGGAACTTCCGATGACGCTCGGCCACGAGAACGCCGGCACCGTCGTCGAGGTCGGCGACGACGTCGATCTGGTCGACCCCGGCGATCCGGTGATCTGTCACCCGGTCCAGACCTGCGGCACGTGTCGCCCCTGCCGGCTCGGCGAGACGATGTACTGCGAGAACGACGCGTTCAACGGTCTCACGACGGACGGCGGCTTCGCCGAGTACCTCCACACGAGCGAGCGCTCGGTGATCCCGCTGCCGTCCGGCGTCGATCCGGTCGACATCGCGCCCCACGCCGACGCCGGCATCACCGCGTACCACGCGGTCAAGAAAGCCGCAGCGGAGCTGAACCCCGGAGACCACGCGGTCGTCGTCGGCGTCGGCGGGCTCGGCCACATCGGCCTCCAGTGTCTCGACGCGATGAGCGCGGCGAAGATCACGGCGGTCGACCTGAAGGACTCGGCGCTCGATCTGGCCGAGGGGTACGGCGCGGACCACCTCGTCAACCCGTCCGACGACGACGTGCCCGCCGAGATCGAGGCGATCACGGACGGCACGGGGGCGGCGCAGGTACTCGACTTCGTCGGCGAGGACGTGACGACCGCCTACGCGCCCGATATCACCGCCGCCGGCGGCGACCACCACATCATCGGCTACGGCGGCCACGTCCACGAGCCGGCGCAGGCGCTGGTGAACGGCGAGTTCTCCTTCGTCGGCAACATCGTCGGCCGGTACGCTGAGCTTCAGGAGCTCGTCGCGCTCGTCGAGCAGGGCGACGTCGACCTCCACACGAGCCGGTACGACCTCGGCGAGATCAACGCGGTCGCCGAGAAGCTCGAACACCGGGAGATCGACGGCCGGGCCGTCATCACGCCGTAGGGAAGGCGCAAGTCGGCGCTTCACCCACGCCAACGGCTTTGTCCCGGGGGCGCGACCGTCCGACATGGACGACTCCCACCGGTCCGACTCCGGGTTCCGGTCGCCGCGGGGGTGGGCGCTGCTCGCGGGCGGCTACGCCTTCGCCTGCGGCGCGCTCGTCGCCGTTTTCCTGTCGGACGTGCTCCGCCTCTTCGTCGACGTGGCCGGCCTCCCGTCTGTATTCCCGGTCCCGCTGCTCGCGGCCCCCGCGCTCGTCGTCGGCCCCCCGTGCTGGTGGCGGCTGGTCGAGCGCCGGGAGGCGTTCTCCTACCGGGCCGGCGCGGCCTTCGGCCTGCTCACGGCGCTGGGTACCGGGACGCTCTGGACCGGCTGGTTCGTGGCGGTCTGGGGCGTGGAACTGCTCGCGGCCGGGCCCGTGCTGTCGATCGTGAGCCTGACCCTCGGGTTCGCCGCCGTCGCCGGGCTCCTCGTCGGCGTCCCGCTCGCGTACGTCCGGCGACGGGTCGGCGGCGGGGTCCCCGCCAGCGTTGCGCCGTGAGCGCGGTCGCGACCGCTACCTCCTTGTGAGTTCGGGACACACCGAACGCGTATGAGCGAGCCCAGTCCCGACGACGCCGACCCCCTCGCGGACGAGGACCTCCGTCGCGTCCTCGACGCGGACGGGCGGCCCCTGCCGGACGCGACGGTGCCGGACCTCTCGGACGAGGAGTTCCGGGCGATCTACCGCGATCTGGTCACCACGCGCCGGTTCGATGAGCGCGCCGTCAGCCTCCAGCGACAGGGGCGGATCGGGACGTACGCGCCCTGCGCGGGACAGGAGGGGTCGGCGGTCGGGTCGACCCACGCGCTCGCGGCCGACGACCTGATCTCCTACCAGTACCGCGAGCACGGCGCGGTCGTCGTCCGCGACCTGCTCGCCGAGTACCTCCCCTACTGGATGGGTCACGAGTCCGGGACGGAGGCGATCGCCGACGGGAACGTCTTTCCGCTGAATATCGGCATCGCGGCGCACCTCCCGCACGCGGTCGGAGCCGGATGGGCGTTCGACCACCGGGACGAGGACCGGGTCGTCGCCTGCCACTTCGGCGACGGCGCGACCAGCGAGGGTGACTTCCACGAGGCGATGAACTTCGCGGGCGTGTTCGACACGCCGACCGTGTTCTGCTGTCACAACAACGGCTGGGCGATCTCGATCCCCGAAACGCGGCAGACCGCGAGCGACACCTTCGCGCAGAAGGCGACCGCCTACGGCTTCGACGGCGTCCGCGCCGACGGGATGGACCCGCTCGCGAGCTACGCCGTCACGCGGGAGGCCGCCGAGCGGGCGAGATCGACGGGCGGCGAAGGTGACGGCGACGGAGCCGCTGAAGACGCGCCGCGGCCGACGCTGATCGAGTTCGTCGAGTACCGGTTCGGCGCGCACACCACGGCCGACGACCCGAGCGCCTACCGCGACCCTGGCGACGTGGACCCGTGGCGCGCGCTCGACCCGGTCGACCGCATGGAGACGTTCCTCCGCGAGACCGGTCGGATCGACGACGCGGGCGTCGCCGCGGCCCGCGAAGAGGCCGACGAGGTCGTCGCCGATGCCATCGACTTCGCCGAGTCCGTCGACGCCGGTCCGAGCGACATGTTCGACCACGCCTACGCCGACCTCCCGCCCGAGGTCCGCCGCCAGCGCGACGAACACCTCGCGGCGGTCGAGGAACACGGGGAAGAAGCGTTCCTGCGCGAGGAGTGAGGGGACCGAGCCGTCCGCTTATACGTAGTCGCCCGCGACGGCGGCCGCCGTCCGACCGCTCTCCAACGCGCCCTGTATCGACGACCACTCGGTGTAATCGCCGGCGAGGACCACAGGCCCCTCGGGGTCGTCCGGGTCCGGGAGGCCGGCGTGGAGGCCGGGCGGCTGCGCGAACTGCGCGAACCGGATCCGGTGGACGTCGACGGTCTCCAGCCCGGCGAAGTCGCGGTCGGGGTACCACGCCGCCAGCGCGTCGCGCACGTCGTCGCGGAGGTCGGCGTCGTCGCGCTCCAGCGACCCCTCGCCGAGGAACGTCGCGGCGAGCAGCGCCCGGTCGTCGGGCGCGTACTCGGGCGCGACCTCCGACATCGGGACCACGGCGTTCGGCGACTCCCCGGCCGCGTTGAGCAGGATCCGCTCGCCCGTCTCGAACGACTCGCCCGCGGGGAGCGCGTACCACCCGGTGACGTTCGGGACTCCCTCCGTCGGGACCGACTCGACGCCCGTGAGCCGGCGGGCCTCCGGCGGCGAGGCGGCGACGACGACCGCGTCCGTCTCGCGCGTCGAGCCGTCCGCCAGCTCGACGGTCGCGCCCTCGGCCTCGCCGCGGCCGGTCCGGAACGGGATCCGCCCCCCGCCCGCGACCCGGACCGACTCCACGTCCTCGCCGGTCCGGATCTCGACGCCGGCCTCGCGGGCGCGGTCGGCGAGCGCGGCGGGGAGGGCCGCCATCCCGTCGGCCGGCACGCCGATCGACCCCCGGCCCATGGCGCGGAACGTGTACTCGAAGACGTGCTTCGAGGTCGAGAGGGTCCGGTCCAAGGTGATCCCGCCGTAGAACGGCTCCACGAAGTTCGTCACGTGGTCGCCGGCGAACCCCCACTCGCGGAGGTACTCGCGGATCGGCGCGTCGGGGCCCGCGAAGAACTCGCCCTCATCGCGTTGCGAGAGGTCGTACCGGAGCGCGAGGGTGCGGAGCTTGTCGGAGAAGGAGACCTCGTCGTTCAGGAGCGAGGGAATCGCCGACAGCGGGTCGCGGAGGGGATCTCCGAGCACCGAACGCGACCCCGGGCGGCAGATCGTCGCGCCGGGCGCGAACGTCCGCATGTCGAGGTCGTCGAGGCGGTCCGCGCCGAGTTCGCGCTCGACGGCGGGGTAGCTGGTGAAGAGGACCTGGAAGCCGCGGTCGAGCGTGAAGCCGTCGACCGTCTCCGTCCGCACGCGCCCGCCGACCTCGGGCCGTCGCTCGTACAGCGTCACGTCCGCGCCCGCCTCGGCGAGCCGCCGCGCCGCGACCAGTCCCGCGAGGCCGCCGCCGACGACGGTGGCGTCTCCGTTCATGCGCGATCTTCGGTCGGCTCGCTTATAAGCGGTGGATGATTGACCGGTCGCGACCGCCGCCGTATATATATCGCAGATCGAGGGGTCCGTTTCCGAAGTCCCAGCCGCTCGGCCGTGCGACCGCGTTTTTGTTTATAAGCCGCCGATCGACACGGACACCACCGAAGCCCCAGCCTGGAGGCGGGCGCACGCTCGCTGTGCGCCTCACTCGGTCGCTCACTCCGTTCGCTCCCTCGTTGCGGTGCTTGCGTCGCCTGCGCTCGCCTCCCGGCTGCCCCTTCGAGTCCCGCCCAGCACCGCAACCGCGCCTCACGCCTCCCCAGCCTCGTCGCTCGCTTTGGGCTCCCTGCGGTCGCCCGATCGCTCGCGACTCCCTCGCACGCGCTGTCTCGCGGCCGCCGAGGGCGGCCGCTCGCAGGCGCGCGCCACCGCATTTCGCCGAGTCAGTCCGACGGCGGTCCGCCGCCGAGTGCGAAGCGATTAGTCGCCGCCGCCGCAAGGTTCGGTATGGCTGACTTCGAGACCACGCCGGCGTTTCGCGGGCTGGAGAGTCGGGCGTCGGGACGCGTTCACGAGACCGCCGACGCGGCGGCGGTCGACGCCGACGAGCGGGCGCGCGGACTCGACCCCGTGTACGACTACGACGCGGTCGACCCGGACGCGCTGTTCGACCCCGCGGCCCGCGGGGGGAGCGGCGACGCCCGGACCGCGCCCGCGACCGCCCGCGGCCACTGGCGCTTCGACGCGCTGCTTCCCTTCTCGGCCGAGGACGCGCTGACCGCGGGCGAGGGCGGCACGCCGCTCGTCGCAACCGACCGGCTCGCGGACGAACTCGACGTCGAGGCGGTGTACGTCAAAGACGAGGGCCGGAACCCCACCGGAACCGTCCTCGACCGCGGCCTCTCGCTCGCGATGACGGCGGTAGCGAAGCGGGTCGCCGACGGGGCCGACGTGGAGCCGCTCGTCTGCGCCAGCCCCGGCAACGCCGGGCAGTCGATGGCGGCGTACGCGGGCCGGGCGGACCTGCGCTCGTACGCGTTCGTCCCCTCGCGCTGTGCGTTCTCGAACAAGTCGATGACGAACGTCCACGGCGGCGAGATGCGCGTGGTCGGCGGGCGCTTCCCGGACGCGGCCGCCGCGGTCGACGAGCAGCTCGAGACGGAGTACACCGACCTCGGCGAGTTCGTCACGCCGTACCGCCACGAGGGCGCGAAGACGGTCGCGTTCGAACTCGTCGCCGACCTCGGCGACGCCCCCGACGTCGTCGTCGTCCCGACCGGCTCGGGCGAAGTCGTCGCCGGGGTCCACAAGGGGTTCGTCGAGCTCGACCGGATCGGCGCGATCGACGGGACCCCGCGCGTCGTCGCGGCGCAGGCGTCCGGCTGCGCGCCGATCGCGGCCGCCGTGGAGCGCGGCCTCGCGGAGCCGGAGCCGTGGGAGACGCCGGACACGATCTGCGGCGAACTGGAGATCCCGGACCCCGCCGGCGGCGGCGCGGCGGTCGAGGCGGTCGAGGAGAGCGGCGGGACCGCGGTCGGCGTCGACGACGACGACATCCTCGCGAGCGCGGTCGCCGTGGCGCAGAACGAGGTCGTCGAGATGGGCGCGACGGGCGGGGCGGCCCCCGCCGGCGCGTGGGCGCTCGCGGAGGACGGCTTCTTCGACGGCGACGAGACCGTCGTCCTGCTCAACAGCGACGCCGGGCTGAAGACGCCCGACGTCCTCCGCAGCCACCTGATGGGACAGGGGATCTGAAACGGGATCCGCCGAAAGGGAGTCAGTTCACTCGCGCCGCGCGAGCAGGCCGGTCGCGAGCAGGGCGAGGGCGGCCGCGACGACGCCGAACCCGGGCGACTCAGCCCCGGTGTTCCCGTCGGTCTCGTTGTCCCCGCCGTCGTCGCCGGTCGACCCGTCCTCGCCGTCGTTCGACGAGTCCTCCCCATCACTCGACGAGTCCTCGCCGTCGCTCGACGAGCCGTCGTCCGTGTCGCCGGTCGAACCGTCGGTCGACCCCTCGCCGTCGGCCTGAAGCTCCACGACCGCCTCGGAGAGCGTCGTCGTCGACTCGATCACGCTGCGCGGTGCCGGCTGGTTGAGGTAGTTCCGGTTCATCACGACGTAGTTGCCCTCGGCCCCCGCGGTCGTGCTGGCGTACGGCTCCTGATCGAGAATGGATGCCTCGGAGTCGGTGACTAAGATCAGCTCGGGGTTCGATTCGAGAATCACCTCGTCGTTGACCTGCGGATAGCCCGACCCGATCCCGGCGGCGACGTTGTCGGTCCCGCCGACGGTCATGATCGAGTCGATGAAGGTGTTGTTCGCCGCGACGTACCCGCCGCCGAGCGGGTACAGCGCCGCGGGACGGTCGACGTCGGCGGTCCGGTTCTCCGCGGCGTCGACGGCGTCGTACATCTCCGCGTTGGTCTCGCTCGCGGCGTCGCACGCGCCGACGAGCCGACCGATCGTCTCCGTCTTCTCCGCGATGTCGTCGATGGAGGTCGCCGCCGGGAAGTGGTAGACGGTCAGCCCCTGCTCGCGGAGCGGCTCCACGTCGGCCGCCGAGGAGTTCGGCGCTAACACGAGGTCGGGCTCGGTGTCGACGACGCGCTCGACGCTCGCGCCGAACTCGGCGGAGACGTTCGCGCGCTCCTCCGCGCCGTCGAGGTAGAGCGCGAACTGGCTCACGCCGACGACGCGGTCCCGCTCGCCGAGCTCCCACAGCGTCTGCGCCGCCGACGGGTTGAGCGTCGTGATCCGGTCGGGGGCCTCGTCGAGCGTGATCGTGGTCCCGGTCGCGTCGGTCATCTCGACCGGGAACCCGCAGGCGTCGTCGGTCTGCGCCGGCGCGCCCGCCGTCCCGACCGCGCCGACGGCCGGCCCCGCGGCCGGTCCGTCGGTCGATATCGTCGGCTGTGCGCCCGCGGCCGTCCCGGCGACGCCGCCGAGCAGGGCGGTCGTCACCAGCACGGCCATCGCTATCGCGAAGCTGTTTCGCATCGGATCGACGACCGGCCTCGTCCAATAAGTACTTACCTACTACAAGTTGTGTTGGAGAACGTATGCGACCGTGGGTCCGGTCGGCGGCGTGGTCCGCTGCCATAGCGGCGCTTCTGGCGGTCGTCGTCGTCGTCAGCGCCGCGATCGGCCCCGTCAGGATCCCGCCGGAGACCGTCGTGAAGTCGGTGCTGAACGCCCTCGCGGTGCCGGCGGGGATCGAGACGACCGGGGGCGTCGGCCCGCTGTCGGTGCCCGGGGTCGGTCCCCTCACGCTCCCCGGTCTCGACCTCGCGTTCGCGTCGCCGTTCGCGTTCCCGGTCGACGCCGTCCACCAGCAGATCGTCGTCGGGGTGCGGCTCCCGCGGATCCTGCTGGCGGCGCTCGTCGGGTTCGCGCTCGCGGCCGCCGGCACCGTGATGCAAGGCTTCTTCCGCAACCCGATGGCCGACCCCTCGATCATCGGCGTCTCCTCGGGTGCGGCGGTCGGCGCGGTGGCGTTCATCGTCTTCCCCGTCGCGCTCTCGACGACGGTCGCGCTCCCGGTCGTCGGCCCCGTCGAGGTGGCGCTCTCACGCGGCGCGGGGACGAGCCTCTTCGCGTTCGTCGGCGCGCTCGCCGCCGCCTTCGGCGTGTACGCCATCGCGACCCGCGGCGGCCGCACGCCCGTCGCCACCCTCCTCTTGGCCGGCGTCGCGGTCCAGACGTTCCTCGGCGCGGTCGTCTCGTACCTCCAGCTACAGGCGGGCGAGTCGCTCCGGCAGATCGTCGCGTGGCTGATGGGCCACCTCTCGGGGGCGGCGTGGAGCGAGGTCGCGATCACCGCCGTCGTCGTGCCGCCGCTTTTCGCCGTACTGCTCGCGTACGCCCGCGACCTCAACGTCCTCCTGCTCGGGGAGGAGGAGGCCCGCGGGCTGGGGATCGCGGTCGAGCGAACCAAGCGGGTGCTGCTCGCGGCCTCGGCGCTCGTCACGGCCGCCGGGGTCGCGTTCGCCGGCGTGATCGGGTTCGTCGGCCTCATCGTCCCGCACATGCTCCGGCTCGTCGTCGGTCCGGACCACCGGGTACTGCTCCCGACCGCGGCGCTCTTCGGCGGCACCTTCCTCGTCGCCGCCGACACGGTCGCGCGCTCGGCGGCCGCGGAGTACCCGGTCGGCATCATCACCGCCGCGGTCGGCGCGCCCTTCTTCGTCTACCTGCTCGTGACCCGGGAGGTGTCGGAGCTGTGAGCGCCGACCGCCCCGAGGACGGCGAGGGTTCGCGGCCCACAGACGATCCCGGATCGCCGTCCGCAGACGATCCCACATCTCCGCCCGCGGAGGGACCCGCCGTCGACCCCGAGTCTGTCCCCGACACGTCGCTCTCGTTCGGCGACGATCCCCTCCTGTCGCTCTCGGACGTGGCCGTCTCCTTCGGCGACGTCGACGTGGTCTCGGGCGTCGACCTCCGGGTCGAGGCCGGCTCGCTCGTCGGCCTCGTCGGTCCGAACGGTGCCGGCAAGACCACGGTGTTGCGCGCGGCGACCGGCGCGGTCGAGCCGGACGCGGGGACGGTCCGAGTCGGCGGCGACCCGGCCGCGTCGCTGTCGGCCCGCGAGGTCGGCCGCCGGGTCGCGAGCGTCCCGCAGGCGACGAACCTCGCGTTCGACCTCCGCGTGCGCCACGTCGTCGAGATGGGTCGGACGCCCCATCTCGGCCGGTTCGACGCCCACGGCGTCGAGGACGACGCCGCGGTGAACGCCGCGATGGCGGCCGCGGACGTCGAGCGCTTCGCCGACCGGTCGATCACGGCGGTCTCCGGCGGCGAGCGCCAGCGCGTGCTGCTCGCGCGGGCGCTGGCGCAGGCGGCCCCGCTCCTCCTCTTGGACGAGCCGACCGCCAGCCTCGACGTGAACCACGCGGTCGAGACCCTGGAGCTGGTGCGCTCGTTCGTCGACGAGGGCGCGCGCGGGGCGATCGCCGCGATCCACGACCTCGACGCCGCCGCGCGCTACTGCGACGAGGTCGTCGTCCTCGCGAACGGGGGCGTTCAGGCCGCCGGGCCGCCCGAGTCCGTGCTGTCCGCCTCGACGGTCGGCTCCGCCTTCGACGCGGAGGCGTTTGTCGGGCGCAACCCCGCGACGGGAACGCCCGCGGTCACGGCGTTTCCCCGGAGCGAGGTCGAACCGCGGCGGGTCCACGTGGTCGGCACGGGCCGGCCGGCGGCCCGCGTCGTCGCCCGGCTGGCCGCCGCGGGCCACGAGCCGTCCGTCGGCGTGGTCCCCGAGGGCGACGCGGCCGCCGGAGCCGCCGCGGACGCCGGCGCGACTGCGGTGACGGCACCGCCCTTCGAGGGACCGACCGAAGAGGCGGTCGCGACCGCGCGCGACCTCGCCGCCGACGCGGAGGCGACGCTCGCGGTCGGCTCCGAGGGAGCCGCCGACGGCCCCGGCCCGAACGGCGACGCGGAGGCGACGCTCGCGGTCGGCCCGAACGCGGAGGTGGCCGCGGCCGCGAACCGACTCGTCCGCGTTCCCGCCGACGTCGACGACGCGGCCCTGCTCGACGCGGTCGCGGCCGCGTTCGAGGAGTGACCGCGGGACCGCCACCGGCGACCCGCGAAGCGTCACCGTTTATTCGCTCGCCCGCGTCCCTCCGACGATGAGCGTCCCCTGCGTCGCCGTCGCCCGCGAGCGCGGCGAGACCGTCCGGAGCCGCCTCGCCGACGCCGACGCCCTCGACGGCGACCACCAGATCGCCGTCGACGGCGACACGATCTACATCCCCGTCGCGGGCCGCGAGCGGGTGCCCGCCGACCTCGCGGACCGGGTCGTCGAGCGCGACGCGGCGGCGCGGAACCGGCCGACGTCGCCGGCAGAGATCCTCGGCTACGAGCCCTCGCTGGAGCGCCTCGGCGACATCGTCATAATCGACGAGGACGACGACGAGCGGGCCCGCGAGATCGCCGACGCCGTGATGGCGGCCGACCTCCCCTGCGACACCGTCCTCAACCGCGCCTCGCCGATCGAGGGCGAACTGCGCGTCCGTCAGTGGGACGTGCTGGCCGGCAATGGCACCGAGACGGTCCACCGCGAGTACGGCCACGAGTTCCTGCTGGACGTCGCCGCGGTGTACTTCTCGCCGCGGCTCGCGACCGAGCGACACCGCGTGGTCGAACAGGTCGACGAGGGCGAGTCCGCGATCGACATGTTCGCCGGCGTGGGGCCGTACGCGGTCCCGATGGCGGCCCGCGGCGCGGACGTGGTCGCCCGCGACCTCAACGAGCGCGCGGTCGAGTACCTCCGCGAGAACGCAGCGCGGAACGGGGTTGCCGACCGCATCACCGCGACGGCGGGCGACGTGCGCGAGATCGCGGACGAGTACGCCGACACCGCCGACCGGCTGGTGATGAACCTCCCGCACTCCGCGGACGAGTTCGTCGACACCGCGGTCGCGCTCGCCGGCGACGACTGCGTGGTCCACTACTACGACATCCAGCACGAGGACGACCCGTTCGGCCCGGGTCGCCGCGCGATCGAGGCCGCCGCGGGCGACGAGTACGCGGTTGCCGTCGAGACCGAACGCGTCGTCCGGTCGTACGCCCCCCACGAGCACAACGTCTGTCTCGACGTCCGACTGACGCGGACCGACGACTGACGCGCTCTCCCCCTCGCACATCCCCACTCACATCTCCCGCTCTCTCCTCGCTCGGCCAGCGACGGCGGCACAGACACGTCAGGGCGTTCACTTATGAGTGTCACTATCTGTCATACTGTCGTATGAGCGACGCCGAAGACCCCGAGAAGCGGATCGACGAGACGACCACCTGGCCGGAGCTGGCGATAGGCCTGTACGACCGGCTGACCGGCCGGAACGCGGAGATACACTACCAGTTCGAGGACATGACAGTCGAGGTGCCGAGCGGCACCGGCGAGGACGCCGAGCACGCCGAGTGGCGCGTCGACGGCGGTGTCCGGGTCACGACGAGTGAACGCGAGTGACGCGGGACGCCGGCTCTCGGTCGAGACCGAGGACCTGACGCTGTCGGTCGACGGCGTCGAGGCGGCGGTCCACGCGACGGACCGGCGGATCTTCGTCGAGGTCGACGGCGTCCGCGACGCCCTCCGAGTCGCGCGCCGGCTCCCGGACGACTCCGTCTCGGACCGCGCGGTCGCCGAACTGGCGCGCGGCGGCCTCACCGCGGAGGTCAGAGTCCGCGGCCGCACGGTCGCCGTCGCGGGGGCGGACGCGCGTCCCGGGCCGCTCTCGCACCGCCTCGGCGTCGCCCCGGCGGAGCTGCGGCTCGCGGGGGCGGTCGGCGCGGGCTACGGCGGCCTCTCGGCGTCGGTGCGCCGAGCGCAGCGGCTGTTCGGCTGACCGGGTCCGGGCGCTGACCGGAGTCGGTCGCCGGTCGGCGTCGCCGCTCGCGAGGACATCGAGACAGCGAAAACGCCGCGCCGCCCCGAGGGGGGTCGGGGCGGAGCGGCTGGGGGCCCGTCACATGACAAGCGGTCGCGGCGGAAGTCGTCGGGCCAGAGGCGATTCTGCGCTTGGCGCGTCGGAGACGCGATTCGCGGTCGCCGCGACGGAACGCTGATGGGGATGACGGCCGCGCCGAGTCGCCGTGGGGGTGACGACCGGCCGGACCCTCGTCGCCCGGTACGGGCTTCGACCGGGCACGCACCGCCGGGGGAGTCGATCCCCGCCGTCTCGGCACGCGGGCGGTGTCATCACACTCGAATTGAGGACCGAACACGTATTTAGTCTTTTTCCTTATATTCTCATATCTCGTTCGCACTTCTTTGTCGTGTTCTCGTAGAATACCGCCGCAGCCGTGACGAACGTGTTTGTGGTTCTCCGCCGAGCCGCCGGCCCCTCATCCCGCGGACGGTGGGACCGATCCCCGTCCCGTCCCCGTTTCGGAACCCTTATTTTTCCGTCCGGGAATTGTTCGATACGCGCCGGGGTAGCTCAGCTGGCAGAGCGATTCCTTCGTAAGGAATAGGTCGAGGGTTCAAATCCCTCCTCCGGCTCTTCTGACGGAACGGCGTCGAGTCGAAGAGCTCTGAGAGGGATCTGCGTCCGGAAAGCGGCACGGCCGCGGTTCTCGGTCTCCGTCTCCGGTCCACCTCTTCAAACGCTCGCCGCTGACACGTACCACTTGGACGGGGTCCACGTGGGCACACCGGCGTTTCGTCCGCAGCGACCCGCCCGGATAGTACCTATCGTCGATGAATCCGATCACTCGTCCACCGTTCGGGCCGGACATGATCATACACTCATAGGAATATTAGGTGTGTGGCTATGTATCACGGACGCGTAGCGACAGATATGCGACCAGAGACCGACCACGTCGAAGAAGAAGTGTACGAGTGTTTCGAATGCGGGCGGCGGACGGACTCGCCCGGCCAGTGCGAGTGCGGGGGCGAACTGCGACACCTCGGCCGCTCTCGGGACCTGTGACCGGCGTCGGTCGGCCCCGAGCCGCGACCGTGCCGCTCAGTCGGTCCCGGTAGCGCCGGCTCCGTCCGGTTCGTCGCCGCCGCTCTCGGCTTCGCCGTCGTCTCCGCCTCCTCCCCCGTCGCTCTCGCCCCCGTTCGCGCTCGGATCTCCCTCCGGATCGTAGTCCGGCAGCGAGAGGACGTTCTCGCGGCCGAGCCGGAACCCGTCGAGGTCGCCCTCGTCGCGCAACCCCGTCACCACCTGACTCGTCTTCGCGGCGGTCCAGTCCAACTCCTCCGCCACGCGCTTCTGTTTCATCCGGCCGCCCTCCGACTCGACGAGCCGAAGCACCTGCTCCTCGTTGCTCAGCAGGTCGCTGTCGACCGGGGGCGCGTCCTCCGACTCGGTCGGGTCCTCCTCCTCGTCAGAGGCTGAGTCGTCGTCCGCCGCGGCCGCTCCCGCGCCCGCCGTCTCGTCCCCGCCCGGATCCGCGCCGCTCGCCGCCGCGCCGTCCGCTGCGGCGTCGCTCGCTGCCGCGCCGCTCGCGCCGGCCGCCGGGACTCCCCCGCCCTCGCCGCCGTCGCCGATCCGGCGGCGGTAGGCGACGACTCCGCCGGCGACGACGAGGATCCCGACGACCGCGAGCAGTCCGGCGGTCGGAATCCCCGCGAGCGGCCCCGCGGGGGCGGCCGTGATCCGCGGCTGGCCGGCCGAGAAGTCGACCGGGCCGTTCCAGACGACGGACCGGTCGCGGACCTCGCTCGGCTCGGGGGTCGTCTCCGCGAGGCGGTACCCCTCCGGCCACGAGAGGATGAGCGACGAGGAGTCGTCGAGGAACAGCCCGTCGACGGCGTCGCCGACGCGCAGGCGGTCCCCGTCGACCGCGGCGAAGTTGGTCCACTCGAACCGGTAGGTCAACACGCCGTACGACTGCGGTAACTCGCGGCGCTCGGCCGTCACGGTCGCGTTCGAGACGGTCATGTTGCGGCCGGTCGCCTCCTCGGCGGTCGCCGCGGTCGAGGCCATCCGGTCGCGGAAGCGGCTCGTGTACGCCTCGGTGTCGTTCTCGACGTCCGCGCGGAGTTCCTCGAACGCCTGCTCCTCCTCGTCGGTGCCGAGCCGGATCCGGTACTCGACGGTCCACCGCGCGTCGCCGTCCGGTTCGACGGCGACCTCCATCGACACGTCGTCCGGCTCGACGTCCATCTGCGCGAAGCCGCCCTCGAACGGGACCGCGCCCGCGCCGCCGGCTCCGACCGCCAGCCCGGCGGCTCCGATCAGGGCGACGACGACGAGAACGACCGACGCTCGCTGCACAGGCGGACTCACAAGAGCCGTCGTGAAATTCCTTCCCATCCGTTACCGACCCGACACCACGCCGAACTCCGGGCCCGACCTCCGTCCGAGGTCACCGCTCGGCGTCGCTCACGCGCTGGGGCTCGGCCCGCCGAGGGGCGGCGTCGAGACGACCGTCACGCGCTCGACCGACGCGCGGGTGTCGTCGCCGTCCCTTCCGTCGGAGCCGGAACCGTTCGAACCGCCGGGGCCCGTCCCGTCCGCTCCGTCGCCGGTGCCGGCACCGCCCGTTCCGTTGCCGGAGTCGCCGTCGGGCGCGTCGCCGTCTCCCGGCCGGTCCGGCGGACCCGATCCGTTCGCGGCGTCGGAACCGTTCGCGGTGTCCGAATCGCTCCCGGCGGCGGAGCCGTTCCCGGCGGCAGAGCCGTTTCCGCCCGTCGCTCCCGGCGGACCGCTTCCTCCGGGCGCGCCGACGGACCCGTTACCTGATCCCGCTCCGGGCGCTCCGACCGACCCGTTCCCCGGCGGTCCGGCGGATCCGTTTCCGGGACCGTCACCCGACGGACCGTTCCCCGGGGAGCCGGCGTTTCCCGGCGGTCCCCGCTCGGCCCCGTTGCCCGGCGGCCCGCGGCGGACCGGTCCCACCGGCCCCCCGACGCCCGGCCCGGCCACGCCGCGGGCGATGGCGGCGACCTCGGGACCGCGGAGTTCGTCCGCGCGCTCCCGAAGGGTCGCTAGTCGCTCGTCGTCGACGCCGCGCTCCTCGCGGACCTCGGCCGGGAGGGACGCGGACGCGTTCGCGGTCCGGTTCAGCCCGCGGGAGAGCGACTCGATCCGGGCGGTCGTCGACGCCATCCGCGCGGCGTACGCGCCCTGACTGAGTTCGCCCGCGTCGCGCCGCTCCTTGAGCTCCCGCTGCCGTTCCTCCAGCTCCGCGAGCCGCTCCTCGGTTCGGTTCAGTCGGTCCGCGACGACGTCGGCGCGGCTCTCGTTGCTCTCCGACTCCCGGAGCGCGACCTCGAAGGCGCGCGACTCGACCTCGCCGTCGATCTCGGCACCCTGAACGCCGACCACGCCGGCGAGCCGTTCGCCGGGGCTGAGGTCGACCGTCGCGTTCGCGCCGCTCTCGTTCCCGGTCCCGTTCGCCCCCGGATCGGTCTGTGCGGTCGCCACGCCCCCCGGCGCGGCGGCGGCGGCCCCGGCGACCACCGCCGCGGCGACGAGAGCGACGAGGAGACTCGCGATCCATCGGTTCATTACCAGCCCGTACGCGCTCCGTCCCTATATACCCGGAACTCCGTTAACTCGGATCAACGCGGATTAATCGCCGGACGCGACGGGGGTAGGGTCGATTCCCAGATGTCGAGCCGTCAGTACGTCTTCGCGAAGTAGGCCGTACGCTCGGCGTCGTCGTCGCACATCGCGCACGTCTCGTCGCCGTCGCCGTTCGCGATGGGGTCGTCGTCCTCGAAGGGGACCATCACGATCTCGGCGGCCAGTGGCTCCTTGATCGGCTCCTCGCAGGCCTCGTCGCCGCACCACGGGGCCTTCACGTAGCCGCCGTGCTGGCCGAGCGTCCCGAGGATGTCGGCGCGGTCGTCGGCCTCGCGCACGCCCTCGTCGAGGGTCTCCTCAGCGGCCGCGTACAGCTTGGCGTACACCTCGTCGAACTGGTCTCGGACGGTGTCGGCGACGCCGTCGCGGTCGACCTCGACGCTCTCGCCGTCCGGGCGGTGGACGAGGGTGAGCTCCTCGTCGTCGACCTCGTGCGGGCCGATCTCGATCCGCAGCGGGATCCCGTTCAGCTCGTGTTCGTTGAACTTGAACCCGGGGTTGCGCTCGTCGCGGTCGTCGAGCTCGACGCGGATCCCGGCGTCGTCGAGGTCGTCGGCCACGCCCTCGGCGTACTCCAGCACGTCGTCTTTCGTGTCCTCCTGCCAGATGGGGACGACGACGACCTGCGTCGGCGCGACCGTGTGCGGGAGGACGAGCCCCTGCTCGTCGGAGTGAGTCATGATCAGCGCGCCCAGCGCGCGCCACGAGAGCCCCCACGAGGTGGTGTGGGCGGTCCGCTCCTCCTCGTCCTCGTCGGAGTAGGTGATGTCGAACGCCTCCGCGAACGACTGGCCGAGGTGGTGCGACGTGCCCGCCTGGACCGACTTCCCGTCGGGCATCAGCGCCTCGACGGTCGTCGTCGTGTCCGCGCCCGGGAACTTGTCGTGATCGGGCTTTTGCCCCTTCAGGACGGGCAGCGCGAGCAGGTCCTCGTAGACGGACTCGTACTGGTCGAGCCGCGTCATCGTCTCCTCCCACGCGTCCTCGCGGGTCGCGTGCGCGGTGTGGCCCTCCTGCCAGAGGAACTCCTTCGTGCGGAAGAACGGCTTCGTCTCGGTCGCCTCCCACCGGACGACGGAACACCACTGGTTCACGCGCAGCGGGAGGTCGCGGTGGCTCCGCACCCACTGCGAGATGTACGGCGTGATGATCGACTCGGAGGTGGGCCGGACCGCGAGCCGCTCTTCGAGCTCCTTGTTGCCGGCCTCGTCGACCCACGCCACCTCGGGGTCGAACCCCTCGACGATGTCCTTCTCCCGTTCGAGGTACGACTCGGGGATGAAGAGGGGGAAGTAGGCGTTCTGGACGCCGGTCTCCTTGAACTTCGCGTCGAGGAAGCCCTGAAGCCGCTCCCAGACCGCGTACGCCCGCGGTCGGGTGACGATGAAGCCGCTCATTCCCTCGGGCCCGTAGTCGGCTAACCCCGCCTTCTGTACGACCTCGGCGTACCACTCGCCGGTGTTGTGCGTCTTGGACTCGGTGATCCCGAGCTCCTGGTCGTCGTCGCTCATTACTCCCGAAAGCGGGTGTCGCGGGCTTAAAAGGTCCGAACCCGACCGCCGCGTCGCCGTTCGGGGCTTCCGCCGCCCCGTTAAATGTTCACGTCCCGCGCGGGCGGAATCCGCGGAAACGTTAACCCCCTCGCGTCGCCTACCTCGCCCATGGACCTGTCGGGGCTGCGCCGGCACAACCCGCGGTCGCTCGCCGGGCGGCGGGAGGCGGCGGTGTTGGCACCGGTGATCGCTCGCGGCGGCGAGGCCCACCTCCTCTTCACCAAGCGCGCCGCGCACCTCGGCGAACACCCGGGCCAGATGAGTTTCCCCGGCGGCGGCCGCGAACCGATCGACCGGACGCTGACGGACACCGCGTTACGCGAGGCCGACGAGGAGGTCGGGATGCGACCGGACGAGGTCGACGTCGTCGGCCGGATCGACGACACGCGCACGTCGAGCAAGTACGCGGTCCGCCCGTTCGTGGGCGTCGCGCCCGACCGCGAGTACATCCCCGACGAGTCGGAGGTCGCGGAGGTGGCGGTCCTGTCCGTCGACGCGCTCACCGACCCCGCGAACTACGAGTCGGAGCGCCGGGTCGGCCACCCGGAGTACGGCGACCACCGCGTCCACTACTTCCACGTCGACGGCTACACGGTCTGGGGCGTGACGGGCCAGATGGTCGTCCAGCTGTTGGAGCGCACGACCGACTGGCGCGCCCCCGCGGAACCCGACCGCGTCGTCGGCGCGGACGCGGAACTGCCGATATAGGGGTTATACGTTCTGTTGAACCACCGTTCAGACGAGTCCCGTTACACCAATACACAAGAACAGCACACCCAACCCGCGATACAGCCAGACGGGAGTGTCGGACTCCTCGGATCGGTCGGAAGACGACCGCCGGAGGAACTCGAATCCGAACGCGTGGATTCTCTTCGGAAGGACGACGTAGGCGAGGCCGAGGACCACGGCTATGACGGATCCGGCCCACCACAGCGTATTCATACGCTTTTTTCACCGAGTGAACACATATGTCTGGTGGATAATCTGTGGCTCTGATTGGGTGGGAGTTTTCGGTAACGTCGCTCGGCCGTGCGTGATCGGTTTCGCCGAGAGTAGCTCCGTGACCGAGACTGCCGAAGCCCCAGCCGTGAGGCGGACGGACGCTCGTTGCGCGCCTCAGTCGCTCACTTCGTTCGCTCCTTCCAGTGCTTACGTCGCCTCTGTCCGCCTCACGGCTGCCCCTTCGAGTCCCACCCGCGACCGCACAGCACCTCACGCCTCCCCAGCCTCGTCAGTCGCCGTCGCTTCGCTCGGCGACTGACTCCCTCGCGCGTGCTGCCTCGCGGCCGCCTTCGGCGGCACGCTCGCAGGCACGCGCCACCGCACCGCAGATCGTCGGTCGTCGCGCATGGCGTCACTCTGCGGGGATCACTTCGAGCCGGAGCGTCAGGTTCGCACCGTCGGCCAGCGCCGCCACGAGGTCGCGGTCGAGGTCGGCCGCGGCCCCGTCTCCGTCGACGAAAATGGTGCGCTCGTCGTCGGTGTAGTCGCTCGTGCGCCCGACCATCGAGCGGTCGTCGACGAGCGCGAGGCCGGGGTCGCCGCGGCCGACGATGGTCTCGCGGTGGGTCTCGTCGCCGTCGTCGACGACGAACGTCGCCTCTATCGTCGCGGCCGCGTCCCGACACGCCTCGCGGAACTCGGGGGCGAAATCTCTGGGGGTTCGGTCCGCCTCGACGCCGACGATACAGTCGCCGGCGGGCGTGAGCCAGTCGTCGGTCGTGAGTTCGACGGTGCTCGCGTGCTCGGCGGTGACGTTCTCGTGGCCGACCGCGCGGACGACCTCGACGAGGGCGGAGTCCGCGTCGCCGGTCTCGGCGTCTGCGTCGCTCATACGCGTCGAGTCGGCCGTGACGGAACAAGTGCGCGTCGCTTCCGACCGGACCGCGCCTCGACCCGGACCGCCGCCTCAGGCGTCGGCCCCCTCGGCGAGGGCGGGGACGAGGCGGGCGGGGTTCTTCGCCAGCACGCGGGCCATCAGGTCCTCGGAGACGTCGAGGGTGAGCACCTCCATCACGCCGACGTTCGGGTGGACGTCGGGCGCGCCGGAGCCGAAGAGGACGCGGTCGGGGTGTTCCAACACGCCGCGTTCGAGCACCTCGCGGTACCGCACCGCGCTCGTGTCGACGTACACGCGGTCGTGCTCGTCGAGGAGGTCGAGCGTCCGATTCATCAGCTCGGCGTCCAGCGGGTACCCGCCGAAGCTCCCGAGGACGAGCGGGAGGTCGTAGCCGAGCAGCTCCGTCTCGACCGCCTCGGGCGGGAACTCGCGGCCCGCGTGGACGAAGAGGGGGAGGTCGGCGTCCTCCAGCCGCGACAGCACGTCCTCGTTCGGCAGGCCGTCGACGTGGGGCGCGAGCGTGAAGCCGTGGAACCGGTCGTCGTAGGAGTACTGCTCGACGTCGTCCGGGCGGGTGTGGTGGTCGTCGCGCTCGGCGCGGAGGTTCCGGACGACCGACGCGGGGCCCGTCCCGGGGTCGCGGGGCCCGTTGAGGCGGGCGAACGCGACGAACGGGCGGTCGATGGAGAGGCGCGCGACGGCGTTGTTCGCGCGGAGGTAGCTCCGTCCGGGGGGTCGCTGGCCGGGGCTCGCGACGGCGCGGACGATCCCCGCTTGGAGCATCTCGCGTTCCAGCCGCTCCGGGGAGATGTCCCGCCCGTGGGTGACGACCGACGACTCGTCGGGGTCGAGGGTCGCGCGGGTGTCGACGATCCGGAAGTCGTGTTCGAGCCCGAGCATTGCCGCTCTCTACCGGCCCGTCTCGGGCGACCCGGATGTGCCTGTCGGTCGCACGGCGGCGGGGAGGCCGTACTCCGCCATAGATCCCGACCCGGTCACGGGCCCGCCGTCGAGACGATCTTGATCACGTCGCCCTCCGTCAGTTCGTGGTCCTCGCCGATCCGGCGCGAGGCGCGCGCGTCGACCGCGTGGAGGTACCCCTCGCCGATGTCCGAGTGGACCGCGTACGCGAGGTCGGGCGGGGTCGATCCCGCGGGCAGCAGGAACGCGTCCGGGAGGACGTTCCCCGTCCCGTCCGTCCACTTGCCGGCGTCCTGAACGGGATAGGCCGTGATGCGGTCGAGCAGGTCGTAGACGGCCGCGTTCAGCGCCGTCTGAACGCCGGTCCCCTCGTGGTCGGCCATCGACTCGCGGAGCGCGTCGAGGCCGGCGCGCTGCTCGTCGGACACGTCGCCGACGATCTCGAAGGGCTCGTCGCCCGGGTCGTAGTCGACGACGCCGGCCTCCGCGGCGCGGCGCAGGGCGAGTTCGCCGTCGGCGGTCGCGGGGATCACGGGTTTGTCGGTCCCCTCGCGAATGCGGCCGACCGCGCCGTCGGGGGCCGCGTCGACCTTGTTCGCGACGACGACGATGGGCTTGGTGCGGCGGCGGACCGCCCGCGCGAGCGCCTCGCGGTCGCCGTCGGTCCACGCCTTCGGGTCGTCGGGGTACTCCAACCCGCGGAGGACCCTCGCCACGTCGGCCTCGGTCGCGCCGAAGCCGGTGAGCATCTCCGACAGCGCGGCTTCGAGGTCGAAGTCCGGCGAGCGGGACTTCCGCTCGACGCTCTCCCAGTTGCGGTCGACGATGCCCGCGAGCCACAGGTCCATCTCCTCCTCGATGAAGTCTACGTCGTTGAGCGGGTCGTGGCTCCCGACCTCGACCGGCTCCCCCTCGGCGTTCGTCGCGCCGGAGGCGTCGACGACGTTCACCACCACGTCCGCGTTCGTCAGTTCGTCGAGGAACTGGTTGCCGAGCCCCTTGCCCTCGTGCGCGCCCGGGACGAGTCCGGCCACGTCGAGCAGTTCGATCGGAACGTAGCGTTTCCCGTCGCGACAGTTCTCGTTGCCGCACCGCTCCTCGCGGTCGAGGCAGGGGCAGCGCGTCCGGACGTGGGTCACCCCGCGGTTGGCGTCGATGGTCGTGAACGGGTAGTTCGCGACGTCGACATCGGCCATCGTGGCGGCGGTGTAGAAGGTGGACTTGCCGGCGTTCGGCTTGCCCGCGAGCGCGACCGTGATCATGCCGGAGCCTCGCGGCGACGCGAAAAGCGCCTTTCGGTCGGACTCGCCGAAGCGACCGGCAACGGCTACTGCGGATCCATCAATCAGTTGTGGTGGCGCGTGTCCGCGAGCGGCCGACAGGCCGCGAGTCAGCACGCGCGAGGGAGTCAGTCGCCGGAGCGAAGCGGAGGCGACTGACGAGGTTGGGGAGGCGTGAGGTGCGGTCGCTGTGCGGGGCGGGGCTCGAAGGGGCAGCCGCGAGGGCGAAGCCCGCCGCAGCAAGCACCGCAGCGAGTGAGCGAAGCGAACGAGCGAGGCGCACAGCAAGGCGCGCGAGCCGTCGCGGCTGGGGCTTCGGCGGTGTTCGGCGTCGACCCGCTATCGACAATTTATGGCTGAACGGTGACGGCGTCAGAAGTAGTCGCGACCGATCGCCCGCCGACAGAAACACGAACGTCACTTTCTCGCGACGATCCGCAACACGTCCTCGTCGGCGAGTTCGTGGCTCTTCCCGACCTGCTGGTCGTCGTGTTTGGCGCTCTCGCCCGACACCCGCGCGAACTTGAACCGCTCGTCGAACTCGCCGCCGATCTTCTCGCAGGCGTCGCCGACGGTGTCGCCCTCGAAGAGGATGAGCGGCTCCTCGTAGTCGACGCCCCGTCCGGGCTTGTCCATGTAGATGCGGATGACGCCCAGCTCCTCCCAGAGCCGCTCCTTGAGGCCGTCGAGGCCGAGGCCCTTCTCGGCGGAGATGAACAGCACGTCGTCGGGGTCGAGGTCGCGGTCGCGGAGCTCCTCTTTGACGGTCGGGAGGTAGCTCTTGTCGATGAGGTCGGCCTTGTTCACCGAGACCATCGACGGGAGGTACACCCGGTTGTCCATCACGGCGTCGACGAGCTCGTCGATGGTGAGGTCGTGGGGGATGGTGACCTTCGCGTTGACGTAGCCGTACTCGCGGAGCACCTGCTTGACGGTCTCCTCGTCTAAGCTCACGTCGTCGCTCATCGTCACGCCCAGCCCGTCCTTGTGCGTCTTGCGGATGTTGATGTTCGGCGGCTCGCTGTCGAGGCGGATGTTCGTCGCGTACAGCTCCTCGCGGAGCCGGTCGTACTGCTCGA
The DNA here is from genome assembly GCF_023702125.1 of Halorubrum hochsteinianum. Lineage (NCBI taxonomy): Archaea > Methanobacteriati > Methanobacteriota > Halobacteria > Halobacteriales > Haloferacaceae > Halorubrum > Halorubrum hochsteinianum. The sequence goes on along the minus strand of NZ_CP098415.1, from coordinate 236,697 downwards.
TCTCGAACACCGAGAGCATGAACACGACCAGATCCGCCGTCCGGACGACGGAGAGCACCTCCTTGCCGCCCCCGCGGCCCCCCGCGGCACCCTCGATCAGGCCCGGAACGTCGAGGATCTGGATGTTCGCGCCGCGGTACTTCAGCATCCCCGGGTTCACGTCGAGGGTGGTGAACTCGTAGGAGCCGACCTCGCTGTCGGCGTTGGTGAGGGCGTTGATGAGGGTGGACTTGCCGACGCTCGGGAACCCGACCAGCGCGACCGTGGCGTCGCCGTGCTTCTCGACCGCGTAGCCGTGACCGCCGCCGGCGGAGGACTGGTTCTCCAGCTTCTCTTTCTTCTCCGCGAGCTTCGCCTTCAGCCGCCCGATGTGCGCCTCGGTGGACTTGTTGTAGGGCGTCTCGGCGATCTCCTCGCGGAGGGCTTCGATCTCCTCCTCCAGTCCCATTACACGTTCCTCGGCCGGTCGGCTCGTTAAAGGTGTTCCTTCGGCTCGCCGCGGCGGTCCCGGCGTTCGCGGTCGACCGCGGCCGGCCGCGAACCGGCGGATCCCCGCCGCGAGAGTGGTCGGCGCACCGATACTTCGACACGGTTATATCGCCGACGAGCAACTCTCAGACACGCCGAATGCCAGACCCGTCGAGCCTTCGAGACAGCACGCAGATCGTCCTCCCGCGCGCGGCGCTCGAGGGCCACCGGGAGTGTCTCGAGGACCGGTTCACCGTCACCGTCGTCGAACTGCCGGAGCGGTACCGGATCATCGGCAGCCCGGTGGAGATCAAGGCCGCGAGCGACTACCTCACGCGCAACGGCGTCGCGGTCGCGTGACCGCGGCGTCGGGCGCGCCCTCTCCTCACGGCGGTTCCGTCACTCTGACCCCGTCGTTCTGCCGGTCACGTCTCGTTCCGTCTCCCCGTTCGCAGCGTTGAAGTCGCGCTCGGCGAGACCACGTGACGATGCTCTCCCGCCGCGCGCTGCTCGCCTCGGGCGTCGCTGGCGTCGCCGGAACCGCCGGCTGCGCGGCGTCTCCGACGGATTCCGACGATGGCGAGAGGAACGCGGATGTCGCCGATGTCGCCGACGGCGAAGCGACGCGGATCGGCCTCGTCGGGGACCTGATGCTCGGTCGGAGCGTCGCCGACCGCTGGGCCGACGCGGACGACCCCGCGGGCGTCTGGGGCACGACGCTCCCGCGGCTCCGCGACCTCGACGCCCTCGTCGGCAATCTTGAGTGCTGCGTCTCCGACCGCGGCGAGCGCTGGCCCGACAAGACCTACTACTTCCGGTCGCCCCCGTCGTTCGCGATGCCCGCGCTGGAGGCGGCGGGCGCGTCGTTCGTCTCGCTCGCAAACAACCACGTCCTCGACTACCGGGAACCCGCGCTCCGTGACACGCGAACGCACCTCGCCGACGCCGGCATCGCCCGCGCCGGTGCGGGCGCGACCCGCGACGAGGCGCTCGAACCCGCGACGTTCGAGGCCGGCGACCTCACCGTCGCCGCGTTCGGACTCACCGACCGGTCGACGGCGTTCGCGGCGACGGACGCGGACCCCGGCACCGCGTTCGCCCGGCTCGACCCCGCCGTGCGCGAGACCCGCGCCCTCGTCGGCGAGGTGCTCGACCGCGTCGCGGACCGGGACCCGGACCTGGTCGTCGCCTCGCTTCACTGGGGCGCAAACTGGGAGACCGAACCCCGCGCGGTCCACGAGCGGTTCGGTCGGTGGCTCGTCGATCAGGGCGTCGACGTGGTCCACGGCCACAGCGCGCACGTCGTTCAGGGCGTCGAGGTGTACGAGGGCCGGCCGATCCTCTACGACGCGGGCGACTTCGTCGACGACTACCTCGACTACGTCGACCGCGAGGGCGTCCGCAACAAGCGGAGCGCGCTCTTCGAACTCGTCGTCCGCGACGGCGGCCTCGCGGCCCTCGACGTGGTCCCGACCGCGATCGACGACGAGACCGCGGCGCTGGCGGACGGCGAGGTCGCGGCGTGGGTCCGCGACGCCGTCGCCGAGCGCTCCGCCCCGTACGACACCGAGGTCCGAGGGACCGACGGGGAACTGACCGACGGTCGACTGCGGATCCCGCTCGCTGGCGAGTAGTCCGCTGCGGTGACGGCCCTACGGCGGTGACGGCCCCACAGTGGCGACGCCCCCGACTTTTGGATCCCCACTGCGGCTGCTGGGGTCCAAACCCTATTGGGTTCGATGGCGCAAGGGGGACCGTGACGAACACCAACCGCGAGTGGCTTCTCGCCGAACGGCCCGACGGCGAACCGGACACGGACAGCTTCGAACTGCGCGAGACGGACGTGCCGACGCCCGACCCCGGCGAACTCCTCGTCCGGATCCGATACCTCTCGGTCGACCCGTACATGCGCGGCCGGATGCGCGACGTCGAGTCCTACGCGGAGCCGTGGGACGTGGGCGACGCGCTCAAGGGCGGCGTCGTCGGCGAAGTGGTCGAGAGCGAGAGCGACGCGTACGACGCGGGCGACCTCGTGACCGGCGAGGGGAAGTGGGCCGACTACGCGACTCTCGACGCCGACGACGTCGCGCCCGTCGACCCGACGATTGCCGACCCGGAGGCGTACCTCGGCGTGCTCGGCATGCCCGGTCGAACCGCCTACTTCGGGCTGCTGGAGGTCGGGCAACCCAAGCCCGGCGACACGGTCGTCGTCTCCGGCGCGGCGGGTGCGGTCGGCTCGGTCGTCGGACAGATCGCCAAGCGCAACGGCTGTCGCGTCGTCGGCTTCGCCGGCAGCGACGAGAAGACCGACTGGCTCACCGACGACCTCGGCTTCGACGCCGCGATCAACTACAAGGCGACCGACGACTACCGCGCCGCGCTCGCCGAGGCCGCGCCCGACGGCGTCGACGTGTACTTCGACAACGTCGGCGGCCCGATCACCGACGCCGTGTTCACGCAGCTGAACCTCGACGCGCGGGTCGCGGTCTGCGGCCAGATCGCCCACTACAACGAAGAGGGCGTCCCGACCGGGCCGCGGAAGCTCCCGCAGATCATCCCCGTGCGGGCCAGAATCGAGGGGCTGCTCGTCGGCGACTTCGCGACGCGCTTCGGCGAGGCGAGCGAACAGCTCGGCCGGTGGGTCGCGACCGGTGAGCTCGAACACTGCGAGACGGTCGTGGAGGGGCTGGAGAACGCGCCCGACGCCTTCCTCGGTCTCTTCTCCGGCGACAACATCGGCAAGCAGGTGGTGCGGGTGTCGAGTCCGGACGACGAGTAGCGACCGAGACCGAACGGCCGTCCGTCCGGCGACGCCGTGCCGCCGTTCACGGGTCGTCAGAGCCGGTCGAGCGCCTCGTCCAGGTCGAACTGCTCCGTCGACTCGCCGAACGACTCCCGCTTGGCGTCCGCTTCCCCCTCCGGGCGGTCCGACGCCGGGGTCACCAGCCGGACGAGGTCGTGATCGACCGACTCCGCGGTCACGGTAGCGTCGAACCGCTCGCGTTCGGTCGCCGGTCCCGCGAACGGGTCGACGCGCTCGACGCCGTCGACAGAGCACGCTACCGCCAGGCACACCGCTTCGCGAAGCCGGTCGGTCGTCGCCCAGCCCGCCGGCGGGACGCGCGGCAGCTCGCGCTCCCGAAATCGCCACGTTTCTACCTCTAACTCCGCGTCACGAAGGGGCATCACTACCGATACGCGGACCGCGGCTAAGTGCGTTTTGCCCGGGATCACAGCGGTGTTCTCCCCGCCCCGGACGGCACGCGGTCGGCCGGCGAGGCGGCCCGTCGGCCCGCCGACTCACTCCCTGAAGGCCGTCGGATCGAACGGGATCGCCGAGTCCCAGTAGCCGGAGAAGGCCCCTTCCGCCCACTCGCGGACCGCCGGGTCGTCGGTGTGGAGCGACGCTCGGAGGATGCCGGCGTCGTCGCGGACGAGGAGGTAGACGGTCCCGTCCGCGACGGTGACCGCCACCGGGACCTCCTCTCGGCGGACGCGTATCTCCGCGTCGTCGCTCGCGGCGAGCGCTCGGAGGTCCGCCCAGAGGCCGTCGTCGTCGGCGAGCGCCTCGATCGCGTCGGTCGAGAGTACCGCCTCGAACGTCTGGTCGCCCGCGGCCACCGTTTCGCGGGCCGTCGCGAGGCTCTGCTCGTTGAGCGTGTGCGAGAACGCGCGCAGCGTTCGCGCGTCGGCCATCGCGTCGAGGACGCGCTGGAGCGGCGCGCTGGGGCGCGTTCGACTCGGCATCGTGACGGTCGCGTCGGCGAGACGCCGGAGGTCGAACCCGAGTTCCGCCGCCGGTAGGTACGCCACGACGTCCCGCAGTTTGGCCTCCGTTTCGAGGACGGAGACCAGTTCCTCGATGCCGTCGGCCACGAGCTCTCCGGTCGCGGTCGCGACGTACGCACCCCCGTCGCGGCTGACCCACGATCGCTCCGTGAAGTCTTCGAGGATTCGCCCCAGCGTCGCCTGCGACGCGCCGGTCGCCGCCGCGAGGTCGCGCCGCGTCTGCGCCCCCGACGCCAGCAACTGTAGCACCTCGACACGGTTCGTCGAGCGGGCGAGAAACTCGATCTCCTCGAGCGGGGCCTCCATACGCGATCCAGCGGCCACCGAGATAAACCGGCTTCGCTCGTGGCCCGCGTTTCACGCCGTGAACGATCATCACGACGCGTCGACGGTTTATCGGCGCGGAATGTTTTCCGGATTCCGTTATCCGTGTCCGACTCGTAGGCCCGTTCGTGGCGAGAACGACTACCCAACCTGATCGTTCGTACGGCGCTGTGGCCGAGGTGTTGCGGTAACGTGTTCTCCCGACGCACGGGCCTGTTGTTCCTCGTCTCGGCCCTGCTCTTCGGCGGTACCTTCGTCGCTGCGAAGGCGGGGCTGGCCCACCTTCCGCCGCTGTTCTTCGTCGCCGTCCGATTCGACATCGGGGCAGTCGTCTTGGCGGCGTTCGCGGCGACGCGGCTCTCGCGAGCGGAGCTGCGTCCCCGCACCCGCGGGGACGTCGTCGGCATCGTCGCGACCGGGGTGGTCGTCATCGGGCTGACGAACGCGCTGCTGTTCGTCGGGCAGCAGTACGTGACGAGCGGCGTGGCCGCCGTCGTCTTCAGCCTGAACCCGATCCTGACGCCGGTCTTCGCGGCGCTCCTCCTCAGCGAGGACGGCCTTTCGGCCCGCGGATACGCCGGCATGGCCCTCGGCCTGTTCGGCGTCGCGCTCGTCGCCGACCCCGATCCCGCCGCGCTGTTGGGTGGCGGGCCCGGCGTTCCGCTCCTGGCCGCGGCCGCCGTGGCGAGCGCGCTCGGGGCGGTGCTGATACGGCGCGCGGACGCGACGCTGTCGAGCACGGCCCGGACCGTCTGGGGCGTCCCGCTGGCGGCCGTCCTCTCGCACGCGCTGAGCCTCGGCGTCGGGGAGCCGGTCCCCGGGCTGTCGGTGCCGCCCGTCGCGCTCGCGGCGCTGCTGTACGTCGGCGTCTTCTCCGGTGCGCTCGCGTACATCGCGTACTTCGCGCTCATAGACGAGACCGACGCGACGCGCGCGAACCTGCTGTTCTACTTCGTTCCCGTCGTCTCCGCGGTCGGGGGCTGGGCGCTGCTCGAAGAGACGCTCTCGGCACAGTCGCTGGCCGGGTTCGGCGTCATCTTCGCCGGCTTCCTCCTCGTCAGCGGCCTCCCCGTGACTCGGTCGCGGCTCCTCCGGCGGCTGGTTCCGGAGCGGTTCGTCGACGACGGCCCGGCGTGAGCGCCTCGTCGCCCCGCCGTACCGCGGACCGCAGACCGCGGACCGCGACCGCCGAATCCAGTCCGTTAATAGGATCTCGGCTCTGAAACCACGCATGCGCTCGTCTCGCCCTCGGCCGCCCGATCGAAGCTCCGGCGTCACTCACCGCCCTTCCCGACACCGCGCGGACCACCAATGAGGATCGACATCAATCAGCTCGAACAGTTCAACCACCTCGCGTCTCAGGGCGCTCGTCAGGCCGCGCGGTCGCTGTCACAGCTCACCGGGCTTCGCTTCCGCGACGAGCGCACCGGGGCCGGACTCGTGACCGAGGACGACCTCGAAGCGATCTTCGCCGGCCAGCAGTACATCGGCGTTCAGGTCGGACTCGAAGGGGGACTCTCCGGCGAGACGGTGTTGATCTTCGAGCCGAGTTCGGCGAACCAGCTCCGGCAACAGATCCCCGGTGCGACCGGCAACGCGTCGATGGCGGGGAGCGCGTTCGCCGAACTGGGCAACATCATGGTCGGCGGCTTCGTCGACGGGTGGGCCGACCACCTCGGCGTCGAGGTCAACATGACGCCACCGACGTACCTCGAGGCGGCGGGCATGCGGATCCTCCCGCGGCTGACGCGCCGCGAGGCGAGCGAGGACGGCGTCTTCCTCTTCGAGAGCCGGCTCACTGCGACGGACGTCGACCTGTCGGTCCCGATGTACCTGATCCCCGAATACGAGGAGTTCGTCACCCTCCTCGCGGGGCAGTCCAACAGCCAGACGGTCCCGGTGGAGAAGCTCACCCTGTTCAACGACTTCGCGAAGGAGAGCGCCGAGCGAGCGTCGGACCAGCTCGGCATGCTGACCGGTCTCCCCACCGACGTCGACGTGAGTCAGCTCCGGTTCCTCTCTCTGTCGGAGATCGCCGCGGACCTCGGGCAGCGGACCCACATCGGGTCGCTGTTCGAGATGAACGGGCTCCCCGGCGGGTACTTCCTCCTGCTTTTCGACGTTCGGTCCGGTCAGTCGGTCGCCGAGGCGATGACGCCCGGCGACGCCGCGGACCTCGACGACGCGACCGTGAAGGCCGCGATAGAGGAGCTCGGCAACATCCTCACCAGCGGGTTCATCGACGGATGGGCGAACATGCTCGAATCGACCATCGAACACTCGCCGCCCGAGTACGTCCGCGACAGCGGCGAAGCGATCATGCGGTCGGTGATCGCCCGGCTCGCCGACGACCAGGACTACGCGTTCGCCATCGACTCGGCGATCGAGATCGGGAGCGAGGAGACCCAGTGTCACATCTACGTCGTTCCCGACCGCGCGGAACTCGCTCAGGCGCTCGAGGAACTCCCCGGCCCCCGCAACAACTGACCGCCCCCTCAGGACCCTTCACGTCCGTTCGAGACAGTGCGCGTCGGGCCGGATTCGACCCTCAGTCACTCCGCTTCGCTCCGTTCCCTGCTTCGAGTCCGTAGCGCGTTTCTGCGGCTCACGGATCGCTCGCCGCAGAATGCGCGGGGCGGGATTCGAACCGCGAGGACTCGCTCCGCTCGTCCTCTGGGCTACAAATCCGCTCCTGCTCCCTCGCTCAGTCGCTACGCCCCTTCGCTTAGTGCGCGGGACCGGATTTGAACCGGAGTCAGACGTTCCGGGTCGCTCGCTCCGCTCGCTTCCCGGGCTGCGACTGACAGGGTTCGAATCCCTGCGGAGATGCTTCTCCTCGCGTAGTGCTCGGAGAAGCATGCGCGGGACCGGATTCGAACCGGCGGACCCCTACGGGATAGCGTCCTAAGCGCTACGCCTTTGGCCTGGCTCGGCAACCCGCGCGCAGACCAGCGTAGGCGAAACCGAGTCAAGAACCTGACGGACCGTCAGCGTCGACGCGAGTCCTGCGGTGGCGCGTGCCTCCGAACGCCCGAAGGGCGTGAGGAGCACGCGCGAGGGAGTCGACCGGTCGGAGCGAAGCGGAGACCGGTCGACGAGGCTGGGGAGGCGTGAGGTGCGGCTGCGGTGGTGTGGGGTGGGGCTTTGGAGGTGGTCGCCACCAAGCTAGCATCAGAATTCACTCCTAAATCTCCATCAATCGATTCTGGTACTCTGTATCAACAGCCCTCGCAGTCGCAGTACGCTTCGCAGACCGGGTTGTCGCAGTCGGGGTTCCGGGCCGAACAGTGCTCGCGACCGTGGCGGATCAGGAGGACGTGGAGCGGGTAGATCAGTTCGTCGGGAACCTGCTCGTCTAACACCTCGTGGGCCCGCCCGTTCGACGCCGACTCGGGGACCAGCCCGAACCGCTTCGAGACGCGCTCGACGTGGGTGTCGACCGCCATCGTCGGCTTGCCGAAGTGGAAGTTCAAGACGACGCTGGCGGTCTTCGGGCCGACGCCTTTGATCTCCGTGAGCCACGCCTTCGCGTCGTCGGTCGCCATGGCGTCGAGGAACGCCAGCGAGTACGCGCCGCCCGTCTCCTCCCGGATCGCGGTCAGCGCGCGCTGGATCCGGGCGGCCTTCTGGTCGGGGAGCCCCGCCACGCGGATCGTCTCGCGAAGCTCCTCGTGGTCGGCGGCCTCGATCGCCGCGAAGTCGTCGTACCGCTCGAACAGCGCCTCGGACGCACGGGCCGTGTTCTCGTCGGCGACGTTCTGCGAGAGGATCGTCGTCACCAGCTGGCGGACGCCCTCCCCCGGCTCGGCGGTCGGGTCCGCGCCGTGCTCGGCCACCCGGTCGACCGGCTCGTACAGCGACACGAGGTCGTCGTGAAGCGCCCGGACCCGCGTCTCGTCCCACGTCTGCGTCGACATACGCGCGCTACGTGCGCGGGCGACTTCAGGGCGGCGGACGCGGGGGCGACTCCAAAGTGGCGGACCGCGCGGCCGACGCCGGCGCACGCGACCCGACGGACGCGGCCGTTATATGCCTCCCTCGACTACCGGTGCCCGTGTACCGAGCGAGCGACCGGGTGGACAACGAGGCGTGGATCGAACTCCTCGACGAGGCGTGCGCCGCGCTCGATCTCGACGAGGAGACGCGCTCGACCGCGGTCGACCTGTTCCTCTCTCGCGCGCCCGACGACGACCGCGGCAAGCGCGTCGCCGCCGCCGCCAGCCTCTACGCCGCCGGGCTGATCCGCGGCGAGGAGCGCTCGCAGTCCGCCGTCGCCGACGCGATGGACGTCTCCCGACTGTCGGTCCAGAAGCGGTGGAAACCCATCCTCGAAGACGCCGGCTTCTCGCCTCCCTCGTGGTGAGATGCGGAAAATCCGACGCGTCATCCGATTTTGATCTGATTCCGTCTCTGAACGCCACGGCAGTGTTCAGATAAGCTGATTCCATGCGAAGGCGAACGATCTGAGCCACTCGTTTGCTGTTTCTGCTTTGGCGTTGCTAAAACAGTTTGAGAAACTGGTAGTTCTGCGTTTTATCTCACGAAAAACACGTTCGACGCTGTTTCGATTTCCATGTCGTTCGTATCTGAAATCGAGGCCGTGTTTGTCACAAGCTCGGTGGAGTGGAACCGCACCATCAACGAGAAAGATCGCGTCATCTACGTCGTGTTTGTCGCGGAGTTCCGTGAAGAACTGATCTGCGATCACGTTCGTTCTTGTTGGCTCAAGCTTTGTATGTAGCAAATCGTTTGACTGAGGATCGACAGCAGCGTACAGCCAGTATTGTTCATCATCGAGCTGAATCACAGTCTCGTCAACCGCAACGTGATTCGGGCTCCGACCAGCTTCCGGCTGTAGATCGGCTTTGTGTACCCAGTTATGAACGGTGGATCGAACTCGATCAACACCGAATACTTCAAGAAATGAAACAGTATTCGAAAGCGACAGTCCAGACAAATGGAGCTGAATACTGAGCTTCATCAACAGTTTCGGTGTTGCCTCTCGCTCCACAAACTCTAAGTTGATCTCGTCTAAACAGCCGCTGAGGCGGTCGTTTTCGGGCATAGATCACTTTGAAAACGCACCGCCTCACCTTTCAAACCTTATCTGAACACCGCCTGAGAACGGCGACCGAGTTTTTTGTAGTCGGAGTGAGACCTACCCGCATGGACCTACGCGCCGCAACCGCCGCCGACATCGACGCGGTCCGGTCGGTCGCCCGCGAATCGCTCGTGGCGTCCTACGGACACGCCGTCGACGAGGAACTGCTGGACGAGGCCGTCGAGGAGTGGTACGACGCCGGCGACCTCGGGGACGACGTCACCGACGACGACGCGGTGTTCCCCGTCGCCCTCGTGGACGGGGTCGTCGTCGGCTTCGCGGAGAGCTACGTCGTCGGTCGCCGGGAACGCGTCGGCGAGATCGACTGGCTCCACGTCCACCCCGACCACCGGGAATCCGGGATCGGCTCCGCGCTGCTCGAACACGTCGAGTCCGGCCTCCGCTCGGCGGAGGTCGACCGGATCGAGGCCCGCGTCCTCGTCGACAACGAGGCGGGCACGGAGTTCTACGAGCGAGAGGGGTACGAACTCACGGGCGAACGCGACGTCGACATCGGCGGGGAAACGTTCGCGGAACGGGAGTACCGCAAGCAGGTCGGCCGCCTCACCGGCATCTCCGAGGCCGTCTACGAGACCGAGGCGGGGGACACGGTCCACGTCGCGTTCGACGAGAGCGACCGCGGGTCGCGAGCGCCCTTCTACGTCGCGTACGCCGACCCCGACCACGGGCAGCGGTACGGCTACCTCTGTGGCAACTGCGAGGGGACCGACGTCGCGATCGACACGATGGACCGGATGGAGTGCCGCGACTGCGGGAACCGCCGGAAGCCGACGCGCTGGGACGCGGCGTACTGACTCCGGCGCGTTCCCCGGGACGATCCGGTCGCCTCAGAGCGTGTCCATGACGCCGAGGACCCGCTCCTCGGCCTCGCGGCCGGGATCCCACTCGCTCCCGTCGCGGTCGGACTCGCGGTGTTCCTCGACGGTCCGCGCCATCGACTCGTCGATCGGCGTCGACTCCCAGCCGAGGTCCGCGAGCGCACAGGTGTCGAGCAGGTGCGGGTACTCGCGGTAGAGCGTGAAGTCGTCGGGTTCGAGACCGCCGGCCGCGAGCGCGTCGTCGCTCGCCGCCACGACCTCGGCCTCGACGCCCGCCGCGTCGGCGATGGTCTCCACCGTCTCGCGCAGGGTGAGCGCGCGCCTGTCGCCGACGTTGTACGCCGCGCCCGGCTCTCCGCGCTCGGCGACGATCCGGAGCGCGCTCGCGACGTCCTCGACGTACGCCCGGTGCCAGAGGTTCTGTCCGTCGCCGGGGATCACGAGGCGGTCGTGCGTGAGCACGCGGTCGATCCAGTAGTCGAGCCGCTCCGTGTAGTCGTGCGGCCCGTAGACGATACACGGGCGGACGGCCATCGCCGCCACGCCCTCCTCGGCGGCCGCGAACACCGCGCGGTCGCCCTCGGCCTTCCGGTTACCGTACGTCTCGTGAGAGTCGTCGGTCGCCTGCTCGTCGGTACAGGGCTCCAGCGGCGTCTCGCCCTCCCGCTTGGGGATCTCCTCGGCGGCGTAGCTGGAGCCCGACGAGATGTACACGTAGCCGTCGACGTCGGCGAAGATCTCCGTGGCGGCCTCCACGTCGGCCGGCTGATACGCGACGCAGTCGATCACGACATCCGGCTCGACCGACAGCTTCGCGGCGCGCAGCGCGGTCTCGTCTTTCCGGTCGCCCTCGACGTGGGTCACGCGGTCGTCCTCCGCGAAGGGGTCCTCGTGGTTGCCCCGGTTGAATATCGCGACCTCGTAGTCGTGTGCCAGCAGTTCGTCGACCGTGTGGCGGCCGATGAATCGGGTCCCGCCGATAACGAGCGCGGTATCGGTCATACCCGACATCGGACGAGCGAGGTGAAAAGCGTGGCCGAATCGGAAGGCGAGTCGGCCGGAGGCCGGGGCCTACTCGTCGCCTCGGGGGCCGCCGCCGCGCCATCGGCGGTACAGGAGGTACGCGACGCCGAGGCCGATACCCCAGGTCCCGACGCCGAACACCGCGACCGCGACCCCGGAGAGGAACTCGCCGAGCGGAACGCCGAACATACCCGAGTTCGGCGCGTCCGCCACATAAACGCTCCGAGAGGAGCGGCGACGACGCGCCGAGAGAGAGATAGCTTCTCGGGGCGGGAGCGTGTAGGGCGGCACATGTCCGACCGCTCGCTGCGGCGACCGTGGCTCGCCGCCCTGCTCGCGCTCCTCGTCACCGGACTCGGCCACGCGTACCTCCGCCGGTGGGCCCGCGCGCTCGGCTGGTATCTGGCGGTGGCCGCGGCCGTCTTCCTGTTCGTCCCCGACGGCACGGTCACCGCGGCGTTCTCCGGGAACCCGCCGCCGGTCCGCGACGTCGCGCCCGCCGCGGCGGTCGTCGGAGCCAGCGTGATCGACGCGTACGTCGCGGCTCACAGGAACAACCGCGAGTACGAGCGGGAGCGCGACGCGGCCCGCGCGGCCGGCGCTCCGGGGGCGTCGGTCGGCGTCGACGGCGACCCCGACGAGGCGTCGGCGGACGCAACCGCGGACGCCGAGGCCGATGGAACCGTGCGCTGTCCGGAGTGCGGGAAGGAGACGGACCCGACGGTCGACTTCTGTCAGTGGTGCGCGGAGCCGCTGGGCGGAGAAGGCGGGTCGTGACGCGGAAGACGAGAAAGTACGAAACGGAAACGGCGACGGGAAAACGGGACCGCTGATCCCCTCAGAAGAGGTAGAACAGCGGGAAGATGAACACCCAGACGATGTCGACGAAGTGCCAGTAGAGGCCGAAGTACTCGATCGGCCGCTCGTCGTCGAGGTAGTGACCTTGGTACACCCTGACGAACAGGAAGATGGCGATCACTAAGCCGAGCAGGACGTGGATCCCGTGGAGCCCGGTCGTGACGTAGTAGATCGACGCCTGGATCGGGTCACCGTGGGCGTTCGCGCCGATGGTGACGCCGCGGTCGAATATCTCGTGGTTCCACTCCCACAGCTTGATCGCCATGAAGGTGAACCCGAGCAGGATGGTCGTGCCGAGCGTCGCGAGGACTCCCTGCCTGCTCTTCCGGCGCGCCGCGACCAGCGCGAGGATGACGGTGAACGAGGACGTGATCAGGACGAACGTGTTGATCAGCCCCGGCAGCGACTCGGTCAGCGGCTCCCACGTCATCCAGCCCGCGTTGTAGCGGACGAAGACGGCCGCGGAGATGAACGCGCCGAAGACGATCACGTCGGACGCCAGGAAGAACCACATCCCCAGCTTCACCTTCTCGACGCCGTTGAACGGCCAGCGCTCGGCGAACTCGGTCGGCGGGGCGTAGAAGTCTTCTAGGCCCCACTTGACGCCGGTGTAGAGGAGTCCGACGAGCCCGACCACGATCGCAGTCGGGTAGATCGGGTTCGAGATGTTGACCTCGCTTTGCATGGCGCTTTCGCCCAGCACGACGGTGACCGCGTCGGCGAAGCCGGAGAAGCCGAACAGCGTGACCAGGAGCGCCAGCGAGAGCGCGAACGGCCAGATGCTCGCGTGGCTCGGGTGCTTGTCCCAGTAGGGGTACTCGGAGATGTGCGCGGAGTGGCTGTCGCCGCCGTCGGTGGCGACGTCGCCGTTGTCGTCGGTCTTCATCGCGGGACCGCCGTCCGGCACGTAGTCTTTCACGAACTCCAGTTTCCCGGAGGCGTACGACGGCCGGTTCGGCCAGTTCTCGAGCGGCGGGGGCGACGAGACCGCCCACTCCGCCGTCCGCGAGTAGTCCCACGGGTTGTCTCCGGCCGGCCCGCCGGAGACGTAGGACTTCGCGAAGTTGTAGAACATGATAAAGAAGGACAGTCCGAGCACGAACGCCCCGATCGTCCCGAACTGGTGGTAGATCTGGAACTCGGGGTTGTACTCGAACACTCGGCGGGGAGTCTCCCAGCCGAGGAACATGGAGAAGTAGACGGCGTTGAACCCGAGGAAGAACACCACGAAGTGGAGCTTCCCGAGGAACTCGTCGTACATCTTCCCCGTTATCTTCGGGAACCAGTAGTAGGCCCCGCCGAACAGCGCCGTGGCCCCGCCGAACATCACGTAGTGGAAGTGCGCGACCACCCAGTAGGTGCCGCGGAACTCGTAGTCGAGCACGATGGCACCGAGGAAGACGCCCGTAATGCCGCCGAGGATGAACAGCAGCAGCGCGCCGAACGCGAAGAGGAACGGCGTCGTGAACTGGATCCGCCCCTTGATCAGCGTGTAGATCAGCGCGAAGACGACCAGGTCGAAGGGGAGCGAGATCCCGATGGTCGTCGCCATCATCAGCGTCTTGATCTCCAGGTTGATCGTCGTCAGGAACATGTGGTGCATCCACACGAGGAACGACTGAACGGCGATCAGGCAGATGGCGATGATGACCCACTTCCGCCCGACCAGCCGCCGCCCGGAGAACGTCTGGAACAGCTCCAACATGACGCCGAGCGCCGGGAAGAACACGATGTACACCTCGGGGTGACCGAAGAACCAGAACAGGTGGCCCCACAGCAGGGATCCCCCCTCGGTCGCCGAGAAGTAGACGCTGCCGAGGACGCGGTCGGCCGAGAGGATGAGCCCGACCGCGAGCAGCGCGGCGAACGCGAACAGCATCATCCACACGGTGGTGAGCATCGACCAGGTGAACATCGGCATGTCCATGATCCCCATCCCCTCGGCGCGGGAGTGGTGGATGGACGTGAGGAAGTTCACCGTCGACGCTGTCGTGCCGGTGACGAACATCGCGAGCGCGAGCACCGCGCCGGTCGACCCGATGCTCGGCGTGTACATGGGCACGTTAAGTGGGGCGTATATCGTCCACCCCGCGGAGAGCGTGCCGCCCTGGAAGAAGCTGATCGCGAGCAGGACGCCCGAGAACAGGTACAGCCAGTAGGACACCGCGTTGAGCCGCGGGAACGCGAGGTCGTCCGCGCCGATCTGGAGCGGCACGAAGTAGTTCGCGAACCCGAACGCGAACGGCGAGAGGAACCAGAACACCATGATCAGCCCGTGGGCGGTGACGGCCTCGTTGTACGCCAGCCCGGAGAGGATCTGGCTCGTCGGGTCCCACAGCTGGAGGCGGATGAGCAGCGCCATCACGCCGCCGAACAGCAGGAAGAACAGCGCGGTGATCGTATACAGGATACCGATGTCCTTGTGGTTGGTCGTGACGAGCCACCGCTTGACGGAGGTCGTCGGCGGGAGCTCGCTCATGCGCTCACCCCGCTGGCGGCGGACGCGTCGAACGTCACGCCGGCGCTCTCGATGCTCTCGCTCTCGGAGTCCTCACCGGTGTCCGCGTACCACTCCTCCCACTCGTCTTCCGGGATGACCGTGATCTGACCCTTCATCGCGGAGTGGCCCGGACCGCACAGCTCGAAGCACTCGACGGTGTACGTCGCCTCGCCGCCCTGCGCCTCGACTTCCTCGGAGCTCACCGAGAACCAGTTCTCGTTGTACTCTCCGGGGATCGCGTCCGACTTTATCCGCAACTCAGACGAACCGAAGTTGTGCCAGACGTCTTGTGATGTCACGTTGATGTCGATCCGCTGATCGGCCGGGACGATCAGTTCACCCCGTTCGGTGTGGCCGTTCGGGTACTCGTACACCCAGCCGTACTGCTGTCCCTCGACGAGGATCTCGATGTCGCCGTCGTCCTGGACGCTCGGTCCGTCCTCGACGTAGAGGAGGAGCCCGTACGCGTACACGACGAGGCTGATGACGACGATGGCGCTCAACCCGAACGAGAGGAAGAGCTTCTTCGCTTTCGGACCGCCCTGTCCCGTCGGGAGCTCGCCGACAGTCGGCGCGTCGAACTTCTCGTCCGACCGGTCGCCGTCGTCGCGGTACTTGTACACGTTCCACAGCGTGTACGCCACGACGATGGTGCCGACGAGAGTGCCGAGCGCGAGGAAGACGAAGAAGATCTCGTCGAAGACCTCCGCCTGTGCGCGCCAGTCGCTCCCCTGTTGTAGGATAACTGGATCTATCATGTTCGTCTGTCTGCTCTTGTATCTCCCTTAGCGATGGTACACTTATCTCTTGTGTAGCAGACCGGAGGGTCGGCGGCGAAGGTGCCGGTTTCGCGCGCGGATCTCCCCCTCGAACCGGTCCGCTGGAACCCCGGCGCGGGCCGTCGTGGAGAGGGGGAACGCGCGCCGGTCGGCGACGACGAAGACGGCGGGCCGACGGGGTGGAAGCCGGGGGTCGAGTGGGACGGAGACGCCGGGATGACGGGGGAGAGGAGGACGCGTCGAAGGGTATTTGTACGCGCGAACGGAGGTCCCAATAACGGATATCCATGACATCACTCACCCTCTTGAGTACGGGTCTGATGGGCCTACTCGTCGTCGCCACGTTCGTCGCAGTCGCCGAGATCGGAGGGAAGCGGTCCGCACCCGGCCGCGACGAGAGCGGCGGACGCTACGAGGCCGTCGTCGCGGCGCTCGCCGAGTTCGTCCGGACGCCGGTCGTGTGGGCGGTCTCGTTCGTCGGCGTCACCGTCCTCATCGGCGGGAGCATCCTCCTCGGCGTCGGGAGCTTCGGCATCCCCGAGGGGCTCGCCGGCACGCTGGTGACCGTCGCGTACCTGCTCGTCGCCCTGCTTCTCGTCGGCTTCGTCTTCCTCGGTGCCTACTTCGCGACCCGGAGCCGCGGGCTCGGAAACGCGCACGGCGTCGCCGCCGGGACCCTCGCCACCGGTGCGGCCTTCCTCGTTCTCGTCACCGTCCAGCTGGTCGTCGGCGTCGTCGGCTGACCGGTCCGTCGGACCTTTTGCTCGACAGCGATCGAATTCCGGAACGAACGCCCCGTCAGCGCCCAGTCTCGACGCCTGAATCCCGAAGTCCACCGTCGAGACCGAGTCCGACGACACCGCCGTACCGGCCCCACACGACGACGAGCGACGGAACGAGCAGGATCGAACAGAGGTACGCGTAGAACACGCCCAGCGCGAGCAGGATCCCGAAGTCGCGCAGCAGGGGAATCACCGCGAGCCACAGGACGCCCAGCCCGGAGACGGTGGTGAGCATGCTGCCGGTGAGCGCCCCGCCGGTCCCGGCGATGGTGACGTCGAGCGCCTCGTCGACCGGGAGCCCCGACTTGTACTCGTCGACGAACCGGTGGACGAAGTGGACGGTGTAGTCGACGCCGAGTCCGATGGAGACGGAGAGGATCGGCGCGTTGATCGGCGTCAGCGGGATGTCGAGCAGTCGCATCGACCCGATGAGCAGTCCGACCGTCACGAGGACGGGGACGAGGTTCAACAGGCCGTACACCGCCTTCCCTTCGAGGTACGCGTACGACAGCGCCAGGAACAGCGCCGTGAGGCCGAAGGCCGCGAACAGGCTCCGGATAGCCGACTCCGTCAACAGGTCTATCACCGCCTCGTTGACGACGAGGGAGCCCGTCGGGACGGCTTCGAGGGGGGTGCGCTCGGCGAGTTCGCGCACGTCCGCGACCGCCTCGGAGTTGTCGACGCCGGGTCGGATCGTGTAGTCGATCCGCGCGCTGCCGCGGTCGGCGGCCAGGTAGCCCCGCGCCTGCGTCTCGGCGGGGGAGTCGAGGAGCGCGTCGTACACCTCGTCGACGTTCCGGTCGGGGACGCCGTTCCCGAGGCGGTCGTTTCGCTCGACGAGCGACGCGAACTCGGGGTCCTGTGCCGCCCGGTCGTCGATCACGGTGACGACGCTCGTCGCTGCCGCGCGGCGCTCGTCGGTGGTCTCGAAGGTGTCCGGCGGGTTCCGCGTGGTCCGGTCGATCAGTTCCAGGGCGTCGTCGTCTCTGACCGACTGGTCGACGTACAGCGTCACGGACCCCCCGAAGTTCTGTTCGAACTCCTCCTCGAACAGGTCCAACACGTCGAGGAAGGTGTACTCGGTCGGCGCGAACGGCTCCGGCAGGTCGGCGTACGTCTCCAGCCGGTCCTGGTCGGGGAAGAACGCCTCCTCCGAGAACTCCGTGTTCACCCCGGTGCCGTACGCGCCGCCGGCCGCGCCGCCGACGAGGAGCAGGACGACGACCGCGACCGGAGCGATACGCGAGAGGTCGACGCCGACGCGGAGGACGCGTGCGAGCCGCGAGCCGCCCGACCCGAGCGCGGTCGTCCCGAACTCAGGGATCGGCAGCCGCTCGCGCCAGCGGTCGGCGAGCACCTTCGCCGCCGGGAGGTAGACGCTGAATATCAGGAGCGTGAAGACGATCCCGGCGGCCGCGACGATCCCGAAGTCGCGGTTGGGGTCGAAGGGGCTCACCACGTTGGAGACGAGCCCGAACACCGTGGTGATCGTCACGAGCAGGAAGGCGACGAGCAGCTGGTCGGTCGTGGTCCGCATCGACGCGCCGATCCCGGTTCCGGTCTCCCGCTCCTCGCGGTAGCGGTTGACGATGTGGATCCCGAAGTCGATCCCGACCGCGAGCAACAGCGGGAAGACTGTCACGAGCGAGTCCGAGAAGGGGATCCCTGCGTAGCCCATGAACCCGAACGTCCAGAGGAGCGACAGCAGGAGCGCGGAGATACCGATCGCCATGTCGATCGGGTCGCGGTACGCGAAGATCAGGAACCCGACGATCAAGATTAGCGCCGCCGGGAAGACGATGATCGCGGTGTCGGTCAACAGCGCGGTGATCTCGGACTGGAGGACGCCGTCGCCGAAGAGGATCGCGTTCTCGCCGGCCTCGTTGCCCGGGACCGAGTCGACGACGTCGACGCTGCGGGTCTGAAGCTCCGTCACCCGCGCCGTCGTCGCCGCGTCCGGCAGGTCGTAGGTGATCCCCACGATGGCGGTCCCGGCCCGCTGCGCGGTGGGGTTGTAGTCGACGGACACCTGCGGCGCGACCGCGCCGGCCGCGTCCGCGTCGGCGACGGCGGTCCGGAGTTCGGCCGGCGTCGCCTCCGCCACGGCGTCGCGTCGCTCCGCAGCGCTCTCCGCGGCCGGGTCCAACTGTCGCGCGATCGCGTCCGCGTGGCTCGACGTCGACGCGACCCGGAGCGTCGAGCGCGATTCGAGCCGCGACTGCGTCTCCAGCGTCCGGACGAGCGCGTCGCGGGAGAGGACGTTGTCGTCGGAGACGATCACCTGCGCGGAGGTCGCCGACCCCCCGATCGAGGTCTCGAACTCCTCGTCGATCTCGTCGAGCGCCCGTTGGGCGGGGATGTCCTGCGTGAACTGGTCCGCGCCCGCGCTGGTCTGGATGCCGGTCAGACCGCCGGCGAAGACGACGGTGACGAGGAGGAAGGCCGCGATGACCGCCAGCGGTCGCTCCGTGACGAGGCGGTCGACCCGCTCGATGAGGCGGTCGACCGCGGTCACCGACGCCCCGCTGTCCGGCAGGTGGCCGGTCGCCGTCCGGCGGCGGTCGCCGGCCGTCGCGGCCGGACCGCGTCCGCCGCGCGGCAGGTAGTGCGTTCCGTCATCCGATCACCGCCGTCGGTACCAGACAGCGCCGCCGGCCGCGGCGACGACGACCAGGACGACGACGGCGATCAGTCCGGCCGGGGTCCCGCCGTCGTCGACGGGTTCGGTCACCGACACCGGGACCTGCGTCACGTCCGAGATGCGGTCGTTGCCCCGCGCGTCGTCGTACCGGAAGTCGAGTTCGATCGGGTGGTCCTCCACGCTCGCGCCCTGGGCGGCGGACACCTCAAACCAGATCTCCTCGGACTCGCCGGGCTCCAGCTCGTCGACGAACGCCTCGTCGTTGACCGTCGACAGCGGGCTGTCGGCGTAGAGGCCGGCGTTGATCGACGACAGCGTCTCCGGTCGCCGGTTCGTGATCTCCACGTCGATCCGCTGGGTCCCGCCCGCCGGGACCGTGGCGTTCTGGACATCGAGTTCGAACTCCGGCTGCCGCGGCGCGACCTCGACGCGGCGGGTCTCCTCGACCGCGACCGTGGCGTCGCCGCTGTCGTACTCGGTGGTGAACCGGAACTGCCGCGGGCCGGGGTCGGCGCTCCCGCTCACGTCCGCGTCGAAGGAGAACTCCGCGGACTCGCCCGCCGGAATGGTCGGGAGCGCGTACCGGCTCTCGCCGAGGCTCACTCGGCTACTCCCGGAGTCGGCGACGAGGACCGCGTCCTCGACGTCGACCGGCCCCTCGTTCGTCAGCGTGCCGGAGACCGTCCCGGAGTACCCGACTTCGAGCGTCCCGGAGACGTTGCGCAGCGAGAAAGACTGCTCCGGGATCGGGACGACGCCGGCGCGCGCGGCGGCCGCGGTCGCGTCGACCCCGTTCGGGTCGCGGTACTCGACCGTCGAGGAGAGCGCGTACGCCCCGTCGCCGAACGCCTCCCCGACGGTCGAGTCGAACGTCACCGTCCGGTTCTCGCCGGGGGCCCAGTCGCCGACGAACGACTGGCCGCCGCCCTCGCCGAGGCGGACGCCGGGCGCGGTCGTGGACCCGGAGACGACGGCGTCGCGGGCGGTCTCGTCGCCCACGTTCGCCATCGTGACCCTCACGTCGCCGCTGCCGCCGACCTGCGCGTCGGTGTCGGTCTCCAAGACCGCGAACCGAGCGCCGTCGTCGACGACGATCGTCAGGTCGAAGTCGTCGATCCCGCGCCGGTCCTTGTGGTCGTTGAACTCGGGGATGACCTCGAAGGTGTACCGGTAGCGGGCCGTCGCCTCCACCTCGTACGTTCCGTCCGGCACGTCGTCGGGCACGGTCACGTCGAGCGGGACGGAGACCGGGCTGGCGCTGGTCGGCACGTCGCCGACCGGGATCTTCCCGTCCTCGACGTCGATCGGCACGTCGCCGTCGTCGACTTCGAGGGTGAGTCCGCGGGCCGTCGTCACCCGGGAGTCGAGCTGGTTGCCGATGGTCATCTCGCCGGTGTTGACGATGTCGACCGTGACCGTCGACTCCGCGCCGCTCGGCACCGACCGCTGCGAGACGAAGAGGTCCAGAACGGGGGAGCCGCGGATCTGCCTGTCCGTCGGTTCGGTCTGCGCGACCGCACCGTCCGCGGCCGCGCCGACGCCCGAGAGCGCGGGCTGACCGCCGTCGGGGGAGGCGTCCGCGTTCGCCGCCGCCGCGCCGGCGAGCGAGACGCCGACGAGGAGCGCGGCCGCGGCGGCGACGCCGAGCGCGACCGTCGCGAGCCGCGTCGATCGGCTCATCGATCGCCTCCGCCGTCCTTCCGGGAGGGTCTGGTCGCGCGCGGCGACCGGGCGTGCCGTGACGCGTCGGATCGAGTCATACGGTCCGCTCGGAGGCCCGCGGAATAAGCCTGTTGAATGAACGTTCAATCAGGAGTGGTATATGCCGCACCCGCCTACGGGCCCGTATGGACGACCCGTTCGCGGAGCCGTCGGACACTCGGCAGGCGATCCTCGGCGCGGCGTTCCGCGCGCTCTGCGAGCACGGGTACGCGAACGTCACGATCAAGCGGATCGGCGACGAGTTCGACAAGAGCCAGTCGCTCGTGTATCACCACTACGACGGGAAAGACGACCTGCTGCTCGACCTGCTGGAGTACCTGCTCGACCAGTTCGAGGCGTCCATCGCGGACGGGAGCGCCACGGACCCGCCGGAGGGGGAGGAGGCGTCCGAGGGGGACGAACCCCCGGAATCGACGGAGGCGACCGCAGGCGGGCCGACCGAGATGCCCCCAGAGGCGGCCTTCGACCGCTCGGCGCGCGAACAGCTCGACGGGTACCTCGCGGCCGCGGTCGATCCGGACTCGCTCGACGAGGCGTACGCGCCGGACGCGCGGTTCGTCACGGTGATGACGGAGCTCCGGTCGCAGGCCGCCAACGACGAGGCGTACCGCGAACACTTCGACCGCAGCGACCGCGTCTTCGGCGAGTACCTCGAACGGATCGTCCGCGAGGCGGCGGCCGAGGCGTCTCGCGAGGACACCGCACCGTCTCCGGGAGGCCCCGAGGCGGCGGACGCCGACCGGTCCGTCGCCGCGTCGGAGGTCGCGTCGACGCTCCAGACGTTCGCCACCGGCGGGATGTTCCGGTGGTCGACGACGAACGACCGGGCGTGGGTCCCGGAGTCGCGGACCGGGATCGATCGGTACCTAGAGGCGGTGCTGCCGCTCGTGGAGACTGACGAACGGTCCTGAAACGGGGGCCGCCGCGCGCGCTGCGTGACGCGCGCCGTTAGCGGTCGGTGACGCCGTCGGCGTCCATCCGCGAGACCTCCTCTTCGAGCCACTCGCGGAGCCACTTCACGCGCTTGATGCGCTGGTGCGCGATGCTCTCGGCGGTGTCGGAGACGACGCGCTCGGTGTGGTCGTACGCGCGCTGGAGCACGCGGTCGACCATCTTCGCCGAGTCCATGTGGGTCCGCGACTCGTAGCCCATCCGCAACAGCATGAGGACCGCGCCGTTCGCGCCGACCTTGTCGAGCACGTCGGCCTCGATCAGGCATCGGCTCTCCAGGGGCACGGCCGACAGGTCGCCGGTGTACGAGTGGTCGACGACCGCCCCGCACACCTCCTCGATGAACGACTCGGGGTAGTTGCCGCGGCTCTGGAGGTACTCGCGGGTGACACGCGCGCCGGCCTCCGCGTGAACGTCCTGTTCGGCCTCCAGCTTGGCGACGTCGTGGAAGACGGCGGCGACCCGGACCACGTCGACGTCCGCGCCCTCGGCCTCGGCGATCTCGGTCGCGAGGTCGACGACGTTGAGGATGTGGTTGAACCGGTACGACGACGAGTGCCACGGGTACCAGCGCATGCGGCCGCCGTCGTCCTCGCTCTCGACGCTGGCCGCGAGGTAGTCGCGGACGAACCCCTTCATCTCCTCGAAATCCTCGTCGCTCACCTCCGTCTCCTTAATTTCGACGCCCACCGGGACCACCTCGGGCGAAAAGATCGTGATTCATTACCGTCCCCGAGGAGCGTTTCGGTCTTAGGCGTTACGACGGAGCCTTCGGCCGGAGACGGCCTCGACGGCGAGCCGCGCGGACGGCCTGCGGGGACGGGCTCTCGACTGTGCCGCGACGCGGGACCGGAGGAGCCGGGGCGACGCGAGACGCTTAACAGGGCCGCGGCCGCATCATCGGGTATGTCGAGCCCCTTCGGGAGCGGCGACCGCGCTCGGTTCCAGCGGGCGGCGGCGGTCAACGTCGTCGGCAACGCGGTGAAGATCGCGGTCGTCGGGGCGACGGGGCTCGCGTTCGGCAGCGTCGCGCTCCTGGCCGACGCCGCCCACTCGGTCGCGGACCTCGTCGCCAGCGCGGTGGTGTTCGTCTGGGGCGGCTCGCGGTACGAGAGCGCGGACGAGACGCACCCGCACGGCCACCAGCGGATCGAACCGCTGACGGCGCTGTTCGTCGGCGCGACGATCGCGGTTCTCGGGCTGCTCCTGTTGCGCGAGTCGGTGCTCGGGTTCCTCGGCCCCGTCGAGGTGCGGCCGAGCCCCCTCCTGGTCGGGGCGCTGCTGTTCGCGATGGCCGACATGTACCTGCTGTACCGGTACACGGAGCTGGTGAACGCCGACCTCGGGTCGACCGCGCTCGACGCCCTCGCGGTGGACTGTCTCAACGACATCTACACCACGATCGCCGCCCTGGTCGGCGTGTTCGGCGTGCTGCTGAACGTCCCGGTCCTCGACCCGATCGCGGGGGCGCTGGTCAGCGCCCTCGTCGTGTACCAGGGGATCGAGATCGGCCGCGAGAACGTCAGGTACCTCGTCGGGGAAGCGCCCCCGCCGGGCGACCGCGACCGGATCGTCGCCGCCCTCCGCGACCACGCCGCCGTCGAGGGGGTCCACGACCTCACCGTGTACTACGACGGGACCGACCTGGAGGTCGAGGTCCACGTCGAGGTCGACGGGACGATGACCCTCCGGGAGGCCCACGACGTGGAGACGGAACTCGTCACGAGCCTCCGCGCGTTGGAGGACGTCGGCGACGTCCACGTCCACCTCGACCCCTCCGGGCTCGGGGAGTGGAAGGACGCTCCGGAGGCGGTCGACGCGCCGCCGGAGTAGGCGGGGTCACTCGGTCGAGCGGCCGCGCGGGGCGGCCCGGAACCGCCCGCCGGCGGCGTGCGGGTTATGTCGACGGAACCCCTACGATCGGACATGCTCGGCCGCCGCTGGTTGGAGATGACGTGGCGGGACGGACTGTTCGCGCACTGGCCCGTCGACCCGGAGGTCGTCGCCGCGGCGCTCCCCGACGGGCTCTCGGTCGCGACCCACGGCGGCGACGCGTACCTCGGGGTCGTCCCGTTCGTGATGGACGACATCCGGCCCCGGGGCGTGCCGATGGGGCTGTCGTTCCCCGAACTCAACCTCCGGACGTACGTCGAGGGACCGAACGGCCCCGGCGTCTACTTCCACAGCCTCGACGCCGACGACCGGCTCGGCGTGGCGGTCGCCCGAGGGCTGTTCCGGCTGCCGTACTACCGGGCCGAGACCGACGTTCGACGCGGCGACGCCGGTGACCCTGGCGGTTGGGCCCCGGACGACGCCGGCGACGGGGACGCTGTCGACCCCGACCGTACCGTCCGGTTCGCGAGCCGTCGCGTCCACCGAGGCGTCCCGCACGCCCGGTTCGACGCGACCTACGCGCCGGTCGGCGAGGCGTTCACGCCGGAGGCGGGGTCGCTGCCCGCGTTCCTGCTGGAGAACTACCGGTTCTACACGGCGGGGTCTGGCGGGCGGCTGTACGTCGGCGAGATAGAGCACGAACCGTGGACGCTGCGGCCGGCGGAGGCGGAGATACGGTCGAACACGCTGTTCGCCGCGAACGGGTTCGACCGCCCCGACGGCGACCCGATACTCCACTACTCGGAGCCGATCGCGGTCACGGCCGACCGGATCCGGCGAGTCTGACGCCGGGAGACCGGACGCGGCGGCGAACGGCCGGGGTACGGAGATTGGCCGTGAACTGCCGGGTTACGGGAACAGCCCGCGGTACTCGTGGGCCTTCGCCGTGCGCTCTAAGGCGAGCGTGTACGCGGCGGTCCGGAGGTCGGGGAGTTCCTTGGCGTCGTACTGCTCGATGGTCTGGTCGAACGCGTCGCCGATGCGGCGCTCCAGTTCGGCGTTGACCGTCTCCAGCGGCCACGAGAACTCCTGCGCGTTCTGGACCCACTCCAGGTACGAGACGATGACGCCGCCGGCGTTGGCGAGGATGTCGGGCACGACCTGGATGTCGCGCTCGGTGAGCGCCTCGTCGGCGGCGACGGTCGTCGGGCCGTTGGCGGCCTCGACGATCGCAGACGCCCGCAGGTCGTCGACGTTGTCGGCGGTGATCACGCCCTCGACGGCGGCCGGGATGAGCACGTCGACGTCGAGGGTGAGGAGCTCCGCGTTGGTGATCTCGTCCGGGTCGTCCCAACTGGAGCCGTCCGCGTTCCCGCGGTACTCGCCCGCGACGTATTCGGATATCAGACCGCCGGCGTCGACGTGCGCGCCGAGCGCCGCCACGTCGAGCCCGTCGGGGTCGTAGGCGGCCCCCGACACGTCCGAGGTCGCGACCACGTTGGCACCCGCCTCGTCGAGGAGCCGGGCCGCGTTCGACCCGACGTTGCCGAAGCCCTGGATCGCGATCGTCGCGTCCGAGAGGTCGCGGTCGAGGTACTCGAAGAGCCGCTCGGTCACGAGCGAGACGCCGCGGCCGGTCGCCTCCACGCGGCCGGGCGTCCCGCCGATCTCCAGCGGCTTCCCGGTGACGGCCTGCGGGACGGAGTGCCCCTCGTACATCGAGTAGGTGTCCATCATCCACGCCATCGTCTGCGGGTTCGTGTTCATGTCCGGAGCGGGGACGTCGACCTCGGGGCCGATCATCCGGCGGATCCCCTCGGTGTACCGCCGGGTCAGGCTCTCCAAGTCGTTCTGCGTCAGCTCCTTCGGCTCGCAGATCACGCCGCCCTTCGCGCCGCCGTACGGGAGATCGACCAGCGCGGTCTTCCACGTCATCCACCCGGCGAGCGCCTCGACCTCGCGCTGGGTCACCGACGGGTGGAATCGCACGCCGCCCTTGAACGGCCCGCGAGCGCTGTCGAACTGACAGCGGTACCCCTCGAACACCTCGACCTCGCCCGAGTCCAGTTCGACGGGGAGCGTGACCTTGAGCGTCCGCTCCGGGTGTTTGAGCCGCTCGAAGATACCGTGGTCAACGTCCGCGTACTCCTCGGCGCGGTCCATCTGCGCGAGCATGTTCTCGAACGGGTCGTCGGTCATGGCCGGCACGACTCGACCCCGGGTCATATCGGTTTCGGCAAGTATCGTCTTCGGAAGAGAGTGTCTCTCACGATCTTTTCGGTGGGTCCCCGTCAGCCGCTTCCGGCCGGACTTATACGTCGGGCGCGTCAACCGCCGGTCATGACACGCGGACACGCGACGGGGGACCGTCGATGACGGCACAGACGCTCCACCCCCGAGTCCAGATCGTGTGGGTCCTCCGTGCGGTGCTCCTGTCGGCGCTCGTCACCGCCCCGTTCGCCGGCGGCGCGTACCTCGAGTACCTGCCGGAGTGGGCACCGGTGGCGGTCGGAGCCGCGATGCTGACGCTCACCGTCGCGCACGCGCTGCTCCGGTACCGCCGCTGGAGCTACGAGATCCGCGAGGACGCGATCTACCTCGACCGCGGCGTGATCACGCAGGTGCGGACCACGGTGCCGCTGGTGCGGATCCAGCACGTCGACTCCCGGCGCGGGCCGATCGAGCGGACCGCCGGGCTCGCCTCCTGCGTGGTGTACACCGCCGGTTCCCGAGGGGCTGACGTGCGGATCCCCGGACTCACGCCGGAGGGGGCGAGCGACCTCCGCGAGGAACTGAAGCGGCTGGCCATCCGCGCCGACGGGGAGGACGCGGTGTGAAGTTAGCGCCGCAGTCGGTCCCGTACCGCGCGCTCCAGAAGGCGGCCGGGACCGCCGTCGCCCTGTTCGTGATCGTCAACAGCGGCGGGTTCGGAGTCCCGCTGGCGGTCGCCGGCGGCGCGGCGATCCTCCTCGCGATGCTCGCCTACGAGGTCGCGTACTACCGCCGGTTCGAGTACGTCCTCACCGAGGACACGCTCGACATCTCCTCCGGCGTCATCTCTCGGCGCGAGCGCGAGATCCCGTACCGCCGGATCCAGAACGTCGACGTGAGTCGGTCGGTTATCCAGCGCGCGATCGGCGTCGCCGCGGTCGATCTGGAGACCGCCGGCGGCTCCAGCACCGAGGGGTCGATCCGGTTCGTCACGCCCGAGGAGGCGACCCGCCTCCAGCGCGAGGTCCAGCGCCGGAAGTCCGACGCGGGCCGGGCGGGCGGGGCCGGCGACGGGACCGACGCCGTCGACGACGCGGTCGAGGGCGGGCGCGACGACGCGTTCGCGCCGGACGAGGAGGAGCTGTTCGCCATCTCGCCCGGCGAACTCGCCCTCGTCGGGGCGCTGTCGTTCGACGGACGCCTGATCGGGCTGTTGGCGTTCCTCAGCTCCGGGTCCTTCCCGGTGCTGTCGGGTTTCCTCCCGGAGACCTCGGCCGCCGCGCTCACCGCGACGGCGTTCGTCGGCGTGGCGGCGCTGTTCATCGCCTCGTGGCTCATCGGCGCGGGCGTCGCCTTCTCGAACTACTACGGGTTCCGGCTCTCGCGCGCCGGCGACGAACTGCGCTACGAGCGCGGCCTGTTCCGGCGGTACAGCGGGTCGATCCCGACCGAGAAGGTCCAGACGCTGCGGATAACGGACAACCCCGCGAAGCGGGCGCTGGGCTACGCGAGCCTCTCGATCGAGACCGCGGGGTACGCGCCCGGACAGGGGTCCGAGTCGGGTAACCAGTCCGCCGTGCCGATCGCGACGACCGACCGCGTCTACCGGCTCGCACACGAGATCGAGTCGTTCGGCACGCCCGAGTTCAACCGGCCGCCGAAGCGGATCCGCTGGCGGTACGTCGTCCGGTACGCGGTGATCGTCGGGGTCCTCACGGGGATCGCGTACGCCGCGAACTGGTACTTCGCGGCGTCGCTCCCGTGGTACGGGATCGCCGCGCTACTCCTCGCCGTGCCGCCCGCGGCCCACCTGAAGTGGAAACACCGCGGCTACTGGCTCGGGGAGGACCACCTGCTCACCCGCAACGGGTTCTGGAGCCGGACCGTCGCGGTCGTCCCGTACTACCGGGTCCAGAACGTGATCGACAGCCGAACCGTGTTCCAGCGCCGGTGGAGCGTGGCGACGATCGTCGCCGACACCGCGGGGACCGGGTCGCTGACCGGGAGCGACGCCGCCGCGGTCGACTTCGAGATCGACGAGGCCGAGGCGCTGAAGGAGACGCTCACCGAACGGCTCGCGACCGCCGTCGCGGAGCGGCGGTCGACCGGGACCGACCGCTTCGAGTGGGTCGACGAGGGCGACGGCGTGGACGGGGAACCGGAGGCGGCGGGTACCGGGCCGACCGCGGAACCGGATGCGACCAGTACCGGGTCGGCCGCGGAATCGGACGCGACGACGGGGGAATCGGGATCCGCCGAGGAATCGAGGCCGGCGTCGGCGGCCGGCGAGACCGATCGCAACGACGCGTCGACCCATCGGGAGGCGACGGGCGACGACGCGCCCGACGACGGGGTCGAGATCCCGGACGACGGCGTCGTCCGGCCGGACTTCTCGCCGAGCGACCGCGACTACTCGCAGCCGGCGGAGCGGATCGACACGGGCGAGTACGCGGTCGACCAGAACCCGTCGGACGCCGACGTGGCTCACGGCCCCGGCTCCGGGAGCGACGACGACGAGAGTGAGAACGCGGAGAGCGGGGGGACAGAGAACAGCGGGACGAGGGGCGAGGGGGCGGAGAGTGCCGGAACTACGGACGACGGCGGAGACGGCGACGCCCCCGGTTCGAGGGAGTGACGACCGTCGGCGGCGCTACTCGTCGAGGAGCTGTTGGGCGATCGTGTTCCGCAGGACTTCGCTGGTCCCCTCGTAGATCTCCGAGAGCTTCGCGTCGCGGTAGAAGCGCTCGGCGGGGAAGTCCTTGGTGTAGCCGTAGCCGCCGTGGATCTGGATCCCCTCGTTGGCGACCTCACGGGCGATCTCGGAGGCGTACAGCTTCGCCTGCGCGGCCTCCTTGATGTAGTCGTCGTCGCGCATCTTCAGGTCGGCCGCCTCGTGCATCAACAGCTCCGCGGCGCGCGCCTTCGTGTCCATGTCCGCGAGCTTGTGCTGGATCGCCTGGAAGTCGGAGATCGGCCGGTCGAACTGCTCGCGCTGTTGGGCGTAGGACTTCGCCTCGTCGAGCGCGGCGCGCGCGATCCCGACCGACCGGGCCGCGATCGTGATCCGGCCGCCGTTGAGCGTCTTCAGGGCGTGGACGAACCCCTCGCCCTCCTCGCCGAGCAGCCGGTCTTCGGGGATCCACATGTCGTCGAACCGCAGCTCGGCGGTCGGACACCCCTTGTCGCCGATCTTGTCCTCCGTCCCCTCGACGACGAACCCGTCGTCCTCCTCGGGACGCACGACGAACGACGAGATGCCCTTCCGGCCCGCGTCGGGGTCGGTCTTGGCGAACAGCGTGACCGTGTCCGCGACGGAGCCGTTGGAGATCCAGAGCTTGCCGCCGTTGACGAGGTAGCCGTCGCCGTCGCGCTCCGCGGTGGTCGACATGGCGGGCACGTCCGAGCCGGCCTCGGCCTCCGAGAGCGCGAACGCGCCGATGTCCTCGGCGGTGTTCAGGGCCGTGAGGTACTCCTGCTTCTGTTCCTCGTCGCCGAACTCGTAGAGCATGTTGCCGGCCAGCGAGGTGTGGGCCGCGACGACCGTCCCGAGCCCCCCGGAGCCCCGGGAGATCTCTTCGAGACCGATCGCGTAGCTGTGGTAGTCGAGGCCCGCGCCCTCGTACTCGACCGGGAACGGCATCCCCATGAGACCGAGGTCGGCCATCTCGTCGATCAGGTCGGCCGGGAACTCGTCCGTCTCGTCGATCTCGGCCGCCCGCGGCACGACCTCCTCGTCGACGAACTCCGCGACGGTGTCGCGGATCTGACGCTGCTCTTCGGTGAGCGTGAACTCCATGTCGGGACGTTCGGCCGGGCCGACTTAGCCGTTTCCACACGATTGTACACGGGGCGGCGGTTCGTCGGCGCGAACGACGGCGGAGTCCTCCGATTTCGCGGTTCCGTGCGACGAGCGGCGACCGGCCGGCGTTCCACGAGGCTTTTTATGCGTTGTGCCGTAAGGACCGGCAACTGAATGAGCGGACGAGAACACGGCCCCGGCGAGGCCGACCTCGCGTGGTGTCACGAGGCGGTCCAAGGGGTCTCGCGGACCTTCGCGCTGACCGTCGACGTGTTAGAGGAGCCGATGGCTTCGCAGATCTGCGTCGGCTACCTCCTCTGCCGGGTCGCCGACACCGTCGAGGACGCCGGCCACATCCCCCCGGAAGCCCAGAGCGACGTGCTGCGGACGTACCGACGAGCGATCGACCCGGACGACGAGACCGAGATCGGCGCGTTCCGCGAGGCGGTCGACGAGTGGCTGCCCGCCGAGCGCGACGACGACTGGACCGTCGTCGCGGAGGCACCGACGATCGCCGCTACGTTCGAGGAGCTGGACCCGGAGGCGCAGGAGGCCATCGTGCCGCCGGTGCTCGAAATGGTCGACGGGATGGCGATGTTCGTCGACCGCCACGCAACCGAGGGCGGCCTCCGCATCGACGACCGCGACGAGCTGGAGCAGTACTGCTACTACGCGGCCGGCACCGTCGGCAACCTCATCACGAACCTGCTCACCCGCGGCGATGTCGCCGAGGAGCGCGCCGACCGGCTGCGCGAGACCGCCGAGGAGTTCGGCCTCCTCTTACAGCTGGTGAACGTCTCGAAGGACGTGTACGACGACTACACCGAGGAGAACAACGTCTACCTCCCCGCCGAGTGGCTCGAAGCGGAGGGCGTCGAACAGGAGCGGGTCGTCCACCCGGAGAACCGGGAGTCGTCGGCCCGCGTCGTCGACCGGACCGCGGACTACGCCCGCTCGTTCCTGGACGACGCGCAGGCGTACCTGGAGACGATGCCGCTCTCGA
This sequence comes from Halorubrum hochsteinianum, assembly GCF_023702125.1. Classification (NCBI taxonomy): domain Archaea; kingdom Methanobacteriati; phylum Methanobacteriota; class Halobacteria; order Halobacteriales; family Haloferacaceae; genus Halorubrum; species Halorubrum hochsteinianum. The sequence continues at coordinate 206,074 of NZ_CP098415.1, read as the reverse complement.
ACGGCAACACGATGGAGGCGTGGACCGTCCCGTACCTGCTCGCGGTCGGCACCCTCCGCGAACTCGGGAGCCGCCCGGAGGACGCGCTCACCGAGACCGGCGTGAAGGTGTCCAGACAGGAGGTGTTCGCGGTGATGTCGGCCGCGAGCGACGTCGGCCGCGACTCGCTGGCGGAGCTGCGGCAGACGATCGCCCGGACCCCCTTCCACCGGGCGGTCGGGTCGGCCGACTGAGCCCGGATCGGACGCGCCGATCGCTTCTTCCTCCTCTCTCACAGCCGCGACCGCGCCCGCGACACCGCCGGGACCCGAACGCCGATCGTCTCCCCGAGCGCCTCCGCCGCGCTCAGCAGCCACTCCGCGCGCTCGACCCGCGAGTCGAGGTCGCCCGGCCCGATCCGGTAGCGCTCCACCAGATCCTCGACGGTCGCGCCGCCGATCCACTCGTCTAAGATGCGGGCCGTCTTCACCGACTCCAGCCACCCCTCGAAGTCGTCCGGCTCGGTCATGTCCGTGGTGAGATGCGCGGAGTTCGTCCGAGCGAACCGGTAGACGTCCGCGCGCTCGGCGTTCCCGAGGTAGGTGTCTTGCATGTCCGGCGTGTCGCAGATCACCTCGAACGCGGTGAGCGTCGTCGCGTCGGAGAGGCCGGCCGCCGCGCGGAGGCCGGCGACGATCCGCTCGCCCGTCTCGGGGCGGACGTACTGCTTCGAGGTAGTCTCGCCGACGGCCGTCGCGACGAGCCGGTAGTCCTCGACGCCGCCGGTCTCCCGGGCGACCATGCCGGCCGCGACGAGGTCGTCGACCGCGACCGCGACCGCGTCGGCGAGGCCGCCGGCCCCGGTCTCCCGGGCGTAGAACGTCCCCTCGAACACGTCGAGGATCTCGGTCTCGGTCGCGGCGAACCCCGTCGCGACCGCCGCGAGGACGTGGGTCCGGAGCGCCCCGGGATCGGCCAGCTGCGACTCGACGGCCTCCGGTTCGCCCTCGACGTACCGCTCGTGAACCGCGGCGCGCGTGTCCGCGTCGGCGACGAGGACGGCCTCCCCGTGCGGGTCGAGCCCCGGACGCCCCGCCCGGCCGCACATCTGGTGGACTTCGAGCGTGGGGATCCACTCCATGCCGGCCTCGCCGTACCGGCGCTGGTCGCGGACGACGACGCGGCGCGCGGGGACGTTGACGCCGGCGGCCAGCGTGGGCGTCGCGCAGATACAGGCGACGTCGCGGTCGCGGAACGCCGACTCGACGACCGACCGGTGGCCCGACCGGAGGCCGGCGTGATGGAACGCGACGCCGGCGCGGAGGCAGTCGGCGAGCTGCCGGCCGGTGAGCGTCCCGTCCACGTCGGTGGCCTCGTCCGCCGCCGCCGCGGCAGCGTCCTCGATTCCGAGTTTCTCGGCGAGCCCCTCGTCGGCGAGCCGCTCCGCGAGGTCGACCGCCTCGCGACGCGATCGGACGAACGCGAGACACTGGCCGCCGTCCGCGACCGCGTCGGCGACCAGGGCGGCGGTGACCTCGGTTGCGTCCGGCCCGTCGGCTTCATTTTTCTCGACACCGACTTCTTCGTCGTCATCGCGGGCCGCCTCGTCGGCGGACGCGACGTCGACCGACAGGCTCGTCCCGTCGTCGAAGGCGACGTCGCCGCCGACGGCGACGCCGGTCCGCAGCTCGACGGGCCGCCAGTCGGACTCGACGAGGGCGGCGTCGAGCCAGTCCGCGATCGCGTCCGGGTTGTCGACGGTCGCCGACAGCGCCACGGTCTGGAGGTCGGGGTTCCGCCGCCGGAGTGTCGCCAGCGTCACTTCGAGGGTCGGTCCGCGCCGCTTCGCGCCCAGCAGGTGGACCTCGTCGACGACGACGCAGGCTAGCTCGTCGACCCACGAGGCCCCGTTGCGGATCGCGGAGTCGACCTTCTCGCTGGTGGCGACCACGACGTCGTTGCCCGCCAGCTCCTCGCCGGTCGCGTCGAAGTCGCCCGTCGAGATGCCAACGTCGACGCCGGGTAGCGCGGCGAACGTCTCGTACTTTTCACGGGCGAGCGCGCGGAGCGGACAGACGTACAGTCCGGGACCGCCGGCGGTCAGGAGCGCGAGCTGCGCGACGAACGTCTTCCCCGAGGCGGTCGGCACCGCCGCGACCACGTCCGCGCCGCCGCAGACGCCCGCCTCGACCGCCGCGCGCTGCGGCGGGTACAGCTCCCGGACGCCCCGCTCGGCGAAGTGGTCGACGACGGACGACGAGAGCGGCAGATCCCGGACGCGCATGCGATCACGCGTTCGGTCGGATCGGTGATAAAGAGTCGGCGGAATACCCCCTCGATCGGTCGCGTGCTTCGGGTCGATCCCCGCTTACGCGTCGGTGTCGAAGTCCTGAAAGAGCTTCTCGTAGTCCTCGTCGCCGGTCGCGACCGCGTCGCGCGACTCGTCGGCCCGCTCGCGGAGCTCGGCGATCCGATCGGTGAGCTCCTGGTACTCCTCGTTGTCCGCCAGGTCGCTCGCGCTCTTCTCGGACTCGAGCATCGCCTTCTTCGAGGTCAGCGAGAACAGCTCCTGGACCTCCGTGTCGTACTCGCCGCGCCGCAGTAGCCCCTCGACGGTGTCCCGGAGCGTGTCGCTGGTGACGGGCTTGACGAGGTAGTCGTCGAAGCCCATCTCCAGGATGTCGAAGTCCGGCTCGACGGCGGTGACCATCGCGACCCGGCAGTTGATGCCGCGGTCGCGGACGGCCGTGAGGACCTCGTCGCCGGAGAGCCCGGGCATCCGTCGATCGAGGAGGATTGCGGCGACCTCGTCTTCGGCCTCGTCGAGCTGATCGAGGGCCTCGTGGCCGCCGTACGCGGTTCGAACGCGGTACTCGTCGCCGAGCCAGGCGGCGTACAGGTCGGCCAGATCGGGTTCGTCCTCGACCACGAGGACCAGCGGCGGTTGCTCACTCATGGGTGACGGGAGCGAGGGGGTGTTCGCTCACACGTTTCGTCTCTCCGCTGGCTATATTAAAATACCTCTTCGGCGCTCCGGCCGACTCGGGTCGCTCCGGCGCTATTCGCCCGGGCTGTAGTTGGGGGCCTCGTCCGTGATCATCACGTCGTGCGGGTGGCTCTCGCTCTGTCCCGCGGACGAGACGCGGACGAACTCCGCGCGCTCGTGGAGGTCGGGGACGGTCTCAGCGCCGACGTAGCCCATCCCCGAGCGCATCCCGCCCGTGAGCTGGTGGAGCTCGGACGCGAGGCTCCCCTTGTAGGGGGTCGCGGCCTCGACGCCCTCGGGCACGAACTCCTCGTCTTCGTCCTCCTCCTTGAGGTAGCGGTCGCCGCCGCCGGACTTCATCGCGCCGACCGAGCCCATGCCGCGGTACTGCTTGTACTTCTTGCCGTTCATCGTGATGACGCGGCCGGGGGCCTCGTCGGTGCCGGCGAAGTACGAGCCGAGCATCACCGCGTCCGCGCCCGCGGCGAGCGCCTTGATCGCGTCGCCGGAGTACCGGATGCCGCCGTCGGCGATCACGGGGACGCGGTGCTCGACGGCGACGTCGGCGACCTCAGCGACGGCGGTCATCTGGGGCATCCCCGCGCCGCTGACGACGCGGGTGGTACAGATCGACCCCGGCCCGATGCCGACCTTGAGGCCGTCGGCGAAGTCGACGGCGGCCTCGGCCGCCTCCCGCGTGCCGATGTTGCCGACGACGACGTCCGCGTCGACGGTCGCTTTGATCGCCTCCGCGGAGTCGAGGACGTTGAGGTTGTGGGCGTGCGCGCAGTCGATGAAGATCACGTCGACGCCGGCCTCGTCGGCCGCCACGGCGCGCTCCTCCTCGAAGGGGCCGACGGCGACGCCGGCCAGCAGGCGACCGTCCTCGTCGCGGGCGGCCTCCTCGTGCTCGCGGCGCTGGAGGATGCCCTGCATCGTCACCAGCCCGACCAGCCGCTCGGCCTCGTCGACGATGGGGACGCGCTCGATCTTGTGGTCGTACATCAGTTCGAGCGCCGCCCGCGCGCCGACGTCCTCGGGCGCGGTGATGACCTCGTCGGTCATCGCCTCGCGGACCGCGTCCTCCTCGCCAACCTCCAGGTACGGGCGGATGTCCGTCCCGGAGATGATCCCGAGGACGGTGTCGTCGTCGTCGACGACGGGGGCACCGGAGACGCCCTGCTGTTCCATCAGCGCGTCGGCCTCGCGGACGGTGTCCTCGGGGGAGACGGTGACGACGTTCTCGCGTCGGATGACGAGTTCGTGCGCGCGCTTCACGCGCTCGACCTCGGCGGCCGTCTCCTCGACGGTCATGTTGCGGTGGAGGACGCCGAGACCGCCCTCGCGGGCCATCGCGATGGCGAGGTCGCTCTCGGTGACGGTGTCCATCGCAGCCGACAGCACCGGGACGGTCAGTTCGACGTTCTTCGACACCCGAGTGCTCAGGTCGGCGTCGTCGGGCTCGACGCGGCTCTCCTTGGGACGGAGGAGCACGTCGTCGAACGTCAGCGCTTCCGGAACCTCGAACTTCGCCGAGAATCGGCCAGAATCTGTCGCCATATAATCCGTCACGAACGGCCGATGAAAAACGTTGCGAGACGGCACGGACGTGGAGTTTGATCACGATCGAATCTCCGTGATATACACGATTGTGCCCTTCGAGGGGCGGACGCGCTCCCGGCCTACCGTCGGGATCCGGGCGCGGTCGGGTTCCGTCCGGGACGGCCCCGAGGCGGCGTGGGATGTTCGGGGAACCCCGAGACGAATCGAGGTATCGTCGCCGACCAACGGGTTTCGCCGTGGATCCTTCGTGTCGTGCGGACACGTCTCACACAACCTTTAACGCGACCGAAACACGTATATCTGGTATGGACTCCGACAGTCCCGTGAACGCGCGCATCGCCGGCAAGCCGAACGTCGACCTCGGCGTCCGCTTCACAGCCGGCAATCCGCGCAAACTCTTTACATGGGCTCGTCGGACCCTTCGCGGTGCGGACTCCGCGTGGTGGTCCCCACACCATCGCGAGTCGCACGCGTCCCACCGCCACCCCGTCGGTCAGGGCTATCGTCCCTGAATGAGCACTTCACGCCACCCCGTCGCCCTGCGACTAGAACAGCAGGTCGGGAGCGCGACGAAGCTGCTCGCGACCGTGATGGTTCTGCCGCTCGTCGACGGCATCTTCCCCGCGCTCGTCGTCGCCGGGGTCCTCGGGTCGGCCGCGGGCGTCGTCGAGACCGGCATCCTGATCTTCGGCGGCTCCGCGACTGCCGCGGTGATCCTCGCGGAGATGGACGGCACCCGGCGCGAGATGGTCGGGTCCGTGCTGCTGATCGGGGCGGTCATCATCCCGCTCGCCGCGGTCGAGGCCGCCCTCGCGCCGGCGCTGGCCGGGCTCTTGGACCTCGACGTGTTCGGCCGCTTCGCCGGGCTCGTCATCCTGACCATCGCCGCCAAGACCGCCAGCTCCGAGATCGGCGAGTTCCTGCCGAGCCCCGGCGTGATCATCGGGCTCGGGCTCGCCGGGAGCTTCGACCCGTCCGGCTTCGCGCTGGAGACCTCGACCGAGTACGTGGTCAACGGGACCGCGGCCGCCGCCGTCGGCGTTTCGTTCGCCCTGGCGATCGCGCTGCTGTCGCCGCACCTCCGCGGCCGCGTCGACATCGACCGGTTCCGGTTCGGGTCGGCGGTCGCGCTGGGCGTGCTCGCGCTGCCGATCCTGCTCGAACCCTTCGACCTCATGCAGACGGAGGTCCCGATCGCGCTCGCCGTCCTCGCCGTGACGACGCTGTTCGCGTACGACCCGAACGCGGACGGACTGGGAGACGCCGGCGACGACGGCGCGCCGGACGACGACGGCACCTCCGACGCCGATAGCCCCGACGCCGACGGCGCGGACGACGGCGGCGAGCCGACGGACGCGGCCGACGACCCCGCGGAGGACATCCCGACCGATCCCCCGCTCGACGCCCCGCCGGAGGGGCCGTCACCGATCGTCGACGACGACGTCGCCGTCCTCGCGAACGGCGGGGAGGACCCCAAGAGCGACGACGACGGGACGGACCCGTTCACCGACGACGACTCTCGGGCCCCGTGGCTGTGAGCTGAAGGTCGGCGCTCGCGAGGTCGCCGCGTCACGCGGCCGGGCCGCCTCGTCGCCCTCGTCCGCGCGCCGTGCGTGTCGCCGGGGTTTAGGTACTCGACGCCGAACGACGGGTATGTCGAACCGCGTCGTTCAGGGGCGGATGGTGACGCCAGAAAAGCTCGCGGAGTTAGTCGAGGGCGAGTCGGTGCTGGAGGCGGAGTCGATCGCCGACGCCGACCGCGACTGCCCGGACTGCGGCGGGGACGTCATCTCCGTCGGCTACATGCCGAGCGTGACCGAGTTCGTTACCGGCTACAAGTGCCAGGACTGTGACTGGAGCGACGACGATCGGGAGGACTGACCCGCGTAGCGTCTCCCTCCGCGCCGCCTCGTTCCGCCGTCCCGTCTCCCGATCGAGCGCGATCGAAACCCCTTTATCCGTGTTTCGGCAACGATTCGATGTGAGATCACGCGGGGCTGTGGCCAAGCCAGGCATGGCGACTGACTCCAGAGGCTCGCGCCCGGGACGACACTCCAGACTGATATACCGAGCGGCCGACTGATCATCGGTCGTGTTGACGACCCTCTGGAGTTCCGAGGCGCACCGGAGATATCAGTCGATCGGGGGTTCAAATCCCTCCGGCCCCATTTTTCACCGTCGCGAGCAACGTCGCGAGCGACGGTGAGGTGCCGAGGAAGGATTTGAATCAGGGAGCGACAGCGACCGAGGTTCATAATCCCTCCGGCCCCATTTTCCACCGTCGCGAGCAACTCGCGAGCGCCGGTGAGGTGCCGAGGAGGGATTTGAATCAGGGAGCGACAGCGACCGAGGTTCATAATCCCTCCGGCCCCATAGCGGTCTTCACTCTAACGTATCAATTTTTAGTAATAGCTATTCGAGGAGAAACAGGTCCGCAACCGGAGGTGTCGGCGCGTGAGCCTCGGTTACTCCGGCTCTCCCACCGTCGAGAAGGGTCGCGCGGACTGTCGGCGAACGTGGACTCGTCACCGACGGCGGGGCTGATCGAGACGGTGCCGGTGAAGGTGAGAACGGGGGGCTCGTCACGCCGATGAGGGGGTGGAGGGCATGGAGTCGCCTCTGACACGGTGTACTGTGTACACCGTATCGGATCAGGGGACAGATCCGGAAAAATATTCCGGGAGATCGGCTGTGACCTCGGCTGTAACCGTCGCGGCGCTGACGGCGCTCTCGCCCCCGTCACCGACGCCGCGGAACTCCGGAACGCGTACCGCTTCCGGTTGGCTCGGGACCGGCGGCGTCGACCGAACTGTAAGTTAACCCGGCGGGACCGCGGCTCGAAGCGTCTCTCGGCGCTCGGTTCGCATTCGAGTCAGATGCCGTGGGGGTCCGACGGGGACAGCGCGGGTTATTCCGGGTCGATCACCGATATCTCGTGCGGCGGATACACCTCCGTACTGCCGTGTCTGGTTATCTCGACCCATCCCGAATCCAGTATCGCCACGCGTTCTGCCCTGTATGTGCCACCGTTCCTAGGAGTCACGGCGGCGTCCGTGTACTCGACCATGAGCCGTCTGTAGTGCTGCGGGAGGACGGGTAATGCCCTTCGTGTGAGAGGATAGACGCGGCCCGGAATCAGCGGCGCGACACGATCCGACCGGCGAGGAGGCCGACGAGCGCGACCATCCCGGCGATCGCGAGGTACAGCGCCAGCCCCACCGTCTCGCCGTTCGAGCCGTTCACGGCCGCGAAGTACAGGAACACGACGGCGACGGCGGCGTGGAGCGCGAACACGCCGGACGGGACGTTCGCTCCGAGGTCGAATCCGATCTCCATACCTCCGATTCGGCCACCGACGGAAAAAGTCATCCGGTCGGGTGCCGGGGGTCCGGAGGTACGGTCGCCACACTAAAGCGGACCCGACGCGACCGATATCGCGATGACCGACGCCCCCTCCCGACGCGAGTGGCTCGCCGCGGTCGGTGCGGCCGCGACGGCCACCGCGGCCGGGTGTTCCTCGCTTGACGCGCCGACCGACGACGACACCGACGGGAACCCCGACCTCGGCGGAGCCACGGAGCAGACGATCCCCGCGGGCGTCGCGCAGTTCCGCGGGTCGCTGGAGCGGTGGGGGTACTACCCGGACGAGACGGTCCCCGACGCGGTCGAGACCGCCTGGCGGATCCCCGAGGTCAACACCGGCGAACACAGCGCGGCGAAGGCCAGCGCGGTCCCGCTGCCCGACGGCGGCGTCGTCCTCCCGGGCGACACCGGCGAACTCCTCGCGATCACGGCCGACGGCGACGTGCGCTGGCGCGGCGAGACCGACATGACGGGCAGGGGAATCCACGGTACGCCCGCGGTCGCGGACGGGCGCGCGTACGTCGGCGCGTACGACGGCGTCCTCTACGCGTTCGCGCTCGATTCCGGGGACCTCGAGTGGTCGACGAAGCTCGGCGGCTCCATCGGGTCCAGCCCGCTGTACTACGACGGCGAGCTGTACGTCTCGGTCGAGTTCCCGACGCCCGAGGGCCGGATGTTCGCGGTCGACGCGGAGACGGGCGACGTGACCTGGGCGGAGCCGGACCACCGCCCCACCGATCACCCGCACTCCTCGCCCGCCGTGTCGCTCGACGCCGGGCGGATGGTGTGCGGGTCGAACGACGGGTACCTCTACTGCTGGAGCTTTCCGGATCTGGAGTTCCGGTGGCGGTTCGGGACGGACCCGCCCGACACGAACGACGGCGAGATCAAGGGGCCGATCGCGACGTACGACGGGGCCGCGTTCTTCGGGTCGTGGGACTCCTCCGTCTATCGAGTCGACCTGGCCACCGGGGAGGCGGACTGGCGCTTCGAGACCGGCGACCTGTCGATGACGGGGCCCGCAATCGACCCCGAGCGCGACGTGGTGTACATGGGGAGCCACGACGACCACCTGCACGCCCTCGACGCGTCGACCGGCGACGCCGAGTGGCGCTTCCGGACCGGCCGGCCGCTGACCGGCTGTGCGACCGTCGCCGGCGACCGCGTACTCACGGGGTCGAAGGACGGGACCCTCTACGCGCTTGACGCCGACTCGGGCGACGAGGTGTGGCGCGTCGAACACGAGGGGTGGATAACGAGCACGCCTCGCGTCGTCGATGGCGACATCTACTACGCCGAGCGCGCCCCGGATCCGGACGACGGCGAGACCGACGGCGGCGGCTACAAGCTCGTCGCGGCGGAGTAGAAGAGATCGCTGCCGGCTGTCACAGCACGTCGCCGATCCGGACCGGCTCGCCGTCCAGTTCCGGGTCCTCGGCGACGATGGCCAGGACCTCGTGGTCGGTGACGTCGCGGTAAGACTTCCCGGTCGCCTCCTCGATCAGCGTCTTCTCCAGTTCGAACTCCGTCCCCTCGTAGACGACGTCGACGCCGCGGTCGGTGAACGTCAGGTCCGTACTCATGCGTCGGGGTAGTCGGCGAGTCTGTAAAAAGAGCGCGACACGGGCCGGTCAGGAGCTATCCGTCGAGTGCTGTCTGTCGCCTGCTGCCCGTCGGCTACCGTCCGTCTCGGTTACTCGTCGTCGTCGTCGCGCATCTCCGAGAGGCGGCCGACGAGGTCGTCCGTGTCGGCGTCCCCCTCGATCGAGACGTCGCCGTCGTGGTCGTTCTCGTGGACGTTCACGGCCTCGTCCTCGTCGGTGTCGACGTCCTGATCCTTCTGTTCGCTCTCGTCGTACGATCCGAATCCCATGGACCCGCTTCCGCCGGCGCACTGAAAAGCACGGCGGCATCCGGAGCGTTCGGGAGGCAATCGCACGCGTCCGACGCCCGTCGGACGCCCCGCACCGTTTATATCCGCGGGACGACTGCTCCCGGTGTGCCGCTGCGAGGAGACGGTCCGGTCGAGGAGCTCGCTGTCCCCTCGGGGACGACCGTCGAGGAGCACGACGTCGTCGTCGACGGCGACGTGCTCGTGGGCGGGCAGTCGACGGTCGAGCTCGGCGTTCGCGGCCGAAACGTCGCGATCGGCGAACGCGTGAGCGTCGGCGACGACATCGAGGCCGAGGGGGACTGCCGGCTCGACACCTGGTGTTCCGTCGACGGGAACGTGCTGGTCGGCGAGGACGCGTACCTCGGCGAGCGGGTCACCGTCACGGGCCGGCTGATGGTCTCCGGCGACCTCGACATCGGCGACGACGTGACGATCGAGGAGGGGTTCGAGGCGAACGGCTGGATCGTCATCCGCAACCCCGTGCCGACCATCGTCTTCTACTTCATCGTCCTCTCGCAGCTGCTCCGCGTCGGCGAGACCGACGCGGCCGACGAACTGGCCGAGGCGCTCGCCGACGGCGACGACGTCCGCGACCCCTTCCTCGTGCCGCGGAGCGCGGAGATATCCGACGACGCGTGGCGGGTGTCGACGCCCGCGACGGTCGGCGACGACTGCCGCCTCCACGGAAACCTCCGGGCCGAGTCGATCCGGGTCGGCGAGCGCAACGAGGTGTTCGGCTCGCTGCGCGCCCGCGACGACGTCACCGTCGGCTCCGACACGGTCATCCACGGCGACGTGACGACCCGCGGCGGGACGGTGACCGTCGAGGCGGGCGCACGCGTCCTCGGCGACGTGTCGGCCGGCGACCTCGTGGTGTACGACGGCGCGGAGATACAGGGGACCCTCCGGGCCCGCGGCGAGATGCGGCTGGTCCAAGAGACCGGCGAGACCGACGACGGGAACGTCGACGACGAGAGCGACGGTGACGAGAGCGACGACGACGAAGACGAGGCTCAAAAGGCGGGCGGCGCGGACGAGGACGGGCGAGACGAGGCCGAGGACACTGAATCCGACGACGCCGACGGGGACGAGGAGCCGGGCGACGACGCCGACGAGGACGAGGAGCCGGGCGACGACGCCGACGAGGACGCGACGGCCGACGCACCGAGCGGCGAGACCGCGACCGTGAAGCCGAACGCGGGAGCGGGCGGAGACGGGTCCGACGCCGACGACCCCTGATCGGGTCGGGCGTTCGAGGACGGTTTTATCGCGATCGGGTATTGGCAGGTAGCGGGCCGGACACGAGGTTTACTCGGGGTTCGAGTCGCCCGTTTCACTCGATAAAACGTCCGGACGAGGAACGGTTAACGCGATTTTACCCGGATTAATTTCGGGGTTTCCTTAACGGACACAAGGCACTTACAAAGGGCGGGTGAACGCCCGACTGCGTCATGAGCCGACACGTGACCTCGACCCGCCGCGCGGTGATGGCGGGCCTCGGCGCGATCGTCGCAACGGGTAGCGTAACCACGGCCGCCGCGGCCGCCGAAAGCGAGTGGACCGTCGAGGCGGTCGAGACGGACGGCACGCTCCACGACGTCGTGTCCGCGGCCGCCGGGCGCTTCGCCGTCGGCGGCGGTGGCGTTCTCACGACGCCCGGAGCCCACGGGTGGAAGACCCTCCGCGACGGCGGGCCGACCGGAAACGGGAACGACCTCTACGGCGCGTCCGTCACCGACGACGGCGAGCGCGTCTGGTTCGTGGGTGCGAGCGGCGCGATCGGCGAGTACATTCCGGCGACGGACACGCTCGTCGACCACTCCGCGCCGCTCGACAACACGAACAACTACAACGACGTCGCCGTCACCGGCGAGGCCGGCGAGGCCGACGTCTACGTCGCCGGCGACTCCGGGAAGATATACTACAGCTTCGAGAACGGCGAGGAGGCGACGTGGGACTACGTCACCCCGGGGAGCGGCTCCGGGCTGCCCGCGATCGACTTCCACGGCCCGCGCAGCGGCCACGCGATCGACACGAACGGACGCGTGTTCGCGACCGACGACGGCGTCACGTGGAACGCGATCGGGATCGAGGACGCCAACGCGACGTTCTACGGGCTCGACAGCGACGCCGAAGACGACGTCGCCGTCTCCGGGGGCAACGGGACCGTCCTCACGTACGACGGCGCGAACTGGACGCCGGACGCCCTCGGCGACGCCGACCTCGTCGACGTCGAGACGGACGGCCAGTCCGGCTACGTCGTCGGCAGCGGCGGCGTCGTTCAGGAACTGACGCCCGACGACCGGTTCGTGCTCGACACGCCGACCGGCGAGAACCTGAACGCGGTCGACGTCGGTGGCGACGCCGTCGTCGTCGGCTCCAGCGGGACCGTCCTCCGCCGGTAACGACCTCGACGCACTCGTCGCGACGGTCCATACCCGCCGTCCGCGAGCTATCGGGTCCCTCTCAGTCGCCGTCTCCGTCCGGGACGGCGGCGAACACTTCCTCGTCGAGCGCCTCGCAGACCGCGTCCGCGAGCGCGCGGAGATTCACCGCGTCCTCGCGGTTGTACGAGACGAGCGTCTCCAAGGCCTCGTCGCTTCCGCGCTCGTACTCGCGCCACAGCCGGACCGCGTCGCGGCCGGAGATGTCCGGGCGGTCGCGGTCGATGCCGAGCTCCTTCTCGATCGGTTTCAGCCCGCCCGAGAGCCCGACGCGCTTGGCGGGGTACATCAGATCGAGGTGCGGCGTGTCGATATCGACATCGAAGGAGGTCTCCAAGAAGGGGACGTCGAAGCGCGCGCCGTTGAACGTCGCGAGCAGGCTCGCGTCCGCGAACTGCTCGCGGAGCCGTCGCGCGGTGAGGTCCTCGCCCGCGACGAGCGTCGTCGTCTCGCCGCCCTGATGGAAGCTCACCGTCGTCACGCGGTCGCGCCGCTCGTCGAGCCCGGTCGTCTCGATGTCGAAGAAGCAGGTCTCCTCGCGGAAGTTCTCGTAGAGCCGCCATCGCTCGCCGGAGGGGAACTCCCGGTCGAAGTAGGCGGCGTCGCCGTCGTCGAGCCGGGCGAGCGCCTCCGCGATGAACGACTCGATCCGGTCCGCGGTCGTCGCGCCGACCCCCGCGACGTCGACTCCGGGATCGAACTCGTCCCACGTCGTGACCCCCCGCTCCCAGAGGCGTCGCTCGGTCGTCTCGCCCACCCCGTCGACGGGGATGAAGCTGTTCTCGATGCGCATGTCCGTCCCGGGGCGGCGCGCGGTGAAAAAGTCCGCGGGAGGCGGCCGAGTCGTGACCGAGAGACCGGAGACGGGGAACGGCTAACACGCTCCGCGCCCGAGAGGGAACCGTGACCGACCGATGAACCGGACGGAGCGTGAGCGGGGGGGGGGGGAGACGGCGAGCGGACCCGGACGGACGCGGACGACGTGACGCTGATCGGGCACCGCGCCTGCGCCGGTCAGTACCCCGAGAACACCGTCGCCGCGATCGAGCGCGCCGTGCCGCACGTCGACGCCGTCGAGATCGACGTGCGCCGGTGCGCGAGCGGCGAACTCGTCGTCTTCCACGACGAGGAGCTCGACCGGTTGACCGAGGGGGGCGGACGCGTCGCGGACGCCGAGTGGGACGAACTCCGGGAGCTGACGGTCCTCGATTCGGGGGAGGCGATCCCGCGGCTCGACGAGGCGCTGCGGGCCGTCCCGGCTGGAACCGCCGTCAACGTCGAGATCAAAGAGCGGGGCCTCGCCGGTGACGCGCTCGACGCCGCCGACGAGGCGGACGCCGAGGTGCTGTTCTCGTCGTTCCTGCCGGACGCGCTGGCGGCGCTGCGGGACCGGGATCCGGCGGCCGACCGCGCGCTCCTCGTCGCCGACGGGGACCCGGAGGCGCTCGTCGCGGCGGCGACCGACCTCGGCTGCGTCGGGATCCATCCCCCGACCGACCTCGTGACCGAGCCGGGGTTCGTCGAGGCGGCGCACGAGGCGGGGCTGGCGGTGAACGCGTGGACCGCGGCCGACCGCGACGACGCCGAGCGGCTCCTTGACGCTGGCGTCGACGGCGTCATCGCCGACCGGTGGGACCTGTTTTGAACCCGGACGGGCCGCCCCGCAGTCCGACGGACGGCTCTCGGTCAGAGCGGGACGTGCGTCGCCTGCGAGGCGACGACGAGCCACGTCACGAACAGGGCGTTGAGGACCGCCCCGACCCACACGCGGCCGGTCCGGTGGAAGCTGTACGTCGAGACCGCGCCCACGCCGACCAGCACGCCGACGAACTGGAACGCGATGATCGCCTGTAGCGCCGTGATTGGCACCGGCAGGGCACCCGTCGCGAACAGCCAGCCGTACTGGACGGCGAGGAACCCGACGAACGGCCCGGCGAGCAGGCCGACGTTCCCCGCGATCGCTCGGGGGAGCGAGTCGGTCGCCGCCGGGGTCCGAAGCCGCCCGTGGAGCAGCAGTTCGAGCGCGAAGAAGAACGCGAGGAACGCGGGGAAGTAGCCCGCTGCGATGCGGACGTGGAGCGCGCTCGGGAGCTTCAGGCCGAGAACCCACACGCGGAAGTCGAGCCCGAAGACGGCGTCGAACGCGAACAGCAGCGCGAGCAGCGCGAGGGCCGTCCCGCCCGCGATCGCGACGGACCGGCCGAGCGTCCCAGCGCCGTCCCCCGCGTCCAGCCCGTATCGGTCGCGCGCCGCGGCGAACGTCCGGTCGCTACGGACGTGCCAGACACCGAACAGGACGGCGATGATCGCCGCGTTCCCCAAGATCCACAGCACGATGCTGTTCGTCTCGTTTTGCGGCGTCACCGGGGTCAGCGGCATTACCTGTCCCGCGAGGAGCATCAGCGGATAGTACGTCACGACCGGGAGCAGTGCGGTCAGCGCGACCGAGACGAGCCAGCCGCGGTCGCGCTCGGCAACCGGCTCCGGGACTGACCGCGTCGCCGCCGACAGCGCGCCGGCCTCAGAGAGGGTCCCGATCGTCGGGAAGAGGAACAGGAAGCCGCCGAGCAGCGCGACGGCGGTCCCCAGTTCCTTCCAGTGCCAGATCTGGTCGTCCGGGTCGAGCGACGTGTCGCCCCCGGTCGTCCGCTCGATCCACTCGACGACCTGTCCGACGGCCGTCGGCGAGTGGTGCGTTCCGGGATGGGTCGTGCCGGGCTGGTATAGCGCCCGAGCGGTCCCGGACTCTATGTCGCCGTACGTCCTGCCGGTCTCGATCCGCTCGTCGGTGCCGAACACCGACTGGAGCTTCTCGCTCTCCGGCGCGGCCGGCGCGGTCTCCGTCTCCCACATGAGCCAGTGGAACTCGTCATACTCGGCGTAGACGACGCCGAGGTTCCGCGGGAAGGTGGCGTTGCCCGGCGGCGCGCCGGACGACCCGGTCGACGAGCCGGCGAGGACCATCGACTCGTAACGGTCCGGATAGGTCGCGGCAGCCGCGACCGACGCCCAGCCGCCCATGGAGTGGCCTTCGAGCGCGATCCGGTCCTCGTCGACGAGTTCGTGGTCGGCGAGGTACGCGAGCGCCGGCGGGCCGCCCCACCCCTGCGAGAACGCCGGCGGGTCGGAGTAGCCGTGACCGGTCTGGTCGATGGCCAACACCACGTGGCCGCGCCTAGCCAACTCGATCGCGAACGGCGCTTGCGTCTCCTTGCTGTTGATGTAGCCGTGCGTCGCCAGCACGCCTGGTGCCGGGTCGTCGGGCGTCACCCCGGGCGGGACGTAGAGGTACGCGTCTATCGTCCCGCCATCCGTCTCGATCTGCGTCTCACGTATCGTCAGGTCGCCGCCGTCGGTGTGGCCCCACCACCCGACGACGCCGCCGACGAGGATCAACCCGAGCGCGACGCCAAACAGTACGAGCCTCTTTCTGTTCATAGTTACTAACGACCGTGGGTCGATCATAAAGAATAGAGGTACATAATGGTATCTGAACGGGAATCGAAACTGAGGCCGACGCCGCATTTCAGCGAACGCGCCGACCGCGGGGGACGGCCGGCTGCGCCGAATTGATGCCTGTCCGCGCCGAGGGAGGGGTATGTGCGGGCGCTACACCCTCTTCACGCCGACCGACGACCTCGAAGACAGGTTCGACGCCGACTTCGGTGGCCACGAACCGAGCTACAACTGCGCGCCGGGGCAGTCGCTGCCGGTGATAACCGACGACGACCCGAGCGAGGCGACGCGGATGGAGTGGGGGCTCACCCCCTCGTGGGCCGACGAGTCGTTCGACCTCATCAACGCCCGCGCGGAGACGGTCCGCGAGAAGCGGAGCTTCGCCGACGCCTTCGAGCGCCGGCGCTGTCTCGTCCCCGCCGACGGCTTCTACGAGTGGGTCGACGGCGGACGGCCCGGTGACGGCGGGCGGGGCGGCCCCGGGAAGACCCCGTACCGCGTCGCCTTCGAGGACGACCGCCCGTTCGCGATGGCGGGGATCTACGAGCGGTGGGAGCCGCCGACGCCGGAGACGACGCAGACCGGACTGGACGCGTTCGGCGGCGGAGGCGGGAGCGACGGGGAGGGTGACGAGGGCGACGAGTCGGATGCGATCGAGACGTTCTCGATCGTGACCACCGAGCCGAACGACCTCGTCGCCGACCTCCACCACCGGATGGCGGTGATCTTGGACCCGAGCGAGGAGGGGGCGTGGCTCCGCGGGAGTCCCGACGAGGCCGCCGCCCTGCTCGACCCGCACCCGAGCGACGACCTCACCGCGCACCCGGTGTCGACCCGGGTGAACTCGCCGAGCGTCGACGCGCCCGACCTGATCGAGCCCGTCGCGGGCGACTGAGCGGCGACCGCCGGAGGGTGTCCGGCCGCTCAGGGCGCGACGAGGTCGACGACCGTCTCGTCGTCGACGACGACGTTGTACGCGCCCTCGTCCTCGTTCCAGAGGACCAAGCCGTTCTCGACGAAGACGACCGCCCCGTAGTCCGCCTCGCGGAGGTCGCGGTTCAGCGCGGTCTCGCGGGTACAGACGAGGTAGTGGTCGGTCGCCTGCGAGCCGTCGCCGACGCGGTAGAGGGCGTTGTCGCCCTCACTTAAGTCGTGGCTCAGCTTCACGGCGAGGTGGTTCACCCGCTCGGTGACGTGGCGCTCCGACTCGGCCATGCGCGCGCACCGCTCCGCGCTCGCCTCGACGTCGACGCGCCGCCGCCCGTCCGGGCGGAGGATCGAGTAGGCGAACTGGACGTCGACGTTGACGAACTCGCCCGGCTCGTCGGTCTCCCCGCGGGCCGCCGCCTCGTCGAGCCGACGCTGGAACGGCGGGACCGCGAGGTCGCCGGCGACGTCGAACGACCAGCCCGGGTCGGTCGGGACCGCGTCGGGCCACAGCCGCAGCGTCGGCGAGTAGATCTCGGCGTCGCGCTCCGGGTCGCCGCCGGAGGCGACGACCTCACGCTCGATCCGACGCAGCCCGATCGCGGTGTTGCGGTCGGCGGGCGCGAACGCGACGAGGCTGCCGTCGGGCGCGAGCGCGTCGAGCGCGGCGTCGGCGACCGCGACCGGGTCGGCGAACTCCGAGAGGACGTTGCCGAAGAGCACGAGGTCGAAGGGGTCGTCGGTCGCGGGGTCGGCGGCGTCGGAGGCGTAGCCGGCGTCGGGATCGGCGGCGTCGGAGGCATCGGCGGCCGCGGGGGCGGCTCCCCCGCCGCCTTCCAGACCGAGGAACGCCTCGGCGGTCGTCTCGTGGACCGTGGTCCGGAAGTTGCGCCCGGTCTCGTCGAGCATCCGGTCGAGCACGTCCGTCGCGGCGCTCGGCTCGACCGCGTGGTACTCGACGACCGCGTCGTCGGGGAGGTAGTCGCAGAGCCCGAGCGCGGGACCGCCCACGCCGGCCCCGACGTCGAGGACGCGGAGCGTGCGGTCGAGAAGTCCGTTCTCGACGAGGTTGTCGAGGACGTACCCGACCGTCGCGTAGTAGGCGGGCAGGTGGTAGATCGCGTACCCGAGCGCCGCGACGCGGTCGTACTCGACGTCGTTCTCGTAGAGGTAGTCGGCCTTCAGGTCCCGGACCCGCTCGCGGAGCGCGTCGCCGGACTCCCCGCGGTGCCAGTTCGCGCCGTACTCCTCGACGAGGAGGTCCTCCAAGGCGAACGTGTACCGCTCCGGGAGCGCGTCGGGCGACCACCCCGGCTGTCCGACCGGGCGCTCCTCGACGGGGACGAACGTCCCGTCGTCGCGCTCGCGGAGCCGGAGGTCGAAGGCCTCCTCGCGGAGCGTCTCGCGGACGACCGCCGGGTGCGGCGTCCCCTCGATGTACTCGGCGATCTCCTCGGGGTCGATCGGTCTGACGTTGCGCAGGTAGTTCGCGTTGTTCCGAACCGCGGTTCTGTCGATCATGGGTGTCTGTCTCTCCTCACTCCAGCCGGTCCCGCCCCTCGCGGTCGCCGCGGGCGCGCTCGTAGAGGGCGGCGAACGCCTCGTCGTCCGCCGCCGCGATCTCGGCCGCGGCGTCGGCCACGTCGTCGGCCCCGTCGAACGCGCGCTGGATCTCGGCGTACACCGCCGGCGACCCCTCTGTGACGGTGTCGGCGATCTCGTCGAGGGCGGCCGACACCGGGGTGTGGAACTCCTCGCGGACGGGGTCCGCCGCGAGCCGCCACGCGAGCACCGCGGCGTGCGCGCCCGCCTGAACGGACTCCATCGCGGCGTCGTGTTCCGCGGCGGTCGTCTCGAACACGTCGTTGCCGCCGGCCTCGACGGCGGCCGAGAGCGACTCGACCGTCGGGCCGGGCTCGTCGACGACGACCGCGACGTTGCCCGGGACCCGCGGCGGCGCGAAAAGCGGGTGGTAGCTCGCGCGTTCGAGGTCCGGGGCGTGTTCGCG
Source organism: Halorubrum hochsteinianum (assembly GCF_023702125.1). Lineage (NCBI taxonomy): Archaea > Methanobacteriati > Methanobacteriota > Halobacteria > Halobacteriales > Haloferacaceae > Halorubrum > Halorubrum hochsteinianum. The sequence continues at coordinate 187,454 of NZ_CP098415.1, read as the reverse complement.
CATCGCCGCGACCGCGTCGGTCATCTCGCCGGAGACGTCGACGATCGCCCGCTCCGCGCGCGGCGCGTACGCCCCGACCGCCGCCGGGACCGCCGACATCGGGACCGCGAGGCAGACGACGTCGTGGACGGTATCCCCGTCGGCGTCGACCGTCCGCGCGTCGCGCTCGGCCGCGGCGTCCTCGGCGACCGCCGGGTCGCGGTCGGCGAACGCGACGCTCGCGTCGACCGGCGCGTCGTCGGCCGACACGGTGTCGGCGACCCAGCGCCCGATCTCGCCCGCGCCGACGACGAGTACGTCCATCGGTTGGGAGAGACGAGGCGACGCGCCGGTTAAAAGGACTCGCCTCGGCGCGGCGGCGTTCGGAGGGCCCCTCGGGTCCGGCGGTCAGTCGGACGCTCGGAACGTCCGCGTGGTGTCTCTGTCGCCGCGGACGACGTCGACCTCGACGAGGCCCAGCGAGGTGAAGACTCGGTTCCAGTCCCGGTAGTACAGCGGCGTCTCCTCGTCGACGTAGTTCACGTCCGGGTCGGACGGGGCCGAGTCGCGCGTCGGTGCCTCGATCTCCGCCGTGACGAGGACCCCGTCCGTGATCCTGGCGATCTCTCCGAAGACCCAATCGGCGTCGGGGTGTAGGTGCTGGAGCGTTTCGACGGAGTAGACCGCGTCGAACCGCCCGTCGTCGAACTCCGTGACGACCTCCTCGATGGGGCCGCAGCGGAACGTTCCGTCCTCGGCGAGGTCGGGATACGCCTCCCGCATCGTGTCGAACGCCTCGGGGTCGATGTCGACGCCGGAGAGGTCCTCGAAGCCGTGGTCCGCGAGGTGCGCGAGGTGGCGGCCCGAGCCGCAGCCGAGTTCGAGGACGCTCGCGTCGCGGCGGAGGTTCCGGTCGAGGGCGTCGCGGATCACCGAACTCGTCTCGTTCGGACCGTAGTGCGCGTAGTACGCCGGAGAGTACTCGCCCGTCCGGTTCGTCCACGACTCTCGGACGGTGTCGATATCCACGTGTGTCGGCCGAGACAGAGGGATAAAACCCCGTCGAACGGCGTTCGACTGCGGCTCCGCCGGATTCCGGCCGACTACTCCTCGTCGCCGAGGGGTTCGCGGTGGAGCACCTCGCGCTCGCGGAAGACGACGACGGCCATCCGGGCCTCGCCGTCGACCGCGACGGTCGTCTCGTCGCCCGCCGTCACCGTGTCGGCGTCGGGGTCCCACGGGCGCAGTCCGTCGGTCGCCGGCTCCACGACCACGTCGAGGCGTTCAGCGTCGACGGCGTCACCCCCGGCGTGTACGAGCGTCACGACGCCGCCCGACTCCTCGCCGTCGGACGGCTCGTACGTGACCTCAAACGTCGCCTGCGGCGGGAGCACGTGCTCCGTCACCGTCCGCGTCTCGCCCCCGCCGGTCCACTCGACGGCGACCTTCGTTCCGGCCGCCAGGTCGCCGAGGGACAGGGTCTCGCCGCCGGTCAACCGGTCGGCCTCGTCGGCGGGCTGCGCGTCCGCCGGCTCGCCGTCGACGAGGACGCGGAACGCGTCGGCGTCGCGGCGGACCTCGCCGACGTAGCGGAGGACCGTCTCGGACGCCCCTCCACCCTCCTCGCCTTCCCCGCCATCGTCGACGACGAACCCGCGGCGCGGTGCCGCCGAGAAGTGGGCGACGGAGCTGGTCATGGAGCCGTTCTCGAACTCGGTGTGGACGCTGACGACCACGGTGTCGTCGGGGCCGACGTCCGCGACCGTCACCGCGTCGCCGGTCGTCAGCTCGTCGTACTCGGCCGCGAACTCCGACTGCCGCTCGCGTTCGCGCCCCCGCGGCCCGGTTCCGCCCCCCACTCTCACCCGGAGCCGCTCCGGGTCGACCGGCCGCTCGCCGATGTACTCGACGGTCATCGCCTCGTCGTCGGCGTCGTACGCCGCGGCGAACGCGTCGCGGGCCGTGGTCGTCCCGCCGATGTGGTGCTCGCGCTCGCCGCCGGTCCACACGAGCCGCACGCGCGAGAGCGGCGGGACCGGGACCGAGAACGAGTCGTCGGGACCGAACTCGTCGAGCTCGTCGGCGGGCTGGACGTCGGTCGGGGTCCGGCCGGCCTGTAGTTCGAGGTCCGAGGCCGGGAGCGCCCGGCCGCTCCGGTGTCGCACCGTGACCTCGCCCGCGTCCGGGTCGTACTCGATCGACGCGCGGGTGTTCGGCACGACCTCCTCCTCGGCGACGACGGCCGGTTCGTTCGGCCCCCGCCACTCGACCGTGACCGTGCTCCCGAGCGGGAGTTCGCCGAGCACCAGCTCGTCGCGCTCGGAGAGGGTGTCGTACTCGTCGGCGAACTGGGCGTCGGTCGGCTCCCCGTCGACCAGCGTCACGAACGCGTCGGCGGGGCGGGACTCCTCGTCGTCGTACCTGACGACTGTCCCCTCTTCTCCGCGCGAGTGGATCCAGACGCGGGGCGGCCGGGCGCGGTAGTGGACGAGCGGCCCGCCGCCGACGCCCGGCGGCCGCTCGAAGTCGAACTCCAGCCGCACGCTGTCGCCGATCGACACATCTTCGACCGTGACCGCGTCGTCCGGGGAGAGCGTCCCGTCGGTGAACCCGCCACCGACCGTCCGTACGCCGTCGTCGCCGCGGCGGACCAGCCGGAGGTTGCTCGCGTCGGCCTCGCCGTCGCCCTCGTAGGTAAGCGTCAGCACCTCGGTCGAGAGGTCGTAGTCGAAGGCGAACGCCTCCCGGTCGACCCGCTCGCGGGCGTACACGTCGTAGGCGTTCGCGTCCGGGTCGAACCACCGCAGCGCGACAGCCGCGATCAGCCCCGTGTCGACGGTCAGCTCGTCGCCCGCCTCGAAGGCGTCGCCGTCGAGGTGGTCGTCGCTCACCTCCTCGCCGTCGTGCCACAGCTCCAGCTCGGCGGCCGGGACCGGCTCGCCCTCGACGTGTTCGAACGTCACCGTTCCGGCGTCGCGGTCGAACCGGGACCGCACCTCCGCGTCGGGCGACGCCTCGGGGTCCCGCTCCGGCGGTGCCTCGACGACGGCGTCGACCAAGACGACCCCGTCGGTCCGGGTGATCTCGGTTTCGACCGGGACCGCCGGGTCGATCTCGCGCACCAGCCGCTCGGCGCTCTCGTCGGAGAGGCGGCCCGCGTCGTCGGTCGGGCGGATCACGTAGGCGTTCTCCGCCGTCCCGGTCAGGTCGCGGAGCGCTCCGGGGGCGACCTCGAAGCCCGCGGCGAACGCGTCGACGTCGCCCGGGACCCCGGCCGGGAACGGGCCGGCCGCGGCGTCCGGGACGAGCAGCACCGTCTCGAACCCGCCGAGCCGCGGGAGCGCGGCCGCGCCGAGCGGCCCCTCCGCGAAGCGGTCGGCCTCGTCCGCTGCCGCCCGGCCGGCGGTTCGGGCGGTCTCGACACGCGCTTCGGCGGCGTCGTCCGGCGACGCGCTCGACCGACCGCGCGGGCCGGGGACGGTTCCGTCACCGGTCGCGACCGCCGCGACGCCGTCGCCGGCGACGAAGGCGGTCTCGTCCGTCTCGGCCAGCCGCCAGCCCGCGGGGAGGTCGTCCGTCGTCTCGGCGTCCGCGGACGCGTCGTCGTCCGGCCCGCCGTCGTCCGAACCGCTCGGGTCATCTGATTCCGGACCGACCGCGACCGTCTCGCCGTCATCGGGCCGGTCGAATTCGCCGACGGCCGTCGTCAGCCTGATGCCGCGGTCGGCCGTTCGGATCCCGACGGTCGCCGAGAGCTCGTCGGCGTCGACATCGAGCCGTTCGGTCGCGGGACGGACGCGATAGCTGAGATCCTCGTCGGAGTCGGCGTCGACGGCGTCGGCGATGACCGTCGCGTACGTGGCCGAGAGCGCGTCGGCCGCGGGGACCGGGAGGAACGCGTCGGCGAGCGGCGCGGGGACGTCGACATCGAGGTCGGCCGGCGCGCCGGCCGGTCGGTCGAGGGAACTGTCGTCGGTCGCGGGGTCGAGAACGCCTGTCAGCGCGGCGAGCGTCAGGGCGCTACCACCGAGGAAGCGCCGACGGGAGGGTCGTGCCATGATTCGGCGTTGCGCCGCCGTATTTAAATTAACACCGGTGACACAAAGGGCCGCAGTAGTCTCCGAACGCGGCCCTCAGCCCTCGGCCCCGAGTCGGCCGATCAGCCCCGCCCCGGGCGACAGCGAGCGGACCGCCGGCAGCAGCGCGAGCGCGATGGCCAGTTCCAGCCCGCCGACCGCGAGGAACGCCGGCGTGTAGCCGAACGCGTCGGTCGCGCCCCCGCCGATGAGGAATCCGGTCAGAAAGCCGAGCGAGCCGAACACGTTGAACAGGCCCATCGCCGCGCCGCGCACCTCCGGCTCCACGAGGTCGGTGACGAGCGCCATCGTCGCCGGGGCCATCAGCGCGCCGCAGACCCCGACGAGCATCATCAGCGCCGCGGCGATCGGGTACGACGGTGCGACACCGACGCCGACCGTGACGACGCCGTACGCGACCGATCCGGCGACCACGGGCAGGAAGCGACCGATCCGGTCCGAGAGCGCGCCGAACGGGGACTGGAGCAGCGCGAACGGGACGAAGAAGAGCGCGAGCGTCGCGCCCGCCGCGCCCGCCGACAGGCCGAACGTTGCCGGGTCCTGAAAGTAGTACACGCCGACGAGGGCGAAGAAGCCCGCGGTCAGTCGGTCGACGAAGCCGAACGCGAGCGGGACGAGGAGGCCGGGCGTCGTCCGCGCCCGCGCGAGCACGTCGCGGAAGCCGACCGACTCCGTCGCCTCGACCGCTTCCCCATCGGCGACCTCGCCGCTCGAAGCCGTCGCCGCGCGGTCGTCGACGGTCGCCGCGAGCGCCCCCGCCCCGGCCAGCACGACCGCGCCGGCGTACACGGGGTACAGCGCGTCGAGGTCGGCGAGCGACCCCCCGACGACGGAGCCGACCGCCGCGCCGAGACCGATCGCGAGTCCGGCGGTCCCCATGTTGCGGCCGTTGCCGCCGCGGAGGTCCATGAGCAGGGTGATCGACAGCGAGAACGCGCCGATGGTGAGCGCGCCCCCGACGACGCGGACGAGGAGCGCGGCCCCGAATCCGAGGCCCAGACCCGGCAGGGACGCCAGCGCGACGTACGAGGCCGCGCCGCCGAACGCGCCGACGGCGATCAGGGGGATCCGCCTGCCGAGCGCGTCCGAGAGCGCGCCCCAGACGACCGCGAACGTCACGAACGCGCCGAACTCTGCGACGAGGAACCACATCCCGGCGTCGATGCCGGCCGGCGCGCCGAGCGCGACCACCAGGTTCGGCACGCCGGGGTAGAGGAGGACCTGCGAGATCAGCACCGCGAGGACGACCGCACCGAGGCGGCGGCGGCGGTCCGCGGCGTCCGCCTCTGGGGCGTGGGAGGTGTCGGCCTCGGGGGAGAGGTCGGCGTCGCTCATCCGTTTATAAAACGGAACGAACGGGCAAAAGATCGACGCTCCGGGAAACGCGTTCGGTATCGGGGACGGCGCTCGGGCCTCAGAGTTCGGCGTCGATCGCCGACGAGATCGCTTCCGCGGAGTACCCCTCCTGAACCGGGTTCCCGTTCACGAAGATCGCCGGCGTTCCGCCGACCCCCATCGACTCACCCTCCGACTTGTCGCTCTGGATGGCGTCCGCGTACGGCGTGTATTCCATGTCGGCGAGGACCGCGCAGGGGTCCGCGCCGCCCGGCATCTCCTCGGTCGCGCTACCCTGTCCGTAGCTCCCCTGCGACTCGTAGGCCGCCGAGGCGAACTCGAAGAACGCCTCGTCGCCGTGGCGAACGCCGACGCCCCGGGCCGCGCTCGCAACCGGGACCGCCCACCGCTCGTTGACGGGGAGCGGGAAGTCCCGGTGCTGGTAGTGGATGTCACCGGGTTCGACGTACTCCTCGCGGATCGTCGGGAAGTGGTCGAGGTTATACGTCGCACAGTGTCCGCAGGTGAAGTCCTCGAAGACCTGAACGGTCACGTCGGCGTCGGGGTCGCCGAGCGTCGGTCGGTAGTCGAGGTCGGGGTCGGACGGCTCCGACAGGTCGCAGTCGTACGCCCCGGCGTCGAAGCTGAGTCCGTCGTTTCCGCCGCCGCCCGAACAACCGGCGAGGCCGGCGACGCCGACCGCCGCTCCCGCCGCGAGCAGGGACCGCCGCGTGTGTCTCATACCGCCGATCGGTCGGGAACGCACTTAACCACACCGCGACCGTCCCCGGCGGACTGCGGGGGACCGCGGCCGCGGACCGGGGTGGCGGATCGCGTCGCGACGGCGGCGCTCCCGAACGCTTTTGCCGCCGCCTGTCGACCCCCACGTATGAGCGACTGGGACCTCGACCTGCGGGACGCCGAGGCGAAGATGGACGAGGCGTTCGCGGCCGCCGGCGACGTCGTCCTGGGCGTCTTGGACGGCACGACCGACCCGGAGGAGTGGGTCCGCAGCGTCGACTACGGGAACACGCTGGTGCTGTCGATAGACGGCGACCTCAACGAGCTGGCCGCCCCCTTCGCGCGCGACGTGAAGGACATGGACGGCGAGCTGATACACTTCCGGGGGTTCCTCGTCGTGACGCCGCCCGGCGTGAGCATCGACACCGACCGACTGAGCGACTCCGGCGGCGACGCCGAGGAACGCATCGAGTCGGGCGACCCGGGCGAGAACGGCGGCTCCGGGGCGGTCGACGACGCCGGCGACGAAACCGACGACGGAGAGGCCTGATCGGTCCGACCGCCTCCCGATCCCGCCGAGCGACTACCCCTCCCCGACCATCCGATCCTCCTCGTCCCACTCGCGTTCGCGCAGTTCGTACTTCTGGATCTTCCCGGTGGCGGTCGTCGGGAGCGCCTCGACGAACTCCACCTCGCCGGGCGTCTTGTAGTCGGCGACGCGCTCCCGGACGAACGCCTTGAGCTCCTCCGTCGTCGCGCCCGCGTCGTCGGAGTCGCCGCTCTCGGGGACGACGAACGCCTTCGGCGTCTCGCCCCAGCGCTCGTCGGGGGCGGGGATGACGGCGACGTCGGAGACGGCGTCGTGCTCGAAGAGGGTGTCCTCCAGTTCGATCGAGGAGATGTTCTCGCCGCCGGAGATGATGATGTCCTTCTTGCGGTCCTGGATCGAGACGAACCCGTCCTCGTCAACGACGGCGAGGTCGCCCATGTGGTAGTACCCCTCCAGCCGCTCCGAGAACGCCGCCTCGGTGGCCTCGGGCTTGTTCCAGTAGCGGTCCATCACCTGGTTGCCGCGGACGACGATCTCGCCGATCGTCTCGCCGTCGGCGGCCACGTCCTCGCCGTCCTCGTCGACGACGCGCACGTCGGTGCCGAGGTAGCCGATCCCCTGCGTCTTCTTCACCCCGAAGCGGTCGTCGGCGTCGGCGTCGAAGTGGCGCTTCGCGTCCGAGGTCGTCACGAGCGGTCCCGTCTCGGTCGCGCCGTACACGTGTTTGAGGTCCCAGCCGAACTCCTCCTCGACGGTGCGGATCGTCGCCTCCGGCGGGGCCGCGCCCGCGGTCGCGACCCGCACGTCGGCGTCGCCGGTCGTCGCGCCGCCGTGTTCGGCGTGGTGGTCGCCGAGCATGTTGAGCACGGTCGGTGCCGCACAGAAGTACGACACGTCCTCGCCGCGGATCCGGTCGAACGTCTCCGCCACGTCGACCCCGCGGGTACAGACGTGGCGCGCCCCCATGCCGGTGATCGCGTAGATGTGGCCCCACCCGTTGACGTGGAACATCGGCAGCGTCCAGAGGTACACGTCGTCGTCGGTGATCTCCTGGTGGATCGAGATGAGGTACGCGTGGAGCGTCTCGGCGCGGTGGGTGCGGCAGACGCCCTTCGGGTCGCCGGTCGTCCCCGAGGTGTAGTTGATCGTGATCACCTCGTCCTCGTCCATCTCCGGGCGCTCGTAGGCGTCGGGGTCCGCCTCGTCGAGCGCGGCGTCGAACGACTCCCAGTCGCCCTCGACCGCGTCGGCGTCGTTCGTGAGGAACGTCTCGGTCGGCACCTCGTCGCGGACCGCCTCGACGTTCGCGGCGTACTCGGCGTCGGCGTAGATGGCGTCGACCCCGGCGTCCGAGAGCATGTACGAGAAGTCGTCGGGCGTGAGCCGGTAGTTCAGCGGCGTGTGGACCGCGCCGACCTGCATCGCGCCGTAGGCGGCCTCCAGGTGGTAGTGCGTGTTCGGGTCCAACACCGCGACGCGGTCACCCTTCTCGATCCCGCGGTCCTGTAACGCGGCGGAGAACCGGTCGGCGCGCTCTCCTAGCTCCGCGTACGTGTATCGCGTCCCGTCGACCGCGAGGACCGCCTCCTCGTCGGCGTAGTGTCGACGCGCCCGGTCCAGGAAGTCCGTCGTCAGCAGCGGCTTATGCATCGTCTATCACTATCGATGATGAGTAAAATCGTTTGCGGCCGGCGCAACGAACGGTCGCCGCGGGAGGCTTTTCAGGGTAGCCCGCGGACGGAGAGGAAATGAGCGACGAATCCGGCGGGTCGGCGTTCACCGAGGGGTACGTGGTCCCGATCGCGGGGCTGTTGGCGCTGATGTTCGCGCTGATGGCGGGGCTCACCGCGCAGCGCGCGCTCTCCGGCGACCCGGCCGACGTCGCCGTGACGGTGGGGTTCGCCGCCGTCGCCGTGCTCGCGCTCCGGATCCGGATCAAGGCCGTGGCGGCGAGGGGAGGAGAGGTGGCCGACGACGCGAACGGAGAGTGACCCGACCGGCGGCCGGCCCGCGTGACGGGACTGAAACCCGTGGCAGACGCGTGGACGAATCGCACACGGGCGGCGGGATCAGAACCCTTAACACTCGCACGCGGTTTTGCTACGATAGCGGGATGGGATAGCCAGGAGATTCCGCCGGGCTCATAACCCGGAGATCGGTAGTTCAAATCTACCTCCCGCTATCTTCTGTCGACGACAACCGTGAACGGCGAGCGCAGCGAGGCGTGAACGGCGTCGTCGACGAGATAGCCCCGGAGCAGATTTGAATCAGGGAACGGAGGAAGCGGAGTGACCGTGGTTCAAATCTACCTCCCGCTACTTCTGGACGGACGCCACACGCCGAGTCCGGCGTCCGTTTCTCCCTCTCGTTCGGCTCCGTTGGGCTCCGTTGAAATCCTCAAAGAGTGGTTGGCCCTGTCCAACTTGCGGTCGATACAGGAGAAACGACGACCGATCCGCGGTACGGCGGCGAGGGCCGCCGAGTCGTCGCCCTCGGAGGCACGCGTCGACCGCGTCGTTCTTTATAAGCGATCGTCGTCATCGATCGACCCCGAACCCGGAAGCGATTTCCGTCGCGCTGTCGTTCGCTCTCGTATGGATTACGAATCGAGCCTCGACCGCGCGATGGACGAGGTCCCGGACCTGGGCGGCTCCGACGAGCGGCTCTCCGTTCCGGACCCCGAAGCCCAGAAGGACGGGGCGTTCACCCGCCTGACGAACCTCTCCGGAATCGCAGACGCGCTGAGCCGCGACCCCGAACACGTCCACTCGAAGATCCAGCAGGAGCTCGGCACGGCCGGGCAGTACGAGGACGGCCGCGCCCGCTACAGCGGGAACTTCCGCGAGCGCGACTTCCAGGCCGCGATCGACTCGTACATCGAGTCGTTCGTCACCTGCTCGGAGTGCGGCCTCCCGGACACCCGGCTGGAGACGGAGAACCGGACGCCGATGCTCCGCTGTGAGGCCTGCGGGGCGTTCCGTCCGGTCGCGAAGCAGAACACGCAGAACACCCAGCGGCAGGAGGACGCCGTCGAGTCGGGCAACACGTACGAACTCGAGATCGTCGGCACCGGGCGCAAGGGCGACGGCGTCGCCGAGCGCGGCGAGTACACGATCTTCGTCCCCGGCGCACAGGAGGGCGAGACCGTGACCGCCTACATCAAGAACGTCTCCGGCAACCTCGCGTTCGCCCGCCGCGAGAACTGATCCGCCCGGAACGACCGCGGCACCGCTTCCGTTCCTGACGTCGGCACCGGCGCGGCCTCGACCCCGGCACCGGCGTCGACGCCGACGCCGCTACCGTTCCGCTACCCGACCGTTTATCGGCCCGTTCGTTCATCGTGAGGTATGGCCACGCGACTTCCCGAGTCGGCCTTCGCGGACCGGCTCGCAGCCGTCCGAGACCGCCTCGCAGCGACCGACGCCGACGCCGCGACGTGGGTCGGCGCGACGTCCATCGAGTACCTCACCGGCTTCCACCACATCCAGACGGAGCGCCCGGTCGTCCTTGCGGTCACCGACGACCGCGTCGAGATCACCGTCCCGCGGCTGGAGGTCGAGCGCGTCTCGCCGAACCCGCGGATCGACGCGGTCCACGACTACTTCGACTACCCCGGCGGCGAGCCGGTCGCCGCCGCCGTCGAGATGCTGAACGGGCTCGGCGTCGACTCGGTCGCCGCCGACGCCGACGGCCCGCCGGGCGTGATGGGGTACGAGGGGCCCGCGTTCTCCGAGTTCCTCGACGTCGAGACCCAGTCGTGGGTCGACCGGATGCGCTGGGCGAAGTCCGACGACGAGGTCGACCTGATCCGCGAGTCCGCGAAGTGGGCGAACCTCGGCCACCGCTACCTCGCCGACTACTCCGAGCCGGGCGCGCACCCGGCGACCGTCTCGCAGCGCGCGTCGACCGACGCGTCCAGAGCCATGCTCGACACGCTCGGCGACGACTACAGCGTCCGCGTCCGCGGCGACGGCCCGGTCCACGCCGGCTACATCTCCGGCGAGGAGACCGCGCTCCCCCACGGTCACACGCCGAACGAGCGGCTCTCCGAGGGCGACGTGCTTGTCACGGGCGCGACCGCGAACGTCGACGGTTACCGCTCGGAGCTGGAGCGGACGATGTTCGTCGGCGACTACTCCGACGAACAGGAGCACTACTTCGAACTCATGCTGGAGGCGCAGACGCTCGCCATCGACGCCTTGGGACCGGGCGTGCCGGTCGCCGAGGTCGATCAGGTCGTCTGGGACTACTTCGAGGAACAGGGCGTGACCGACCTGGCGCAACACCACGTCGGTCACAACATCGGTCTCGGCGGCCACGAACCGCCGTACATCGACCGCGGCTGGGGCGAGCGTTACGACGGCGACGACGCCGTGATGCGGCCCGGCCACGTCTACACGATCGAGCCCGGCCTGTACACGGACGAGTGCGGCTACCGCCACTCCGACACGGTGGCGATCACCGAGTCGGGGACCGAGACGCTCACCACCTTCCCGCGGGACATCGACTCGAACGTCGTCTGAGGGGGTCGCCGCCGGGTCCCCCGCCGGCGTCCGTCCGGCCGCCCGATTCGGTCCGTTACTCCACCCGCTCGACGGCGACGCGGTGACCGGTTTCGTCGACGTGTTCGCGCCGGAGCCCGTTCGCGTCGACCGCGGCGTCACACAGGCGTTCCAGCCGGCACTCGCGACAGACGAGGTGATACCGTTCGTTCCGAGAGACGGCGTCCATGACCGTAGGAGGATCACGTAGCCGCATAGTTACGACCCGTCTACCGACGGTAGGGGACCGTTTATCCGGTGAGACGCGACCGACTCACTCGCTCGCCGCCGGGCGGCGCGACTCGAACCGGTCGAGCGCGATGTCGACCATGTCGGGGCTCACCGGCTGGAACTCCTCGCGCTCGTGGTCGGGCAGGTACTCCCGGACGCCGTTCCACGAGTCGCGGGCGTAGCGGGCGTCGAGCAGCACGCGCACCCCGCGCTCGTCCGGGCCGCGGATGACCCGACCGACCGCCTGCCGGGCCTTCCGCACCGCGGGGACGGTGAGCGCCGTCTCGAAACCCGACTCGAACCGGCGGTCGTAGGCCGCGATCACCGCCCGCGTCCGCGGCTGTGCCGTGTTGATTATCGGGACGCCGCAGATCACGGCCGCGGCGAGCCGGTCGCCGCGGTAGTCGACGCCCTCGGTGAGCGTCCCGCGGAGGCTCGTCACCAACACCTTCCCGTCGCCGGCGAAGAAGTCGTCCTTCAGCGACTCCGTCTCGCGGTCGTCGGAGGACTCGTCTAAGAGGACCGGCTTGTCGAGCCGGTCGGCGAGCGCCTCCGCCATCCACGTCGCCTCCGCGTAGTTCGGCGTCCCGACAAGCACGTTGCCCTCGCGGCGCGCGACCGCGGCCGTCGCGTCGACGTGCGCGAGCCGCGTCGGGTTCTCCTCGCCGGGCGCGCCGCGGTTCTGGTGGGTGAACTTCGGCGCGTCGACCGCGAGGCTGGCGCGGTTCTCCTCCGGGAACGAGAGGCCGTACGTCCGCTCGACCACCGGTCGCCCGCGCTCCGCCAGATGATCGAGTCCGGTCACCTCCCGGAACAGGTCCATCGGCTCCAGCGTCGCGCTCATGAGGACGCCGCCGCCGAAGGAGGCGAGCCGGTCGCCGATCGGTTCGCTCGGCAGGCAGTTGTGGAGCGCGAGGCGCGCGTTGTACGCCCGTCGCCACGAGTCCGGGGGCTCCGTCTCGTCGAACGTGCGTTCGAGCTCGATCGCCCGGAAGAAGTCGGTGTGTCCCTCGCGGTACCAGGCGTTGAGGGTGCGACCGACGCCCGGCGCGGCGCGCTGCTTGTCCTCGTCTTCGAGCGAGTCGAGGACGCGCTTGACGACCGCGCCGACCTGTTCGGCGCGCGCCCAGACGCGCTCGCCGTGGCCCTCGCGGTCCGCCCACGCCGTGATCTCGTCTTCGGCCGGCTCCTCGGGGTCGCGGAGCGGGATGTCGTCGTCGTCGAGGTCGCGCATCGACGCCCGCCAGTCGGGGCGTTCGCGGTCGAGGTGCGCGGTCACGCGGCGGTCGAGTTCGCCGCGGAGGTCGGCGTAGAACTCGCGCACCGCCTCGATCTCCTCGACCGTCACGTCGGCGTCCTCTAACTCGCCGCGGACCAAGGCGGCGTCGTCCGACTTCGCGCCCGCGGACTCGAACGAGAGCGGCTGGACGACGCGCGTGAGTTCGTTCTCGGCGTCGCGGAGGCTCGCGTCCGCGACTGCGTCGCTCACCAGGTCGCGGACGCGCGGTTCGAGCATGTGCGCCTCGTCGCAGACGACGAACGTCGAGTCGTCGAGCAGCGCGCCGGTGAACGTCCCGGTCGTCACGGGGTCGAACGCGTGGTAGTAGTTGCCGATGACGACCTCCACTTCGGGGACGAGCGCGCCCATGATCGAGTGGGGACAGGAGCCGTGCCCCGCCGCGAGCCGGACGAGCTCGTCGGCGTCGACGTGGCCCAGTTCGGTCACGTCGAACGGGACCGCCTCGGCCGGGTCGCCGTCCTCCGGGAGGTCGTCGAGGAAGCCGGCGTAGAAGGGGCAGAATTCGGTCCCGTCGTACTCCTCGGTGTCCGGCCGGTACGGTGTCGGCTCCCCGTCGACCGAGAGGTACTCGCCGGAGCCGGACGCCTCGTCCGACGCGCCCGAGTCCATCAGCCCGACCTGCTGGCTCCGCGCCTCGCTCACGAGGTTCGAGGTCGTCGTCGCGCCGCCGTCGCCGACGAGGTTCCGGGTGCGCTCGCGGAGCCCCTCGCAGCGCTCGTACACGTTCTCGCGGTCGATCCCGCCGCGGTTCTCCCGAGCGTACGGACAGACGTCGGCCTTGCCGACGAGCGTGAGCCCGGAGACGGGGTCGTAGTCGCTCGGGAGGTCGTCGTTTATCGCCCGCAGGTCCGTCTCGAACTGGCGCAGCTGCTGTTTGACACTGGTGAGGACGAAGACGCGCTCGAAGTCGGACGCCGGGTCCCGGACGCGGTCGAGCCCGGCGGTGAGCGCGAGCATCGTCTTGCCCGTCCCGCAGGCACCCTCCAGCGCGAGGAAGCCGCCGTCCTCGGCCGCGTCGACGGCGGCGTCGATGCCGTCGGCCTGCTCGGGGTAGGGTTCGGGGTGGCCGAAGAGGTCGGCCCACGGGGGCGAGTCGGTCACGAGAGCGAGTTACGCGGCATCGAATTTAAACGCTTCATCGGCGCGGCGGCCGAACGCCGCGGAACCGCGCGGCTGTGCGACCGCGGCGCTGACGGGCGGACCGCGCCGCTCACTCCACGATGTCGTGGAGGTCGGAGAGGTCCTCGATCTCCCAGGTCGGCCAGACGTTCAGCTCCCAGTCGCGGCGGTGGGGGCGGCGGATGAACGCGGAGTCAATCCCTGCGTTCTCGGCCGCGCGCACGTCGGACTCGTTGTCGCCGACGAACAGCGCGTTGCCCGCGTCGAGGTCGCCGAGCGCCTGCTCGATGTAGTGCGGGTTCGGCTTGCGGAGCTGGAGCGAGTGGATCGTCGGCTCGCGGCCGTACGCGGCTCCCATGCGATCGAACCCGTCGAAGTGGTCGACGAGGAAGTCGACGGTGGCCTGCTGGTTCGAGGAGACGATCCCCATCTCGACGTCGAGGTCCTGAAGTTCGTCGAGGTCGTCGTACGGGGTCTTGCGTCCCTCGCGGGCCTCCTGCTGTTGCGCTCGCGACACCACGTCGTCGCGCGTCCGCCAGAACGACCCCGGATCGAGGTCGTACGTCTGACAGACGGTACCGACGCTGCCGGGGGTCGCACCGATGGTCATCTGCTCTACGTCGTCCGGATCGGGCTCCTCGACGCCGCACTCTTCGAACGCGTTCCGGGTCGCGTCCCGGAGCACGTCGAAGCGCGTGCGGCCCACGAGGACACCGTCGTTGTCGAACACGACGGTATCGTACGTCATAGCCTCCGTTCACGGCGAGCAGGGATAAGGGTTTCAGTGCCCGTCTCGGCGACGAGAATCGCCGCGATCCCGCGGCTCGCACCGACAGTAGCGGCCAGCAGTCGGTTTTACCACCCGTCGGAACGCTCGTCGACCCATGCGCGTCAGCGTCATCGGCGGCAGTTCGATCGGTCCGGGGACGGCCGCGGTCGCGGAGACCCTCGGCGAGCGCCTTGGCGAGCGCGGTCACACCGTCGTCTGCGGCGGCCTCGGCGGTGTCATGGAGGCGGTCTGTCGCGGCGCTCGCGAGGCGGGCGGCGAGACGATCGGGATCCTTCCGACGGACGACCGCGGGGACGCGAACCCGCACGTCACGACGCCGATCGCGACGGGACTCGGCCACGCGCGCAACGCCCTGGTCGTGATGAACGGCGACGCCGCGATCGCGGTCGACGGGGCGAGCGGGACGCTCTCGGAGATCGGACTCGCGCTCGCGCAGGGGCGTCCGGTGGCGGGGATCGACACCCACGACATCGACGGCGTCGCGGCCGTCGACTCGCCCGCGGCGGCGGTCGCGTACGTCGAGGATGCGGTCGGGTCTGACCGGTAACTTCGGCCGCGGTCCCCTCAAGCGAGCCGCTCGCTCGCGATCTCAGCGCCCTCGACGAGCGCGTCGAGCTTCGCCCACGCGATCTCGGGGTCGACCATGCCGATCCCGGCCTGCGTGCCGAACCCGCAGTCGGGCGCGGCGACGAGCGGGGTCCCCTCCGCGGCCGCGTCGGCGACGCGCTCCAGGCGGTCGGCGATCGTCTCCGGGTGGTCAATGATGTTCGTCTTCACGTCCACGACGCCCGGGATCAGCGTCCAGCCGTCGGGGACCGGGTGTTCCGCGAACGCGCGGTACTCGTGTTGGTGGCGGGGGTTCGCCTGTTCGACGCTGAGTCCGGTGATGTCGGCCTCGTAGATCAGCGGCAGCATCTCGGCGAGGTCGGTGTCGAGGTGGTGGGGCCCCTCGTAGCTCCCCCAACAGGTGTGGAGCCGGACCTGCTCGGCGGGCACGTTCGCGAGCGCCTCGTTGAGCGCCTCAACGTGGAGCCGGGTCGCGTCCTTGGCCGCCTCCAGCGGCTCGTCCGCGTACGCCGCGGTGTGGCCGACCGTCAGCAGTTCGGGCGCGTCGATCTGGAGGGTGACGCCGGCGTCGGCGACGAGTTCGTACTCGGTCTTCATCGCCTCCGCCACCGCGAAGAGGTACTCCTCGTAGTCGCCGTAGTGCTCGTCGACGTGCGTCGCGGTGACGACGCTCGGCGACGCCGCGGTCATGAACGCGTCGTCGACATCGCGGTCGGCGGCCGCCAGCGCGTCGGTGAGTCCGTCGATCTCGGCCTCTGCCTCCTCGCGGCCCGTGTACTCGATCGGCCCGTCCACGACCGGGTGTTCGGAGAGGTCGATCACGTCGGTCTTGAACGTCTCCTCGGCGTAGGAGGGGAACTCCTGGAGGTCGGCCCACAGCTCCGTCTCCTGCGTCCCATCGATACCGCTGAGGCGGTCGGCGACGTACCAGTTGAACGAGACGCGCGACTGCTCGCCGTTGTTGATCGAATCCAGCCCCGTCTCGACCTGTCGGTCGACGACGTCGCGCGTCGCCTCCTCGACCGACGCCTGCCACTCCTCGTCGTCCACGTCCTCGCCGTCCTGCCGTCTCGTGAGCAGGTCGAGCAGCGCCGGCGGTCGCGGCAGGCTTCCGATGTGCGTCGTCCCGATGTGTCCGTCGTTCGCCATTACGGCACACGTCTCATCGGGGGAACTAAAGCGCCGAGGATCTGGCAGAAGCGGCCGATGACGAAGGGTACGCCGGAGCCGTTACCAGGTGTCGTGGAACGTGTCGAACTCGATCGAGTCGAGCGGCTTCTCGCCGATGGCGGCCTCGTACTCGCCCGGCGTCAGCATGGGCTTGTGGAACCGCGGGCCGTCGTCGGTCGTGATCCGGGGACAGCCCGTGTTGACGAACGCGTCCATGTCGAAGTTCCGCAGGCGGTCCGGCGTCACCTCGTCCATCGTGATCAGGTAGGCGTTCTCGTTGTTGTCGACGATCTCTTGGGCCGTCTCCCACCGGCCCTGTCCGATCTTCGTACAGAAGATGACGCCCCACTTCTCGGCGTCCATCGCCTTGTGGACCGCGGCGTAGCGCTGCTTGAGGAACTGGTCGTGCTCCGCGACCGACACCGCGTTGTTGACGGGGTCGGCGATGACGACGCGCTTGTCGGGGTGTTCCATCGCGAGGCCCACCGGGTGGAACTTCCCGCCGCCGACGTACAGCACCTGGTCGGCGTCGATGTCCGCGGAGGCGTAGTTACAACCGAGCACCTGCCCCTCCTTGGTGAGGCGGTCGTCGCCCCGGCGGGTGTGGACCTCGTAGCCGCGCTCCTCCAGCCAGTCGGTCATCTCCTCGAACCGGTTCATGTGCTGGGCCGTCGTGACGAGGCCCACGTCGGCGTCCTCCTCCGGCGGGGACAGCTCCTCCGCCAGCGCGTCCTCCATGATCGGGAAGGGGTCGACGTTCGAGAACAGAGGGACGTAGACGATGCTGTCGGACTCCTTCATCGGCGTGTGGCCGAAGTGGACGAACACGTCCGTCCGGCGCATCAGGTACGTGTCGAGGTCGCAGGCACCGTAACACGGCTGTCCCGACAGCATGAACGTCACGTCGTCGGGGGCGACCTCGCGGAGGTCGTCGGCGACCTTCGGGCCGCGCCGCTTGAGTCCCTCGGGGAACTGGAGGCCGACCTTCGTCGCGTCCCGCTCCTCGATGGCCTCTAGGATCCGGTCGAGTTCGTAGTCCCACTCGCGGTCGTGTTTCAGGGCCATCCCCGTCTTCGTCAGGTCGCCCTCCGTGGAGCCGCTCATACTGAGCGAATTGTGCGGCAGGACGGTTAAACGGCGCGTTCGGGGACGGGTGGCGTAACCGGTCCCGGTTACTGGTGGAAGCGTCGGGCGCCGTCGCCCGATCCCACTCGCGACACCGCTTCCGTCCCTGCCGCGGCCGACGGACCTAACGGCTGCCCCCGTCAACCCCCGGACGATGACAGACGTTCCGCTCGAACACGTTCACCTCGCGCCCGACGAGGGCGCGGACGGCGAGCCGGCACCCGCCGTGTTCGTCCTCCACGGCCGCGGTGCCGACGAGGAGGACCTGCTCCCGGTCGCCGCCGAGCTCCCGGACGAACTCCACGTGATCAGCCTCCGCGCGCCCGACCCGCTCCAGGGCGGGTACACGTGGTACGAACTCGACCTCTCGGCCGGCGGGCTGGAATCGAGCCAGCCCGACGCCGCCGACTTCCGGCGCAGCCTCGACCGGATCGTCGAGAGCGTCGAGGCCGCGGTCGACGCCTACGGGCTCGACGCCGACCGGATCGGCCTGCTCGGGTTCAGCCAGGGCGCGATCACGAGCCTCTCGCTCCTCTTGGAGGACCCGGACCGCTACGCGTGGGTCGTCGCGCTCCACGGCTACCTGCCGGAGTCGCACGGCGACCTGGATCCGGACGGGATCGAGGGCAAGCCCGTCTTCGTCGGGGCGGGCGCGGGCGACCGCGTGATCCCCGACGAGCGGACGAACGCCGCCGTCGACCGGCTGGAGGAGGTCGACGCCGCCGTCACTCACGGGAGCTTCCCGGGCGGACACGGGATCGGTCTCCAAGAGCTGGAAGCGGTCGTCGAGTTCGTCGCGTCGCGGGCGTAAGAGACGCCGAAATCGGACCCCGACCCCCGGCTCCGGCAGGTTCAAACCGCTCGGTCACGACGTTCGGGTATGAGCGTCGAACAGGTCTCAATCGAGGACCTCGGCCGAGAGCTCGGCGAGCGGATCGCCGAAACCCCGGAGTACGAGCGGTTCGAAGAGGCGAGAGCGGCGGTCCAGCGCGACGAGGAAGTCCAGAGCCGGATCGACGAGTTCGAGCAGCTTCGCGCGGAGTTCATGCAGGCGCGGCAGTCCGGACAGGCGACGAACGAGGGGCTCCAGCGCGTCCAAGAGGCGCAGGACGAACTCCACGCGATGCCCGTGATGAGCGAGTACCTCGACGCGCAAGACGAGCTGGAGGACACGCTCGAAGCCGTCAACGAGGCCATCTCGGAACCGCTCGCAGTCGACTTCGGCGGCGAGGCCGGCGGCTGCTGTCAGGACTGACCGGCGGCGGGGCGGAAGTCACGAGCGGTCGCGTTCGTGACCGACCGGCCGTCGCGCGGGGCGATTCTCCCGACTATTTATCCCGGATAGCGACGCACACCGCCCGTGATAGCCGTCGCCGGCGGCAAGGGCGGAAGCGGAAAGACGACGACTACCCTCGGGCTCGCCCGCGCGCTCTCGCGGCGCGGCGCTCCGGTGGTCGCGGCCGACGCCGACTGGGACCTCCCGAACCTCGCGCGACTGGCCGCGGAGACCGGGGCCGATTCGGCGACCGTCGGACCGGGATCGGGAGCCGTCGGGGGGGACGCGCGGACCGTCCTCGACGCGGCTCGCGGCGGCGACCCGGTGCGGCCCGACCGCGCCGAGCCGACGGTCCTCGCGGCCCCGGAGGCCCCGCAGTCGGTCGACGCGAACGCGACGTTCGACGCGTTGGACGGCGCGACGCCGGATCCAGCGCCGGTGTTGCTCGACTGTCCGGCCGGGGCGTCACCCGACGTGGCCGCGCCGCTGCGGGCGGCGGACCGCGCGCTGATCGCGACGCCGCTCCGGCGTGCCGCGCTCCGGGACGCAGCGAAGACGGCGGCGATAGCGGAGCGCCTCGACTGCCCGCCGCTCGGCGCGGTCGTGATCGGCGAGACGGACGTCCCGGACGAGGTGGCGTCGCTGCTCGGCTGTCCCGTCCTTGGGGCGATACCGGACGGCGGGGCCGCCCCGCTCACCGACCCGAGCGTCCGGAGCGCGTACGACGACCTCGCTCGTCGGCTCGCCGGGACCGCGGCGGGGACGGGGTGGCGGATCGCGTGAGGGTCGCGGGAACGAGCGGCGTCGGAACGGGGGACGACGGGGCCGTCGGCGGCCGAGAGAGCCGCCATCGACAGACCCAAACGTCCACGGGCGGCAGCGATCGTATGGTGACGCTACCGACCGGGATCTCGGTGCTGGACCGGCAGTTCGGCGGGGGGCTCCCGAGCGGTAGCGTCGTCGTGTTGAAGGCGAACCCCGACAGCCAGTCGGAGCTCATCCTGAACCGGTTCGCGAGGATCCGACGGTGTCGGTACCTGACGACCGTCCGGTCGGCCGGCGCGGTGGAGGCGGCGCTCAGCCCCGACGGGGTCGAGGAGACGACCGTCGAGGCCCCGAACGACGCCCGGGACCTCGACGAGGCGGCGTCGCTGACCGAGGACCTCCCCGAGAACGGGACGCTGATCGTCGACTCCGTGGAGCCGCTGGAGGCGGAGACCGCCCCGTCGGCGTACGCCGAGTTCCTCGACGGGGTGCGGTCCCGAGTCGACGACGCCGACGGCGTGGCGCTGCTCCACGCGCTCCGCGGCGGCGAGGACCCTCGAACGAGGCGGGTCACGGAGCAGATCGCCGACGTCGTGTTCGACCTCCGCACCACGGTCACCGGGACCGAGATCGCGAACCGCCTCGTCGTCTCCAAGTTCCGCGGCGGCGCGGCCCTCGAAGAGCCCCTGAAGCTGAAGCTCACCGACGAGGTCGCCGTCGACACGAGCCGCGACATCGCCTGAGCCGGGGCGAAGCGGGGCGGGGGCGCGACGCGGCCGCAGATCGGTCCGGTTCGGTTTTCGACTCAGATCACCGCGGAAGCGGCGAGGACGGCGACGCCCGTGGCAACCGCGGCGACCGCCCAGTTCCGCGCGGTGTCGAGCGCGCCGTACGGGCCGCCCTTCCGCGAGAAGAGGTACAGCGCGTACACGGCGATCGGTGCCAGCGTCGGGAGCCGCCCGACCGCGACGAGGTCGGTGAAACTCGACAGCAGCGCGACCGCGACCGTCGCCGCCGCGGCGCTCGCGGCGACCAGCGCGTCCTCGCGCGCCCGTTCGATCTCCATGTGCGGTGTGGGCGGGCGGGCGGGCAAAAGGGATCTGTTCGCCGGTCGCGCCGCTCCGCGGCTCGGTCGGGGACGCGAAACCGCACGACTGCGGCGGCTCCTCGGGAGGGGATACGCCGCGAAAGAATCGAGTGGCTCGGACGGACCGAGCGGGTCGGGGTCGACTACTCCTCGTCGATCTCGTCGACGATCTCGTCGGCGTCGACGTCGACGTCCTCGAGCGCCTCCTCGATGTCGACGTCACCGGCACCGCCGCCCATGCCGCCCATCATGCCGCCGAGACCGCCCATGCCGCCGCCCTCGATGACCTCCTCGATCACGACGCGGTCGAGGCCGAGGCGGTCCATCAGGTCCTGCGCGATCTGCTGTTTCTGGAACATCCACTGCTGGTTCATCTGCATCGCCTGCGTCGCGGTGACGTAGAGGACGTCCTTCTCTACCTCCTCGGTCTCGACGGTCTCCTCGCCGTCGTCGTCCTCGGTGACGGTCTCCTCCTCCTCGGTGACCGTCTCGATGCGGACCTCGGGGGCCTCCTGGAGGTACATGCCGAGCATCCCCGACGCCTGCTCCTCGCGGTCGTCGATGGCTTCGAGGATCTCGTACTCGTACTCGAGATCCTCGCCGGCCAGCGGGTGGTTGAAGTCGACGCGGGCGCGGCCGCCGATGATCGTCTCGAGGTGGCCCTGCCGGTTGTCGATCTGGACCTGCGCCCCGGGGAAGCGGTCGTCCTCGGGGATCTTGTCGGCCTTGACCGTCTCGACCTCGTCGGGGTCGTACTCGCCGAAGGCGTCCTCGGCGGGCACGTCGACGGTGCCCTCGTCGCCGACCGCGCCGCCGACGAACGCCTCCTCGACGGAGGGGAACACGTGGCCGGCACCGAGCGCGATGATGCGCGGCTCGAACTCGTACTCGTCGACGTCGATTTCGGCGTCCTCGGCCGTCTCCTTGTCGGTCGTGTCGATGACGCGACCGTCGTCGGCCGTTCGGATCGTGTACGCGACGCGGACGAAGTCGCCGTCTTCGAGTCCGGCGTCGGTCTCGGTCTCGGTCTCCTCGGCCTCGTCGGCCGCGTCCGCTTGCTCCTGATCGCTCATACCTGAAGGTCACCTGTTACACCCTTAAGAAGCACGGTTCGGCGCGAGGGCGGCCGACGACCGGGAAACGGCGGCGGTTCGGGCGCTCACGCGCCGGCGCGCGGGACCCGCCGGTCGTCCTCCGCGCGACCCGAGGGCGGCTCTGCGCGACCCGAGGGCGGCTCCGCAGAGTCCCGGGTCCCTTTTGAACGCGCCGGCCGCACGCACTACCGTGTACGAAGTCGAGATCAAAGTCCCGGCCGACCTCGACGCGACCCGGGAGCGGCTCCGCGCGGCCGGTGCCGAGCGCGTCGACGCCCGGTTCCAGCGCGACACCTACTACGACGCGCCCCACCGCGAGTTCGCCGAGACCGACGAGGCGCTCCGCATCCGACGCGAGACGCCGCTGGAAGGCGGAGTATCGTTGGCGGCGCGGGACCGCGACGCGACGGCGACGGTTACTTATAAAGGACCCCTCATCGAGGACGCCTCGAAGACGCGCGCCGAACACGAGACCGGCGTCGACGACAGCGAGGCGCTCGACGCGGTCCTCTCCGGCCTCGGATTCGAGCCGGCCGCGACGGTGGAGAAGCGCCGCGAGTTCTGGTCGCACGACGGGTTCACGGTGACGCTCGACGCCGTCACCGGACTCGACGAGTACGTCGAGATCGAGCGCGCCGTCGACGAGGAGCGCGAGGTCGACGCGGCGCGCGAGGCGGCGGTCGAGGCGCTCGACCGACTGGGCCTCGACGCGGAAGAACAGGTGCGCACCTCCTACCTCGGACTGCTGCTGGCCGCGGACGGGGACTGACCGGCGCGCCGGTCAGTCGGCCGACTCGTCTCCCTCGTCGTCTCCTTCCGGTCGCTTCTCCGAGAGGACCGTCCGCTCGAACTCGCAGACGAGGACGTCGTCGTCGCCGTCGACGATCTTGAACGCCTCGACGCGCATGGTGACGACGCCGCGCTCGCCGTCGCTCGTCTCCCGCTTGTCGACGACGGTCGACCGCGCGCGGATCGTGTCGCCGTGGTACACCGGGTTCGGGTGTTCGACGCCGTCGTACGAGAGATTCGCGACGATGGTCCCGTCGGTCGTCTCCGGGATGGAGATCCCGACCGCGAGCGACATGGTGTACAGCCCGTTCACGAGCCGTTCGCCGAACTGCGTCTCCGCGGCGAAATCGGCGTCGAGGTGGAGCGGCTGCTGGTTCATCGTCATGTCGCAGAAGCGCTGGTTGTCGGCCTCGCTTATCGTCCGTCGCTTCGCGTGTTCTATGGTCTCGCCGACCGCGAACTCCTCGTAGTAGCGTCCGGTCATGCTCCCGCGGTCGACCGGCCGCGTAAAATCGGTACCGCTCTCTTCCGAGGCGGGTGACGCGAGCGCGACGACGTGGCCGGAGGTGAGCGCAACGAATCGCGCCCCGATTGGAACCCGGCCGGCGGTTTTTAGCCGTCTGCCCGCGGACCACGGGACATGCCACGCCGAAGCCTCCTGTTCTCCCCCGGCGACAGCCCGGACCTCATGCGGAAGGCCCCCGGGGCCGGGGCCGACGTGATCTGTTTCGACCTCGAAGACGCCGTCGCGCCCGCCCGGAAGGACGAGGCGAGGGCGGCGGTCGCCGACGTGCTCGCCGACCCCTCGTTCGACCCGGACGCGGAGGTGTGCGTCCGGCTGACCGCCGAGTCGCCCGCGGCCGACCTCGACGGCGTGTTGGGGGGCTGCGCGGGAGACAGAGCTGCTGCGGCCGAAACGGCCGAGGTCAGGCTCGACGCGGTGATGCTCCCGAAAGTCGAGTCCGCCGACCGCGTCGCGGCCGTCGCGGACCGCTGCGCCGAGCGGGGGCGCGACCCCGCGGTGTTCGCGCTCGTCGAGACGGCGGCCGGGGTCCTCTCGGCGCAGTCGATCGCGGCCGCGGACGCGACCGACGCGCTCGCGTTCGGGGCCGAGGACCTCGCGGCCGACGTGGGCGCGACCCGGACCGACGAGGGGACGGAGGTGCTGTACGCGAGGGAACACGTCGTCCTCGCGGCGAGCGCGGCCGACGTCGACGCCCTCGATACGGTGTACACGGACTTCTCGGACGACGGGGGGCTCCGCGAGGACGCGTCGTTCGCGCGGCGGCTGGGCTACGACGGGAAGCTCGCGATCCACCCGGCGCAGGTGGGACCGATCACGGAGGCGTTCACCCCGGACCCCGAGGACGTCGAGTGGGCGACGGCCGTCCTCGATGCCCGCGACGAGGCGGAGTCGGAGGGGAAGGCCGTCTTCGAGGTCGACGGCGAGATGATCGACGCGCCGCTGATCGCGCAGGCGGAGCGGATCCTCGACCGAGCGCCGGAGGGCGACCGTCGTCCGGACGGCGGTTACTGACGCCGGGCGTCGTGCCGGCGCGGCCCGCCGACCCCCGCGGTCGTCACAATTAACCACCGGCGCGGAGACGTAAACGTATGAGTTCGGAGGCGAACCCGTTCGAGAGTCTGCGAGAGCAGGTGGACGACGCGGCTGCGGTCCTCGAGACCGACCCGGGCGTCATCGAGCGCCTGAAGAACCCGGAGCGGGTGTTGGAGACGAATCTGACGTTCGAGCGCGACGACGGCTCGCTGGAGACCGTCCGCGCGTACCGCTCGCAGTTCAACGGCGACCGCGGCCCGTACAAGGGCGGGATCCGCTACCACCCGGGGGTCACCCGCGACGAGGTGAAGGCGCTGTCCGGCTGGATGGCGTACAAGTGCGCCGTCGTCGACGTTCCGTACGGCGGCGGCAAGGGGGGGATCGCGATCGATCCGGCCGACTACTCCGCCGACGAGTTAGAGCGGATCACCCGCGCGTTCGCGACCGAGCTGCGCCCGATGATCGGCGAGGACCGCGACATCCCCGCGCCGGACGTCAACACCGGTCAACGGGAGATGAACTGGATCAAAGACACCTACGAGACGCTGGAGAACACCACCGCGCCCGGGGTCATCACGGGGAAGGCGATCGACTCCGGCGGCAGCGAGGGGCGCGTCGAGGCGACCGGTCGCTCGGTGGCGCTGTCCGCGCGCGAGGCGTTCGACTGGCTCGGCCGCGACCTTTCGGGCGCGACGGTGGCGGTTCAGGGGTACGGCAACGCCGGCTCCGTCGCCGCGGCGCTGCTCGACGACCTCGGCGCTGACGTGGTCGCGGTCTCCGACTCCTCGGGCGGAATCCACGACCCCGACGGGTTCGACCCGCGCGAGGTGAAGGCGCACAAGTCCGAGACCGGATCGGTGACCGGCTACCACGGCACCGACGCGATCACGAACGACGAACTGCTCACGCTCGACGTCGACTGCCTCGTCCCGGCCGCGCTGGAGAACGCCGTCGACGGCGACCTCGCGGCCGACGTGCGCGCGGACCTGATCGTCGAGGCGGCCAACGGGCCGCTCACGCCCGACGCCGACGACGTGCTGGCCGACCGCGGCGTCCACGTCGTCCCCGACATCCTCGCGAACGCGGGCGGCGTCACCGTCTCCTACTTCGAGTGGGTCCAGAACCGACAGCGGTTCGGCTGGACCGAGGAGCGCGTCAACGAGGAGCTGGAACGCGTCATCACGGACGCATTCGACACGCTCGTCGACACCTACGAGTCAAACGAGGTCCCGAACCTCCGCACCGCGGCGTACGTCGTCGGCATCGGCCGTATCGTGAACGCCTACGATCAGGCCGGAAACTGGCCGTAACGGGGGGTTCGACGGCGGACAGGGACTATTCTAACCGCGCGTCTCGGATCTCGACGTGCCCGCGGTCGCCCTCCCAGACCGCGTCGTAGGTGAGGTCGATGCGGCGCTCCATGTGCGGGCCGTCGACGACGTACGTCTCGAACTCGCCGCCCTCGCCGAGCGGGTGGACGCCGTACTCCTCGCGGAGCGCGAGCAGGTCGTCGAGCGCGTCGGCGTCGTACCGCCGCCCGAGCCACGACTCGTCGAGGCCGTACGCCGCCACCTGAACGATCCGGATCTCGAAGCCGGCGTCGAACATCGCCTCGGCGAGTTCGACCGGGTCCCGCTGCCACAGGGGCGCGAACAGGTCGATCCCGAGGCGGTCGCACATCGCCCGAATGCGGCTCGTCTGGAACTCGCTCTCGACCGCGCCGGCGGTGACGCCCGCGAGGTCGACGTCGCTCTCGGCGGCGATCTCCCGGAGCGCCGCCTCCATCGGCTCCAGTTCGGCGTCCCCCTGCGCGCCCGCGTCGTCGACGTCGCCCGCGCCGAAGTCGTCCGGCGACACCTCGACGAGGTCGATCCCGACGCTCTCGGCGGCGAGCGCGGCGAGCTCCGTCGCCGGCGTGTGGTACATGTACGAGTCGCCGGCGGGGCGGACGGTCAGCAGTCGCGAGACGTCGAGTCCCTCCTCTAGGGCGCGGTACAGCGCCCACGAGGAGTCCTTGCCGCCGGAAAAGAGGCTCACCCAGTCGGTCATGACTGTGGGGGGGAGACGCACCCATAAAGGGTCGACGGTCGGACGCCGTTTGAGCGTCGGTGGAGCGGGACGGCGGGGCGGACGTCCCGATGCGCGCCGAGCGCGCCGTTTCAGTCCGAGATGAACTCGTTGTCGCGCCAGTTGACGCCGCCGTCGCCCTCGCCCGAGCCCTGCGGGCTCTCGACGACCTCGATGCTCGCGGGACGCCGCTCGCCCTCGACGATCCGGGTCGCTTCGAGCTCGTCGTCCTCCTCGGTGATCGCCGTCAGCGTGCCCTTCTCGGAGAGGGTCGCGATCTCGCGGAGCACGAGGAACATCGGGTACTGGAGCGCGGAGTTCTGGAGGACGGTCTCGCGGTCGCCCTTGAAGCAGGCGAACTCGACCAGCTCGGAGGGGATCTCCTCCTCCTCGTCGTCCATCCACTGCGGGCCGCCGGCGCGGGGCGGCTCCTCCTCCCACACGCGCGTCTCCGTGACGGACGCCTTCAGCTGTGCGGTCGGGGTGTACTTGCTGATCGACTCGTCGTCGGACAGGGCCTTGATGATGAGTGTGTTGTTTCGACGCGTGATGTCGATGTCGTCGATCTCCGGCGGCAGGTCGGGATCTTCGTCGAAGTACGTCTCTACGTCTTCGAGTGGCAGTTCGAGCGTCGAATGAAGTCGGAACACGCGGCCTGTCATTGTTTGTGGAATGCGGTGGGGTCGAACCGGTGGTCGGGGCGGCAGCGGCAACGGCTGCTTCTACCCTATGTAGGCACCGTGGGTTTATATGGCCTGCCCTTCCAATAGCAAGGATCGGGAGCGGATTCGGCTCGGTGGCGTGTGGTCCGGACGCCGGATCGGAGCCTCAGTCGGCACCCAGCTCGGCGGCGAGCTCGCCGCGCTCGTCGAGTTCCGCGAGCACGTCGCTCCCCCCGACGAACTCGCCGTCGACGAACGTCTGCGGGATCGTCTCCCAGCCGCTGTGCGACTCCAGCGCCTCGCGGTACTGCGGCAGCGCGGGCAGCACGTCGACCGTCTCGAACTCCTCGACGTGCTGGCCGATCAGTTCGACGGCGCGTTTCGAGTAGCCGCACTGGGGCATCAGGCGGTTCCCCTTCATGAACAGCACCACGTCGTTGTCGGCGATGACCGTCTCGACGCGCTCGTCGATCTCCTCGGGGTCGGCGTCTGTTTCGGGACTGAACGTCATACAGACGTGTACGCGCTACCGAGGCAAATGGGTTCCGCACCGAACGTGTTCGGTTCGAAGGCGACGGTCGGATCTCACGCGGCGACTGGCCCCTCGAGCCCCGCCCGCCCCGCACAGCAACCGCACCTCACGCCTCCCCAGCCTCGTCGGCGGTCCTCCGCTTCGCTTCGGACCGCCGACTCCCTCGCGGGTGCCGTCTCGCGGCGCTCCGCGCCGCTCGCGAGCACGCGCCACCGGAAGGAGAGAGAGGCCGGAAGCGGAGAGAACGGGAATGCGCGCGCTTCGTGGGGTCGCTCGTCCCGTTACTCTTCGCGGTCGACGCGGACCACGTCGACGAGCGAGTAGACGGGCACGCCGTCGATCTCGTCGTACCCCCTCTTGTCGACCAGCACGACGCAGGCGACGGGTTCGCCTCCCTGCTCGCGGATCGCGTCGATCGACTCCCGCATCGTCGTCCCCGACGTGATGATGTCGTCGACGACGTAGCAGTCGCGGTCGCGGATGGCCGCGAAGTTCCGCGAGAAGCCGCCCCCCTGCTCGTCGATGTCGCCCTCGTCCCACTGGTGTTTCGCGGGCGCGTACGTGCCGAGGTCGGTGTCGAGCCGGTCCGCGACCGCGGTCGCGAGCGGCGCGCCGGCCTTCTCGATCCCGACGGTGAGGTCGACCGCCTCCCCCTGCTTTGCCAGGAGGTCGGCCATCGCGCTCGCCGCGTAGCCGAGCCGCGTGGAGTCGCGACCGAGCGCCGACCAGTCGACGTGGATGTCGGCGGACGCGGTCGTCTCGCCCACCGACTCGGCGGCGTCGGCCCCGCCGCCGCGCTCGACCAGCCAGCTGGCCGTCTCCCGGGAGACGTTCAGTTCGTCCGCGATTTCGCCCTTCGAGAGACCGTGTTCCGCCAGCTCGGCGGCGCTGTCTATCAGGTCGTCAACGTTCTTCATATGACCCGAATTCGACCGCCGTTTTAATAGTCGTGTCGTCATCCGCGAACGCGGCCTCGAAGTCGTCGAGCCCGTGGACGCCCGTGACCAGATCGTTCAAGAACGACTCCGAGAACCCCGAGAGCGACTCGATCGCCGACTCGAAGTGCCCGTAGCCCGAGTTGACGCTGCCGACGAGCGCCTTGTTGTGGAGGACGAACTCGCGGTGGAGCCGGCCGCCGTCGATCTCGAACTCCCAGTCGCCCGGGACGCCGAGGAGCGCGCCGACGCCGTTCGGCGCGAGCGCCTCGATCGTCTCGAAGGCGTGGGGCGCGTAGCCGGTCGCTTCGAAGACGAGGTCCATCGGTTCGTGCGAGTCGGGCACCTCGGGGATCGGCGTCTCGTTGGAGTTCACGTACGTCGCCCCGAGCGACTCGATGATGTCGATCGTCGGGTCGGGGCGCTCGCGCCGCCCGAGGCAGTATCTCCGGTCGAACGACTCGTCGAGGGCCGCGACCGTCAACAGCCCGAGCGACCCGTTCCCGAGGACGAGCGCCGACTCGGGGTCCCAGTGGAACGCCGACCGGGAGGCGTAGGCGTGTTCGAGTGCCTTCTCGGCGATCGATATCGGCTCGACGAGGAAGCCCCACTCCGCGAGTTCCGGCGGGATCTCGACGAGGAACTCGGCCGGGCTGGTGAAGTACTCCGCCATGAAGCCGTGCGCGCCGACGATGCCGCGCTCGTGGTACTCGCCGTCGGGGGCCATGTCCGGCTCGCCGCGCGCGAAGTACTCGTTGGCACCGTTGGGCGGCCGCCGCACCGTCGGGACGACGACGTCGCCGACCTCAAACGGCGTGTCGTTCGGGTCCTCGATCACGCCGACGGCCTCGTGGCCCAAGACGAGGTGGTCCTCGCCCGCGGGGGTGCCCCCGTGTCCGCCGGCGATGACCTCGTGGTCGGTCCCGTCGACGCCGACTCGGAGGGTCCGAACCAGCGCCTCGCCGGGCGCGGGGGCCGGTCGCGGCTTCTCGGTCACGACCGGTTCGTCGGCTCCCTCGTAGACGGCAATCGCGTTCATGAATCGACTCAGGAGGTCAGCCGACAAAAGATTTCTTTTATTGTGAGTAAACGGTAGCGCCCGATCCTCCGTGGCGTTTTCATGCCGGTCGCGCGTATCGGACGCCGTGTGTACCCTGACCCTCGCGTGGCGGACGTTCGGTGACGCGCCCGTCGCGCTCGCGGCGACCCGCGACGAGGCGCTCGACCGCCCGAGCGAACCGCCCGCCCTCCGGGGCGAGAACGCCCGGTACCTGGCACCGCGCGACGCCGAGGCCGGCGGTACGTGGATCGGCGTCGCCGAGGGCGGACTCGTCGTCGCCGTCACGAACCGGTGGCTCGATGCCGACGGCGAGGGCGACCGCTCCCGCGGGCTGCTCGTCCGCGACTGCCTGACGGCCGACTCCGCCGAGGAGGCGGTGCGAACGGTCGAGGACGACCTCAACGAGCGCGCGTACGACGGGTTCAACCTCGTCCTCGCGGACGACCGGGCGGCGTTCCTGCTGACGTACGACGGCCGCCTCGTCGTCACCCGGCTCGATCCCGGCGTCCACGTCGTGGGCAACGTCGGCGGCGTGGTGAACGGCGCGGAGCGGTTCGCGATTCCCGAGCGGCGGCGGGAGTTCGGCGAGGAGCGCGCCGACAGCGCCAGACGGGTCGCGGCCGCCCTCGTCCCCGAGCCCGGCGAGTCCGGGGCGTCGTGGCTCGACCGCGCGAGCGAGATCCTCGCGGACCACGAGTACGACGCCTGCCTCCACGGCGACGACTTCGGCACGCGGTCGTTCACCAGCGTCCGAACGGGCGACGATTCCGAGGTCGCGTACGCCGACGGCCCGCCCTGCGAGACGCCGACCGAGCCGGTGTCGCTGCCGGCCGACTTCGCGCTCGCCGGCGAGTGAGGCGGGGCGCGAACCGGAGCGAGCCGGCGCGGCGGGATCGAAGTCTCCGTGCGGAAAGCCAGTTTTAAGCGATTCGGGAGGCGTGTGAAACTATGAGCGGTCCGAAATCGAGTCCGACCTGTCGGCGGACGAGCGCGCCGGCCTCGAACTCATCCGCGAGACCGGCGGGATCCACCAAAGCGACTTCTGGAAGGAGTTGGACGTCTCCTCGCGGAAGGGGAGCCGCATCGCGGAGAGCTTAGAGGAGGCCGGCGTCATCCGGCGCGAGGACACAGTCTACGAGGGGCACAACACCTACTACCTGGAGCCGGCCCCGCGCGATCTCGACTTCTCGCTTCTGATGGCCGGAGACATGCTCTCGCCGTTCATCGGCGAGGAGGAGGTCGACGCGCAGGCCGACGCCTTCTCCCAGTGGATGATGAACCTCGCGTACGAGGAGCACTGACGCCGCGGGCGTCCACCCTCCGAGCGCTCCCTCACCGCACGGAACCCCTCCGCGAACGTTCCCTCGCCGACGCCGGGTTTTTCCGACCGGCGTCGAACCGGACGGCCGTGAAACGCGCCCTCCTCGTCGCGGCCGGCGTCGGCCTCCTCGTCGGTCTCGGCGTTCACCGCCTCGTCTCGTCCGTTCCCGTGTCGGCCGGCACGGCCGCAATCTACGCCGGAGTGACGTACTTCCACGTCGCGTTCGACCTCTCGCTGCTCGCGGAAGCGCCGCGGTTCGACGACCGAGTCGACCGATTGGGGTACGGGGTCGGCCTGTTCGGCGTGTCCACGAGTCCGCTGCTGTTCGCGCACTACACCGGGGCCGGCGACGGCTCGGTCCTCGGATTTACGGTCGCGTTCGTCGGGACCGTGGCGTTCCTCACGCTCAGCGAGCGGGCCAGACGCGTCGACGACGACTGAAAACGAGCGGGCCGCCCGCGACTGGACCCGCCGCCCCGCGTCAGGCCAGCAGGAACGCGAACAGCGCGATCCCGGCCGCCAGCGTGAGGAACAGGACGCTCCGGCCGATCCCGGCCCGAATCTCGACGTCGACGCCGGCTCGGGAGAGCACCTCACGCGGGTCGGAGGCGGTCCGCATGGCCGCGCCGGCGACCGCCATCGTCGCACGGTCGACGGCGGCCCACAGCTCCGTGACGCCCCACACCGAGCCGCGGCCGAGGTAGAACGCCGCCGGGAAGAGGACGGCGTCGACGTCGGGCATCCGGTGGGCGAGCCAGCCGAGCGGCCGCTTCAGCGAGAAGAAGCCGACGAAGCCGGCGACGAGCAGCGCGGCGCTCTCGGTCAGGTGGCTCTGGCTGTACGGCTTGAAGTAGACTTCCTTGCTGAGGATCAGGTCGGTGAACGGCATCAGCTCGATGAGCTGGGTGTAGAACACGCCGAAGAAGACGCACGCCCCCGCCGCCAGCACCATCCCGCCGGTCTGGAACGGGGTGGCGTCGTCCGGTGACAGCGTCGCGGACCCGTGGAAGAACACGTAGTAGCCGAGCTTGATGAACGACATGAACGTGCCCACGCCGCCGAGGATGAGCAGCCACCAGAGCAGCCCCTCGCCGAACAGCAGTTCGAAGTTGTGGACCTCGTGGGCGGAGTCGATCACCATCCCCTTCGAGATGAACCCGTTGAACCCGGGCACCGCGGTAATGGAGGCCGCGCCGACGAGGTACACGAGGAACGTGACGGGCATCACCCGCCAGAGCCCGCCCATGTCGCGGATGTCCTCGACGCCGGTCCGGTAGATCACGACCCCGACGGCCATGAACAGCAGGCTCTTGTAGAGGACGTTGTTGAACAGGTGCGCGAACCCGCCGACCACGGCGAACTCGCCCACGTACGTCGCCAGCCCGAACCCGGCGAGCATGTAGCCGAGCTGGGCCTGAATGTGGTACGACAGCAGCCGCCGCGGGTCGTACTGGAGCAGCGCGAAGAACGCGCCGTAGACGGCCATGAACCCGCCGAGGTACGCGAGCCACATGCCCCCCTCCGGGAACGCGCGGTACATCACGTAGGCGGCGGTCTTCGTCGTGAACACGGAGAGGAACACCGACGCCGCGACGTGCGGGCGCGGGTAGGTGTCCGGCAGCCAGCTGTGGAGGAAGATGAATCCGCAGTTGACCCCGATGCCGACCGCCGCGAGGACCGTCGCGGACGCGTGGATCCCGGTCGTCGACGAGAACAGGAATATCTCGCCCGCGGGCACACTACCGAGCATCGACGCGCCATGGACGACGACCGCCGCGAGCAGGACCGTCCCGCCGGTGCCGTGGAACAGCGCGTACCGGTAGCCGGCCCGCACCGCCGCCCCGCCGTGCTGCCAGACGAGCAGCGTCGAGGTGACGGCCGTCAGCTCCCAGAAGAAGACCAGGGTGAGCCAGTCGCCGGCGTAGATGGTCCCCAGCGTCGTGGCGACGTACAGCAATGCGAACGCGGTCATCCACGTCGGGGCCTCGCTGCCGTAGGCGTACAGCACCGCGGCCGTCGCGAGGAACCCGACGACGACGCCCATCAGCAGGGAGAACTGGTCGACGTTGAAGAACACCACGTCGAACCCGAGGAACTGCGTCGCGAGGTGCGCGCCCGTCCCGCCGTCGCCGAGCAGCACCGCCTGCGCGAAGGTGAACGCCGTCGCCAGCGCGGCGACCGCGTGCCCCGACCGCAGCGGCAGCGCCAGCACCGCGAGCGCCGCGAACGCGATCAGGACGTAGGGCGGAATCGAGGCGAGGAGGCCGGCCGACGCGCTCATGGCCGCATCACCTCCTCGGGGAGCCGCGTGTCGACGATGAGCTCGATCAGCTCCAGGAAGCCCATGTCGTGGGGGACCACGCCGAGCAGCACCGCGAGGCTCATCACGGTGAGGATCGGGCCGAGCGTGAACCACGTCGACTCGCGCCCGCGGAGGGCGTCGAGACTGGCGATGTGCTCCCACCCGCCCGCCGGCGGCCCGCCGTGGTGATGGTCGTCGTGGGCATCGTCGCCGTGCGCGTCGTCGACGTGAGCGTCAGCGTCGCCGCGGTCGGCGGCGGTCTCGTCGGCGGCAGTCTCGTCGGCCGCGCGGTCGGCTCCGGCGATGTCGTCCGAGGGCTCGTCGGGCGCGTCGGCGCGCCCGGGACCGAACGGCACGTCGGCGTCGGAGGGCTTCTGGTCGACGGCGTAGTCGCCCGTGTCGACCCGTTCGGCCGGCTCCGAGAAGTCGCGCTCGCTCGTGTCGAAGTCCGGCCGGACGACACCGTCCTCGTCGGTCGGCAGGTCGTCGAGGTCGGCGTCCGGGACCTCGGACTCGTCGACTCCGTCCGCGGCGTCGGGCGAGGAGTCGCCCCCGTCGCCCGCGTCCGCGTCGTCGATGACGTCGTCGAGGTCGTCGGCGTCGCCGGCGCTCTCGTCGTCCTCGTCACCCGCCCGGCCGCCGTCGGTCGCGGCGTCGTCGGGTGCGCCGCGACCGTCCGTCGCGACGTCGTCGGGTGCGCCGCGACCGTCCGTCGCCGCGACGATCGACCGCGACTCGCCGCCGAGCGGGAAGTCGACGAGCGGCTTCGCGTCGTGGGCGTCCTCGGCCTCGAAGAACGCGGTGTAGATCACCGGCCAGAAGTACGCGATGTTGAGCACGCCGGAGAGTAGCAGCGCGCCGACGAGGTAGTACGCGACCGGGGTGAGCTGTGCGCCCATCCGAACCCCGCCGATCAGCATGTAGTACTTGCTGACGAAGCCGGCGAGCAGCGGGATCCCCGCCATCCCCAGCGAGGCGACGGTGAACGCCCCCATTGTGAGCGGCATCCGCTTGCCGATCCCCGCCATCTGCGAGATGTAGTCGGTGTGGGTCTCGGCGTGGATGTTGCCCGCACAGAAGAACAGGGTGAGCTTCATGAACGCGTGCGCCGGGATGTGTAAGAGCGCCCCGACCAGCCCGTACCAGCCGAACAGGCCGAGCCCGAGGATGATGTAGCTCAGCTGGCTGATCGTCGAGTAGGCCAGCCGTCGCTTCAGGTGGTCCTTCCGCAGGGCGATGAGGGAGGCCGCGGTGAGCGTGACCGCCCCGATCGTCGAGAGCACGAGCCCGGCGGTGAAGCCGAACGGCAGCGAGAGGTCGAAGACGAGCTCCGGGCCGAACACGTCGAGGACGACCCGCGAGACGCCGAACGCGCCGGACTTGACGACCGCGACCGCGTGGAGCAGGCCGGAGACCGGCGTCGGCGCGACCATCGCCTCCGGGAGCCACTGGTGGAGCGGCATGATCCCCGCCTTGACGCCGAAGCCGACGGCGAGCAGGAGGAACGCGAGCATCGCCAGCCCGGGGTCGGCGTTCGCGAGTTCGGCGATGCCGCCGGGCGTGAACGCGACCGATCCCGCGAGCAGGTAGACGAGGGCGGTCCCCGCCAAGACGAGGACGCCGCCGCCGAACATCGTGTACGCGAGGTACTTGCGGCCCGCGGAGCGCGCCTCCGCCGTCTCGTCGTGCGCGACGAGCGGGTACGTCGCGATCGACAGCAGCTCGTAGAAGACGAAGATCGTCACGAGGTTGCCCGCGAACGCGATCCCCATCGTCGTCGACAGCGACACCGCGAACGCGGCGAAGTAGCGGGTCTGGTTCGGCTCGTCCAGCCCGCGCATGTAGCCGATGCTGTAGAAGGAGGTGACGATCCACAGCCCGCTCGCGAGGAACGCGAACAGCATCCCGAGCGCGTCCGCCCGCAGGACGAACTCGATCGGCGTCCCGATCCCGGGCAGGAACGCCCCGTGCGAGTACTCGAAGACGGCCCCGTCGAGGACCGCCGGGAGCATCGACGCGACGATCCCGAACTTCGCGAGCGACGCGACGAGCGTCCACCCCTCGCGGACGTTCGGAGAGCGGTACGACGCGACGATGAGGATCGCCGCGACGAACGAGACGAGAACCGCCAGTAGGGGTCGTGGGTCCTGTAGTACGACGTCAGTCATGCGAAGGCCTCCGTGAGGAAGGGGTCGAACCACTCAGCGAGCGCGAAGCCGCCGAAGCCGAGCGCGACCGCCGCGAACGCCGCGAGGACGAGCGCGACCAGCGACGCCGTCGGCACCCGGTCGGGGACGAGCGACGAGCGCGGCGCGCCGGCGACGGGCGCGGGGAGGCCGCTCGCGGTCCGGGCGGGCGACTCCCCGCCGTCGGTCGCGGCCGCGTCCCCGTGGCCGTCGGCGTCGTCCGCGTCGCCGTGGTCGCCGGGGAGCCCGGCACCGGCGAAGTAGAACCGCTCTATCATCCGCGCGACGTACGACAGCGTGAACAGCGTGCTGACGAATATCGCCGCCGCGACCGCGATCCCGACCGCGCCGCCGCCGGCGAGGCCGGCGTCGACCGCCCCGACGCCGATGTACCACTTGCCGAGGAAGCCGATCGAGGGCGGGATCCCGACGAGGACGAGCCCGAGGACCGCGAGCGCGCCCGACGTGTACGGGGCCGCGCGCGCAGCGCTCGCGAGGTTCTCGATCCGCCGGGTCCCGTAGCCGAGCGCGAGCAGCCCGATCCCCAAAAAGAGGCCGAACTTCACCAGCCCGTGGCCGATCAGGTGGACGATCCCGCCGAGCAGCGCCGTCTCGTTCGCGAGCGCGACCGCCGCGCCGATCATGCCGAACTGCGCGACCGAGGAGTACGCGAACATCCGTTTGAGGTTCGACTGCATCGCGGCGAGCGCGGAGCCGGCGACGATCGAGACGGTCGAGACGACGAGCAGCGCCGTCGCGATCCCCTCGTTGGCCGCGAAGAAGTCGACCGTGAACACGGTGTAGGTCACGCGGATCAGCGCGTATGCGCTCGCCGTCGAGACCAGCGCCGCGACGACCGTCGTGACCGAGTCGGGCGCGCGCTGGTAGGCGTCCGGCTGCCAGGAGTGGACGGGGAACAGAGCGATCTTCAGCGCGAGTCCGGTCGCGATGAACGCGTAGCCCGCGCGGACCAGCGGGTCGCCGTAGCCGGCCTGCGCGACGATCTGCGCCTGAACGTCGAGCATGTTCAGCGTCCCCGTCGCGAGGAAGACGTAGCCGACGCCGAGCAGGTACAGCGACGCGCCGACGGTCCCGACGACGAGGTACTTCAGTGAGGCGTACGCGCTCGCGCCGGAGCGGTCCGAGGCGATGAGCGCGTACGTCGTCAGCCCGGTGATCTCCAGGAAGACGAACAGGTTGAACAGGTCGCCGGTGAGGACCATGCCGACCAGCCCGCCGACCAGCAGGAGGTACGCGCTGTAGAACGGGTTCTCGTGCGGGCCGGCGACTCGCGCGAACGCGAGCGTCGCGACCGACACCGCGGCCACGAGCAGCAGCACCGCCACCGACAGCCGGTCTGCGACGAGTTCGATCCCGATCGGGGGGAGGAAGCCCCCCAGCGCGTGGCTGAACGGGCCGTTTATCACCGTCTCCGCGGCGATCGCGGCTGCGATACCGGCCGTGACCGTCGCTCCGACCGCCGCGACCGGCCACCCGATCCGGTCGTACCGCAGTCCGAGCGCCAGCGGCAGCGTCGCCGCGACGATGGGGGCGACGACCGCGAGCGGCAGGAGCACGTCAGTCATCGCCGTCACCCCCGGTCGCGTCGCCCGTCTCGCCGGGGCCGAGCGCCGCCGCCGACGCGCTCGGCGTCTCGGAGCCGGCGTCGCCCGACCCCGCCGAGGGGATCGATCCCTCGTCGCGGAGCAGCTCCCGGAGGGTGTCGGTCCGTAGCGTGCCGTACTCGTCGTATATCCGGATACACAGCGCGAGCGCGACCGCCGTGAGGCTCACGCCCACGACGATGGCGGTGAGCACGAGGACGTGCGGGAGCGGGCTGACGTACAGGCCGCCGTCGGGGCCGCCGGTCGGAACGATCGGGATCGCCCCGCCGTCAACGTACGCCGAGGCGATGAACAGCAGGAAGATCGCCGTCTGGAACAGGTTGAGTCCGATGATCTTCTTCACGAGGTTGGGGTTGGCAATCATCATGTAGAGTCCGATACAGAGCAGCAGCGCGAACGCGACGTACGCGTGTCTCGTCGCGAGTATCTCGACGGCACCGCCGGCCGCGGCGAGCGCGATCATCACCGCTCACCCCCGTCGGTCGCGGCCGGTCCCTGCGCGCCGGCGTCGGCAGAGCCGGCCTCGTCAGCCGATCCGGCCCCGTCGGTCGGGCCGGCGGTCGGGCCGTCGCCCGGGTCGTCGGTGCCGGGGCCGCCGGTCTCGTCGGCGAACGCGTCGGCGTCGGCGAATCCCCCGGCGTCGCTGAAGCCGTTCGCGAGGACGAAGAACAGCCCCATGAGGACGCCGGCGACGATGGTCCCGATCCCGAGGATCTCGACGCCCTCCATCCCGTACTTGACCGGGTCGGGGATCGGGAGCCGTTCGTACTGGAGGAACGCGCCGCCGAGCGCCACCGGGACCAGTCCGATCCCGGCGAACACGAGCGCGCCGCCGACCGCCAGTCCGACGACCACCGTGTTCGCGAGCCACTGGCGGGTGGCCTCGATGCCGAACGCGAACGCGATCATGAACACGACCGCGGCGACGATCGCGCCGCCCTGGAACCCGCCGCCCGGCGAGCTACCGCCGTGGAAGGTGACGAACAGCCCGTAGGTGAACGCGAACGGCGCGACGATCTTCACCGTCGGCATGATGACCTGGCTCTCCGTGTACGGCGTGCCCTGCCGGCGGTCCGAGTCGAGGCGACCGCCGGTTCGCGGCGGCCGGTCGCGGTCGAACCCGTCGTCGGCGTCGGAACCGCTCATGCGAACACCTCCCGACGGAGGACGATGAGGGCGGCGATCCCCGCCGCGAAGACGACGACCGCCTCGCCGAAGGTGTCGAACCCGCGGAACGCCGCCAGCACGGCCATCACCGCGTTCTCGACGTGGGTCTCGGCGTACGTCTCCGCGATGTACCACTGGCTCACGTCCGGGTTCGACCAGATCGGCGCGTCCCGGGAGCCGACCGCCGGGATGTCGCCCATCGTGAGCAGCAGTCCGCCGAACAGGAGCCCGACCGCTCCCGCCGCGGGGAGGTTCACCGACTCGAAGGCGGCCTCGTGCTGGCGTCGGGTCGTCTTCGCGAGCGTGAGCAGCAGCAGCACCGTGGTCACCCCGGCGGAGATGGCGGCCTCGGTCATCGCCACGTCCGGCGCGCGGTAGAACGTGTACAGCGCGGCCATCCCGAGGCTGTACGCCCCGAAGATGATCACCGCGGCGAGCACGTCGCGCGCCAAAGCGGTGAACAGCGCGGTCAGCACCACGAAGACGAACAGGCTCGCCTCGATGGCGGTCACCTGCGCGACGGGCGGAGCCGGGAGCCCCGCGGCGGACGAACCGACCGACGCGAGCGCCGTCGCGCCGGCCGCGAGCGTCCCCGTCATCGGCGGTCGTCCCCCTCCGTCCACGGCACGATTCCCTCCTCGAAGGCGGCCCGAGCGATCGCGTGGGCCGCGGTCGGGTTCGTCAGGAAGATGAAGAACAGCAGGAGGACGGACTTGAACCCGGCCCCCGCCAGCCCGACGGTGAGCGCGACGGCCGCGAGGCCGAAGCCGGCCCCCAGCGTGTCGGCCTGCGAGGCGGTGTGCGCCCGCGAGTAGACGTCCGGCAGCCGGAGGACGCCCGTCATCGAGACGAGCGTGAAGAACAGCCCGAGCAGCGTGACCGCGACGACGAGCCAGACCCGGGCCGTCTCCAGCGCGGCGGCGCTCACAGCACACCACCCCGCTCGACGGTGAACTTCGAGATGGCGATGGCCATCAGGAAGTTCAACAGCGCGTACACTAAGGCGATGTCGAGGAACGTCGGCTCGTCGAGCGCCGCGCCCAGTATCGCGAGGATGACGACGGTGTTCGTCCCGAGGACGTTCACCGCCAGCACGCGGTCTTGCATCGTCGGGCCGACGACCGCGCGGTAGAGCATCCCCACCGCGAGGACGGCGAAGCCGGCGGCCGCGACGAGGAGGAAGTCGCCGAGGGTGTAGCCGGCCGCGAGCGTGGCGTCCGCGAGGCTCATCGGTCCGTCACCTCCTCCGCGTCGGCCGTCGGATCCTCCCCTTCGGCCGTCACGTCACCGCCGTCGGCGGCGGCGATCGGAAGCTCCTCGGTCGCGTCGTCCCCTTGGAGGATGGCGACGTCGTCGCGCTCGCGGGGCGTCGGCAGGCGCGCCGAGCGGCGGCCGTAGTAGACGAACCGCGTCCACCGCTCCAGCGAGCCGTCGAACAGGCCCTCGCGGGCCCACGGGAGGAGCGAGTGGACGTAGAGGTCGCTGTCGCGGGCGCGGACCGTCAGCGTCCCGGGGGTCAGCGTGATCGAGTTCGCGAGCGTCATCAGCGGGAGGCCGCTCCCGACGATCACGCGCATCCGGTTCATCGTCGGCTCGATCGGGAGCCGCGGGTCGAGGATGACCCGCGCGACGACGAGGTTCGCCTTCAGGATCTCGAAGAGCAGCACGGGGACGTACACCAGCCCGCGGAGGATGCGCATCGGCGTCCGCGGGATCGCCGGGTTCGAGTCGAGGCTCACCCGCGAGAGGGTGACCGACACGATCGCGGCCGTCGCGACCCCCGTCACCGCGTCGAACCAGTAGGTCGGGTCGCCCAACAGGAGGTAGAAGGCGAGCGAGAGCCCGAACAGCGCCAGGAACCGGCCGGTGGTCGCCTCGGTCCGGAAGCGCTCGCGACGGGTCGGGCGGTCGACCGGCGCGGTCTCGACCGACAGCGA
Source organism: Halorubrum hochsteinianum (assembly GCF_023702125.1). NCBI lineage: Archaea > Methanobacteriati > Methanobacteriota > Halobacteria > Halobacteriales > Haloferacaceae > Halorubrum > Halorubrum hochsteinianum. Next base: position 147,546 of record NZ_CP098415.1, on the reverse strand, counting down.
CGTGTTCGAGAGCGCGAACTCCAGCGGCTGGAGCAGCGTCGTGTTCCCGACCGGCGTGTACTCGGGGTCGAGCACGACGCGGTCGGCCCGGTTGGCCTCGGCGTACTCCGCGAGGACGCGGACGTAGTCGTCGGCACCGAACAGGTAGTCGTCCGCGCCGATCACCGCCGTGACGACCTCGACGTCCGCGGCACCGGGGGCCTCAGAGTCGTCGAGGTCCGCCGCCGTCCACGCCGCGGCGCGTTCGAGCACGCGCTCGGCCGCGGCGGCGCGCTCGTCGCTCTCGGGGTCGCCGTTCCGCCACGAGGCGATCTCGACGAGGTGGATCGCCGGCGCGCCGCCGGTCGCCGCGGCCTCCGCGACGTGCGCGATCGTCGAGCGAAGCGTGGAGGTCGGCTCGACCGGAACGATGACCGAACCGGCCGCCGCCGGTCCGCCCGCGGCGTCGGCGTCCGCCGCCGCGGTCGAACCGAGCGAGTCGGTCGAGCCGTCGCCGGGATCGCCGGCGTCGGACGGGGAGTCGGCGTCAGCCACCCACCACACCTCCCACGGAGCCGTGCGTGACCGTCTCGTTACACATGGATATCTCTATCCGTGTGGTTACTCCACCGCCTCAAAACAGTTTGTATCCGCGGGGAGCCTGCCGGGGGCGGGCGATGCGACTCCCGGGAGCGCCCCCGTCAGACGGACGCCGGCGCGTCGAGCGTCGCCGCGAGCCGGTCCGCGATCCGGCCCGCGACGGCGTCCTTCGAGCCGGCGACCTCCTCCGGATCGGTCCCCGACTCGCCGACCAACAGGACGCGCGTCTCGTCGCCGCCCATCACGCTCGCGTCGTTGGCGACGACGAACGACAGTCCGACGCGGTCGCGGATCCGCTCGGCCTCGGCGACCATCGCCGCGTCGTCGCCGGAGGTCTCGGCCTTGAACCCGACGATCGGGAGGTCGGGGTACGCCTCCCGGACCGAGTCGATCAGCTTCGGCGTCGGCTCCAGTTCGACCGACAGCGGCGAGCCGGACCGGATCTTCTGGTCGACCGCGTCGGCGGTGAAATCGGAGATGGCGGCCGCGGATATCAGCGCGTCCGCGGTCGCAGCCGACCGGCGACACGCCGCCATCATCCCGTCGGCGGTCTCGACCGAGACCACGTCGGCGTACGGGACCTCGGGGCCGTCCTGAACGAGCGTCACCCGCGCGCCGCGGGCGTAGAGCGCTCTGGCGACCGCCCGGCCGGTCTTTCCCGACGCCCGGTTCGTCAGGATTCGGATCGGGTCGATCCGCTCTTTCGTCGCGCCGGCGGTGACGACGACGTGCGTCCCGGCGAGGCGCTGCGGCGTCGTCGCCCGCGCGACCTCGACGACGATGTCCTCCTCGGCCGCGACCTTCGCTTTCCCCTCCTCGATCCGCGGGTCCGCGAAGCGGACGCCCCACGATTCGAGGCGGTCGAGCGCGTCGAGGACGCCCGGGTGGTCGTACATCGGCTCGTGCATCGCGGGGGCCATCACGACCGGCACGTCTGCGCCGAGCGCGGTCGTCGCGCAGGTGGTGACGGGGGTGTCGTCGACGGCGGCGGCGACCTTTCCGGCGGTGTTCGCGGTCGCCGGCGCGAGGAGGAGCACGTCGGCCCACCCGTCGCGGCCGCACAGTTCGACGTGTTCGACGTCGCCCGTGATCTCGGTGACGACCGGCTCGTCCGTCGCGAAGTCGACCGCCCACGGGTGGACGATGTTCGTCGCCGCCGGGGACATGACGGCGCGGACGCGAGCGCCCTGCCGGCGCAGTTCGTGGGCGAGTTCGACGACCTTCACCGCCGCGATGCTCCCGGAGACGCCCAGCGCGACGTTGACCCCATCCAGCATTACCGAGACCGTTCCGCCCCCGACGGCTTATAAGGTGTCGTTGCGGTCGCGTTCAGGAGCCGTTCGCCTGTCCGCCCTCCTGCGGCGCGGGGAAGTCGTCCGCGGACAGCAGCGCGCTCACCGGCTTGGCCCCCAGCGCGTCGAGGATCGCCGCGGCCGGCCCGCTGACAAGCACGGCACCGGCCCGCTCGTTCGCCTCGTCGATCCCGAGGCCGTCGACGCCGGCCGCGTACGACTCCAGGTCGTCGACGGCGGCCGCGACGATCTCGCGCTGCGCGTCGGCCAGTTCCGCCTGCGCGTCCTCCTGCGAGAGGTTCCCCTCCTGAACGCGCGTCCGGACCTCCTCTCGTGCGGCTTGGATCTCCGACTGGACGTCGAGCGCGACCGTCGCGCTGGCGTCCTCGCCGGACCCGCTTCCGTCGCCGCCCGCGTCGCTCCCGTCGGTCCCGTTGTCGGTCTGTCCCGCCGCGTCGCCGTCCGACCCGCCGAGGTCGCCGCAACCGGCGAGACCGAGCGTCGATCCCGTCGCCGCTGCCGCCAGCACGCGCCGTCGCGGTGTGTCTGTCACGTCCGCGCTCGGCGCTCGGCCCACTTGTCGGTTCCGTACGAGCGCCCTGGAGGGAGGCACCCGGTCGAACGTCCCTCAGTCGAGCGCCGCGGGCCCGGCCCCGACCCGCTCAGACGCCGAACGTCGCGCGGAGCATGTCGCGGGTCCCCGGACCGAGACCGACGGCGAGGACGGTGATCAACAGCAGCAGGGAGTACCGCGGCGACTCGTCGTACATCTCGCCGTTGAACACCCAGACGACGAACGTCGCGGCCGCGAGCTTCACGAGGAGGAACGGCCACGCGTCGCCGGTGACGGCGGAGACGGACGCCGGGAGGAGCCGACCGGTCCAGTCGACGATGAGGGCGTTGACGACGTGTTTCGGGACGAGGTTCGCGGTCCCGGTCAGCGCGGGCATCCAGTCGAGCCCGATCACGTTCGCGACGCCGTCGACCGCGTGGCCCCAGATGATCACGATCCCGGCGGCCCCCGTCCCCTGCCGGATCGTCGGGATCCGTCGGGTCGCCAGCGCCCACGTGCCCGCGGTCGCGGCCGTCGCGATGACGAGCGTCGGCACGAGCACCTGCGGGTAGAAGGTGACGTAGCCGGTCGTCGCGGCGAGCACGGCGAGGTAGCCCACCGCGAGCGCGAGCCCGGCCGCGCCCGACGCGAACAGCGGCCGCGCGTAGTCGTCGACGACGCCGCGCCGTTCGAGCGCGTACGCCGCGATCACGCAGGCGAGCGTGAAGAGGAACACCGTGAAGTAGATGAACGGGCTGATCAGCACCGCGCTCGCCGGGAACGGGACGAGAGGGTCGACGCCGGCGGCGGTCGCCGCGACGCCCGCGTCCTCGACCGTCCGCATCGCCCCGCCGAACAGCATGAACGGGAACAGCGCGTAGAAGAACCGCAGTTCGGTCGCGATGTCGAGCCGGCGGAGGAGGAAGACGACGCCGATCAGCATCGCAAGCAGGATCACCACGTAGCTCACCGTCGAGAGGGTGGTGTACCCCGGCGAGGCGACCACCTCGCCGGCGGCTCTCGCCGACTGACACGCCGCCTCGCCGCCGAGCAGGTCCGTGGTACCGTCCGGGTTGCGGACCGCGCACTGCGCCCCCTCGCCGTCCGCGACGACCGGGCCCCAGAAGTAGCGCCAGAGGAACCGGTCGTAGACGACGCGCGTGAAGACGACCGAACCGACGGCCAGGAGCGCCGTCACCCCGCCGACGACGGCGGCCCAGGCCCGCTCCGGCGAGAGGTCGAACCGGTCCGCGACCGCTGTGCTCATGGTCACCGTTCGGGGAGGTCCCGAGTTGAGCGTTCCGGTCGCGGGCGAGCGCCGACCCCCCTACAGCGGCGGTCCGGGCTGCTCGTAGTCGGTGCCGAGGATTACCATCGTCTGCGAGCGCGAGAACCCGTCCGTCTCCGCGATCCGCTCGAACATCAGCTCTCGCAGCCGGTCGGTGTCGGCGGCGACGACCCGGAGGATCACGTCCCACTCGCCGGTGGTGAGGTGGATCTCGCGGACCCCGTCGATGCCGCGGAGCCGTTCGAGCGCGTCCTCCTCGCGGCCCTGTTCGACGCGCAGGCCGACGAACGCGCCGACCCCATACCCGACCGCCTTCGGGTCGATGTCGGCGTGATACCCCCGGATGACGCCCGCCTCTTCGAGGCGGCTGACCCGGTCGTGAACGGTGGCGCTGGACATGTCGATCCGGCGCGCGACCTCCGAGAACGGGGTCCGCGCGTCCTCTTGGAGGATCCGCAGGATCGCCCGGTCCGTCTCGTCGAGTTCCATATCGACCGGTACGGGCGGCGCGGGCTTTTGCCTTCCGGCGAGGCGGACTACGCGTCGTCCGCGTCCGCGAACGACCCGTCGCGGATGGTCGCCTCGGCCGCGTCAAGCGCGGCGTCGGCGTCGAACCCGTCGACGATCGCTTCGAGTTCGGCCGGCGTCGCGTCCGCGAGGTCCCGCGCGTGGGCCGTCACGTTCGGCACCGCGCGGAGCAGGTTGTCGATGATCGGCACGTCGGCCGTCCGCGGCGAGCGGCTCCCGGGGTTGAGGTCGATCACGACCTCCGTCTTCCCCATCGCGTCGAGCGCGGCCGCGCGGTCGCCGTCCTCTAAGGGGACCACGACGACGTCGGCCGCCTCGATCCCGTCGGCGTCGACGACGCCGCGCGCGTGGTCGAGCCCCGGGATTTCGCCGTCGCCGGCGAGTCCCTTCACCTCGCCCGCGCCGTGGTCGCGGAGGTGGTCGGCGATCCGCCGGACGCGCTCGTCCGTGTGGTTGAACAGGTTCACCTCGAGGTCGGCGTCGACCGCGTCGGCGAGTTCGACCGTCTCGCCCGGCGCGAGCGCCGCGACGTTGCCGTTCACTGAGATCACGGGGCGTTCCGCGAGGAGCAGCGTGGCCGCCGCGGCGCGGGCGGCCCCGTCGGCGCTCGGGAGCGTGCGCTCGCCGAGGAGGTAGTCGAACGCCTCGCCGCGACCCTGCGCGATCAGCCCCTGCTTCGAGGTGATCCCCCGCTCGACGCCCGCCTCGATCCGGTGACGCGTCACGAGCGACGCGTAGCGCGGGTGGTCCTCGGGGATCTCCGTCTCGTCCATGCCCGCGGTACTCGACGGGCCGAGTAAAAGGGCGCGTTCCCGGGCGCGCGACCCCGAGCGGTCAGCGCCGAGTCCAGCCGGAAAGGTATCGACATAATGGTTAACTTTCGCCGACACGTATTCTCGGTCGATTCATGGACCGTACAAGCACGTACACCGTCGTGAAACCGTGTAAGGACCACGGAACGACGACCCTCCGCGAACACCCGCGCAACGGGACCGTTCACGTCGTCGAGTACGACGGCCCGGAGGTCGAGGACGTGCTCAGCGAACTCGACACCGGGTCGGTGGTCCGGGTCGAACTCCGACGGGCCGGTCGGCGGGGGAACGCGTGGCGTGCCGAGTCCGCGCAGCCGGTCGAAGTGGCCTGAGCCCCCGCCCGCCGTCGCCGTCCGCCCGACCCTCACGCGACCTCTCTCGCCCGGCCGTCGCTCGACGCCTCTCTCTCGCCCGACCGTCACGCGACGCCTCCTCCCGGCCGTCACGCGACGCCGATCCGCTCGCGGTAGGTGCCGTACGCCGCCTCGAACACCGCCATGATCTCCCCCATCGTCGCGTACGCCTTCACGGCCGCGACGACGGCGGGCATCACGTTCTCGCCCGCGTCGACCGCGTCGCGGAGGTCGTCCAGGGCGGCCGCGACCGCGTCGTCGTCGCGGTCGGCCTTCACCGACTCCAGCCGGTCGAGCTGTCGCTCCCGAGTGGTCTCGTCGATCTTCAGGAGGTCCGGGCGGGTGTCCTCGTCGATCTCGTAGGCGTTGACGCCGACGACCGTCTCCTCGCCCTCGTCGACGCGCTCCTGGTACTCGTAGGCCGACTCCTGGATCTCGCGGTGGAAGTACCCCTGCTCGATGCCGTGAAGGACCCCGTCGCGCACGGAGCCGTCGCCCATCTCGCGGATCTCCTCGATGTACGCCATCGCCTCCGCCTCCGTCTCGTCGGTGAGGCTCTCGACCGCGAAGGAGCCGCCGAGCGGGTCGACGATGTCGGCCGCGCCCGACTCCTCGGCGATGATCTGCTGGGTCCGCAGCGCGACCCGGACCGCCTGCTCCGAGGGGAGCGCGAGCGCCTCGTCGAAGGAGTTGGTGTGGAGGCTCTGGGTCCCGCCCAGCACGCCCGCCAGCGCCTGAATCGTGACGCGCGCGACGTTGTTGAGCGGCTGCTGGGCCGTCAGCGACTGGCCGGCGGTCTGTGTGTGGAACTTCAGTTGCTTCGACGCCTCGGCCTCCGCGTCGTACCACTCGTCCATGACCCGGGCGTAGATCCGGCGGGCGGCGCGGAACTTCGCCACCTCCTCGAACAGCGAGTTGTGGGAGTTGAAGAAAAAGGAGAGCTGCGGGGCGAACTCGTCGACGTCCAGTCCGCGGTCGAGGCAGTCCTCGACGTAGGCGAACCCGTCGGCGAGGGTGAACGCGAGCTCCTGGACCGCGGTCGACCCCGCCTCGCGGATGTGGTAGCCCGACACCGAGATGGGCTTGAACTTGGGGGTCTCCGCGACCGCGAACTCGATCGTGTCCGTCACCAACTCGAGGGAGGGCTCCGGCGGGATCACCCACTCCTTCTGTGCGATGAACTCCTTGAGCATGTCGTTTTGAAGGGTGCCCCGGAGCTCCTCGCGGGGAATCCCGCGCTCGTCGGCGAGCGCGACGTACATCGCGTAGATCACCGGGGCGCTCGGGTTGATCGTGAAGGAAGTCGACACCTCGGCGAGGTCGATGCCGTCGAACAGCACCTCCATGTCGCGAAGGGTGTCGACCGCGACGCCCTCCTTGCCGACCTCGCCCAGCGCCATCTCGTCGTCGGAGTCGATCCCCATCAGCGAGGGCATGTCGAAGGCGGTCGACAGGCCGGTCTGTCCCTCGTCGATCAGGTAGCGGAACCGCTCGTTGGTCTCCTCGGCGGTGCCGAACCCCGCGAACTGCCGCATCGTCCACGTCCGCCCGCGGTACATCGTCGGGTAGACGCCCCGGGTGTACGGCTCCTCGCCGGGGAAGCCGAGGTCGTCGTCGTAGTCGAGGTCGGCCACGTCCGCGGGCGTGTAGATCCGGTCGACCTCGCGGTTCGAGACGGTCGCGAAGCGCTCCTTCCGCTCCCCGTGGCGGTCGAGCGTCGGATCGAGCGTCTCCGCCTCCCACGACTCCTTGGCCTCGCGGATCGCGGCGAGATCGTCGTCGTCGTACATGGGTCACGGTAGCCGCCCGCGATCTATAAAGATTGATTATGAACGTTGCGGTCGCAACGAAGATTGCGCGACCCGCCGTCTCGGGCTGAGACGCGCGATTTCCGTTACGTCGCGGTCGAGATCGCGGAGACCGCGGGAGGAGACCGTCCGATCAGTCGTCCGACTCCTCGCGGGGAAGCGCCACGACGGGGACGGGCGCGTGGGTCACGAGCTTCACGGAGATGCCCCCGGAGAGGAACCGCATGAGTCGGTTCCCGCCGCGGGCCCGGTAGACGATGGCCGTCGCGCCGACGGCGTCGACCGCGTCGAATATCTCCTCGGCGACGTGCCGGCCGTACGCCGTGTGTTCCTCGGCGTCCGGGAACACCGTCCGCACCGCGGCGTACGACTCGGCCGCCAGCTCCTCGGACTGTTCGACGGGCGTCTTGTCCGGGACGCCCTCACCTTTCTCGACCACGTGGAGCGCGGTCACGCGCTCCGGGTCGTACGGTTCGAGCGCCCGTGCGGTCGCCAGCGCGTCGTCCTCGTTTGCGACCGGCAAGAGGGCGTGGCCGAGCAGCTCCGTGGGTCCGCCGTCGGGTGAACTCATACGGCGACGTTCGGTGCCGCGGGTTAAGAAGGTGGCCGCCGACTCACCGACCGTCGACCGCGGAGATGAACACCGCGAGCACCGGGACGATCTCCAGCCGCCCGATCCACATCAGGAATATCATCAGCAGCTTCGACGTGTCCGGGAAAAAGAGGTAGCTCCCGAAGGGTCCGAGCCGTCCGAACCCAGGCCCGATGTTCCCGATGGTCGCGAGCGAAGCGCTGATCGACTCCAACACCGACAGCTGGATCCCCACCCGCGTGGTGTCGAGCGCGATGAACACCGCCGAGAGCGCGAACAGCACGATGTACAGCAGGGTGAACGCCATGATCCCTCGGATCGCGTCCTCGTCGACGACGTTCCCGCCGAGACGAACGGGCTGGACGACGTCCGGGTGTGCGGTGGTGAACAGCTCGCGCCGGATCGCCTTCACGGCGATGATCCAGCGGACGACCTTGACGCCGCCACCGGTCGATCCGGCGGAGCCACCGATGAACATCGTAAACAGGAGCAGCACCTGCGCGTGCGTGTCCCACTGTGCGAAGTCGGCGGTGGCGAAGCCGGTGGAGTTCAGAAGCGATCCGATCTGGAACGCGGCCTGCCGAAGAGAGTTCCCGGCGACGCCCTGCGTCGTCCCGCCGAGTTCGATCGGTGGGGCGGCACCGCGAAAGAGGAGCACGGCGAGCAGCGCGGTGACGACGGCGAGCGCGCCGGCGTACGCGCGAAATTCGGCGTTCTCCAGCATGACTTCGACCTCGCCGCGCAAGACGTGCCAGAACAGCGCGAAGTTGACGCCGGCGACGACCATGAACGGGATGAACACCCACTGGACGACCGCCGAGAACGCACCGATGCTGTCGGCCTGCGGCGAGAACCCGCCCGTCGGAAGCGTCGAGAAGCCGTGCGCGACCGCGTTGTAGAGATTCATGTTGTCCGCCATTCCGAGCAGGTGAAGCCCGTACAACAGGACCACGAGGAGGACGGTGAAGCCGAAGTAAATCAGCCAGAGCGCGCGCGCCGTCTCGGCGATCTTCGGCGTGAGCTTCTGGAGCTCCGGTCCGGGCGCTTCCGACTCCATCAGCTGTGCGCCGTTGACCGCGACCTCGGGAAGGATGGCGATCATCAGGACGATGATCCCCATCCCGCCGAGCCACTGGGTGAGCTGCCGCCACATCAGCAGCGCGTGGGAGTGCCGGTCGACGCTGATCTCGCCGAGGACCGTCGCGCCCGTGGTGGTGAACCCGCTCATCGACTCGAACAGGGCGTTGACGACCGACTCCGTGAACGCGCCGACGGACCCGACCTGAAGGCCGACCGTCGAGGCCGTGCCGTAGCCGGCGAGGAGGTACGGGATCGTCCCGATCACCGCGGCCGCGAGCCACGCGAGCGAGACGAAAAGCAGCGCCTCGCGGGGCCCGAGATCCGGGTCCGGATCGACCCGCTCGACCGCCAGTCCGAGCGCCGCCACGAGCGCCAGCGAGACGAGAAACACCCAGATGTCCTCGCCGTACGCGACCGCGACGGTCAGCGGAACCAGCATCGTGAGCGCGAGATACTTGATCCCGACGCCGAGAAGCCCCACGCTCGCCTTCCAGTTGACGCCCCACGACATAGTTACTCGATCGATCCGGCAGTCGCCCGTTCGCTGTATTAAACTGTCGAAGGGGACACGGAACCGGCGTCTCGGCGGCGCGCCGGCGTCAGTCCGCGGTCGGTCACGACGTCCAGAACGCCTTCGTGAACAGCACGAGCACTGGAATGATCTCGATCCGGCCGATCCACATGAGCACGACCATCACGGCGCGGGTGCTGAGCGGGAACGTCGCGAACGTGCCGTACGGTCCCGCGTCGCCGAAGCCGGGACCGATGTTGAGGAACGTCGTCGCCGCCGCCCCGAGCGCCTCGAACTCGTCCACGCGGAGGTCCGCCCGCTCGGCGTCGACGACGATGACCACGGCGAGCAGGAAGAAGATCACGATACTCAACAGGAGGTACGCGTAGATGTCGCGGATCGCGCCCTCATCGATCGACTTCCCGGAGATCCGGACCGGCCGCACGGATTCGGGGTGGATCGCGGTGTAGAGGTTCCGCTTGAACGACTTCAACGCCACCAGCCACCGCAGCGACTTGATCGAACAGGTCGTCGACCCGACCATCCCGCCGATGAACATCCCCATGAACAGCATGTGCTTCGCCGCGGGTGCCCACAGCACGTAGTCGGTGCTGGCGTACCCGGTCGTCGTCACGATCGACGCGACGTTGAACACGGCGTGGCGTATCGTCCCTTCGACGCCGAACGTGGTGGCGGGGTCGAAGAAGAGTCCGAGCGCGACGACCGACGACAGCGTCCCCATCGCGCCGAGGTAGAAGTGGAACTCCTCGTTGCGGAGGAGCCGCATCGGCTCGCCGTTGATCGCGAAGTAGATCAGGACGAAACTGGTCGACCCGATCACCATGAACGGGACGACGGCCCACTGGATCAGCGGGTGAAACGCCCCGACCGACAGCGGTTCGGGAGAGAAGCCGGCGGTCGCGACCGACGTGAACGCGTGGGCGACCGCGTTGTACAGGTCCATCTGCGGGTCGACGGCGAGCCCGAGCCCGAAGTACACGACGACCGCGAGCGCCGTGAGCCCGACGTAGATCCCCCAGATGAGCTGTGCGGTCCGCGAGATCTTCGGCGTGAGCTTGTTGACGTCCTGCGTCTGCGACTCCGACTCCATCAGCTGCGCGCCCCCGACGCCGAGCTCGGAGAGCACCGCGGTCGCTAAGATCAGGATGCCGAGGCCGCCGAGCCACTGGATCACCTGCCGCCACATCAGCACGGACCGGGAGTGTAGCGAGAAGTCCCGGAGGACGGTTGCGCCCGTCGTCGTCAGTCCGCTCATCGACTCGAACATGGCGTTGACGGGGTGCGCTATCGTCCCGACGCCCGCGATCACGAACGGGATCGCCCCCACCGCGGCGACGAGGAACCATATCAGCGCCACCGCGAGGAACGCTTCGCGGGGCCCGAGGTCGACCGAAGGGTCCTGAACCGTCCGGAACGCCGCGCCGAGCGCGAGCGTGACTGCGATCGCCGCGAGGAAGGGGATGGGCGACTCGCCGTAGTAGAAGGCGACGAGCAGCGGAAAGGCCAGAGGAACGGACAGGGCCGCGAGGACGTCTCCGGTGAGCCCCACGCTCGCCTGCCACCCGACGCGGATCTTGGCGTTCACGGGTTTCTCACGCCATCGAGGCGATGTCGCTCACGGAGTCGGACTCCACGAGCAGTATCACGTGGTCTCCGGCCTGAAGCACGGTGTCTCCGCGGGGAGTGACCAGTTCGTGGTTGCGCGTGATCGCGCCGATGACGAACCGCACGTCGCTCTCCGCGACGATCTCCGAGATCGGCCGCCCGACGAGTCCGCACCCCTCGGTGAGTTCGAGTTCGAGGACCTCGGCCTGGTCGTTCTCCAGCACGGCGATGTTCTCGGCGACGCTCTCGTAGGTGAACCGCGTGATCTCCTCGGCGGTGACGGTGCGGGGGTTGATCGCGATGTCGATGCCGATCTCCTCGAAGACGGTGACGTAGTCCGGACTGTCGACGACGGCGATCACCCGGTTGACGCCCAGCCGCTTGGCGAGCACGGAGACGAGGAGGTTCTTCTCGTCGGAGCGGAGCGCGGTGACGAGGATGTCGGCCTCGTCGACGTGCTCGCGGGTGAGGAACTCGGTGTCGGTGGCGTCGTGTTCCATCACGACGGTGTTCGGGAGGTTCTCCGCGAGCCACCGGGCGCGGTCCGCGTCCTGTTCTATCAGCCGCGGCTTGAACTCGCGCTCTTCGAGCAGTCTGGCCGTCTGATACCCGATCTCGCTGCCCCCGACGACGACGATCTCGTCGGCCCGGTCCGGCGTCGTCTCCGGGGCCACGTCGGTCGCGAACGACTGGACGCTCTCCGGGCTCCCGATCACGACCGCGCGGTCCCCGACGGCGATGCCGGTGTCGCCGCGCGGGATCGTCATCTCGCCGTCGCGGAACAGGCCGACGAACGTGAGCGACTCGAAGCGGTCGGCCTCGGAGACGGTCTGTCCGGCCACCGGGCTCCCCTCGGCGATCTCGAACTCGGCCATCTGGACGAGTCCGCTCGCGAACGGGTCGACGTCGATCGCGGCCGGCAGGCCGATGACTCGCACGATGTTCTCCGCGGTCAGGAGGTCGGTACACACCATGAAGTCGACGCCGAACGCGCCCTCGTTGCCCTCCCACGTGCGGAGGAAGTCGGTGCTTTTCACCCGGGCGATCGTGAACCCGTCGCCGAGGGTCTTCGCGGTGCCGCAGGCGACGAGGTTCGTCTGATCGTCGTCGGTACAGGCGATGACCATGTCGGCGCGGCCGACGTCGGCCGCCGTCTGGATCTCGGAGGTGGTCCCGTCCCCGGCGATGGTCAGCACGTCGAGTTCGTACTTGAGCTGTTCCGCCCGGTCGGGGTCGACGTCGACGACGACGACCTCGTGGTCCGACGCGAGGCTCGCGGCGATGCTCGTGCCGACCTCGCCGGCCCCGATGACGACCACATGCATGGGCACAACGAGTTACCCGACCCTCAAGTTCGTTACTATCGCGCCGCCGGGGTCGCAGGGGGGCTCGCTACGAGCCGCCGCCCGGGTCGCAGGGGGCCCGCTACGAATCTGTGCCGGGTCCGGGCTCGCCCGGCCCGCCGAACGACGACGGCTCGGACCACGCGTCGCGCCCGGAGACGGTCCGCTGCGGGAAGGGGATCGAGATCCCCTCCTCGTCGAACCGCGCCTTGACCGCCTTCACGTAGTCGGCGCGGGTCTTCACGAAGTCCGCCCGGGAGGGGTCGTCGATCCAGATCCGCGACTGGAGGCCGACGTACGAGTCCGCGAGTTCGGTCAGTCGGACCGACGGCGCGGGGTCGTCCAGTATCGCCTCGTTCTTCTCGGCCTCCTCGACGATGATCTCCGTCGCGCGCTCGACGTCGTCGCCGTAGTCGATTCCGAAGACGAACTTTAATCGCAGCGTCTTCTTCGCGACCGGGTTCTTGATCACGTCGCCGGTGAGCACGTTGTTCGGCACCGTGAGCAGTTCGTTGTCGAACGTCCGGACGCGCGTGACGCGGAAGGAGATGTCCTCGACGACGCCGGAGTTCCCCTGCCACTCGATCCAGTCGCCGATGCGGAACGGCCTGTCCGTGTAGATGAACACGCCGGCGACGAAGTTCTTGATCACGTCCTACAGGGCGAACCCGACCGCGAGCGTCGCGGCAGCCGCGACCGTCGCCAGCGAGCGGAGGAACCCGCTGTAGCCGGTCGCCCCGAACGCGACGGTCACGCCGGCGAACAGCACGAGGAAGGTGACAATCTTCCGCAGCGGGCGGCGCGCGTGCTCGTCGAGCCCCTGCCTGTCGAAGACGCGGCCGACGAGCGGCGCGACGAGGGCGCGGTTGAGCAGGAAGACGGCGACGAACACCGCGAGGAATATCGACGCCGAGACGACGAGCCCGGCGAACGGCCCGAGGAACGGCTCCAACGCGTCGGTGACCGGTGCCGTGGGTGCGGTTCCGGGCGCGACCGCCGAGGTCGCCATTAGTGGAGCACCGCCGTGTTCCCGCGCGTCTCGATCAGCTCGGCGTCGACGGCGTCGACCAGTTCGTCGGCCAGCTCGTCGGTCGTGGTTCCGCCGCGGGCCGCCCGCAGGAACTTCACCTTCACCAGCTTGCGGTCGTCGAGCTGGTCGCCCAGCTCGTCGACGACCGAGTCGATGCCCTTCTTGCCGACCCAGACGGTGACGTCGAGGTCGTGCGCCTCTTTCCGGAGCTCCTGATCGCTCATACGCGGTGGAATCGGCCGCGCGCATTGAAGCTTGAGGTTCGGCCGCGCCGCGGTCCCGGGCGTCGGGCCGGCGACTCGGCGCGTCGCCGCTCCGCGATCATCGTTCGCGTTCGACTTCGGGGTCTCGGACCGCTTCGCGGTCGCGTTTCGCCTCCCGATTCCGCTCGGTCCACTCGGCCGCGTCCTCGGGCGTTTCGGTCGCCAGAAGCCGATCGAGCTTCCGCTCGAACTGCTCGTCGGTGAGGTCGCCCTCGGCGTACCGCGTCCGCAGCCGCTCCAGCGCGTCGGCGGTGTCCTCGCTGCGTCGTTCGTCGCGCCCCGCCCCCTCCCCGCGTTCGACCCGGACCGAGCCGGACTCCGACTCGACGTGGATCAACTCGGACTCCTCGTCGAATAGCATCGAGACGACGGGGACGATCACGATGTACCCGAACAGCATGAACGGGAGCCACCAGCCGAAGTCGGCGAGGAGCGCGGCGAGCCAGACCCCGGTCACGGTCGTCGCGGCGATGCCGCTCGCGTTCTCGCGGAACCGCTCGCTGAGGGTCGCGTCGTCGGCCATCGGCCGAACCGTCTCCGGCGTGGTACAAAGTCGTGTCGGCGGCCGCTCACCGCCAACGGCCTCCTACTCGCTGATCTCGACCGTGATCTCGTCGCGCGCGACCGCCAGCCGGAACGTCGGGACGGTCCGGTAGACGACCTCGACGACGTTCTTGCGTTCGAGGCTGCGGAGCGCGCGCCGCACCGCGTCGACCCCGGGGTCGTCGTCGTACGCCTCCCGGAGCGCGTTGAGCACGCTGACGACCGACTGCGAGCGCTCGTCCGGGCCGGCGAGCACCTCGACGACCCGCGCCTCCAGTTCCGGGACGCTGATCCGCTCCGGCACGCCGCCCTTCGCGACCGCGTCGGGTTCGACGCCCGGCTCGACGTCGACGAGGTCGTTCGCCTCCGCGGTCGTGCGGATCAGGCTGTCGTCGTCGCGGTAGTAGTACTCCTTCAGGTGGTCTTCGAGGTAGCCGTGGACCTCGCTGCCGCTCTCCATCTCCCACGCGTCCTGTAGCTCGCCGTTCTTCGTCGGCTGGAGGCGGACCACGTCGGCGAGCCGCTCGCGCTCCTCGTCCGTGAGGCTCATCGCTCCTCGACCGCGCTCGCGGCGCGAACGATCGTCTCCTCGCCGAACTTCGGGCCGACGAGCTGCAGCCCGACGGGGAGGCCGTCGGCCTCGCCCGCGGGCACCGATATCGCGGGGAGGTTCGCGAGGTTGGCCGGGGTCGTGTTCGCGTCGGCGAGGTACATCCGGAGCGGGTCGTCGAGGCTCTCGCCGAGCTCGAACGGGAGGACCGGCATCGTCGGCGAGGCGATCACGTCCACGTCCTCGAACGCCGCCTCGAAGTCCTGCCGGACCCACGCGCGGGCGTCCTGCGCCTTCTCGTAGTACTTGTCGTGGTAGCCCGCCGAGAGCGCGTACGTGCCGAGCAGGATCCGGCGTTTGACCTCAGCGCCGAAGCCCTCCTCGCGCGTCTCCGCGAACGACTCGTTCCAGTTGCCGTCCGAGTCGCCCCGGTGGCCGTACCGCACGCCGTCGAAGCGCGCGAGGTTCGAGGAGGCCTCCGCCATCGCGATCACGTAGTACGCCTGGACCGCGTGTTCGACGGAGGGAAGCGAGATCTCGGTCGTCTCCGCGCCCCGCGCCTCGAGGTCGGCGATCGCCGCCTCGACCGTCTCGACGACGCGCTCGTCGGCCCCCTCGAACAGTTCGGTGGGGACGCCGATCGTCATCCCGTCCACGTCGCCGTCGGCGGCCGCGGCGTAGCTCGCCGACGGGTCCGCGCCCTCGATTTCGCTCAGGTCGCGCGTGGTCCCGTCGTGGGGGTCGTCGCCGGCGATGACGTCGAGCGCGGCAGCCGCCTCCTCGACGGTGCCCGCGATCGGGCCGATCTGTTCGAGCGAGTTCGCGTACGCGATGAGCCCGTACCGCGAGACCAGCCCGTAGGTGGGCTTGATCCCGACGACGCCGCAGAACGCGGCCGGACACCGCACCGACCCGCCCGTGTCGGAGCCGAGCGCCACGTCCGCCTCGCCAGCGGCGACCGCGGCCGCGGAGCCGCCGGAGGAGCCGCCCGGCACGCGGTCGGTGTCGACGGGGTTCCGCGTGGGACCGAACGCGGAGGTCTCCGTCGTCGTCCCCATCCCGAACTCGTCCATGTTCGTCTTGCCGACGACCGTCGCGCCCGCCTCGGTGAGGCGGTCGACCACGGTCGCGGAGTAGGGCGGCACGTAGTCGGCCAGCATCTCCGAGCCGCAGGTCGTCCGGATCCCCGCGGTGGAGATGTTGTCCTTCACCGCGACGGTCGCGTCCGCGAGGGGGCCGTCGACGTCCGCGCCCTCGATCGTCTCCTCCGTCACGAAGGCGTTGATGTCGGCCGCCATCTACGACACCTTCGGCCCGACGAAGAAGCCGTCCTCCGTCTCCTCGGCGTTCGCGAGCGCCTCCTCCTGCGAGAGCCCCTCCTCGATCTCGTCGGGGCGCATCACGTTGACCAGCTCCTCCTCCCGCTCCGTCTCGGGGACCTCGTCGAGCGCCTCGAAGTACTCCAGGATGTCGCCGAACTGCGCCGCGAACTCGTCGACCTCGTCGTCGGCGAGCCGCACCCGCGCGAGATCGGCGACGTGTCTGACCTCTTCGGCGTCGACGGCGGCCGCGCCGTCGTCGGACGCTGCGGTGTCGCTCATACCCGAACGTACCACGCGGGCGGCGAGTAAGGGTTTCGGAAGGGCGCGCCGTCACCGCACCTGGTCGACGAACGCGAGCCAGCGCTCGTGGCTCTCCAGCGTGTCTGCGTGGTGTTCGTCGGCGAAGCCGGGGCGGCGGATCCCTTCTAAGGCGTTCAGCGCGCGGTCGATCCCGATCACCTCCTCGGCGATCGACTCGGCCGTCTCGCGGTCGAGGGCCGCCGTCTCCAGCCGCTCGACGCGCCGCTCTCGCTCGGTGCGGAGCCGCTCCCTCGCCGCCGTGACCTTCCGGTCCGTCGCCGGCGGCACGGCGTCGACCTTCCGGGTCTCGACGATGAACGCGGAGAGGTCGACGGGATTCCCGTCGATCTCGATCTCGTCGGGGACGCTCGCGCCGACCGTGGCGCTCTGGCTGTTCACGCGGTCGAGGAGGGCCTCGCGCTCCGAATCGGGGATGGAGGGTGCGTCGGCGTCGCTCACGGAAGCGAGTACTCGATCCGGAGACAAAAATCGTCGGTGCGGGCGACGCGGTCGGTCTCGCGGCCCGGCGACCCCGCGGTCGGCGGCCCCGCGGCCTCACTCCGGCTCGTCCGCGCGAACCGTCACGACGGGCGCGTCCGACAGGCGCACCACCTTCTCCGTGACGCTGCCGAGGAGGTACCGCTCGATCCCCGTCCGGCCGCGAGTGCCCATCACCACGAGGTCAACGTCGTTCGCGTCGGCGTACTCCAAGATCGCCTCGTGCGGCGTGCCGGTCGCGACGGCGGTCTCGGTCGCCACCCCGCCGTCCCCGACCTTCGCCGCCGCCCGCTCGACGATTTCCTCGCCGCGCTCGGTGAGCGCCGCGCGCGTCTCCGCCGCGTCGCCCCCCTCGCCGAGCATACCGCTGTCGTCGGGGACGGGATCGGCACGCACGCCGGACCCCTCGTCGGCGAGGAACGCGCCGCTCAGTCCGTAGTCGGCGTGCCGGGCGTCGACGACGTACAGCACGTGAACGGTCGCGTCGAACGCCCCGGCCATCTCCCGGACGTGATCGACGGCGGTCGCCGCTCCCTCGCTCCCGTCCGTCGGGTAGAGAATACGCTCGTACATGACATCACCCCGCTAAAGTTCGAAGAGTCGGGTAAAAAGCGTTGGCGTGAGGCCGGGCGCGAGGGCCCGGAAGCCGCGTCCGGTGGGCCTACAGCAGGTCGTTCGCGACGAGCCGGTCGACCGCCTCGCGCAAGCGCTCCTCGCTCGCGGCGTAGGAGATACGGGCGTGGCCGTCGGCGTTAAAGGCGCTGCCGGGGACGCAGGCGACCGCGGCCTCCTCGATGGCGCGCTCACACCACGCCTGGTCGTCGTCGTCGACGGGGATCATCATGTAGAACGCCCCGTCGCCCACGTCGACGTCGACGCCGTGCTCGTCGAACAGGTCGACGAGCAGGTCGCGGCGGTCGGCGAAGGCGTCCCGCATCTCCTCGACGGACTCGTCGGTGTTCTCCAGCGCCTCGATCCCCGCGCGCTGGACGAAGTTCGTCGCACAGGAGACGGAGTGGGAGTGGAGCTTCCCCGCCTCGCCGACGAACTCGTCGGTGGCGTGGAGATAGCCCAGCCGCCAGCCGGTCATCGAGTACGCCTTCGAGAAGCCGTTGATCGTCACCGTGCGGTCGGCCATGCCGTCGAGGCTCGCGAGCGAGACGTGCTCGGCGTCGTAGATGATGCGCTCGTAGATCTCGTCGGAGATGACCGCGACGTCGTGTTCGACCGCGAGGTCGCGGACGCCCTCCAGCGCGGCCTCCGAGAACACCGCGCCGGTGGGGTTCGACGGGGAGTTGACGACGAGCAGTTCGGTGTCGTCCGAGACCGTCTCCGCGAGGTCGTCGAGGGCGGGTTCGAGCTGGAACCCGTGCGGCGCGAGGTCGACCCGCGAGAGCTCCGCGCCCGCGAGCTTCGCCATCGCCTCGTAGGAGACCCACGCCGGATCGAGGAGGACGACCTCGTCGCCCCCGTCGATCAGCGTCTGGAACGTCTCGTACAGCGCCTGCTTGCCGCCGGGCGTGACGATGACCTCGTCGGCGTCGGCGTCGATCCCGGTCTCGCCGAGCTTGTCCGCGATCGCCTCCTTGAGTTTGGGGATCCCGTTCGAGGAGGTGTATCCCGTGTGCCCCGCGTCGAGGGCCTCCTTGCCGGCCTCGACGACGTTCGACGGGGTGTCGAAGTCCGGCTCGCCGACCGAGAGGTCGACGATGTCGGCCCCCTCGGCCTCCTTCTCCGCCGCGAGGTTCGATATCGCCAGCGTCGCGCTGGGTTCTACGCGCCCGATCCGCTCCGAGAAGTCGTATGCGTCGCTCATGTGTCGTGTGTGGTCGGCTTCGTGTCTGTCAGTCCAGTTCCTCGGCGAGGTCGATGGCCGCGTTCGCGGCGTCGGCCCCCTTGTCGATCCGCTCGCGCGCCTCCGCGCCGGACATCCCCGGGCCGCTCACGCCGAACGCGACCGGGGTGTCCCGGTCGAGGCTCACGTCGGTGAGCTTCTCGGCGGTCGCGTCCGCGATGACGCGGTCGTGGTCGGTGTCGCCGGTGACGATGGCTCCGACGACCGCGACCGCGTCGACGTCGTCGCGGCGCGCGAGTCGGTCGGCGGCCAGCGGGCTGTCGTACGCGCCCGGCACGCTCAGTTCGTCGACGACGACGGCGTCGCGGTCGGCCGCCGCCTCCCGGGCGGCCTCGGCCATCGGCTCCGTGACGGAGTCGTTGAACCGCGCCACCACCAGTCCCAGCGAGACCATACCGGAACTGGTGCGGGCGACGGCAAAGGTCTACCGTTCGACCGCGGGGTTGCCGGGCGAACTGGTTCGGGACGGGGCCGGAGTCCGACAACGAGTGTTCGGGAACCGAACTGCGATGGCGCGTGCCGACGAGCGCCCGGAGGGCGCGAGTCGCACGCGCGAGGGACGCGGCGACCGGAGCGAAGCGAAGGGAGCCGCGAGGGTGGGGAGGTATGAGGCTGCGGTTGCGGTGCGGGGCGGGACTCGAAAGGGCATGCGCGAGGGCGACGCAGGCGTTCACGAGAGCGGAGCTCTCGTGAGCCAATCAGAACGCTTCGCGTTCTGATGACGACGCAAGCACCGCAGCGAAGGAGCGGTAGCGACTGAGCGAGGAGCACAGGGAGCGTGCGTCGCCCTCGCGGCTGGGGCTTCGGCGGTCCCGGTCGTGACGAGAGCAGTCGCGTATAACCGAGCGCCCGGAACTTCACGGGTCGCGGTCAAGATGCCAGCCGAGACGCGATCGGGTCGCGTCCCCTCCACACGACGTAGTACCCGTAGCACGTCAGGGAGAGAAACCCGACCAACAGCGAGAGAGCGACGAGGATTCCGACCGGACGGGGGAAAGAGACGAGGGTACCCTGTTCGAGCCCGATCACGACTCGGAACCCGAACCAGAGGACGAACCCGGAGAGGAAGTACCGCTTCGCGCGGTTGGTTTCGGTCACTCTGTCGGCAATCAAGACAAGACAGATCCCGAACAGCGGAATCAACAGCGAGATCACGTTCCCCTCGCCGCCGAGCCACGCTATCATCGAGCGGGGATCGCTGCGCCACGGAGATATGTCTTCGGGTCGGCGTCCCGTCGGAAACGGTTTCTCCGCCTCGTTCCGCGCGCCATTAATACGTCTGCGACGCCAACGAAGGAGTATGACAGACACCGAGACGGCGACGGTCGGCGGCGGCTGCTTCTGGTGCACCGAAGCGGCGTTCAAGGAACTCGACGGCGTCGAGAGCGTCACTTCCGGCTACGCGGGCGGCCACGCCGAGGACCCCACGTACCGCGAGGTGTGTACCGGCAACACCGGCCACGCCGAGGTCATTCAGGTCGAGTACGACCCGGACGCGCTCTCCTACGGGGACGTTCTGGAGATCTTCTTCACCGTCCACGACCCCACGCAGCTCAACCGGCAGGGCCCGGACGTGGGGAGCCAGTACCGCTCGATCATCCTGACGCACGACGACGACCAGCACGAGGCCGCGACGCGGTACGTCGAGGCGCTCGACGAGGAGGGCGGCTACGACGACGACGTGGTCACCGAGGTCGAGCCGCTGGAGACGTTCTACCGCGCCGAGGAGAAGCATCAGGACTACTTCGAGAAGAACCCGGAGGACGCCTACTGCTCGATGCACGCACAGCCGAAGATCGAGAAGGTCCGCGAGCGCTTCCGGGAGAAGGTGACGGCGTAATCAGTTTCCTCCGGTATCGGCTGCGCGAATTGGCTCCGTGCTGACACGGCGAGGATCGTCAGGGCTTCGGCAACTCGCCGCTGCCCGCTTCTCACCGATCACACGACAACCGAAGCCCCAGTCGCGAGGGAGTCAGAGGCGACGCAAGCACCGCAGGAACGAGCGGAGCGAGTGACGAGGAGCGCAGCAAGCGTCTGACTCCCTCGCGACTGCCCCTTCGAGTCCCACCCCGCACAGCACCGCACCTCACGCCTCCCCAGCCTCGTCGGTCGCCGTCGCTTCGCTCGGCGACCGACTCCAGCGAGAATCGAAGATTCTCTGGCAGCCGGCGCTACGCGCCGGCGACCTCGCGCGTGCTGTCTCGCGCCCTTCGGGCGCTCGCAGGCACGCGCCACCGCACCGCGGGTGAGGTGTTTCTAATTTCGGTCGATACCCCGGACACGAAGTTCGCGTACTACTCCTTCCATGCCGCCCCTCGGCACAACCTATTCCCTCCCGCCGATCGAACCGTCGCTCGATGAAGATCGGCCTCATCTCGGACGTCCACGCGAACCTCCCCGCGCTGGAGGCGGTCCTCAACGACATGCCCGCCGTCGACCGGGTCTACTGCGCGGGCGACGTGATCGGCTACAACCCGTGGCCGGCCGAGTGCGTCGAGCGCGTGCGCGAGGTCGCGGCCGCGACGGTGCGCGGGAACCACGACCGGACTGTCGAGACGCCCGAGCGCTACCGCGCGAACCGGATGGCCGAGGCCGGCCTCGAACGCGCGAAGGCGTCGCTGTCCGACGAGCAGCGCGAGTGGCTCGGCGGGCTCCCCCGCACCGAGACGTTCGCGGGCGACCGCTACCTGCTCGTCCACTCCCACCCCGCCGCCGAGCGCGAGGACGCCTACGTCTACCCGGAGGAGTTCCCGACCCTCGACCGCCACATGGGCGAGTACGACGGCATCGTCCTCGGCCACACCCACGTTCAGGGCGTCCGCGGGGTGGCGGGTGGGTTCGTCTGTAACCCCGGCAGCGTCGGCCAGCCGCGCGACGGCGACCCGCGCGCCGGCTACGCGGTCCTCGACGCGACCGACGAGGGAGTCGACGCGGTGGAGACGCACCGGGTGGAGTACGACATCGACCGCGTCGCCGAGGCGGTCCGCGAGGCCGACCTCCCGGAGCTCACCGCCGAGCGCCTCTACGAGGGCGAGTAGTTCACTCGTTACCGCCGGACGGCTCCACGTCCAACCGCTCGTAGAGGAACGCCCACGAGTCCGTCTGCTCGTCGACGATCATCGAGGTCGGCTTGCCGACCCCGTGGCCGGTCTCGGACTTGGTGCGCAGCAGGAAGGGACCGCCCTCGGCCTCGTGCTGGAGGCTCGCGGTCATCTTCCGGGCGTGCGAGGGGTGGACGCGCGTGTCGCTCGCGGCCGTGGTGAAGTAGACGGGCGGATAAGTCTCGTCGGGGTCGACGTTGTGGTACGGCGAGTACGCGCGGAGGTACTCGAACGCCTCTGGGTCCTCGGGGTGGCCGTACTCCGTCGTCCACGACTCGCCGAGCAGGAACCGGTGGAACCGGAGCATGTCCAGCAGCGGGACCGCGCACTGCGCGGCCGCCCACAGGTCCGGGCGCTGCGTGACCACCGCGCCGACGGAGAGACCGCCGTTCGACCCGCCCGCGACCGCCAAGCGGTCCGAGTCGGTGAGCCCCGACTCGCAGAGCGCCTCGCCGGCCGTAATGAAGTCGTCGAACGTGTGCTGCTTCTCGGCCAGCATCCCCGCCTCGTGCCACGGCTCGCCGTACTCGTAACCGCCGCGAGCGCACACCGCCGCGAACGCGCCGCCGTCCGCGAGGAACGGGAGCCGGAACCGCCCGAACGAGGGCGTGACGCTGTTGCGGAACCCGCCGTAGCCGTACAGCAGGGTCGGACGCGGCCCGTCGACCTCGACGCCCTCGCGGTAGCAGACGAACACCGGGACCGACGCGCCGTCCGTCGAGTCGACGAACCGCTGTTCGACGACGAGGTCGTCGGGAACCGACAGGTCCACCGAGTCGATCGCGGTCGACTCGGCGGGGGCGGCCTCCCCGGAATCGTCCTCGTCCGGGTCACCTCCCGCACGGTCCGCCAGGTCGAGTCCGCGGACCGCGGGCGGTCGGTCGAACCCCGTCACGCCGAAGAACGCCTCCGGCGCGTCGCGGGCCGCGGAGACCCACGTCACGGAGCAGTAGTCCGGCAGCGACACGTCGCGCAGGTGCGCCCCGTCGCGGTCGTGGACCGAGAGCCGCGAGTGCGCGTCGCGCTGGCGGTGGACGAGCAGGCGGTCGGGGGTCGGCACGGCCGACCGGAGGATCCCCTCGCCCTCGGGGAGCACCTCGCGGCACTCGTCGAAGGAGAGGTCGCCCTCGCGGAACCGCTCGACCGAGCAGGTGAGCAGTCGCCGCCGGGGAGCCTCGTGGTCGGTGGAGACGAACGCGGTCCCGTCGTGGAACCGGACCGACGTCTCGGCGTCGGTGTCGGTCAGGACGGGGCGGAGGTCGCCGTCGACGCGGACGTACCACTCGGTGCCCCCCACCATCTCGGAGAAGGCGACCGCGAGCAGGCCGGAGTCGGGGTCGACGGTCACTCTCGGCCAGACGTGCTGATCGTCGTGTTCGAGCAGCACCTCCTCCGATTCGGGCCCGTCCGCGAACCGGAATCGGCGGATCTCCTTGTCCATCTGCGCGCCGTCTGCCGCGCCGCCGGTGGCGACGTAGACGAGACCCTCGCCGTCGGCCTCCCACGCGAGGCTGTTCGCGTTGACGCGGCCTCGCTCTGGGAAGACCGCGACCTCCTCGACGCCAGCGCCGTAGCCGTCGGTCGCGTCGGCGTTCGGAGCCGTTTCGCTCGGATCGGGCACCGAGAGCACCCGCACGTCGTAGTTCTCGTCGCCGCCCTCGGTGACGCCGACCGCGACGCGGTCGCCGTCGTGCGAGGGGACGTACCACGCCATCGACCGGGGCGGGCGGTCGTCGTCGCGGTTCGCCGCCCACGCGTTGGGGTCGACGAGGACGCGGTCCTCGCCGTCGGGCGCGCCGCGGACGACGAGGCGGGCGTGGTCGGCCCCCGGCTCGCGGACCGTCGCGAAGTAGCGGTCCTCGCGGACGGTTATCGGCCCGTAATCGGCCACCTCGACGAGGTCGTCGAACCGCGGGCGGAGCCGGTCGCGGCGGTCGTCGTCGAGTACGGCGTCGACGTGGTCGTTCTGCGCGTCGGTCCACTCGCGGACCGTCTCGTCGTCGCCTTCGAGCCATCGGTACGGGTCGTCGACCTCGACGCCGTGGAGCGTCTCCGTGACGACCTCGCGTCTGGTCGCCGGCGGGGACGGGGCCGGAGCGGACTGGCGTGACATACGATCGCCTGTCGCCGGCGACGCAAAACCGCTGGGGTCGCGGCGGCCGCCGCCGCGGGTCGATCAGTTCCGAGGCGGAGACGCCGAACGTCAGGGCCACACGCCGGCGACGAACAGGAGGTTCCGCGCGGCGACGGCGAGCGAGAGGACGCCGACGCCCGCGCACATCAGCGTCGCGACGAACCGGCGCGTGCCGCCCGCGACCGCCACCGGAACCCCGATGACGGCCATGCCGGCGACCTTCGTGAGGAGCATCCCGCGGAGGAGGCCGAACCGGGCGATGAAGAGGCGACCGATCGGCGACCCCTCGACGTACTCGCTGCCGGTGAGGGCGACGTACGTCGTCGCCACGTCCGCGGCGGCCCCGGCGAGCAGGAGGCAGACGGCGAGTACGAGACGAGAGGGCACTGGCACAGCGAAGGCGGTACGAAGGCATAAACTTCCGGGCACGCGGTCGGGTCGCGGGGACGAGCCGGACCGTCGAGGTCGGCGGCGACGCGCTCCGGACCGACGCAGCCTCGCCGCGGCCCGGCGTGGCTGGTCGCCGGCCGCGCACAGCACGGGGTCATTTAAGCCGGCGGGACGCGTACGATCGGTAATGAGTTCGGCAGACGACGAGTACGAGATAGCGGTCGTCGGCGGCGGACCGGCCGGGCTGACGACCGCGCTGTACGGCGCGCGACTGGGCCACGAGACGGTGCTCATCGACCGCGGCGGCGGGCGCGCGGCGATGATGGCCGACACGCACAACGTGATCGGCGTCACCGAGGAGACGTCCGGGAACGAGCTCCTCCAGACCGGTCGCGAGCAGGTGGAGTCGTACGGCGGCACCTTCGAGCGCGGGTTCGTCACCGACGCAGTCGAGACCGACGACGGCCGGTTCCGGCTCTCGACGAACGACGCCGAGATCGTCGCCGACCACGTCGTCCTCGCGACCGGGTTCTCCGACGAGCGTCCCGATCCGCCGCTGCCGCGGAACGCCAAGGGACTTCACTGGTGTCTCCACTGCGACGCGTACATGTTCGTCGACGAGCCGGTGTACGTGATGGGGCACGGCGAGGCCGCCGCACACGTCGCGATGATCATGCTGAACATGACCGACGACGTGGACCTCCTGACCCGCGGCGCGGAGCCGACGTGGAGCGAGGAGACCGACGAGCAACTGCGCGCGCACCCGATCGACATCGTTCACGAAGACGTCACGGGCATCGAGAACGACCCCGACTCCGGCTGGCTGGAGGCGATGGAGTTCGAGGACGGAAGCCGCCGCGAGTACCGCGGCGGCTTCCCGATGTACGGCTCCGACTACAACACCTCCCTCGCGGAGGGCCTCGGCTGCGACCTGACGGAGGACGGCGAGGTCGACGTCGACGACCACGGGCGCACCAGCGAGGACGGCGTGTTTGCCGTCGGCGACGTGACGCCGGGCCACAATCAGGTCCCGGTCGCGATGGGACAGGGGGCAAAAGCCGGTATTGCGATCCATAAGAGCCTCCGCGAGTTCCCGCGCTCGACCGAGGAGATCGAGGCCGACGGCCCCGTCACCGACGACGAGGTGCCCGCCATCCCGCCGAACCTCATGGCGACCGCCGTCGCCCACGAGGGCCACGCCGGCGGCCCCCGTGAAGAGGCGGCCGCCGAGAACACCGAAGCGCCCGCCGCGGACGACGACTGACCGCGGGTCACCCGCTCGGTTCGATTTTCGAGGGGGTTCACGGCATCCGCTCCGCACGGCCTGCGGTCGGCGCGCGCCTCCGAGGCTGTCTCGCAGCCGAGGAGCGTCGCGCGAGGGAGTCGCGAGCGAAGCGAGCGACGAGGCTGGGGAGGCGTGAGGTTGTGCGGTGCGGTACGCGCCTCTGGAGGCCGCACTCTCCGATCAGATCTCTCTCAGTATTTCCGAGCGAAGCGAGGAAATCGCCGGCCGGGACTCCCGCGAGCGAGGCGAGCGGGAGGTCGGCCGGCGCACGACCGCAGGGAGTGCGCCGGCCGGGATTTGAACCACGGTCGCTCTGCTCGCTTCGCTCGCGAAACTCGCTGATTCAAATCCCTTTCAGTATTTCCGAGCGAAGCGAGGAAATCGCCGGCCGGGACTCCCGCGAGCGAAGCGAGCGGGAGGTCGGCCGGCGCACGACCGCAGGGAGTGCGCCGGCCGGGATTTGAACCGGAACCAGACGTGCTCGCTCGCTCCGCTCGCTGCGCGCGACTGGTAGGGTTCAAACCCGTCGGCGATTTCTCTCACTTCGTTCGAGAAATGCGCCGGCCGGGATTTGAACCCGGGCCATGAGCTTGGAAGGCTCAGGTTCGCGCTGGCCGCGCGAGACGCCAAACAACCACAGGAACGCTCCTGCGCCAGATTTTACTGGGGTTCACAATCATATATGCCATACCCGTATTTATACATTCGGCCCAGAAATTGGGTGAACCTACGTAATAAGCCCTTGGGCTCATTTACTCAGAATGCTCATGGGTAGCAAATTGTTGACGTATTGCTGTCTTGCGATTCCTTCATAAAGCGACCTAGGAAAGAACCAGCTGTCTGAGTGGTCCACCGGCCACTTCCAATTCTCACTCCCTTTGAGAGAACCGTATCAACAATCTACGCCACATGAGCGCTTGGAGTATTTGCTGTTCGGTTAGACAAAATGATTTAGAATCTAGTTTATGAAAGCAATAGACTCTCCAATTTGCTCTAATTCTTCATCTGTAATATTCCACATATCTGCCAAGACATTATCAATCTGGTCCTCAATCCTGTTGATTTCGCTCCCCGAACTGGTGTTGTGTGCCTCTATAGAAAGTTCGGCTAGCTCAACGTGACTTGAATTATTCGGGTCGTATCTGGGAA
Organism: Halorubrum hochsteinianum; assembly: GCF_023702125.1. Classification (NCBI taxonomy): domain Archaea; kingdom Methanobacteriati; phylum Methanobacteriota; class Halobacteria; order Halobacteriales; family Haloferacaceae; genus Halorubrum; species Halorubrum hochsteinianum. The sequence goes on along the minus strand of NZ_CP098415.1, from coordinate 120,761 downwards.
TATTAATCGTCTCTAAGATATGCGGTGATAAGCCAGTGATTGTACCTGTATACCCTCTTAGGACTAATTCTGTAATACTTGAATTTAGAATTGCGGTTGCTAAGTGTGCTGGCTTACGCTCTTGGAAAGGAATAAACATCACCTTGTGGGTGTTTGCTATGGGCTTCTCTCTGCCCAAGCCTTCATCTGCTGGCTCAAGCACAGCGGACTGAACCTCTCCAGACCGGAGTTCCCTCCACGCAGCTTTGTACGGAGCAAAGGTATACTCGCCCACATTATCCATGAGGTAGAATGGGTCCTTGGACTTATCGTAGAACTTGCTATTTTGACTCCTCGTATCTCTCAGGACACTCTCCCACTCCTGAAAGAACTGATAGGAGCTAGAGTAATTTTGACGCATTTCTGACTCAGGAATACCGTTATGTGGGCCGCGCTCATTCTTGTGTGGAATCAGCAGATGAAGGGCACCATCTCTTGTCCATTTATCAATATGTCTTCCCTTAACTGACGGATATATTAGGTCCTTATCTATATTTCTTTCAACCTCACCCTTGTCAAGAATTGCCTGCTGTCTACCTTCTTCGGGGATATTCTCAATCTTAAATTTATTGCCTTCTTCCATGAGAAGGTCAACATGATACAATCCGTCTGCTCCTAGCGTGTTTACACCTTCACGCCCAGTTAGCTCAGACTGACCGAGTACCTTTCTCACAGCCTTTATCGCTTCAGGCTCAAGCGTTAACCACTCAGACTGTGGGTCTCCTTCTTGAACTGGTTCACCCACCACATCAATCATATCAACTTTGTCTAGAGCTTCTTGGAGGGTATCGTCAAATCTAATAGTCGAATTTTGATTCCAAATACGATATGGAACTGGATAGTCTGTCTCTACTCCCTTTTTTATAACTACTACTGCTGTCTGATTCGAAGCATCGAATGGGTCAAACCGCGATAGGTCATCCACTTCATTAACACTGAGAGGGCATGTAGACTGGGGTTTAGATATTTTGAACTGTCTAAACCCGTATCCACCTCTATGAGATTTGAACAGGGATTGTGGGATAACAAATCCTAGTGTCCCGTTGTCATTTAGATATTCATCTATCGCGACATATGTCATAAGAATTGAAATATCGTCTCTGGAAATGCCTGCTTCATATCCGCCAAATTCAAACAGGTTGTACTCATCCCAGATATCCTCTGTTATTTCTCGATACTCCTGAGAGAGATTTTCCCAACTTACGTAAGGGGGGTTACCAACAACATAGTCGAACTCACCCATATACTCAGGTGCGAGTCGATTGCGAAGCAGCTCAGTCCAAATTCCGTTTCTATTATCATCATCTAATCCTTGAATCTTTTCGAATAGCTCTGTCACCTGCTGTTCATAACTATCATCAATATCCAACTCAGAGTCCACAACGTTCATAAATTCATCTGGACTGGAACCCATTTCAATATGCGAACTGGTTAAAGAGAGTAAATCTTCAATTTCGCCCTGGCTGTCTAGTCGAGGGATTTTAAATACACCCTCACGAGACATAACACTGAGACTACTACCTCCTGAATTAATTGATGTGATATCAACGTATTTTGAAGGTGTTAGGATAGAGTCCGACTGATATATTGGAATGCGCATAGAGGACTTTTCAAATGCGAGGTCCCCGAGGGCGATGAGGTAATTGGTACGAGATGCTATAACTGATATTGGGTTAAGGTCATAACCTGCGACGTTGTCCAGTATCTTTTGTAGCAATTCCGCCTCATCATCCTCGTCCGAGTTTTGTCTAACAATATCAATAGCTTCCACAAGGAAGGTTCCAGAACCACAGGCAGGGTCGAGAACGCTCCCGTCTCCCTCAAATCCTGTCTGGTCTATAATATATTCGGCAAGCCAGTCAGGGGTCAGAAACTCTCCAAGCCCGTGTCTAACATCTCTTGGAACTAAATCCTGATACAGGTCTTTCAAAATGTCGCGAACTACTTCGGGTTTGATAGCAGCTGTCCGTGGCTCAAATTGAATTAATTCTTCGGCAAGTTGTCGGACACTAGAGGCAACGTCTTCGTCCCAAGCACTGAGATACCACCCAAAGAATCCTTCCTCAAAGAAGTTTTCTAAACCCGCCCTTTCGAACTGCTCACCCTTTTCAACCTTCTGTAGCTTTTCTTTAAGAATGTCATCGTCTGGTTCATAAAGGCCAGCCTCTTCTATAGGAGCGTTCCTCACAGAAGCTAAGAGGTCGGTTACTAGCATCTTCATCAGCAGACCGTAATATGTCTGGACAGAGAATAATAGAGGCTTGACATCCGGGTCTTCAATATTGTATAGATTTCCAAAGAGCTGTCTATCGTCCCGAACAAGGTCAATATCCTCGCCGTATACTATACCAAAGACACGATTCCACTCGTTATATAGCGTTGAAACCTTGGGGTTATCTTCCTCTCTAGACTCTTGAAGTGTAGTATAAATTTGATTTACCACCTCCTTTGCTACGTCACCTTCTGGACCGAAGCTTTCTGCCAGTTTGGAAGAAGTGAGTGGCTTCCGCGAAAGGGAGCGCAGGTAAGTGAGGAACGTTCTAGCGCCGTCCTGAATGTCATATACCTCAATTACTTCTATGCCCGATTGTGCTTCGTTCTTAGTGAGGCCAGACAGTGTGGCCTGCCCCGATTCAATTGATTCAACTCTCTGTTGCGGATGATAACGACAGAAAAAAATCTTGTGCCCATTTGTCCCAACACCAACCATCTGGTCCAAAATTGCTTCCTGTTCCTCCAGATTGTGTGCCCTTTCAACGGCAATATCATACATGTAATCCACGAGGCCATTATCATTCTCATCTCGTCCGTTGTAAGCCTCGTCAACCCAATCTCCAGGATGGTCGGGGTCCTTATATTCGATAACTAAATCCCCGTAGACCGCGTCAGGCCGGCCAGATAGTACGGTCCGCTCGTTTTCTGGGTCGACTTCCATTTCTAGGTCGGAAGCAAGCTCACGAATAGCACGCTCAACATCTATGCGGAGTTCATCTTCATTATCTGCGGCTCTCGCCGCTGAATTGACTTCTTCCGCAAACTCCATAGCACGGTCTTGTACTTGGATGTCTGATGCTGAGGATGACATACTAATTCTCAACATACAAAGAAAACTAATTAATCTTCTGTTCACCACTCTTGATAGAATAGCTCTCCTTGCCAGAAACAACAACCACGACTATTTTCGGGGTGAGCAAGATGTACCCCAACATATCATACCTGAACGCCATCAGAAAGCCGGTTAGGATAAACAACCCGATGAGAAGGATAATCGCAAATGCGAGCCGGCTTTGTCCAACCAAACGGACTCCCTGAAGAAGCCCTCAACAGTTTCTGTCTCCGGTAAAGTCAGGTTCCTTCTCTTTCGAAGCAGTCGAAACACGGCAGGCTATCACTTACCGGGCCGTCACAGTATGGGTCTCCGTTCGGGCATGTCTTCAGTCCCCCATCATCAATCTTCAGCCTATCGGCTATCGTTTCGGTCTTGGTCTCCTCAGACGCCGTCGAGTGCAGCGGGAAGGCGGCCAGCGTGTAAAGAAATGATTCAATAGGATAATTGACTATTTTGCTTTGCCGATTTATTACGTCAATTGTCTATTATTGAAAACTGACACATTTCATGTAAATAAATAGTAACATACGGTTTGTGAGCCTCGTCCGGGCAATACGCCAGAACAACTTCTCGCGGGCTGCCCTCATTTGCTGTGTGTCCAGTATAATAACCGACCTCATCGTCCGCTATGAGGTCTCACATACCCTAAGCGGACCTTCCCAGATAGCGGATTATCCGGAGAGACCTCCCGTATCGTCCATATGGGTCCAAAATTGGATATATAGGGTTGGGAGGACACTGATATGACCTATCCGGTTTAGACGGTTGCCTTCCTGCTGGATAGGGATTCTCCAAGAAGGGTAATCCGTATATTCTATATGGACTCTATTATCCTATACAGACCCTACAGTACTAATCCCCCTAAATCCCCCTTTATTGCTGTTTACTTCTCCCCAGAACGACTCAAACATGAGCTGTCACCGATGTTTGGGTCACCGCTATGGGTACAGAGCCCTATCAGACGCAACAGGACGCCCGCAGAGCGATTTTTAATCTGCCTGAATGGTTTCCCACGTTCAAGAGAATAAAAGCTGTCTACGGGCCTGTCAGAGCCGAAATGAGCAGGCCCAATTATTCGAACTAAATTTATCTAAGTTATTCAAATGTTTTGCTATACGACGATTGTCGATAATCTACCAAGTTTACGGCAAGATATAATGTACGTGGGGAGTTAGAACACGACTTGGAATCGCGTTTCAAAATACGACCTTACCCGACTCGATAAAATATCTAAATTTTGATTACTTTAATGGCAAATATCGGTGATATAGAGTCACCAGTTATTCTCTCATCATATTCAACTAATGAGTAAGGAGTCAGGATAGTCGTTTGCCTACCACGATTTAACCCGACTCCGGGGTCAACCAAACCCAACTTAAACGGGGCTTTCCCAACCAGAGATGTGCCCCGTTATGTCATAGGTAAATAGGAATATTAAGCATATCGGTCCTGTCATTCTCTATACTGGAGCGCGCCCGAGAGTGACAGAACAACGACACTTTTACATATTACCGTAGTGCGTTCGAGATAATCAGTTATGTCGCACAAATAGTCTATACGCTATGTTTTTGTCTAATCACTCTTGGTAATACTATCATTTCATCCGAGAAGTCTCTTATAAACCCCCGACACCCTATATTAGAGGTCGTCTATTACTATAAGTAGGAACTACCGGGCTAAGGGAGACACAAGAGGGGGCTGACGGAATCTGGAACAGTCAAATATCCAGAGTAGCCGAGTTTGATTCCGAGTTCAGCAGGAAGGCGGCGTCAAAAACCACTCCGCTGTGAAACAGAGGTCTACATCGAAACAGGATAAGCCGGGTTTTGCCAGAGTGCCGCCCTTCCCGCAGAACTCGTCTTACCGAACCCGAGACCTCCGAAGTTGCTTACTCCAATATTGGACTCCGTCTATGATTGTATGTCGATACTATTCGTCATTCAGTACGCTATCCGCAACGTCCGGATAGGAAAATTCGTCTTGGACTTTCTGTAAGTGGGCTTCCGGCGGCCACTCGTCAATCATCGGTCCCGATTCGGCAATCCACTCTGGGGACTGTAGATTGCCCTCGTCTTTGTCGGGGACGTGGCGCTCATACAATTCTAACTTTTCTCTGAAATCGTCCCACCCAGAGTCGGGATGAGTAATAACAACGTTGTAGGTGGATTTGTCGGGCTTTTCAGCGTACCCAATCTCTACACCTCCATTATCATAGAAGCGAAGTCTCCACACCATTATAGAATACTCAATAGGAACTTGCTACAAATTAAGCTCGCTGTCTGTCAGTTCAGGAAAGCTGTCTCCTGTATTCCCGTGCCGGTCGCTTGTTCTGGATAATTCAGGTAGCGTATACAATAACTAGCAATAATTAAAAGTGACTCTCTCCTTGACGCCATTCCTGAAAATCAGAATGGTCTATCTCGTGCTGTCGGCCGTCCTCATGCTCAGCGATAGTCGTTCCCATCTGGATACTGACTCTATCTACAGGGTCATCACATTCGGGACAACGAAATGATTCTGGCTCTTCTGGTGGTATATCAGGCCAAATATCCATTCGCCGAGCCATGCCAGAACAATACGTACAGAAGTCTGCGTGAGCCCGATGTAACTGCCACTCTTGGTCTGTCACCTCCTCTAACGGCTTTAGTTTCTCAGAGTCAGGACCGGGGACATTAACATCAATACTACAGATTGTATCCCCATCTTTGACGATATGGTCTCTGTACTTCTTCCGGTAGTACACATAGAACGAAGGGTCAACCTCCGAGCGGTTTTGTAACCACTTTCCGAGGCGGTCGGCGTCGGACGGCCATAGCGTGATTTCATCAGTATCGTACCCACGCCCATGAATCTGAACAGCTCCTGTGTCCTCATCCTGTACCGCCTTTCCTGTAGCGAAATGAACTCTGTCTTCCATTATTTTCTGGGTATTGTCGCCGCCTTCCTGCTGACTTCGGCTCCTATGTGGGCTATCGGAGGTACCGTTCGAGGTCTGTATTGAAACTCTCCAATAGGGCCCGTTCGCTGTCGGGTAGCCGGTCGTCGTGGATTGCCTCCTGAACGCGTTCCTGAACAAGGACAGCCTGCCGTTTCGAGGGTTTTAGGCCCATGATACCATTTAGAACCGGAATAGCATAAATATGTCGGATAAATTATAATTCAGAAGGGGTCTTCTGGGTTTAGCCCATCCCGTCAAGAGCGTCTTTACGGTCTTCTATCGGTGCTTGGTCATACTTCATGGTCGTGCGCGGGGAGCGGTGACGCAGTTGAGCCTGTGCGGCAGCCAAGTCTTCTTCTCGCGTCATGTACGTCCCGACCGAGTGCCGAATACTGTACCAGCTCATCTGCCGATACTCGTAATCGATTCCGGTGTTGTCACAAAGGGTGTGGAGAAGACGCCGCAGAGAAGACGAACCGTAGGGATTTCCGTATTTGGTAAGCCAGAGTGCGTCAGTTCCCTCATAGCGAGTATAATTCTCGCGCTCCTCTAACCACCGAGATAGTGCGGTACTCGTCCGTTCGGTTAGAGCGACTATCCAGTTGCCCTCGTTCTTCGATGATTCCTCTTTTGGAATTCGGAGGACGCCGTTATCGGTATCAACCCATCGGACGAAGACCAGTATCGAGAGAGGTGCCGACAAGACTCGGTATCTTCCACCCGTTCGCTCGGACAAAGTCGGCGTCGGTTATGGCCTCTTTTGGCTTCTCGAACCGTTGAGCAAGATAGGCAGTCCACCGGTCGTACTCCTCCCCAGATACACTCGTGGCGGCGGGAACGCTTCCGTACTCTAATGAGGCTTCCCGGATGGCCTGACGTTCTTCCCGGGTGAGGTAGTCGCGGGGTTCGTTCTGGCTGACCGAGAAAGAGAATTCTGAATCGTAGTCGAGGTTCTTGCCGCGCTCGTAGTTCCAGAATTTGAATACCCGTTTGAGAGATTTCTGCGCGGTATGGACGTAGGTATCGCTGTAGTCCTTCTCAGAAAGGAGGAGGCTGTCGAGATACTCATCGGCCTCTTCGGGTAGGATACCGATAGTGTAGGCCTCTTCGCGGTCCCACTTCCAGCGATAGAAGCGGTCAACGTGGTAGGTTACGTTGCGGATTGTCCCGTCAGCGTATCCTTTCCGGCGTTCGGGGTTCTTGCCTCGTTTGGATAGCCAGCGAATGAGCTTCTGTTTATAATCCTTGTAATCGGCGAGTTTGCGGGGACTGAGCCGGTCTTGGATTGGTTGAGTGACGGTCGGGATTCGGGTCATCCTATTTGACCTCTTCTATGTGAGCCTGACACTTCTTAAAAACCGCATGACTGCGGCGTTGTCTCAACTGTCTGACTACATAACGCTTGGTGTTCGGATACATTTTTTCAGTCCGAACCCCAGTAAAATCGCAAGACGGCGGAGCCGTCTTATGCGCCGGCCGGGATTTGAACCCGGGCCATGAGCTTGGAAGGCTCAGGTCCTACCACTAGACCACCGGCGCTCGCGTCGGTCGATGACGCATCCATACGTAGGCGGAACGTGTTTCATAAGCGTTCCGTGTTCGTGTCGAACGCCCCGCGGGTCGCCGGGACCGGCCCGCCGATCCACGGGTAACTCACTTAAAGACCCACGATACTGCGGACCGCTCCCAGCGCGCTAGAACGCTTTTCAGGCGCTTAGAAACCTGTTCGGTACATATGTGTCTACCCACCCAACGTACACCCGTGAGGTGACACCGATGTCATACCAAACTAGCAATCCGCTGGTCGGCGAGACGGAGTTCGCGCTGGACGGACCGTGGGCGACGTACTGGATCGCGTTCCTGCGCGTCGTCACCGGCTGGTGGTTCTTCCACTCGGGGTTCACCAAGATCCTCACCGACGGGTTCGCGTACAGCTACGGCCCCGCGTACATGCAACAGATGAGCGGGACCGCCCTCGGCGGGATCCCGGTCTGGATGGGGAACAACCTCGCGTGGCTCATCGAGCCGGGCGTGCCCCTGTTCGAGACGCTCATCGGGCTGGCGCTGATCGCCGGGGCGTTCACGCGGTTCGCCGCGTTCGGCGGGGTCATCTTCATGTCCCTGTTCTGGATCGGCAACGCCGAGTTCGGTCACGGCGTCGTCAACAGCGACCTCATGGGACTGCTGCTGTTCCTGACCGTGATCGTGCTCGCGGCCGGTCGCTACTACGGCCTCGACGCGCTCATCGAACAGACGGCGCTCGTCAAGCAACACCCCAAGCTGCGGTACCTGCTCGGCTGAGAGGTGACTTCCAATGACAGACACCATCGACACGGCGGCGCGGGCGTTGAGCGCGGGACTGATGCTGTTCGGCATCGTGGTCCTCGGACTGGTCGAGACGCTCGCCGGACAGCCGTTCAGTCCGGCTCCGATCACGAACGAGGCGGGTGAGGTGACGGCGATGCCGCTTATCTCGCCGGAGATCCGGACCGCCTTCGTGCTGGCCGGCATCGCGGTGCTCGGCCTGTACGCGGCCTACCGACTCGTGGCACCGCTCCCGGACGACGGGGGCGTCAGCCACGAGTCGATGGCCGACTGAAGAAGGCTGAACCGCCGACCGCGAAGCGACCGGCAGCCCCGTCGCGGACGACGACGACCGCTTTTCCGTTCGACCCGTTACTCGTCGAGCGACCGCTCCGCGCGCTCGGAGCCGTCGGCGTCCGACTCGCTCGGTTCGGCCCCTCCGTCCGCGGTGCCGCCGTCCGTGCTGGCGGGCGCGCCGTCAGACGACTCCTCGCCCGCGCCGAAGGCGAACCCGGACTCAGGCTCGTCCGTCGGCTCGGTCGAACCACCTGCGTCGACGGGCGCGTCCTCCTCGTCGGCGGGCGCGGCGTCGTCTCCGACCGCGGCCCCGTCGGCGTCGACCTCGAAGCCCTCGGTCGTCTCCCGCAGGTCGCGGGCGCGCTCGTGGAGGTCGTGCGCCTGCTCGGAGACCTCGCCGAGCGTGGCGGCCTGCTCCTCGGCCGCGGAGGCGACGGTGGTCGCCTCGGCGGTCGTCTGCTGGCTCACGCCCGCGAGGTCGTCGACCGCGCCGGTGACCTCGCTGACCGACGACGCCTGCGCGTCCATCGCGCCGGAGATCTCCTGAACGCCGTCGTCGGCCTCGCTCACCCGCTCGGAGACCTCTTCGAGGGCGTCCTCGGCGTCCTCGACGACGTCGACGCCGTCCTCGACGCCCTCGCGGATCGCGGCCATCTCGTCGACGCTCTCGTCGGTGCGCTCGCGGAGGCTGTCGATGAGCGACTCCACCTCGGCGGCGGACTCCTGCGTCTCCTCCGCGAGCGACTTCACCTCCTCGGCGACCACGGCGAAGCCGGACCCGCTCTCGCCCGCGCGGGCGGCCTCGATCGAGGCGTTCAGCGCGAGCAGGTTCGTCTGGTCCGCGATCTCCGAGATCGTCTCGACGATCTCGTCGACCTCCGCCATCTCGGCTTCGAGCCGCTCTATCGTCTCGGCCGCGGACTCGGAGCGCGCCTCGATCCCGTGGAGCTCCTCGACGGCGTCGGCGGCCGCCTCGCGGCCCTCCTCGGTGAGCGCGTCGGCCTGCCGGGAGGTGGTCGCGACCTGATCGGCCGAGGCGGCGACCTCCTCGACGGTCGCGGACATGTCCTCCATCTCCCCGGCGACCTCCGCCAGCTGGCGGCTCTGCCGCTCCGCGCCCGCGGAGATCTCGTCGACCGCGTCGCTGGTCTCCCGGCCGGCGGCCGCGGCCTCGTCGGTGCCGTCCGTGACCGCGTCGCTCCGCTCGGCCACCTCGACCGCGAACTCGTCGACCTCGGCGATCGCGGCCTCCAGTTCGTCCATCGCGTCGTTGAACTCCGTGGCGATCGAGCGGAGCGCCTCGGGGTCGTCGGGGTCGGCGCGGAGCCGGGCGGTGAGGTCGCCGTCGGCGCAGGCCGCCATCGTCTCGCCGAAGTCGCTCGCGCGCGACTCCAGGCGCTCGGCGAACGCGTCGCTCTCGGCCTTCGCCGCCTCGGCGCGCTCGCGCTGCGTCTCGGCCGACTGGATCTGCTCGCTCAGCGAGTCGCGCATCGTCGCGAACGCCGATGAGAGGTCGCCGAACTCGTCGCGCCGCTCCGTCTTGAAGTCGACGTCGAGGTCGCCATCGGCCAGCGCCGCCGCCCGCCCGCGGAGCTGGTTCAGTTCGAGGACGGTGCCGCGGCCGAGCGTCCCGCCGAGCAGCCCGAGGCCGACGACCGCGACGCCGACGATGAGGAGGAGGTTCCGGCCGATCATCCCGGAGAGCGCGTACGCCTCGGAGAGCGGGACGTGGACCGCGACCAGCCAGTCCTCGGTCTCCAAGGGCGCGTACGCGACGAGGTACTCGCCGCCGTCCGCGAAGCCGAACGTCGCGGACGGGAGGAACCCGACGGTGTCCTCCTCGCCGAACAGCGTCGACCGGATGTCGTTGTCGTAGCGGAAGCCGGCGGCGTAGTCGTTGTCGCTCGCCGTGATCTCGCCGTTCTGCTCGACGATGGTGGTGAACGCGCCCTCAGTCGGCTGCCGGAGGTCGGCCGTGACGGGCGCGAGCGACACCTCCATCACGAGATACTCGCCGAGCGGCGTCGACGTGACGTACGCGATCCGCCGCTCGCCGTCGACGCTGTACGGCTGGCTCCGGAACACCTCGTCCGCGAACACGAGGTCGTCGCCGAACCACGCCTTCGAGACCACCGTCTCGCCGCCGTCGGCCTCGTCGGTTGTGGCGAGGACGGTGCCGGCGGTCGGATCGACGTAGTTGAGGGCGACGACCGACTCGTCGGCGCGCGAGAGGTGCGAGGAGAGGTACCCCTCGACCCGGTCGGCGTCCTGTGAGAAGATGTCGTTGTCGGCGACCGTCCGGAGCGTCGTGCGGCGCTCGGTCGCCCAGGCGTCGAGGTCGGTCGCGCTCAGCTCCGCGACGGCGGTGTAGTCGTCCTGCGCGCTCGACTCCAGTTCCGCCGTCGTCTCCGCGTACGTGACGGCTCCGACGGCACCGATCGCGAGCACGACGACGACGAGGGCGACGAGGAACTTCGTGAGATAGCTCCGCGCCACCGCGTCGGGCGTGACCCGGCGCAAGATCCGTTCGAGAAGGGTGTCGGCCATTACCATCAGGCGGTCGACAGGGACTCTTTAATCCACCCCCGTCAGTATCCGCCGTGATAATCAGCGGCCCGGTGCCGACACCGCCGCGTAACAGTTCCCGCTGGAAACGCGCGTGTGGCGGACTTCGAGGCCGCTCGCCCCGAGGTCCGACTCGAACTCGGCGGGGGAGTAGATGTGATAGTACCGGGGGACGGTCTCGCCGCCCGGCAGGGTCCAGTCGACGGTCGTGTCGAACCCCTCGTCGCGGTCGAACCGGTCGTGGGCCGTGCTCCACGCGCTGACGAGCGCGACCCCGCCCGGCGCGAGGACCCGGGCCAGCTCGTTCAGGCTCTCGACGCGTTCGGCCCGGGGCGAGAGGTGGTGGAGCGTGGCGACGTACACCGCGAGGTCGACCGCGCCGTCGCGCACCGGCAGCGACGCGGCGTCGGCGTGGATGAAGGCGGCCGCGTCCGCGTACCCCCGGTCGCGGGCGCGGGAAACCGCCTCGTCCAGCAGGCCGCGGCTGAGGTCGACCCCGACCGCGGTCTCGGCGCGCGCCGCGAGCGCCTCCGTGTGCCGGCCGTTTCCGCAGCCCACGTCGAGCGCCCGCGCCGCCGACCGGTCCGCGAGGAACGACTCGACCTCGGGCCACGCGTACTCGCGGGTCTTCGAGAAGTGGCTCGCGATGCGGTCGTAGGTCGACTGCGGATCGCCGGTCGACTGCGGGTCCATACCGGGGTCTCCGGCCGCGACGGGTAAATGCCGACCGGACCGCGTCACACCGCGCCGATCGCGACGAACGCGACGAGCGTGAGCGCGAGCAGCACCACGACGTGTTTCACGCCGTCGCGCACCGACCCCTCGCCCAGCTGGCCGGCGACGAGCCCGGAGCAGGTCGCCTGTATCGCGGCGGCGTGGAAGAACAGCTGCTCGTAGGCCGCGACGTCGATGTCGCCGATCCCGTCCGTGATCCCCGAAGGGCCCGAGGGGACGCCGCTCCCGGCGTCCGGGAGGCCGCCGCCCGCGCCCGGGACGCCGGCGGACTCGATGGCGGGGATGAACGACACCGACAGCGCCGCGATGATCCCGAGGAAGACGAGGAAGGAGATGTAGATCACGATTAGGTACGTCAGCATCACCTGTCGCCGCTCGCGCCGGAGCGACCACGTCGCGCGCGACTCGTCGGCCGCGATCCGCAGGACCGGGCCGACGTCGCCGCTCGCCCGGATGGCGTTGGTGACGAGCGCGACCGCCCGGGACATCATCGGGGATCGGACCCGGCGTTCGAGTCGGCGGAGCGCGGTCGAGACGTCCGCCCCCCAGTCCACGTCGCGGCGCGTCCGCCGGAGGTCCGCCGTCAGCGCCTCCAGGTTCGAGTCGGCGACGCGCCGGACGCTGCCGATCACCGCGGTCCCCGCCTCGTTGACGCTGGCGAGGCGGTCGAGGAAGTCGGGGACGGCGGACTCGATGCGCCGGACCCGACGCTTACCGAACTCGTAGGCGACCGCGTACGCCGCGAGGACGAACGCCGTCGCGACGACGATCGGCCCGTCGACCTGCCCGACCATCTCCACCGGCGTCCCGAGCGTGATCGGGAACGCGAAGACGAGCAGTCCGACGACCGCGATCGGGACCGCGGCGAGCAACACGGTCCGCGGCGAGGCCAGCACCGTCTCCGCGGGCGACGCGATCAACTGTCTGACCCAGCGGAGACGGTCGTACGCCCGGAGCCGCTCGCGGCTCGCCGCCCACCGGTCCGCGCCGGGGGCGTCGCGGCCGGGACCCCCTCCCCCGCGTCCGTCCGCCGTCCCCCCGTCCGGCCCGCGTCCGTCCGCCGTCACCCCGTCCGGCCCGCGTCCGCTCGCTGCGCCCCCGTCGAACCGCGGGGAGCCGCCGCGGTCTCCCGGCTCGTCCGTCGCGTGGCGCACCCCCGAGACCGACGGCGTGTCCGGGTCCGAGAGCGACGACTCCGCGACCGTCTCGGTGCCGCCGACGCCCTGCGTCACGCTGTCGACGTAGACGACGAACCCGAAGGTGGCGAGCGGAACGCCGAGGTAGACGACGACGCGCAGGAGCGGCATCGTGTCCTGCAAGACGAGTCCGATGACGACGAGGATGGTGATGAAAAAGAGCGGGCCGGCGACCAGCGCGGTGACGTACGCCTCGGCGAACGTCGAGAGCAGTTCGAGGTACTGCTCCTGTTTCGCCTCCGCCTCCGCCTGGTAGCGCTCGTACTGGTCGTTGAGGAACGCCGACACCGACTGCCCGGTCCCGAGGACGGACGCGAGGTTCTCCGAGAAGTCGGCGAGGTCGTCGCTGGGCGTTCGCCGGGAGACCCGCTGGAGCGCGGTGAGCGCGTCGGTCCCGAAGGCGTTCATGTCCCGGACCGCGACCGACAGCTCCGTGGCGGCCTCGCCGTACACCGCCTCGTTCTCCGCGAGCGTGTCCATCACCCGCGGGAACGCCATCCCCGACCGCGAGAGCGCGTACATGAACGCGACGGTTCGGGGGAGGGTGGCGTCTATCTCGGCCGCCCTCGCGTGTGCGCGCTGGTCGAGCAGCTGCCACCGGGCGAGGTACGCCCCGAGCGCCAGCCCCGCGCCGACGGTCGCGGAGACGACCGCGAGCAGGACGAACAGCCTGCCGAGCCCGAGGTCGGCGAGCCGGGTGACGACCGCGACGAACCCGAACTCGGCCGGGAGCGCCTCGCGGATCGCGGCCTCGCCGACGTCGAGCGCGGCGAGCAGCCCCGCGGCCCCGTACACGCCGATGACGCTGCCGGCGACGCCGAGGACGGCGGCGTACAGCAGCGTGCGCGAGGCGTACACCCGGTGGGTCGTCCCGGCGACGTGGGCCGCGCGCATCTGGTCGCGCTGGGCCCGCCGCCGCGTCTCGTTCTCGCCGACGTAGTCGCCGAACGCCGACAGCGCGACGCGGGTGACGAACAGGTCGACCCGGTCGTCGACGAGCGGGAGCGCGAGCGCGAGGCAGGCCGCGACCGCCGCGGCGAGGGGGAGATACTCGATCATCGGTCCGCGGCGTCGACCGCCGGGTCTCCCGCGGTGGCGACGCCCTCTTCGTCGGTGAGAGAGTCCGCGTCGACGTCGTCGGCCGCGGCGGCGCGCTCGTCGAGCTTGTCCATCACGCGCTCGGGGTCTGCGTAGTACTCGTTGACGAGGGCGGTGAACGTGCGGTAGTCGTTGATGCCGAGCGCGGAGAGCAGTTCGATGAACCGCTCGCGGCGGCGGACCTCCCGGAGCAGCTCCGACCGGGACCAGCCGCGCTCGTCGGCGATCTCCTCCAACAGCGACGAGTCGTTGCGCCGGAACGTGTCGGAGTCGGGCACCCACTCGAACGCCGACGAGTAGTCGAGCTCGCCGGTTCGCTGATCGATCCCCCCGATCTCACCGATCGTCTTCGCGCGGCGCACGCGCTCGTCGTCGGAGCGCGTGAGCGTCTGGACCGAGAGCATGTCGAGCGACTGGACCATCGCGCGAGGGACGTTGATCGGCTCGTTCTCCAGCCGGTTGATCACCGTCTCGATCGAGTCGGCGTGCATCGTCGAGAACGTCGTGTGGCCCGTGTTCATCGCCTGGAACAGCGTGATCGCCTCCTCGCCGCGGACCTCGCCGACGATGATGTACTCGGGGCGGTGGCGCAGCGCGGAGCGCAGCAGGTCGTACATGTCGATGTCGGTTCCCTCGTACCGGCGCTCGCGGGTGACCGCCGAGAGCCAGTTGTCGTGGTATAAGGAGAGCTCGCGGGTGTCCTCGATGGTGAGCACCTTCGCGCGCGGCGGGACGAACATCGACACCGCGTTCATCGAGGTGGTCTTCCCGGAGGCGGTCCCGCCCGCGAAGATGAGGCTCTTGTTGTGCTCGATACAGAGCCAGAAGTACGCCATCTGCTCGACGGAGAAGGTGCCGTACTCCACGAGGTCGACGGGGGTGAGCGGGTCCTCGGCGTACTGGCGGATCGTGAACGCCGAGCCGCGCGGCGTCACCTCCTCGCCGAGCGCGAGTTCCGCGCGCGAGCCGTCCGGCAGCGTCGTCTCGACGATGGGGTCGCCGACGGAGACGTGGCGGCCGGACTGCTGTGCGAGCCGGATCACGTAGCTGTCGAGCGACTCCTGGTCGAAGGAGACGTTCGTCTCGATGTCGGTGTACTGGTCGTGGTAGACGAAGATCGGGAGGTCGTAGCCGTCACAGGAGACGTCCTCGATGTGGCGGTCGTTCAGCAGGGGGTCGACCTTCCCGTAGCCGCGGAAGTCGCGGTAGAGGTAGTACAGCAGGGCGTGGAACGTGTCCATCCCGGCCTCGACGCCGTACCCCTCTAACAGCGTCTCCAGCTCCGATGTAAGCGTCTCTTCGTCGGTCTTGCCGGTCCCCTCGCGGTACAGGAGCGGGTCGCGGATGTCGTCGACGACGCGGTCGAGGAGCTCGCGCTCGAACCCGTCCAGCTCCGGCTCGACGGCGTAGTAGCGGTGTTCGCTCTCGACGTCGTCGTAGGTGATCACGACGTACGCGTACGGCGCGTTCACCCAGTAGCGGTCGACCTCGCGCTCGTCGTCCGGGACGGTGAAGGAGGCGAGCGGCCCGTCCTCCCCCGGACGAAACGGGCGGACGTCGAGCGCGGACCCCTGAAGCAGCTCCCACGTCCGGGAGAGCCGCCGCTGGAGGGCCTCGATCCGGTCGCCGAGGTCGCTCCCGCCGACGTCGCTCGCCATGAACGTGGGGACGTTGCGGCGGGGGGAAGTTAAACTACCCCCGACGATTATCACGACCGACATCGGGACGCGCCGTCGTCGCGACTCCCGTCGCCGGTGACGCCTCCGTCGCCGATCCGCCCGTTACGTTGATACGGCCGGGCCGCAAAGCGAACCATACGAAATGCGGCGTGACTACTTCGATCTGACCGTCGACGGCGTCGGCGACGGCGTCGACTCCCGGTCGCCCCCGCTGGTGCGGATCGACTTCCACGGGCCGGCGGACCTGCTCCGCGGTCGGCTCTCCGGGGGCGAGAGCGACGGCGACGACGACCTGCTCACGGCCGACGAGATCGACGTCGCCTTCCGACTCCGAGAGCCGCTGGACGAGGCGGACGACCCCGAGGGCGTGGTGGGCGTCACCAACCGCTACACCGGGGACTTCGTCCTCGAACTCAACGAGACGGCGACTGACGTGCTCCCCTTCATCCACGCCGCTCGGGATGCCACGGAGGACGGCGACGCCCAGTACCGCGTCGAGATCGACGTGGACGGCGAGCGGCTCGTCGCCTACGACAAGGACACGTTCCTCGTGTACGACCACGAGGGGAATCTCCTCCGCAGCGAGAGCCTGATCCCCTCCGGCGTCGAACTCTGAGGGCGGCGGTCGGCGGTCCGGGTCGAGCGCGGACGTCGCCGCGATCAGAGGCTGACGCTGTCGGGCACGAGCCGCACCGAGTCGCCGGGCCGGAGGTCGAACGCGCCGTCGCCGCGCCCGTCGTTGACGTCGCACTCCACGTAGCCGTGGCTCCCGACGGTGACGAGGCGCTCGCCGGGGTCGACGGCTCCGAACGTCTCCGCGACCGGGGTGAGGTCGCCGTCGACGCGGATCCAGTCGCGGCCGCGGATCAGCTCGCCCGGGACGTTGGTGATCACGTTCCCGAACCGGTCGATCGCGAGCACCTCGCCGTCGACGGCGACGACATCGCCGGTGGAGTCGCCCGCCCCGTCGTCCCCGTCGCGCTCGACCGACGGCTCCGGGAAGCGGACGTCGACGGGGTCGCTCGCGGGCGAGAGGTCGTCCATCGCGGCGAGCGCGTCGGCGACCGCGCTCGGCGTCACCCTCCCGTCACCCGTCGACTCGTCCGCGTCGTCGAGCGCCGTCCGGACCCGGGCCGCGGTCGGGGCGAACACGTCGCGGCCGTGGAACGTCTCGCTCGCGGGTTCGTCGACCGCGACGGTCCACGCCTCGACGTCCGACTCCTCGGCCGCCAGCGCCCGGGCCGGCGGCATCGCGAGGCCGTTGTCGGGCGCGACGACGACGTGCGCACCGGCGCGGACGACCAGGGCGGCGCGGTCGGTGCCGACGCCGGGGTCGACGACCGCGCAGTGGACCGCCGGCGGGAACTCCGGGAGGACGAACCGGAGCCAGAAGGCCGCCGCGCGGGGGTCCCCGCGGGGTAAGTCGTGGGCCACGTCGATCAGCTCGGCGTCCGTGTGCCGGCGGATCACTCCCTTCATCGCGGCGGGATACGGCGAGCCGAAGTCCGAGGTGAGCGTGATCATGTCGGAAACCGCGTGCGGGGGGCTGTTAAAGGAAACGGGCGGCGGCTCGGTTCACCCGACGACGCGGTGGCGCGCGCCTGCGAGCGGTCGCCCCCGGCGACCGCGAAGAGCGCGTGCGAGGGACGCGGCGACCGAAGGGAGCCGCGAGGCTGGGGAGGCGTGAGGTGCGGGGCTGTGCGGGGCGGGACTCGAAGGGGCAGCCGCGAGGCGGGCAGAGGCGACGTAAGCACCGGAGGGAGCGAGTGAAACGAGCGACCGAGGAGCGCAGCGAGCGTCTGCCCGCCTCGCAGCTGGGGCTTCGGAGGCATTCGTGTCGGTCAGTAATTTATAAGCGATTACGTACAGCCGAGCGGCTGGGGCTTCGGAGGCATTCGTGTCGGTCAGTAATTTATAAGCGATTACGTACAGCCGAGCGGCTGGGCTTCGGAGGCATTCGTGTCGGTCGCAACTTTATAGCCGGAAACAACCTCGTACGCCCGATCTACGCGTCCGACGGCTCCTCGCCGTTCGCGTCGGTCTCGGCGATCCGGCGGATGCGCCGGACCCCGTCGACCTCGCGGATCACGTCGACGACGGCGTCCGGGACGAGGTCCGCCCAGTCGCGGCCGCGGATCATCCGCTCGCGGAGCTCGGTCCCCTCTAACACGTCGCGACGGAACATCGGCGACTGGCGCACCTCGACGCCCGCCTCCTCGAACAGCCGGACCACGAGCGGGTTGTTCGAGTACGCCACGTCGAACCGGGGGGTCATGCTCCGGACGTGGCTCACCCACACGGAGTTCCGGTCGAGGTCCTCGATGGGGACGACGTAGGTGGTGATGTCGAACTCCTCGACGGCCTTCGTCACCATCATGACGCGCTCGCCGGCGGTGAAGGGGTTCCGCGTGGTGTGGGAGTCCCCGGCGGAGCCGATTCCCAAGACGAGCTCGTCGACCTCCGCCGCGATCTCTTCCACCATGTGCTGGTGACCGTTGTGGAACGGCTGATACCGACCGATGTAGAACCCCCGCATAGACGTACGTAGCGGCGGCGTCATTTATAAACCCCGTGGGAACGCTCGAACGGAGAGATCGGGGGGTAAACGGCTTCACGAGGGGTTTTACTGCCCCCGTACCCGCGGGGTTGGGGGGAGAAAGTATATCAGTAGCCGACCCTTCCGTTTCGATAGCGACACCCGATTCTATGAGCAACGAGAAGGACACGAACGACCCGACGGCCGACGACCCCGACGAACCGCCTCACGGCGGCGTCGACGACTCGAGTCCGGCGGGGAACGGCGAGGACGCCGCGCACGGCGACCCCGAGCCCGACGAGGGTCCGGCGAGCGACCCCGACGTCGACCGGGACCCGGCCGCGGACTCCGGCGGGGAGTCGGCCGCGGACCCCGACGACGCGGACGAGCCCTGGGACGACGACGTCGTCGTCGACGAGGGCGACGGGTTTGACGAGGCCGACGTCGTCGGGGGGACCGCCGACGCCAACGGCGAGAGCGCCGGTCCGGCCGACGACGGCGGGATCGACGAGCTCGGTAGCACCGTCGAGGTGGAAGGGGCCGAGATCGAGGAGGACCCCGACGAGGACGACCTGCTCGGCGGGCTCAAGATCGACACCACCGCCGAACTCGAGATCCCCGACCGGCTCGTCGACCAGGTCATCGGGCAGGAACACGCCCGCGACGTGATCATCAAGGCGGCGAAGCAGCGCCGCCACGTGATGATGATCGGCTCGCCGGGGACCGGCAAGTCGATGCTCGCGAAGGCGATGTCCGAGCTGCTCCCCAAAGAGGAGCTTCAGGACGTCCTGGTGTATCACAACCCCGAGGACGGCAACAAGCCGAAGGTGCGGACCGTGCCGGCCGGCAAGGGCGACCAGATCGTTGAGGCGCACCGCGAGGAGGCGCGCAAGCGCAACCAGATGCGGTCGCTCCTCATGTGGATCATCATCGCCGTCGTGTTGGGCTACGCGCTCATCATCGCCGGCACGATCCTCGTGGGCATCATCGCGGCCGGCGTGGTGTACCTCGTCTTCCGCTACCTGAACCGCGGGTCGGACGCGATGATCCCGAACCTGCTGGTGAACAACGGCGACACGAAGACCGCGCCGTTCCGCGACGCGACCGGCGCGCACGCCGGCGCGCTGCTCGGCGACGTCCGGCACGACCCGTTCCAGTCCGGGGGGATGGAGACGCCCAGCCACGACCGCGTCGAGGCCGGGGCCATCCACAAGGCGAACAAGGGCGTGCTGTTCATCGACGAGATCAACACGCTCGACATCCGCAGCCAGCAGCACCTCATGACGGCGATCCAGGAGGGCGAGTTCTCGATCACGGGCCAGTCCGAGCGCTCCTCGGGCGCGATGGTCCAGACCGAGCCCGTCCCGACTGACTTCGTCATGATCGCGGCCGGGAACCTCGACGCGATGGAGAACATGCACCCGGCGCTGCGCTCCCGGATCAAGGGGTACGGCTACGAGGTGTACATGGAGGACACCATCGAGGACACCCCGGAGATGCGCCGGAAGTACGTCCGGTTCATCGCTCAGGAGGTCGCGAAGGACGGCCGACTGCCGGAGTTCTCGGCCGAGGCGGTCGAGGAGATCATCCTCGAGGCCAAGCGCCGGTCCGGCCGGAAGGGCCACCTCACGCTGAAGATGCGGAACCTCGGCGGGATGGTCCGCGTCGCGGGCGACATCGCCCGGGGCGAGGACGCCGATATCACCACCCGCGACCACGTGCTTCAGGCGAAGGGCCGCTCGCGCTCGATCGAGCAGCAGCTCGCGGACGACTACATCGAGCGCCGGAAGGACTACGAGCTGGAAGTGTCCGACGGCTACGTCGTCGGGCGCGTCAACGGCCTCGCCGTGATGGGCGAGGACTCCGGGATCATGCTCCCGGTGATGGCCGAGGTGACGCCGACTCAGGGCGGCGGGCAGGTGATCGCCACCGGCCAGCTCAAGGAGATGGCCGAGGAGTCGGTCCAGAACGTCTCGGCGATCATCAAGAAGTTCTCCGACGAGAACATCTCGGAGAAGGACATCCACATCCAGTTCATCCAGACGGGCCAGCAGGGCGTCGACGGCGACAGCGCGTCCATCACGGTCGCGACCGCCGTCATCTCCGCCTTGGAGAACGTCGGCGTCGACCAGAGCCTCGCGATGACCGGCTCGCTTTCGGTCCGCGGCGACGTGCTCCCCGTCGGCGGGGTGACTCACAAGATCGAGGCGGCCGCGAAGGCCGGCTGCGACCGGGTCATCATCCCCGCGGCCAACGAGCAGGACGTGATGATCGAAGACGAGTACGAGGAGATGATCGAGATCATCCCCGTCTCGCACATCAGCGAGGTCCTCGACATCGCCCTCGAAGGCGAGACCGAGAAGGACTCGCTCGTCTCGCGGCTGAAGTCGATCACGGGGTCGACGCTGAAGGAGAGCAACGTCTCCAGCCCGTCCAGCCCGAGCCCGCAGTAAACGACTCTCTCCTCCCTTTCGCGGTTTCGTCGCGCCGCCGCACCGCGAGCCGCCGCTCCCGCCCCGTATCCTCCGGTTTCGGTCTCTTCCCGCGTCCCGACTCGACCGCCCGTTCGGCGGCAACTCCCCGCCCTCTTTTTATTCCGGGAGCGTCTACCGCGGACGATGAGCGGGAAACCGACCGTCGGCGAGTACATGACCCGGGAGGTAGAGACGGTCAGCCCGGACGAGACGGTGGCGGCCGTCGCGCGCCGCATGGCCGACAGCGACGGGCACAACGGGTTCCCCGTCACGCAGGGCCGCACCGTGGAGGGGTTTGTCGCGGCCGGGGACCTGCTGCTCGCGGACGACGACGCCCCCGTGTTCACGGTGATGACGGAGAACCTGATCGTCGCGCACCCCGACATGAAGGTGACCGACGCCGCGCGGGTGATCCTTCGGTCCGGCATCCAGCGGCTCCCGGTCGTCGACGACGCCGACAACCTCGTCGGGATCATCTCGAACACGGACGTCGTCCGCTCGCAGATCGAGCGCGCGACGCCCGGGAAAGTCGGGAAGCTGATGCGGACCCTCTCGCAGATCCACGGCGTCGAGCTCGACGAGGAGCGGCGCGAGGTCGAGATCGCGGCCCTGACGCCCACGCAGGCCCGCGTGTACGCCGACGAGCTGGAGGGGCGGCAGTACGAGCTGGAGAACGGCCTCGCCGAGCCGCTCGTCGTCATCGACAACGGCGGCACGCTCTACCTGGCCGACGGTCACCACCGGGCGATGGCGGCCCGCGAAGCCGGCATCGAGACGATGGACGCGTACGTGATCGTCCCGCGGAGCACCGTCGACCTCGGGATGGCGAAGACCGCCGAGAAGGAGGGGCTCCGGGTCGTCGACGACATCGAGGTCGTCGACTACGCCAGACACCCGCTCGTGGAGACGACGAAGCGGCTCCAGTGAGGCGGCTCGGAGATCACCCGCCCACCAATCCGTGGTTTTCGTAGCCACACTTTTATGAGTAGACAAGAGAGGGGCGTATGGGATCACGAATCCGAAACGCGGTCGACAGGGCGAAGTACGCGGCCGTCGGCGCTGCCGTCGGTGCCGCGGTCGGCGGGCTGTGGAGCCGGAACGCGGCGAGCACGGGCGGCGCGCTCGGCGGGCTGGCCGGCGCGACGCTCGCCGAACTGAAGTCCGGCGCTGGCGGCGTGTTCGCGGACGGCGACGGAGACGAGGTCGACGCCGACGAGACGCCCGAGGCCGACGCGGCCGCGTGAGCGGTCCGCGGTGCGGCTGGCTCCCGGCCGCATCGGGAACGTCTATACCGGCGGGCCGAGTAGCCGCCGGCAATGAGCGACACCGACGACCCGGACGCGAGCGGGGCGTCCGACCGCGGGGGCGGCTGGTTCGAGACGCGTCCGCCGGAGGCGGCGGACGGCGACGGTGACACGGCGAGCGGCGACGCCGCGGTCGCGGCGCGGGTCCGCGACGGGAGCGCCGCGGCACCCGCCGACTGGCCCGAACGCGCCGTCGAGGCCGGGTTCGCCGACGACGCCGACGAGTACTACGACCGGCTCAAGGCCGCGACGACGCGCGCGACGCGGGAGGCGGTCCGCAAGCGCGAGCGCGCCGACGACGCGCAGCTGATCCACGCGGTCCGTGCCATGGACGACTGCGAGCGCGTCGCCAACGAGCTCGCCGAGCGCGCCGTCGAGTGGGGCGGGAGCCTCTTCGACGAGGTCGACCCCGGAGTCGAGGGGGCGCGAGCGATCGCCGCGCGCGAGCCGGAGAACGAGGTCGAACGGCGGGCCGTCTCCCTCGCGGAGCGCGCTGCGGAGCTTGACGACGAGCGGGCGGCGCTCGCGGAGACCATCGGTCGGATCGCGCCGGCGGTCGCGCCGAACCTCACCGAGATGGCCGGGCCGGAACTGGCCGCGCGTCTTATCGCGCTCGCCGGCGGGCTGGAGCCGCTCGCGAAGAAGCCCTCCGGGACGGTACAGGTGCTCGGCGCGGAGGACGCGCTGTTCGCGCACCTCTCGGGGCGCGCCCCCTCGCCGAAGCACGGGATCATCTACACCCACGAGTTCGTCCGGGGGACCCGGCCCGAGGACCGCGGCTCCGCGGCGCGCGCGCTCGCCGGGAAGCTCTCGCTCGGCGCGCGCGCGGACCACTACGCCGGCGAGCGCCGGGAGCGCCTCCACGACGACCTCCGCGAGCGGATGGCGACGATCCGGGCGCGAGCGGACGAGGACGGGAACGACCCCGGCGATCGGGAGGACGCGGAGACTGAGGGGGTGACCGACGATGAGTGAGGGCCTGCCCGCCGGCGTCGAGCGACGCGATATCGACGGCGAGCGGCGGCTGGCGACCCGCGGCGAGCCCGTGTACGGCGAGCCGACCGCCGAGAGCTGGCGCGCGTGGGACCCGGAGCGGTCGAAGCTCGGCGGGATGCTCGAACTCGGGCTGGAGACGGGTCTGACAGGCGGCGAGACCGTCCTCTACCTCGGTGCCGCGAGCGGGACCACGGCGAGCCACGTCGCCGACTTCGCGGGCCCGACGTACGCGGTCGAGTTCGCGCCCCGCCCGGCGCGGGACCTCCTCGACGCCGCCGAGCCGCGCGACCGCCTCTTTCCGCTGCTGAAGGACGCGCGGAAGCCGGAGACGTACGCGCACGTCGTCGAGAGCGACGTCGACGCGGTCGTTCAGGACGTCGCCACGCGCGGACAGGCCGAGGTGGCCGTGCGCAACGCGCGGTTCCTGGCGGACGACGGCCGACTACTCTTGGCGATCAAGGCGCGCAGCGAGGACGTGACGGCGGACCCGGAGACGGTGTTCGAGGGCGCGCTCGACCGGCTCCGGGAGGCGTACGAGATACTGGAGACGCGGCGGCTCGACCGGTACCACGAGGACCATCTCGGCGTCGTGGCGACGCCGAAGTGAGTCCGGAAGCGGCGGCCGACCGTCAGTTGTCCGCCGGTTCGAACAGGTCCTCGATCCGGCAATCGAAGTGGTCAGCCAGATCGAAGGCGAGCTCCAGCGACGGGTCGTAGCGCTCGCGTTCGATCGCGTTGATCGTCTGTCGGGTGACGCCGACGGCGGCGGCGAGGTCGGCCTGACTCTCGCCCGTCTCGGCGCGTCGATCGCGGAGGTCGTTTCTCATGTGCGGTTCACAGCCGGTATTTGTAGTAGATCACGAACGCGCCGTACGCGACGAAGACCGCGAACAGCGTCCACATCGCGCCGTAGAACTCGCCCGGTAGCGTGAGGACGTCGCTTTCCGCTAACACCAGTCCGCCGGGGGCACCGAGAATGAACACGTACGCGAACAACTTCATCGTGTAGTGGCCGGCCTCGCGTTCGATGGTGCTGTCGCGCTCGTCGTACAGGTCGACGGGACTGAACCGTTGAACGAGCCCCATACCGAGGCCGCCAGCCCAGTAGAGGGCGACGCCGAGGACGAACCGGTCCAGGGCGATGGCGATCCACAGCGCGAGGATGCCGGCGCCGAGCAGTCCGTAGGCGATGCGTTTGTACCGTTTCCGCGTGGAGAGCCGAGTCGTCGCGGGGGCGGTGTGTTCGCTCATGGTGGAGGTAAAGCGAGCGCGGACCGAGTGTAAAGCTCGCTTTACAGTAAAGGTGACTTTACGTTAGACAATAAAGCTATCGCCGGTGGCGTTGACGGTGTTCAGATAAGGTTTGAAAGTGAGGCGGTGCGTTTTCAAAGTGTTCTATGCCAGAAAACGACCGCCTCAGCGGCTGTTTAGACGAGATCAACTTAGAGTTTGTGGAGCGAGAAGCAACACCGAAGCTGTTGATGAAGCTCAGTATTCAGCTCCATTTGTCTGGACTATCGCTTTCGAATACTGTTTCGTTTCTTGAGGTATTCGGTGTTGATCGAGTTCGATCGACCGTTCATAACTGGGTTCACAAAGCCGACCTACAGCCGGAATCGGATCGGAACCCGAATCACGTCGCGGTTGATGAGACCGTGATTCAACTCGATACTGAGCAATATTGGCTGTACGCTGCTGTCGATCCCGAATCAAATGATCTGCTACACACACGGCTTGAACCGACGAGAAATAACGCGATCGCAGATCGGTTTTTCGCGGAACTCCGCGAAAAACACGACGTAGATGACGCGATCTTTCTCGTTGATGGTGCGGCTCCACTTCAGCGAGCCTGTCGTAAACACGGCCTCGATTTCAGATACGAACGACATGGAAATCGGAACAGCGTCGAACGTGTCTTTCGTGAGGTAAAACGCAGAACTACCAGTTTCTCAAACTGTTTCAGCAACGCCGAAGCAGAAACAGCAAACGAGTGGCTCAGATCCTTTGCCTTCGCATGGAATCAGCTTATCTGAACACTACCGTGGCGTTGGCGGTGTTCAGATAAGGTTTGAAAGGTGAGGCGGTGCGTTTTCAAAGTGATCTATGCCCGAAAACGACCGCCTCAGCGGCTGTTTAGACGAGATCAACTTAGAGTTTGTGGAGCGAGAGGCAACACCGAAACTGTTGATGAAGCTCAGTATTCAGCTCCATTTGTCTGGACTGTCGCTTTCGAATACTGTTTCATTTCTTGAGGTATTTGGTGTTGATCGAGTTCGATCCACCGTTCATAACTGGGTACACAAAGCCGATCTACAGCCGGAAGCTGGTCGGAGCCCGAATCACGTTGCGGTTGACGAGACTGTGATTCAGCTCGATGATGAACAATACTGGCTGTACGCTGCTGTCGATCCTCAGTCAAACGATTTGCTACATACAAAGCTTGAGCCAACAAGAACGAGCGTGATCGCAGATCAGTTCTTCACGAAACTCCGCGACAAACACGACGTAGATGACGCGATCTTTCTCGTTGATGGTGCGGTTCCACTCCACCGAGCTTGTGACAAACACGGCCTCGATTTCAGATACGAACGACATGGAAATCGAAACAGCGTCGAACGTGTTTTTCGTGAGATAAAACGCAGAACTACCAGTTTCTCAAACTGTTTTAGCAACGCCAAAGCAGAAACAGCAAACGAGTGGCTCAGATCGTTCGCCTTCGCATGGAATCAGCTTATCTGAACACTGCCCGTTCTCACCGCACCCGCCGGGTCTCAGAGGACGAACGGGCCGCGCTGGTCGATCGGTTCGCCGTGTGGGCGTCCCGAGACCGCGACCGCGCGCAGCGAGTCCTCGCCGCGGACGTCGACCGTCGCCGCCTCCGTCACCGGAAGCACGTCGCCCTCGGCGATCGCCGAGCCGTCGACCGTCCCCGCGCCGTCCACGGCGTAGAGGAAGCCGGCCCACCCGTCGGGGACGGACCACGCCCACGAGCCCGTCACCTCGATGTCGAGGTACTCCACCGGCGTGTGCGTCGAGAGCGGTGAGTCCTCGCCGACGACCGTGGTGACGGTCGCGTCGTCGAGCGTCTCGGTCGGTAGCTCGTCGGCCGCGGCGTCCGAGTAGTCCGGCTCCATCCCCTTGTCCTCGCGCGGCAGGTTGATCCAGAGTTGGAGACCGTTACAACCCGCCCCGTCGGCGGGGAACTCGGAGTGTCGGATCCCGCCGCCGGTCGTGATGTGCATCGCCTCGTTCTCGCGGGCGGTGTTCGTCACCCCGAGGCTGTCCCCGTGGTCCATGCCGCCCTCGATCATGTACGAGACGATCTCGAACCCGCGGTGCGGGTGCATCGGGAACCCCTGGTCCGGCTCGATGTAGAACCGCTCGAAGAGGACGAACGGATCGAGGTGTTGCGGGTGCGCCCCCGTCGGGAACGCCCGGTTCGAGTTCACGCCCGTGCCGTGGCGGACCGGTTCGCCGGAGACGGGAGCTGCTCGGTCCGCGCTCGGCCGGCTGGAAGTCATGTTCGAACCGAGCTGACCACAGCCGATAAGCATCACGATTACGGAACCGAGAAATTGACAGAGAGATTTGGAAATATTACGTGTAACTCTATACATGGTGTTTTTGAGCCCTCATAATCGAGTTCTGTCGTAACAGGATATTTACTGGAAAGCGTTACAGAGAACCTTCTTACCCGTGCCGCGAGTACAACGGAACGCAACAATGAGCTACGAACTCGATCCGCTGCCGTACGAGTACGACGCGCTGGAACCGCACATCTCCGAGCAGGTGCTCGAATGGCACCACGATACCCACCACCAAGGGTACGTAAACGGCTGGAACGCCGCCGAGGAGACGCTCGAAGCGAACCGCGACGCTGGCGACTTCTCCTCTTCCGGCGGAGCCATTCGCAACGTGACTCACAACTCCTCGGGCCACATCCTCCACGACCTGTTCTGGCAGAACATGTCGCCGGAGGGCGGCGACGAGCCCGAGGGTGAGCTGGCCGACCGCATCGAGGAGGACTTCGGCTCGTACGAGGCCTGGAAGGGCGAGTTCGAGGCGGCGGCCTCCGCGGCCAGCGGCTGGGCGCTTCTGGTGTACGATTCGTTCTCGAACCAGCTTCGCAACGTCGTGGTCGACAAGCACGACCAGGGCGCTATCTGGGGCGGTCACCCCGTCCTCGCGCTCGACGTCTGGGAGCACTCCTACTACCACGACTACGGCCCGGCCCGCGGCGAGTTCGTCGACAACTTCTTCGAGGTCGTCGACTGGGAGGAGCCGTCGGACCGCTACGAGCAGGCCGTCGAGCTGTTCGAGTAAACGAGGCGCACCCCGGCGCGTCTCCCGCGTCTCTTGACGCGCCGGACGCGCCGGACGCGCCGTTTCCGCTCCGCCGCCTCGGCCGCCGGCGACGGAGCGAGACTGTGGGCGTTCGCGGCGGCCCCCTCCCCTCTCTCTCTGCGGTTTTCGACCGGACTCGACCCGACGAGCGGCGGCGCTCCGCCGGTGCGAGCTACGTCGCGTCGCGTTCGGGGCCGTCCGTCTCGACGACCCTCCCGGACTCGTCGACGCCGACTCGCATCTCGTCGCCCGCGCAGGCGACCGTCAGCCGCACGCGAAGCGGGTCCTCGGAGACGACCGTCGTCGCGGCGTCGCTCACGCACCAGTCGAACTCCCAGAACGGCGTCGAACTCAGGTCGACGCCGCGGTCCGCGCAGAACCGGAGGACGTCGGGGTCGTCGAGCAGCAGGAGACCGACCGTCGACCGGAGGTCGTAGCTACAGCGCCGGCAGACGTGCTCGACCGCGACGGCCTGCCCCTCCTCGTCGGGCGTCCGCACGAGGTCGGTCTCGACGGTTCCGGTACACTCGGGGCAGACGCCGTCCGCGGCCAGACAGTAGTGGTGTCGGACGTAGTGGTGGAACGCCTCCAGCAGGTCGTCGGTCGACCGACCGTCGAGCGCGCCCGCCGGGAAGGGGTAGCTCACCTGTATCGCGCCGCAGTCGGTGCAGCCGATAGCGAGCGTGTCGTCGACGTACCACCCGTGGAGGTCGCCGCCGCAGGCGTGACACGACCCCTCCGCCGGGAAGAAGCCGAGCTGCGCCCGCTCGGTCAGCGTGCCGGTGAAGATGGAGCTCACGACCTTCCGGCCGGGCGCGCGGAGCTCGTACCCCTCCTCGCGCCGCCGGACGAAGTGCCCGGTGAGCTGGTCGAGGTGGTAGCTGAAGTTCGCGCTGTCCGTCGCGTCGACCCGTTCGAAGAGCTCGGTGAAGCTCACGGGCGACTCGTCGCCGCCGAGTTCGAGCAGCGCGTGGAGGACCTCGACCCGCGTCTCGTTGCCGAGGACGGCGAACACCTCCGCGGGCGGGATCCGCGACTTCGTTCGGGCGGCCGCGGCCGCGCCGTCGGTCCCGTCGATGCGGTCCGCGCGCTCGCCGTCGGAGGCGACCCCGCCGGACCGGTCGAACTGGCTCATACGTCACCACTCGTTTACCGAGCGGTAAAGTCTGTTGGAGCCGTCGGATCGCCGGTCGGCGCTCCGTCGGTCGATTCCCCCGATCCGGCGGGCATCTCCGCTATCTCTCCCCTTTTTGCTGTTTCTACCGTTCGGTAAAACGCAATGAGTGACCTATCGATCGACGCGGGCTGGGAGGAACTCTACGTCGACGGCGAGTGGCGCGCCAGCGAGAGCGGCGAGACCATCGCCGTCGAGGACCCCTCGACGCGCGAGGCGGTGACCGAGGTGGCCGCGGGCACCGAGGCCGACGTGGACGCGGCCTACGAGGCCGCCGCGGAGGCGCAAGAGTCGTGGGGCGAGCAGCCGCCCGCCCGCCGACAGGCGGTCATCGAGCAGTTCCATCAGGCGCTCGACGCGCACAGCGAGGAGATCATCGAGCTGTTGGAGTACGAGGTCGGCGGCTCGGCGATCATGGGCGAGACGTCGATCCAGATCGCGGCCGACCACGCCGGCGAGGCCGCGACGCTCCCGCGCCGGATGAAAGGCGAGCACGCCGCCTCCAACATTCCCGGCAAGGAGAACCAGCTTCAGGTCGGCCCCAAGGGCGTCGTCACGGTGATCTCGCCGTGGAACTTCCCGCTGAACCTCTCGATGCGGGCGGTCGCGCCCGCCATCGCGGCGGGTAACTCCGTGGTGCTCAAGCCGTCGACGAACTCCCCGATCACCGGCGGGCTGCTGTTCGCGAAGCTGTTCGAGGAGACGGACCTCCCCGAGGGCGTCCTGAACGTCGTCACCGGCCGCGGCTCGGCGATCGGCGACCGCGTCGCGAGCCACCCCGAGAGCGACGTCGTCGCGTTCACCGGCTCGACCGAGATCGGCAAGCGTGTCGCCGGCCTCGCGGGCGAGAACCTCGCCGTCCCGGCGATGGAGCTCGGCGGGAACAACGCCCACGTCGTCACCGCGGACGCCGATCTCGACCGCGCGCTCGACGCCGCCGCGTTCGGCTCCTTCGTCCACCAGGGACAGGTGTGTATCTCGATCAACCGCCACGTCGTCCACGAGGACATCTACGACGAGTACGTCGCGGGGCTCGTCGACCGCGCCGAGTCGCTGCCGACCGGCAGCGTCCACGACCCGGAGACGATCGTCGGGCCGATCATCGACGAGTCGCAGCGCGACGAGATGCTCGGCTACGTCGACGAGACGGTCGAGGCGGGCGCGACCCTCGAAACGGGCGGCCACGCGGTCGACGTCGACGGCGTCGACGACTCGCTCGTCGTCGCGCCGACCGTCCTCTCGGGCGTGACGAACGACATGCCCGCCGCGGCGAACGAGCACTTCGGTCCGATCGCGCCGGTGATCCCGTTCTCCGATGTCGACGAGGCGGTCGAGATCGCCAACGACACCGAGTACGGACTCTCCGGCGCGGTCCACTCCGGCGACCTCGGCACGGCGAAGGAGATCGCCGACCGCATGGAGACCGGCAACGTCCACATCAACGACCAGCCGATCAACGACGAGGCGCACGTCCCGTTCAGCGGGATCGGGGCGTCCGGCGTCGGCCACTACAACAGCGACGCGTTCCTGGAGGAGATCACCGAGACGAAGTGGATCTCGATCCAGCACGAGCCGCGCGAGTACCCGTTCTGAACGGGTAGCGTCGCCGCCGCGGCGCTCCGCGGCGACTGAGTCGGTACGAGCGATTCGGTGCCGATTCGCTGTAGTATTTTCTCGACTGATTTCCGGTAGCCGGTCCGCGGGAACCGACCTCAGTACCCGGTGGCGAGGTAGCTGCCGATCCCGTCGCCCGACTCGAGTTCGTCGACGAGCGCGACGACGAAGTCCTCCATCGAGATGTAGCTGTCGCCGTCCTCGTCGGCCACCAGCTCGCCCTCGGCGGTCCGGTACTCGCCGGTCCGCTCGCCGGGCTCGATGAGCGCGGCCGGCGCGAGGTAGGTCCACCGGAGGTCGTCGGCGGCTTCGAGGATCCCGTACGCGTCGATGGCCGCGCGGGCGACTGGTTCCCACTTGTCGGGGAATTCCTCCGTCTCGACGAGGCGCGTGTCCGGGCCGACGGACAGGCCGCCCGCGCCGCCCGTCCACACGAGCCGGTCGACGCCGGCGCGGCGCAGTCCCTCGATCGTCGCCTCGATCATCTCGGTGAGGACCGCCGGGTCGTCGTCCTCGCCCGGACCGAGCGCGGACGCGACCGCGTCGTGGCCGGCCGCGAGCCGCGCCACCTGATCGGGGTCGGTCGCGTCCCCCGCGACGGCGACGAAGCCGCCGTCGTCGATTCCATCCACGGTTCCGCTCCGCGAGACGCCCGTGACCGAGTGGCCGCGGGAGAGCAGCTCCGTCGCGACTCGCCGTCCGATGCGCCCGCTCGCGCCCAGGAGTAACACGTCCATTTCGGTCCGCCAGTTGGCCGAGCGTCCATTAGGCCCTTCGGCAACCGGCGGTCGCTGCTCCCGCCGCGGGGATCCGGAAGTCGTTGCTCCCGACGAAGGCTCCTGAGGTCCCCCTCCCGTTCGGCGACCGGCTCAGACGGACCACTCCTCTCGGGTGTAACACATCTCCCAGAACGCGTGTTCGAGCCGGGCGCTCCGCAGGAACGCCGCCCGCATGGCGTCGCGCTCGCCGGGGTACGCCTCGCCGTACCGGTCGACGAGGTCGCGCATCCACGCGACCGTCTCGCGAAACTCGTCGCTCGTGTACTTCTCGATGAACGGCGTGTACCGGTGCTCCCCGGTCGCGAGGTCGGCCATGTGGTCGGCGACGTCGAGGTAGCCCTGTCCGCACGGGTAGACGGCGGCCGCGATCTCGGCGATCGACCCCTCGTGGGCCGTCCGCACGAGGAAGTCCGTGTAGGCGGCGCAGGTCGGTGCCTTCTCGACGGCTTCGAGGTCCGCGGGCGAGAGCCCGTACTCGGCCGCGAACGACCGGTGGAGGTCCATCTCGTCCGCGAGGGTGGCGTGCGCGGTCCCCGTCAGCCGCCGCGTCGTCTCCTCGTCGTCCGCCGCCGCCCCCGCGAGCGCGAAGACGCGAGCGTAGTCGAGCAGGTACCGGTAGTCCTGCTTCACCCAGTGGCGGAACGCCCCCTCGTCGAGGCTGCCGTCCGCGAGTTCGACGACGAACGGGTGCTCCCTCTGCGCGTCCCAGATCTCCGATCCGGCGTCGAGGAGTCGGTCGCTGAACGCCATTGACGGCTCATCGTCGCGGAGCGACCGTGATATAACTAACTAATATTATCCACTAATACAACGGCAGCGGGGTGGGAGGGACGTCGAGAGCGACGGCGAAAACGGAGCGGAACGGCGAGGGCGCGTTCGGCGTTCGGAGCGCGGGAGCGGTTTACGAGATGGAGTACGTCGCGGCCGCCATCAGCAGCATGGTGAGCGCAAGCGCCATCCCCATCAGGTAGGTCAGCGAGCGGTTCTCCCACCGGAGGTGCATGAAGTACGCGACGATGAGCAGCGTCTTGACCGTCGCAATCACCAACGTGCCAATGATCGCCTGCGCGTAGGTGAACTCGACGAAAGACGACTCGAAGAGGAGGAAGTTCAGCGTCGCCGCCACGAGGAGGGCGACGTATATCGCCGAGTACAGCTTCACGGAGTCGTGCGCCATCTTGCCTTCTCCTTCGTCCCTGCGCTTAAAGAATTAACCATCCCGGGGCCCCGCGCCGACGGCCGGACCCGGCGCGTCGCCGCCCGGCGGTCCTCCGCGTCGCCGCCCGGCGGTCGCACCGGGATCCGAGTCCCGAAACGCATATGACCGAGACGGCCGGAGGTGCGGGCGGTCGCAGTACACGACCGGTATCCCGCCGTGACTCCGCTCGAACCGACGGACGACCTGCTCGAATCGCTGTACGTCGTCAACAAGGTCGCGAAGCAGTTCGCCGACGAGGCGACCGCCGCCTACGAGCGCGGCGACGTCACCGAGAGCAACGTCCGCTCGGCGCGGAAAGACGCGCTCTACCGGCTCAAGACGGCCGTCCTCTCCCGTATCGTCGCGCACGACGCCGAGCTGGTCACCGGCGAGTACCACGCCATCAACGGCGACGTGTGGCTGTTCCTCACGGTCGGCGACTGGCACTTCCACCAGCCGCCGCGCGCGATCGGCGGCGACCTCACCGACGCGATCGAGATCTCGAACTCCCGGGCGAACCCGCTGGACGCCCCTTACGTCCGCGACGCCAGCGTGGAGCGCTCGGACCGCACGCTCGACGAGGCGCTCACGCGCCTGGCGGACGCCGGCGTCAACGCCAACGACCACCTCGCGCGGCCGACGGTCACGAGCGAGCACGACCGGATCGTCGACGTCCGCTGGTCGTTCCTCCCGTGAGCTCCGTCGTCGTCGGAAAAAGGTCGTAGTCGCGTCCCGAGGCGGCCCGCGCCGAGTCGCTCAGGCCTCGACGACTTCGATCGCGCCGAGCATCCCGTTCGCCGAGTGCGGGGTACACTCGTACAGCTGGGTGCCGGTGTTGTCGAACGACTGCTCGAAGGTGTACCCTTCCTCGCCGATGATTTCACCGTTGTCGAAGTCGGACTCCGAGTCCTCGACCGAGGCCACGTTGTGCCCGCCGCCGTTCCCGGTCCACTCCCAGACGACGGTGGTGCTGGAGTCGATCCGGACCGCCGCCGGCGAGAAGCCGTATCCGACGTCACCCGTGCCGACCTCGATCGTGACCTCGTCCTGCCCGGTGAGGTCCTCGATGGACCCGTCGTACTGGTTGGCGTCGGCGAGGTAGTCGTCGATCTCGCTCGGCACGTCGCCGCCGTCACCGCCGTCAGATCCGTCCATCCCGTCGTCTCCGTCCGAGCCGTCGGACCCGTCGCCGCCGTCGCCGCCGCCGGAACAGCCGGCGAGCGTTCCGATGGTCAACGCGGCTCCGGTTCCGGCGAGATACCGCCGTCTGGACAGTTTGTCAGACATCGTCGATGGTAGGGTCCGAGGCCTTACAAACCCCGTGATGGCTCCCGGTTCGTGGGAACGCGCCGCGACGTGCGGCGGGACCGCCCGGGCCCGCGGCGCACGGCCGGTCGCGCGCCGCCGAGAGCCGGGTTTATCGCCCTCCGCCCCGTCCCGAAACTCATGCGCGAGGACGCGCTGGCGACCCGGCTCGTCGAACACTACGAGGCGACGGTCGACGACCCGGCGATCCGGCTCGAAGAGCCGTACGACGCCGACGGCCGTGAGGGGGTAGTAGACCTCTTCGTCCGGACACGGACGCCCGAGCCGGTCGACCGCGTGGTCGAACTCAAGGCGGACGCGGCGGTCCGCCGCGCCACCGGCGCGAACGAGATCCTTCGCCAGTACCGCCGGATGGAGCGGTACTTCCACGCCGACGACCGCCACGCCCTCCGGCCGAAGCTGGGGCGCAGCGAGCCGGGCGCTCGCTACCTGCTGTGTTTCGCCCCGACGCCGACCTGCGTCCACCACGTCGCCGTCAACCGCACCCTGTACGGCTCCGTCGACCCCGAGTCGCGGGCCGGCGACGTGCCCGCGGTCCGCACCGTCGCGTTCCTCACCGGACTCGACGGCGACCCCGCGGACCTCGGTCTCGTGTCCGTCAACGGCGAGGTCAGGTTCGGGTCGGAGCCCTTCCTCCGGGCGGTGCCCGAGGGATCTCGGCTCGCGGAGAGCCTGCGCGGCGTCGACGACGACCTCGTGGAGTTCCCGTGACGGGCGTCGCGGCGGGGGCGGCGGTGACGCCGCCGCCCGCGCGGACCGCCGCCGAACCCGATTACAGCCCGAGTTCGCGCCCGATGACGACGTGTTGGATCTCGCTCGTCCCCTCGCCGATCTCCATCAGCTTCGCGTCGCGGTAGAAGCGCTGCGGGGCGAAGTCGGTCGTGTAGCCGTAGCCGCCGAGCGTCTGGACGGCCTCCTCGGCGACCTCGCGGGCCGCCTCGCTGGCGTCGAGCTTCGCCAGCGCCGACTCCCTCGTGACCGACTCGCCGGCGTCGTACCTCGTCGCCGCCTTGTGCGTGAGCAGCCGCGCCCGCTCGATCTGGCGGTGCATGTGGACGATCTTGTCGCGGACCGCGTCGAACTTCGCGATCGGTTTCCCGAACTGCTCGCGCTCGCCCGCGTACTCCTCGGCGGCCTCGTAGGCCCCCCGCGCGAGCCCCACGGAGAGCGCGGCGATGGATATCCGGCCGCCGTCGAGCGTCTTCATCGTCTGCGTCCAGCCCTCGCCCTCCTCGCCGAGCAGGCGGTCCGCCGGGAGCCGCACGTCGTCGAAGGCGATCTCGCAGGTCGGCGAGCTGTTGAGCCCCATCTTGTCCCAGACGGTCGTCACCTCGAACCCGTCGTCGTTCTCCGGGTCGACGATGAACGTCGAGATGCCGTCGTAGCCCGCCTCGGGGTCGGTGACCGCCTTGACGAGGATCGAGTTCGCGACGTTCGCGTTCGTGATGAACTGCTTGGTGCCGTTGAGCACGTACTCGCCCGCGTCGGCGTCGTACTCGGCGGTGGTGTCCATGTCGGACGCGTCGGAACCGCTGCCCGGCTCCGTGAGCGCCCACGCTCCGATCCCCTCGCCCTCGGCGAGCGGGCGGAGCCACTCCTCCTTCTGCTCGTTCGTGCCGAACAGGTCGATCGGCTTCGCGCCCAGCGAGGTGTGGGCGGCGTACGAGAGGCCGATCCCGCCCGAAACGCGGCCGAGCTCCTCCGTGATCAGGGCGTACATCAGCTGGTCGCCGCCGAGTCCGCCGTACTCCTCGGAGACCGGGACGCCCATCACGTCGAGGTCGGCGAGGGAGTCGAACACCTCCTCGGGGAACCGGTGTTCGTCCTCTATCTCCTGTGCGATGGGGGCGATCTCGTCCTCGCAGAACTCCCGGACGGTGTCGCGCATCATCCGGTGTTCCGCGGGTACCTCGAAGTCCATGGGCAAGAATTGCGACCCGCGGGCATAAACGATGCGAACGACCGTGAAAGATCGCGTCGCGTCCTGCCGGGCTCGGCCCGCGAGCCGACGACTTATGGGGCGTCGCCGCGTTCCGCCGGTATGGAGTTCCGGCAGCTCGTCCGCGGTCGCGTCGACTGGCCCGACGTCGAGCGGGTCGCGCGCGAGCTGGCGGACCGGTACGACCGCGACGGGATGCGGATCCGGTTCCTCGACGCCGACAACTGGCTGTCGACCCCGATGGTCGTCGACGACGACCTCTTCGTGAAGGTGATCACCCGGCAGAACACGCTCGTCCACGCGCTGTTCACCACCGGGCGGAACCTCGGCGCGTTCTCGGCCGGCACGGAGGGGTTCTTCGAGCGCCACGAGACTCCCTACGAGATGGCGCGTCACGAACTGGAGGCGACCCGCCGGGTCCGCGAGCTGGGAGTCCACGCGCCGGAGCCGGTCGAGGCGTTCGAGGTCGGCGACCTCGGGGTCCTCGTGCTGGAGTACCTCCCCGAGTTCCGAACGCTCGGCGAGCTGGACCGCGAGGCGGTCGCCCGGCTCGCGCCCGACCTGTTCGCGACGCTGCGGACCGTCCACGACGCCGGCCTCGCGCACGGCGACCTCCGCGCGGAGAACGTCCTCGTGGCCGACGGGGAGCTGTACGTCATCGACGCGACCCGCGTGAGCGAGGACGGCCGAGAGGCGGCGCGCGCGTACGACCTCGCGAGCGCGCTCGCGGCGCTCGAACCGCTGATCGGCGCGGCCGCGGCCGTCGACGCCGGGCTGAGCAGTTACGACGTCGACGAGCTGCTCGCGGCGGAGCGGTTCCTCGACTTCGTCGCCATCCGGCCCGACCACGAGTTCGACGGCGCGGAGCTGAAAGGGGAACTGGAGAAGGGAGTGACGTAGCCCCGCGAACCGCGGTCGCGTCGGCGGAACTTCGCGTCCGGGGCCGGCGGTCCGGCGGGGACTCACCCGCCGAGGTACAGCTGCGAGACCTCCTCGTCGTTCAGCAGGTCCTCGGGGGTTCCCTCGAACCTGACGGTCCCCTGATCGAGGACGTAGCCGCGATCGGAGATGCCTAGCCCCTTCGTCACGTTCTGTTCGACCATCAGGATCGCGGTGTCCATGTCGTTGACGGCCCGAACGTCCTCGAACACGTCGTCGGCGGTGTTCGGCGCGAGCCCCGCGGACGGCTCGTCGATGAGCAGCACGTCCGGCTCCATCACGAGGGCCCTGGCGAACGCCAACACCTGACGCTGCCCGCCCGAGAGCGTGCGGGCCTTCGCGTTCCGCTTCTCCTCGACGATCGGGAACCGGTCGTACAGCTTCGCTATCACCTCGTCGAGGCCGCCGTCGCGGGCGACGCCGCCCATCCGCAGGTTCTCCTCTATCGTCAGCGACCCGAACACGTTGTCGGTCTGGGGGACGTAGCCGATCCCCTCGCGGACGATCTCCTCGGGGGCCATTCCCCCGATGTCGCGGCCGTGGTACTCGACGGTTCCCGTCCACGGAGTCAACATCCCGAACGCCGTCTTGAGGACCGTCGACTTGCCGGCCCCGTTGGGACCGACGAGACAGACGATCTCGCCCGGGTCGAGTCGGACCGAGCAGTCGTCGAGCACCTGTACCTCGCCGTAGCCGCTGTCGACGCCCGACAGCGAGAGGACGGGGTCGGTCCCGCCGCGCGGCCCGTCCGCGGCCCCGGAACGGTCGTTGGCGGCCCCGGTCACGTCGTCGCTCATGCGCCACCTCCGAGGTAGGCGTCGATGACGCGCTGGTCGTTGCGCACCGAGTGCGGCGTCCCCTCGGTCAGGACGGTCCCCTGATCCAAGACGACGATCGGGTCCGCCAGGTCCATCACGAACTCCATGTCGTGTTCGATGAGCAGGAACGTCGTCCCGCGGTCGTTGAGCCGGCGGATCTGCGATTTGAGCTTCTTCGCGAGCGTCGGATTCACCCCCGCGACGGGCTCGTCCAAGAGCAGTACCTCCGGCTCGGCGAGCATGGCCCGCGCGAGTTCGACGAGCTTCATCTGCCCGCCGGAGATATCCGTCGCGGGCTGTTCCGCGAGGTGGTCGATCTCGAACTCCGCCAGTATCCGCTCCGCGTCGGCGAGGTTCTCCGACTCGCTCTCGGCGACCGCTCCCGGCGAGGTGAACAGCCGGACGAACGACTCGCCGGGCTGGTTCCGCGGCCCGACGAGCATGGCCTCGCGGACCGTCATCCCCTCCAGTTTGCGGGGGGTCTGGAACGTCCTGACGAGCCCGCGCTCGGCGACCTCGTACGGCTCCATGCCGGTCACGTCGGTCCCGTTCACCTCGACGGTCCCCCCGTCCGGCTCGTAGAAGCCGGAGATGAGGTTGAAGATGGTCGACTTGCCGGCCCCGTTCGGACCGATGAGGCCGGTGATCGTCCCCCGCTCGACGTCGAAGGTGGCGTGGTCCGTCGCGGTGAGCCCGCCGAACGACTTCTGGAGGTCGTCGACGCGGAGGACGACGTTCTCGGCGGCGTCACTCATCGCCGCCACCTCCCTTGCGTTCGCGGACGCCGCTGTCCGGCGTCTCCGGCGCGCCGCCCCCGTCGACCGCGCTCGGCCAGATGAGATCCCGCTGCGGCGGGAGGATCCCCTGCGGGCGGTAGCGCATCACGGCGACGATCACGACGCCGATCAGCAGCAGTCTGAGCGGCGCGGGGTCGATCGGCAAAGCCACGTCGTTGAGGAACCGCGTCCCCTCGCGGATCGTGACGATGACGATCCCGCCGAACAGCGCCCCGCGGTTGGAGCCGCTGCCGCCCAAGATCACGGCCACCCACGCGTAGAACGTCGTGATGGGGTCGAGGTCGCCCGGTCCGACGTACAGGTTGAGGTGCGTGTAGAACACGCCCGCCAGCGCCATGATCAGGCTGCCGAGGACGAACGACTGCATCTTGAACGAGTAGGTGTTCTTCCCCAGCGCCCGCGCGAGGTCCTCGTCCGAGCGGATCGTCCGCAGCACCCGGCCCCACGGGGAGCGGTGTGCCCGCCGCAGGACGAAGAACGTCGCGCCGGCGAACCCGAGGACCAGCAGGACGTTCAGCGACGCCTGCCAGAACGCCGTTTCGAGGAGTATCGGCGAGCCGGGCACGACCTCCAGCCGCAGTCCCGGCATCGCCTCCGGGAACGTAGAGAGGACGGGCCACCCCTCGAAGAAGCCCGGAATCCCCCGAACACCGGCGCTGCCGTTCGTCAGCCAGCGCTCGTTGAGCACGATCAGGCGGACGACCTCCGCCAGCCCGAGGGAGGCGATGGCGAGGTAGTCGGCCCGGAGCCGGAGCGTCGGGATACCGATGAGCAGCGCCAGCGCGAACGCGACGACGAGCGCGACGACGAGCCCGACGAGCGGGTCGAGCCCGCCCGCGATCGGCGAGCCGCTCGCGGTCATCAGCGCGGAGCCGTACGCGCCGATGCCGAAGAACGCGGCGACGCTGAAGTTGATCAGTCCGGTGAACCCCCACTGGGCGTTCAGTCCGAACGACAGCAGCGCGTACATCCCCGCCAGCCCGACGAGGAACAGGAAGTACGTCGGGCCGAGCGCGCCGGTGAGCAGCGCGGCGAGGAGGAACAGCAGGAACGCGACGCTGACGCCGAGTACCCATCCCTCCGGGCGGGTCAGCTCCGCGAGTGCCGCCCTCG
Organism: Halorubrum hochsteinianum; assembly: GCF_023702125.1. Classification (NCBI taxonomy): domain Archaea; kingdom Methanobacteriati; phylum Methanobacteriota; class Halobacteria; order Halobacteriales; family Haloferacaceae; genus Halorubrum; species Halorubrum hochsteinianum. The sequence continues at coordinate 81,450 of NZ_CP098415.1, read as the reverse complement.
GGGCGTCGAGCGCGCTCATGTCGCGTCCTCCCCGGCGATCCCGTTGGGCCGGATCAACAGGACCAGGACCATGATCACGAACGCGATGGCGTTCGCGTACTCGATGCTGATCAGGCTCCGAACGACTCCCGCGAGCCATCCGGGCCAGATCGGTATCGCTTCGACCACGTTCGAGAAGAACGGCGTCAGTTGGTTTATCATGCCGATGAGGAAGCCGCCCGCCATCGCGCCGTAGACGGAGCCGATGCCGCCGAGGATTACGGCCGCGAAGATCACCAGAAGGAGGTTAAACCCCATCCGCGGCGAGAGCTGGTTGAACAGCCCGAGGAACACGCCGCCGGCACCGGCGAGTCCCGCGCCGATGACCCACGTCCACAGCTTGACCCGCCTCGTTCGGATGCCGCTGACGCGCGCGAGGTCCGGGTTGTCGGCCATCGCGCGCATCTTCCGACCGAGGTCGGTGTACTGTAGCAGGACGTGGAGTCCGACGACGAGCACGACCGCCGAGGCGACGATCGCGACGTCGTGGAGCGTCACCCGGATCCCGTACGGGACCAGCGCCTCGATCGGGCGCAGCGGCTGGATGTCGAACCGGGTGAAGTCGGAGCCGAACCGGATCTGGATCACGGCGCGGTAGATGAACGCGATCCCGATCGAGGTGATCAGCAGGCCGATCGAGTCGACGTCGAGCGGCTCGTAGATGAGCTTCTCGGTGCCGACCGCGACGACCGCCGCGACAGCGATCCCGGCGAGGAGCGCGACGAAGAAGCCGTACGGGAGCCCCAACACCGCGCCGCCGAGCCCGCCGACCGCACCGAACGTCACGAGTGACGTGTACGCGCCGATCGTCATCGTGTCGCCGTGCGCGAAGTTGGCGAAGTCGGCGATGCTGTACACCAGCGACAGCCCGATGCTCCCGAGGACGATGATGCTGCTGAAGACCAGCCCGTTGGCCAGGTATCCGAGAACGGTCATCTGTGGGAATCAGCCTTCGATGAAGTCGATGCCTTCGTACGCGTGGTCCTGGACCTCCAAGACCTGGAGGAAGCCGACCGGGTCACCGTCCTCGTTGAAGTCGATGGGGCCGCTGACCCCCTGGTAGTCGACGTCGTCCGGACCGCCGCCGTCGGCGAGGATCTCGCTCGCGGCCTCGAAGGAGGTCACCGTCTCGCCCTCGGGACCGGAGACGCGCCGGACGGTGTCCTGAAGCGCCGCGCCGGTGAACTCGTCCGCGGCCTGGATCGCGAGCGCGGCGTTGATCACGCAGTCGTACGCGTACGCCGCCCACGAGGTCGGCTGTCGGCCGTACTCCGACTCGAAGTCGGACGCGAACGCCTGGTAGTTCTCCTCCTCGACGGGTGCCGAGGGGGTGACGATCTTCATCTCGTCCATGCTCCCGTCGGGGGTGTTCTCCAGCACGTCGTCTCCGGACACGGAGTCGGCCCCGTAGAACTGCGCCTCGTAACCGGACGAGAACACCTCGTTGACCATCGTCGCGAACTCCGCCTGATAGGTGATGAACAGCTACGCGTCCGCGCCGGAGTTGTTCATCTCGGAGATGACGCCGGAGTACGACTGCTGTTCCTGGTCGTGCGGGCTGTTGTACGCCACCTCGCCGTCGTACGCGCTCACGAAGGCGTCGGTGAGGCTCTGCCCGTAGTCGTTGTTGACGTAGGTGATCGCCACCTCGTCGTAGCCGTCGTCGGCGACGATGTTCGACAGCGCGAGCGACTGGCTGCGCCCAGACGGCGACATCCGGAGCAGTCCCGGGAAGTCCGTGAGGTTGAGCCCGGTGGAGTTCTGGCTCAGCTGGACGACGTCGGTCCCCTCGACGACGCTGTCGTAGATGGCCAGCGAGACGCCCGAACCGACCGCGCCGATGAGGAAGGGGACGCCGTCCTGATTGACGAGCTTCTGTGCGGCCGCGATGCCGCCCTGGTTCGTGCTCTCGGAGTCCTCGACGACGATGTCGAGCTCCCGCCCGTCGATCCCGACCTCGTTGACCCGGCTCAACGCGAGGTTGACGCCGCGCTGGTTGCGCTCGCCGAACGCCGACAGCGAGCCGGTCTGCGAGTCGACCATCCCGATCTCGTACGGGTCGGACGAGTCTCCTCCGTCGCCGCCGTCGCTTCCGTCGCCCTCGTCGGTCGTGCTGAGACAGCCCGACAGGGCGAGGACGCCCGCTCCCCCGGTCAGTTTCAGCAGCGTTCTCCGGTCCGTAACGTCCATGGTATCTCGTGACATATCGCTCGGTAGAGCCCAGTTTGGGAGAGTATCTCAACCCCGACCCGCCCATGGTCGGATCCGACTTTCCTCCGCGGCGGACGCGGCGATATTTTCGTGACTGTGTTCATTTCGGGCAAAATATCCCGGACTAATTGGTCGGGTGCCCATATATACCGATACCGCCCCGCCGTACGCACATGATACCGCCAATCGCGAGCAACTTCGTCGCCGGAGAGACGCCGGAGGCGGCGCTCGCTCACGTCGAGTCGCTCAACGACCGCGGCGTGGCCGGCATCCTGAACCTCTTGGGCGAACACTACGAGGAACGGCCGCCCGCCGACGCCGACGCCGACGCGTACGTCGACCTCGTCGAGCGGATCGCAGAGCGGGAGGTCAACGCCTGCGTCTCGGTGAAGTCGAGCCAGATCGGGCTCGACGTCGGCGACGACGCCTTCGAGGAGAACCTCGCGCGGATCGTCGCGGCGGCGAACGGGACCGCCGAGACCGCGCCCGACGACGCCGACACGTTCGTCTGGATCGACATGGAGGACCACGAGACGACGGACGTCACGCTCGACGCGTTCGAGCGCCACGCCGTCGAGACGGACGGCAACGTCGGCGTCTGCGTACAGGCGAACCTGAAGCGGACGCGCGAGGACCTCGAACGGCTCGCCGGGCTTCCGGGGAAGGTCCGGCTCGTCAAGGGGGCGTACGACGAGCCGGCCGAGCTGTCGTACAAGGAGAAGGCCCGCGTCGACGAGTCGTACCGCGACTGCCTCGCGTACATGTTCGAGGCGTTCGACGACGGGGTCGCCGTCGGGAGCCACGACCCGGCGATGATCGAGTACGCGGGGGAGCTCCACGCCGAACACGGGACGCCCTACGAGGTCCAGATGCTGACCGGGGTCCGCGAGTCGGCGCAGTTCGACCTCGCCGCAGACGGCGTCGACGTGTACCAGTACATCCCGTACGGCTCCAAGTGGTTCTCCTACTTCTACCGGCGGATCCGCGAGCGGAAATCGAACGCGCTGTTCGCGTTGCGAGCGGTCGTGGGACGCTGACACGACCGACCTTTCGATTCGGGGGCGCGGCGGCGAGCACCGCCGAGACGGTCGCGGGCGGTCACGGGTCCAAGAGCTTCGACTCCGCCTTCCGGAGGTGTTCGAGCAGCGTCGTCTTCGAGACGTCCATGTCCTCGGCGAGTTCGCGCGTCGACGCCTCTCGGGGCCACTCGTAGTACCCCGACTCCCGAGCGTGTTCGTACACGTCCCGTTGGGTCGGGGTCAGCGTGTCGAGCCGCTGCTCGCGGGCGGTCCGTCCGGCGTAGCCGGTCGAGGACATCGACTCGACGGAGACCTCCGCTCCGGCGTCCGCCTGTACGGCGTCCAGCGCGTCGCGTATCTCAGTCCGCTCGCCGACGAAACACACCTGCCACTCCTCTCGGCCGTCCTCGATCCTGACCGGCGCGCTGTGGACGAATCCGTGTTCGAGCAGCGTCGGACACACCATGTCCGCCGGGTCGTACTCCAGGAAGAACTCGCGGACGACGTTCCCGGGGGCGTCCCGGGCGCGACCGAACCGCTCTTTCAGTTCGAACAGGTCGCCCGCGCGGTCCGACTCGCGGATCGCGTCCAGCAGCGCCTCGACCCCCTCGTTGGTGTCAGCGAACGCGGTGAACAGCCCGTTCACCGAGTTGGGTGGGGCACCGTCCGCCTTCGGCGTGTTGTAGATGGCGTGAGCCAACACCCCGCCCGAGGTCCGCTCGGTCGCCTCGATCGCCCAGCAGTTCGGATGCCAGAGGTCCAAGGTCAGCCGAGTACCCGACCACTCCCGGTCCTGATCCGCGTCTGAGATCGCCATGAGGGATACAGTTTGGTATCGTGTGACAAAAACGCTTCCGACCATGGTCGGGTGGGTTATTTGGCCGTCCGAAGCGAAACGGCGACTATGGCAGACGCCTACAACCACTACATCGACGGCGAGTGGGTCGACGGCGACGGCTCGGAGACGTTCGAGAGCGAGAACCCGGCGACGGGGGAGTCGCTCGGCGAGTTCCAGCGCGGAACCCCCGACGACGTCGACCGCGCGGTCGCCGCCGCCGACGAGGCGTTCGAGGAGTGGCGAGAGCTCTCCCGGATCCAGCGAGCCGAGTACCTCTGGGACGTGTATCACGAGCTGCGCGAGCGCACGGACGAACTCGGTGCGATCGTCTCGAAGGAGTGCGGCAAGGAGATATCGGAGGGGAAAGCCGACGTGGTCGAGGCCGCGCACATGGTCGAGTGGGCCGCCGGCGACGCCCGCCACCCGAAGGGCGACATCGTCCCCTCGGAGATCCCCTCGAAGGACGCGTACATGCGCCGGAAACCCCGCGGCGTCACCGGCTGTATCACGCCGTGGAACTTCCCGGTCGCGATCCCGTACTGGCACATGGCCATCGCGCTGGTCGAGGGGAACACCGTCGTGTTCAAGCCGGCCGAGCAGACCCCGTGGTGCGCGCAGATCGTCGCGGAGATGTTCGACGACGCGGGGATCCCGGACGGCGTGTTCAACATGGTACAGGGGTTCGGCGACGCGGGCAACGCGATCGTCGAGAACGACGACGTCCCGACCGTCCTCTTCACCGGATCCGCGGAGGTCGGCCACCACATCCAGGACAAGCTCGGCGGCGTCGCCGGCAAGCGGGCGGCCTGCGAGATGGGCGGAAAGAACGCCATCGTCGTCACCGAGGAGGCGGACCTCGATGTCGCGGTCCACTCCGCGGTGATGTCCTCGTTCAAGACGACCGGTCAGCGCTGCGTCTCCGCCGAGCGCCTGATCGTCCACAGCGACGTGTACGACGAGTTCAAATCGCGGTTCGTCGAGGTCGCCGAGTCGGTCGCGGTCGGCGACCCCCTCGACGAGGACACGTTCATGGGGCCGCTCGTGGAGGCGGAGCACCACGAGAAGGTCACCGAGTACAACGAGCTCGCCCGCGAGGAGGGCGTGAACGTCCTCGTCGACCGGACGGAGCTGGACCCGGACGAGATCCCGGACGGCCACGAGGACGGCCACTGGATCGGCCCGTTCGTCTACGAGGCGGACCCCGACGCCGACCTGCGGTGTACCCACGAGGAGGTGTTCGGCCCCCACGTCGCGCTCCTCGAATACGACGGGGACATCGAGCGCGCCGTCGAGATCCAGAACGACGTGGACTACGGGCTGGCGGGCGCGATCATCTCCGAGGACTACCGGCAGATCAACTACTACCGCGACCGCGCCGAACTGGGGCTGGCGTACGGGAACCTCCCGTGTATCGGCGCTGAGGTCCAGCTCCCCTTCGGCGGCGTGAAGAAGTCCGGCAACGGCTACCCCTCGGCCCGCGAGGCGATCGAGGCCGTCACCGACCGCACCGCGTGGACCCTGAACAACTCGAAGGAGATCGAGATGGCACAGGGGCTCTCGGCCGACATCAAGACGAAGAACGACTGACGCTGCGATCCCGGCGGCTCCCCCGGGTCAGTCCGCGACGCCCCGCACCGCCGCGACGGTCTCTTCCGGCCCCTCGGCCGCCGCGAGCGCGCCGCGAGCGACGAGCCGCGTCCGGGGTCGCCCCACCGGCTGCGGCACCGGCTCCGTCTCGACCAGTCCGGCCTCCCGCAGGAGCCGTTTCACCCGCGTGAACGTCGAGGGGCTCCCGAGTCCCGCGTCCTCGCAGGCCCGCCGAAGGGTGCGGTCGAGGACCGCCTCGCGGGCCCCGACCGCGTAGGCGCGGATCCGGGTCTCCTCCGGGGACGGCCCGGCGGTTTCGTCGACGCTCGAATCGTCCGGCACGTCGAGCGCGCGGAGCACCGCGGCCGCGACCGCCCCGTCGCACCGCGACGCGAACCCCTCGTACACCCGGCGTCGGCTCGGGGTTCGGAGCCGATACGGCTCGGCCTCCGCGAACCGCGAGCCGTAGCGTCCGCGGAGCGAGGCGTCGTCGCCGACGCGGTGCCACCGGAACTTCCCCCCGTCGCTCGCGCCGCCGCGATCGCCCTCGATCAGCGCGAATCCGCTCTCCGCTCCCGCCAGCACCGCGTTCGGCTGCGGCGCGTCGAGGACGCGGAGGTCGACCGCGCTGGCGTCGAGGAGCGCCGCGATCCGGCTCGCCGACCGGAACCCCGCGGTCGCGGCGTCGACCGCCGACTCGCCCGCGAGCACCCTCAGCGTGGGACGGTCGTCGGGCGGCGTGTGATCTCCCTCCTCGCTCTCCCCACCCCCCGCACTCTCCTCGCCGGCGAGGTCCGCGAGGTCCGCGACGGTCGGGTCGACGAGCGCCGGCGCGGCCTCCCGATACGCCTCCGCGACGGCGCGGAGCAGCCGCGGCCCGGGGTCGACGAGAAGCGGGTCGGAGAGCTCTCGGAGCGGGAACGCTTCCGGGGGCAGGGGAAGGGAGGGACCGCTGGCCATCGGGCGATCCTACGGGGGCGTCGTGTTAAATCTGTGGAGGCGCGCCCGGCGTGCCGGCTCGCGCGCCTTTTTCACCCCGCGCTCGGAAGCGGAACGCGTGCCACCGCTCGACCTCTCGATCGGGCTCGGAACCTCCGGGCTCGACGACCCCGAGACCTGTACCGACACCGTCGCCGCGGCGTTAGATGCCGGCTACCGCCACGTCGACACCGCGCAGATGTACGACAACGAGGCCGCCGTCGGCAGGGGGATCGCCGAGAGCGACGTCGACCGCGACGACGTCGTCGTCGCCACGAAGGTCCATCCCGAGAACCTCGCGCCAGAGGACGTCCGCGAGACGGCCCGCGAGAGCCTCGACCGGCTCGGACTCGACCGCGTGGACCTCCTGTACGTCCACTGGCCGATCCGGGCGTACGACGCGGCGGCGACGCTGCCGGCGTTCGACGACCTCCGCGACGCGGGGCTCACCGACCACGTCGGCGTCTCGAACTTCACGCCCGACCTCCTGCGAGAGGCCGACGAGATCCTCGACGCGCCGATCGCGGCCCATCAGGTCGAGTGCCACCCGCGGTTCCAACAGCGGGAACTGCGCGACCTCGCCGACGAGTTCGACCACCGGCTCGTCGGCTACTCCCCGCTCGGGCGCGGCGAGATCCTCGACGACTCGGAGGTGGCCGCGATCGCGGAGCGGAACGATCTCTCGCCCGCCGTCCTCGCGCTCGCGTGGGCGCTCGACCGGGGAATCGTCCCCATCCCGAAAGCGCGCGGCGACCACGTGCGGGAGAACCTGCGCGCGGCCGAGGTCGACCTCCCGGCGGCCGCCCTCGACGCCGTCGACGCGCTCGACCCCGGCGAACGGCGGATCGACCCTGACGACGCGGCGTGGAACCGGTGAGGTGCGGCCCCGTCCGCGCCGTCCGCGGCGGCCTCGTCGCCCCGTCCTCAGACCGCGTCGAGCCGTGCCCGTAGCTCGGCGTCCGCGCGCTCGACGAGGTCGTCGACCGGTTCGTCCAGATACGTCGCCCACTGGTCGACGAACAGCGACCGCCCGAGCATCCTGACCGCCTCGTAGACGGGCCGTCGGCGCTCGAACCCCGCGGGCAGCGCGCCGGCCCGCTCGCGGTACCCATCTCGGAGCGCCGCGGCGAACCGCTCCGGCCCGGTCGAGTCGAAGCCGTTGAGCAGTTGATCCTCCGCGCGCACCAGGTCCCGGGCCGGGTCGCCGACGTGCGACAGCTCCCAGTCGATCGGCGAGACGCCCGGCTCGCCGCCGCCGACCGCGTCCGTTGTCACGAAGAGGTTCGGCTTGGTGACGTCGCCGTGGAGCAGCGCCGCCGGCGCGCCGTCGAGCAGGTCGCGGTTCGCGCGGACGCAGTCGGTGACCGCGTCGTAGTGGTCGGCGAGGCGTTCAGAGGTCCCGATCTCGCGAGTCCGGCCGATCGTCGCGAGCAGAACGTCGGTCCACGGCGCGAACTCGATCGCGAGCCCGGTCGGCGGGTCGCCGCCTCCCGCCGCGTCGCCCCCCGCCTCATCGCTTCCGGCCGGGTTGCTCCCGGCCGCGTCGCCATCGGCGGCTGATCCGGTTTCGGTCCCCGCCCCCACGACCTCGCCGTGCCGGGGGAATCGGTGGGCGTGGAGCGCAGCGAGCGCGCCGCCGACGCGGCGGAGGAGGCGTTCGCGCTCGTCGTCGCTCGCGGCCTCGTAGACGGCCAGTAGCTCTCGGCCCCGCGCCGGTGCCGTCGCGAGGTACGCCGGGTCGCCGCCGGGGTCGGCGGCCAGCACGTCGGGGACCGCGAGCGGGCCGTGCGCGTCGACGTACCGGAGCACGGCGCGCTCGCGAGCGATCCGACTGCCGTCGTCCATGAGCGCGACCTTGAGGAACGCCCGGCCGCCGTCCGCGAAGGTCACGCCGACCGTCTCGTTGCTCCCGTTCCACGAGGGACCGACGCCGGTCAGCCGGTCCGGGGTCCGGCCCGGGAACGCCGCGTCGAGGGCCCGCGATATCGGCTCCGAGTCGGCGACATCCATGGGATTCTGTCCGTCTCGCTGGATGTTAAGATTGCTGTCATCGTCTCTCGCTCGTGTGCCGTGAAACCCCGCGACACGCCCCAGTTTCACGGAGTGAGATTTTCATCGACACGCTCATACGTGTCGGGGAACCAGAAATGGTCTAGTGAACGACGGGTCATCTGACGGACGTATCGGGTTCGAGGTCGACGGCGAGACGCTCGCCGTCAGCGACCGCATCGAGGGGACCCGACTCGACCTGCGGGCGGACCGCGAACCGGAGCTCTCCCCGGCGCTCCCCGAGCTGTTCCCGCTCCCGGTCGACCGGGCGGTCAGCTTCGAGGCGGAGTCGGTGTCGGCCTCGGAGTACTCAACCGTGGTCGTACGGCGCGCGAACGGCGACTTCCTCGCGCAGCTCGACGAGCCGTCGGAGTTCCCGCGCGGCGACTACTGCGTCGAGATAAACGGCGTGACGAAGGTGCTGCTGCGGGTCGAGGACGCGGAGATCGATGCCAGTGGGATGGCCGGCCCCGATCCCGTCGAACTCGGATTCGACCGGCCGACGACGGTGACGGTCGGGGGGCGGTCGCTCCACACGCGCCCCGAGGCGACGATCACGGTCCCGGACGACCCGACCGCGTTGACCGAGGCGGTGTCGGTTCTCGGGTCGTCGATCAGCGAGTTCTCGCCGGAGCGGTCGTGGCCGACCCTCCGCGGGTATCCGCCGCGGATCGAGCGCGGCGACGAACTCCACGTCCCCAGCCCGCTGACCGTTCCCGACACGGGCGTCGAGGTCGTGGTCCGGCCGACGTACGCCGACGTCTACCGGCTCTCGACGCTGTCGTACTACCTCGGTGCGCGGATGACCGTCGGGGACGCGCCGGCGATCCGGCTCGAAACCGGATACGAGGAGCGACTTCCGACCGAGGGCGAAGCGCTCGAACGGCGGGTCGAAGAGCTGTTCGGGACGTGGTTCTTCCTCGACACGCTCGCGCGGACCGAGGGGTACGTCCCGTCGGACCGCTACGAGTACGAGCAGGTCGGTCCGAAGCTCCCGTTCTATCCGCCGACCCTCGCGGACCTGTCGATGAGCGAGCGGCTGATGGAGTACTTGGAGGTCGACGCGGAGACGGTCGCACCGTACGTGCCGGCGTGGGCGACCAAGGCCGTCCTGCGACCGACACCTGAGGCGGCCGAACTGCTCCCGCACCTCGCGCACGTCCTCGCGCCGGTGCGGGTCCGCGGAATGGCCGAGCCGTCCTCCCCCGACGCTCCCGTCGCGCTCGCAACGCCACAGCGGATCGACCTCGAATCGCTGACGGCGAACCCGAAGAGCGATGCGGTGCCGACTCCCGGCGCGGATCCGATTCCCCCGAGGATGTCTGTACTCACGCCGGTCTCGTACGAGAACCGCTTGCGGCGTGGCGCATCCCCTCACGGAGACCTCCGCGCGGTCTTCCTCTTTGACTCTGACGAGCGGGCAGAGGCGTTCAGAAACGCCTACACCGACCCCGAGACGCCGGCCGGAATCGAGGAGTGGACGATCCTATCTGCCCCAAGTCCGGACGCCATTTCTGACATTTTTACCGACTCCTCGACAGATATCGTCTACTGTAGTCTCCCAATTGATGACGATGCGGTCGTCTCGGGAGAGGGATGTGTCGAAATTAGCTCGCTCGGCGCGTCGAATGGATCGAGCTCCCCGGCCGTCGTCGTCCTCGAAGGAACGAAAGACGTCAAGACTGGCATCGAGTTGGTCGATGCGGGCGGTCTTACTCGACGACGACCTCCCCTCGAAGTTGATTCGGCAGTTGATCGGACTGCTGTCGGCTGGAGGCTCTATGTCGGTCGCGACGGAGCTCGTAGTTCGTGATAGAGACACACAAACACGATTTGTCGGAGAGCCAGCCGTAGCCGTCTCAAAGGACCGTGGATTTCCGCTACAGCTTATGTCCATTCGTTCTGTCGACGCACAGTCGATGGCGGTCGGGAGACGGTCGTTCACATCTACCGAAGCGATGCTCGGGATGGAGTGCGGGACAGTCGTTGACTTTCTTGACGGACAGAGACGGCTGGCCGGAACTCGTCACGAGGAGCCACGGCCAATCGGTGTTTCGGACGTTCTGGAGCTACACTCGGGGAGTGAAATTCAGATCTGCCTCAACGGTGACCTTGTCCTCAAAAGCGACGAGCTCACCGCCGAGGACATCGAAGAGTCCGCAAAAAAAGCGCTCTCGGAGGCGTCCGAGACGGCCTGGAACGACGACTCGCGGTGCCGGAACTGAACCGGATGTCGCCGACGCCGAGCGCGTCCCCGCGCCCGCCGACATTTTTTATTCCCCCAACGACGAACCGCCGCGTATGCCCCAAGTCCACCTCGACGAGGAGACGGTCGAGCGGCTCGACGCGCTCCGGGTCGACGACGAGGAGTACGACGAGATCGTGAGCGAACTTATCGGCATCTACGAGGCGGAGGAGCTCACGCTGTTCCGCGGCAGCGACATCGAGTGACGGAACGGGTCCGCGGACCGGCCCGTCGCCGGTCGCGACCTCACTCCTGATACGCGACGCGGACCTGCTCCCACTTGCCGACCTCCTCTAGGTGGGCCTGTAGCTCGTCGGCGTACTCCTGTACCAGCCGCTCCGCTGCCTCCAGTTCCTCGTCCGAGGGGCCGCCGCCACCGCCGCCGCCGAGACCGAGCGCGCCCTTGATGGAGTCGACCAGGCCGCCGCCCGACCCCCCGCCCTCCGCGCCGCCGGGGGCACCCCCCATCCCCGCCATCTGCGAGCGGAGGTTCTCCAGTTCGGGCATGATCGCCGGGAGGCTCGACGTGTCCGCCACGACGCGGGCGTCCTCCGGGTCGTCGGCGTTCTCGATCTCGAAGTCGATCGCGGTCATGATGAGGCCCCACTCCTGGCTGGAGAAGCGGGACGCCGCGACCCGGTCGTTGAACTGGTTGTCGACCGTCATCCGCTCGCCGACGATGGCGTCGGTCCACTCGCTCATGCGCCCCCGTTCGACGGTCGCGGTGAAAAGTCCGTCCCCCCGCTCCGACCCGCCGCCGGTCGGTTCTCGCACCGGGGGAGAACGCGGAGGAGTTTAGACGCGGGACGCCCTTCGTTCCGACATGAGAGACAGCAGCCGCCGCGCCCTCCTCGCCGCCGCCGGAACCGCGAGCGCGACCGCCCTCGCGGGCTGTGCCGGCGCGCTCCTCCCCGGGTCGGGAGGGGACGCCGCCGAGTCGTCGGCCGACGATCCGGTCGACCGGACCGGCGAGTCGACCGTCGAAGTCGCCGTCGGCGCGGACGGCGGATTCTCCTACGCGCCCGCACACGTCCGGATAGACGCCGGGACGACCGTCAGGTGGGAGTGGACCGGGAACGGCGGCGGGCACAACGTGTACGCGGTCGACGGGTCGTTCGAGTCCGCGCTCGTCGCCGAGGAGGGTCACACCTACGAACGCGCGTTCGACGCGTCGGGGACGTACGAGTACGTCTGTACGCCCCACCAGACCCGCGGCATGCGCGGCAGCGTCGAGGTCGTCTCGGCGGACGAGGACTGATCTCGACTCCCCCTCGCCACCCCGGTCCCGGGCTGCCGTTTGGCCGAACCCGTCGGCCCCGGCCGCTACGAGCGCCGCAGTTCGTCGAACGCGCCGCCGGCGAGTCCCGGACCGGACGGGACCGGCATCCGCCCGTCCGCGACGGGACACGGGTCCGGCGACAGGTCCTCGTCGAGCAGCGGTCCGGTCGCCAGCCCGCAGGGGGACACGCCCGGGATCGCGGCCGCGACGTGGACCGCGGCGGTGCGCGCGACCACCGCGTCGATCGTGGTGGTGACGACCGGGTCGACCCCGGCAGCCCGCGCCCGGAGCGCGGCCGCGAGCGCCCGGTCGGGTCCGCCCAGCGCCATCGGTTTGAGGACCGCCACGTCGGCGGCGTCGGCGTTCAGGACGGCGTCGATCCCGCGGGCCACGAGCGACTCGTCGACCGCGATCGGGACCCCCGCCCCCCGTCCGGTCTCGCGGAGGCTCGCCAGCCCTTCGAGGTCGTCCGCCGGGAGCGGCTGCTCGGCGTACGCGAGGTCGAACGCGGCCAGCACGTCGAGCGCGCGGCGCGCCGTCTCCCGGTCCCACGCCCCGTTCGCGTCGACGCGAAGCGCGACCCCGTCGCCGACCGCCTCGCGGACCGCGCGGACGCGCTCCACGTCGGCGTCGACGCCGCGGACACCGACCTTCAGTTTGAGGCAGTCGAACCCCTCGGCCGCGGCCCGCTCGGCCTCGGCGGCGGTCTCGGCCGGGTCGGCGTCGCCGACGGTCGCGTTGACCGGGACGGCGTCCGCGGGCGTCGCGTCGACGCCGGCCCCGTCCGCGAGCCGGTCCGCGAGCCGCGCTCCAGACTCCCGGGCCGCGGCGTCGGCGAGCGCGAGAGAGACGCCGTGTCGGGCGGCCGGCGTCGACTCGGGATCGAGGGCGTCGAGCGGGTCGAGCCGATCCGGTCCCGTTCCGTCGCCGTCGGGGTCCGACAGCCCGTCAAGCGCCGCCGCGCAGGCCTCGCGCGACTCCGTCCACCCCGGGAGCGGGGTCGCCTCGCCGAGGCCGGCCGCGGGCGAACCGTCGCGCTCGCGCTCGACGGCGACCACGAACCCGTCTCGGCTGCGGATCTCGCCGTGCGCGGTGCCGAGCGGACGGACCAAGTCGAGTTCGAACGGGCGGTGCCGGACGGCGAGGGACGGACCTCCGCCGCGGGGTCGGTCGTCGGTCACACCGCCAGCCCGACCGCGAACGCGACGGCGTACGCCGCGAGCAGCTTCCCGGTCGATTCGAGCGCGGGGTTGAGCGCCTCGCCGGACGTCTCTGTGAGCACCGTCCGGGCGACCGCCGCCGCCAGCGGGAGAGTGAGGAGGGGGAAAAGCGGCGCGAGGCCGTCGCCGCGCGCGACGAACCAGAGCGGGGCGAGGTAGGCCAACGCGAGCATCGCGAGGTACTCCGCGCGGGCGAACCGGTAGCCGAACCGGACGGCGAGCGTGCGCTTGCCGGTCGAGGCGTCCTCCTCGCGGTCGCGGAGGTTGTTGACGACGAGGATGTTCGTCGAGAGCGCGGCGATCGGGAGGCTGGCGACGACCGCCGCGAGCGCGACGGTTCCGTCCGGGATCCCGAGGGGGAACCACCCGGAGAGGAGCGCCGCGGCCTGGACGTAGTAGGTCCCGGTCACCGCGATCACGCCGAAGAAGACGAACACGAAGACGTCGCCGAGCCCGTGGTAGCCCAGCGGGTAGGGACCGCCGGTGTAGGCGATCCCGGCCGCGACGGAGGCGAGTCCGATCACGACGATCGGGACGCCGCCGACCGCGACGAGGTAGGTGCCGACGCCGATAGCGGCCGCGAAGGTGAGCCACATCGCGCGTTTCACCTCGGACGGCTCGATGAGGCCGCTGGCGACCACGCGGGTGAACCCCTCGCGGTCGTCGGTGTCGGCCCCTTGGATCGCGTCGTAGTAGTCGTTCGCGAAGTTCGTGCCGACCTGGATCAGCGCCGCGCCGACGAGCGCCGCGAGCGCGGGCAGCGGGGCGAACACCCCGGCGTCGAGCGCCAGGCCGACCCCGACGATCACCGGCGCGGCGGCGGCGGGGAGCGTCTGGGGACGGGCGGCGATCACCCACGCCCGACGGCGGGTCACCTCGGTACTCATTGCCACCAATTGGTGCGTGCCATCCCTTAAGCTTACCATCGCGGCGGACCGCGCCCGACTCGGCCCGCCCTTGGGCCCTCCGTGACGCGACCGCGGCGACCGACACATTCGACAGGGTGCGGTCCGTACGGATCGTATGACCGACACGGAGGCCGCGTCGGCGAACGGCGTCGCGGCGCGGTACGAGGAGACCGACGGAGAGCGCCGACTCACCTTCTCGCGGGACGGCCGCGAGGCGACCGTCGCACAGAACGCCGAGGGGTACGCCATGCTGAAGGTCCGCTCCGGTCCCGACGGCGACGAACTGGAGCGGTACTACGGGTTCGACATGGCGCTCGACCACGCCGCTGAGCTGCTCGGCGTCGCCGTCCCGGACCTCCCGGTGCCGGACGCGGCCGCCGACATGGGGATGTAGCCGCGGCGTCGTCGTCCGGGTCCGACGAACCAGCAACATCGTCCGCTACACGGAACGCGAGCCGAACGGCTTCGTCACCGTCCGGAGCGGGGACCTAAACGCGTTTTCGCCGGGTAGAGGGGGTCGAAACCTCGGATACACCCCGTGTGAACAGATATCACTACTGAAAAATAAATAACCCCGAGACATCATAGTCGCGGTTGAATATTCTCGATAGCCATATCCGTTTATGAGTGGGACCGGTGGGAACGTGTATGGAGCGAAGGCAGTTTCTGCGCGGCACCGGCGCGGCGATCGGCGGCTCGCTGCTCGCCGGCTGCGCGGGGAACGGCGGCGGATCGGGAACGGTGACGGTCGACTACGCGTACTACAACCCGGTCAGCCTCGTGTTGCGCGAGAAGGGCTGGCTCGAGGAGACGTTCGCGGACGCCGGCACCGACGTCGAGTGGGTGCTGAGCCTCGGCAGCAACCAGGCGAACGAGTACGCCCAGAGCGGGGAGGCCGACGTCTCCTCGACCGCGGGGATCGCGGCGCTGATGGCCCGCACGAACGGCGTGCCGATCACGACGCCGTACATCTACTCGGAGCCGGAGTGGACCGCGCTCGTCACCTTCGCGGAGACCGGCATCGAGTCGGTCGAGGACCTCGAAGGGAAGAGCGTCGCCGCCACCCGCGGGACCGACCCGTACTTCTTCCTGCTTCAGGCGCTCGACGACGCGGGCCTGAGCGAGGGCGACGTCGAGGTCGTCAACCTCCAGCACCCGGAGGGCCAGTCCGCACTGGTCCGCGGCGAGGTCGACGCGTGGGCCGGACTCGACCCGCACATGGCGGAGCTGGAGCTCGAACACGACGGCGCGGAGCTGTTCTTCCGCGAGCCGCGGTACAACACCTACGGCTTCCTCAACTTCCTCGACGGCTTCCTCGCCGACCGCCCCGAGGACGCGCGCCGCGTGATCGAGGCGTACGAGCGCGGCCGCGAGTGGGCGGTCGAGAACCCCGAGGAGACCGCGGGGATCCTCGCGGACGCCTCGGAGATGTCGGAGCCGGTCGCGGAGCGCGTGTTCACGCAGCGGAACGACCTCTCTCGGCCGATCCCGGGCGACCCGCACCGCGAGCTGCTGTCGAACCTCTCGCCGATCCTCGAAAGCGAGGGGCTCGTCACCGAGGACGCCGACCCCGCCGGCCGCGTCGACGAGCTGATCGACTCCGAGTTCGCGAGCGAGGTCGTCTGAGATGGCCACCGACGCCCGAACCGAGCCGCGAACGATCGGCCCGGTCGCGCTCCCCTCAGCGGACCGCTTCCGGCCGCTGCTCGGGCTCGTCGTCCCGGCGGCGCTCGTCGTCGGCTGGCACGTCGTCGTCGCGACCGGCGCGATCCCCGCGTACCAGCTCCCGACCCCGCTGCGCGTCGCCGAGACGCTGTACGGGATGGCGGCCTCCGGGGAGTTGTGGGGCCACGTCGCCATCACGCTCCAGCGCGTCTTCCTCGGGGCGGGGCTGGGGATCGCCGTCGGCACCGCGCTCGGGACCGTCACCGGCCTCTCGCGGACGGCCAGCGACCTGTTCGACCCGCTCTTCCAGAGCCTGAAGAACATCCCGTCGCTGGCGTGGGTGCCGCTGTTCCTCCTCTGGTTCGGCATCGGCGAGACCGCGAAGGTGCTGCTGATCGCGGTGGGCGCGTTCTTCCCCGTCTACCTCAACCTCTCGACGGGCATCGCCGCGGTCGACGAGGAGCTGCTGGAGGTCGCGGAGGTGTACGACCTCGGGCGCGTCGAGTCCCTGCGCCGGGTCGTGTTCCCCGCCGCGCTCCCGAGTCTGCTCGTCGGGATCCGCGGCGGCGTCGGGCTGGCGTGGATGTTCGTCGTCGCCGCGGAGCTGATCGCGGCGAGCCAGGGGATCGGCTTCCTCCTGAGCGACGGCCGGACCCTCGCGCGGCCCGACATCATCGTCGGTTCGATCCTGCTGTTCGCGTTCCTCGGGAACTGCTCGGACGTCGCGGTGAGGGAGGTGAGGGACCGTGTCGTCGGACGCTGACGCCGACGCCGCGCCCTCGCCCGGCGAGGACGACGCCGCCGAGTCCAGCGGGGAACCCGTCCTCGCGGTCGACGGCCTCCGGAAGCGGTACGACGACACGGTCGCGCTCGACGGCGTCGACCTCGCGGTCGCCGACGGGGAGTTCGTCGCGGTCGTCGGCCCCTCGGGCTGCGGGAAGTCGACGCTGCTCCGCGTGCTCTCCGGGCTCGAACCGCAGTTCGCCGGCCGCGTCGCGGTCGACGGGACCGACGTCCGCGACGGCGGCAGCGACGACGTGGGGATGGTGTTCCAGGAGCCGCGGCTGCTCGACTGGGCCGACGTGCGCGAGAACGTCGCGGTCGGACTCCCGGCCGACGTCGACCCCGACGCGCCGGCCGCCCGCGAGCGGATCGACGAGCTGATCGAGACCGTCGGGCTCGACGGGTTCTCCGAGAGCCGCCCGGACCAGCTGTCGGGCGGGATGGCCCAGCGCGTGTCGCTCGCGCGCGGGCTGGCGTACGACCCCTCCGTGCTGCTGCTCGACGAGCCGTTCTCGGCGCTCGACCGGCTGACGAAGGCCGACCAGCAGGACCACCTGCTCGACGTGTGGGAGGAGCGCGGCACGACCGTCGTCCTCGTCACCCACGACGTCGAGGAGGCGGTGTACCTCGCGGACCGCGTCGTCGTGCTCGGCGGCCAGCCCGGCTCAGTCGAGGCCGTCGTCGACGTCGACATCGACCGCCCCCGCGAGCGGGCGGACCCGGATCTGCTCGAACTCCGGCGCGACGTGACGGACGCGCTCGGGCGGTAACGGCGGTTCCGCCGCCCGACTCGGACCGTTCCCGGGGTCGGTATCTGGTCTCCGCGCGGCTCGGGATCCACTCGCCGTGCGGGTCGCTGACTCGCCGCGCGCGAGCCGCGGGCCGCCCCCGATCCGAACGAAACGAACGTCGATTCCACTTATTAACTGGCTTCCGGATCGGAATACGCGTCGAGTCTCCGGTGTGTGTATTACCTCCTTAAGGAGTATTGACATCGCTGCCGTATGGCGATTTGTCGGTCTTGCCTCGCATCGACCTCGACTGCCGGTCGACTCCGATTTTGCGATCGTCCAAACCGTTAAGTACCCGACCGTCTTGTCGTGAACCGATGACAGACATCACGGAGGCTTCGTCGGACACCCCGGCGGATCGAGTTCTTCCAGGGCACGATAGCTTCTAACGTCGAAATCGGTCCTGTCAGGATCTTCGACACGACCCTGCGAGACGGAGAACAGTCACCACGTACTTCGTTCAGCTACGACGAGAAACGCCGCATAGCGGCGACGCTGGACGACATGAACACCCACGTCATCGAGGCGGGGTTCCCGGTCAACTCGGACGCGGAGTTCGAGGCCGTCAGCGACATCGCCGCCGCGACGGACACGACCGTCTGCGGGCTGGCCCGCGTCGTCGACGGCGACATCGAGGCCGCCATCGACTCCGGCGTCGAGATGGTCCACGTGTTCGTCTCCACCAGCGACGTTCAGCTGGAGGACTCGATGCACGCGACCCGGGAAGAAGCGAAGGGGCGGGCGGTCGACGCCGTCGAGACGGTGAAAGACGCCGGCGTCGAGTGTATGTTCTCGCCGATGGACGCGACCCGGACGGACCCGGACTACCTGATCGACATCGTCGAGGCGGTGTCCGACGCGGGCACCGACTGGATCAACATCCCCGACACCTGCGGCGTCGGGATGCCGACCAGCTTCGGCGAGACCGTGGCGGCCGTCGTCGAGGCGACCGACGCCCGCGTCGACGTCCACACCCACGACGACTTCGGGATGGCCGCGGCCAACGCCGTCATGGGCTTCGAGAACGGCGCGGAGCAGGCGCAGGTGTCGGTCAACGGGATCGGCGAGCGCGCAGGCAACGCCGCCTACGAGGAGGTCGTGATGGCCGTCGAGTCGGTGTACGGCGTCGACACCGGCATCGACACGACCCAGATCACCAAGCTGGCCCGGATCGTCGAGGAGGCCTCGGACATCCCGGTCCCGGCGAACAAGCCCGTCACCGGGCGGAACGCGTTCGCCCACGAGTCGGGCATCCACGCCGCCGGCGTCATCGAGAACAGCGACACGTTCGAGACCGGCGTGATGACCCCGGAGATGGTCGGGGCCGAACGCGAGTTCGTGCTGGGTAAACACACCGGCACCCACAGCGTGCGCAAGCACCTGGTGGAGGCCGGCTTCGACCCGACGGACGGCGAGGTCCGGTCGATCACGAAGCGGGTCAAGGAGTACGGAGCCGGCAAGCGGCGGGTGACGGCCGGCGACGTCGAGCGGTTCGCCGAGGAGGCGGACGTGGCGCGCGAGGAGGAGGTCCGGGTCTGATGGCCGCCTCCGCGACCGGAGCGCCCCCCGAGCGACCGCGACGGCGGTCGTCGGCGGAGCCGGTTCGCGCTCCCCGACAGGAATTTATACCCCGGCCGCGTTGCTCCGAGCGAGATGCGACGGCACACCGCGGTCACGGAGCGAGCGGACGTTCCCGCAGCCGTCGCGCCGATCATTGTAGGGGTCTGATCCCCTACACCATCCCTTCCTCACCGACGCGACGCATCGCCGAACGCCGGCGGTCGGGCCGTTTCCGACGCACGTGCCCGCGCTCTCGACAGGCGCGGCGCGGTCCCGCTCGTCCCGCGTTCGCAGCGACCGACTCGACAACCCGCCAGATGCCACACCGAACACCACCACGACAATGAGCGACACAGCAGCACAGCCGCGGTCCGACGGAGACGAGTCCGACGGTTCGTCCGCCGGCGCCGCGGCCGACGACCCGACCGACCCGGACGACGAACAGCCCGCGGGACCCGTTTCGACCGGCGCGGAGTCGGTCGTCGCCGCCCTCGAGGCGGCGGGCGCGAAGACCGCGTTCGGCGTTCAGGGCGGGGCGATCATGCCCGTCTACGACGCCTTATACGACTCGTCGATCCGGCACGTGACGATGGCCCACGAGCAGGGGGCGGCCCACGCCGCCGACGCGTACGGCGTCGTCGCCGGCGAGCCCGGCCTCTGTATGGCCACCTCCGGTCCGGGGGCGACGAACCTCGTCACCGGCATCGCCGACGCCGACATGGACTCGGACGCGATGCTGGCGCTGACCGGGCAGGTCCCGACGGAGTTCGTCGGGAACGACGCGTTCCAGGAGACCGACACGGTCGGCGTCACCCGCCCGATCACCAAGCACAACTACTTCGCCGGCGGGGCCGACACGGTCGGCGACACCGTCGGCGAGGCGTTCGAACTGTCACGGGCCGGCCGGCCCGGCCCGACGCTGGTCGACCTGCCGAAGGACGTGACGCAGGACGAGACCGACCGGACGCCCGGGCCGGCGACGCCGCCGGCGGGGACCGACCCCGACCCGAACGCGGACGCCGAGGCGGTCGAGGAGGCGGCGCGCGCCATCGAGTCGGCCGAGCGCCCCCTCTGTCTGTTCGGGGGCGGCGTCATCAAGGGCGACGCGAGCGACGAGGCGCGGACGTTCGCACGCAGCTACGGGATCCCGGTGACGACGACGATGCCGGGCATCGGCTCGTTCCCCGAGGACGACGACCTCTCGCTCTCGTGGGCGGGGATGCACGGCACCGGCTACGCGAACCTCGCGATCACCCACACGGACTGCCTGATCGCGGTCGGCACGCGGTTCGACGACCGGCTCACGGGCGGGATCGACACGTTCGCGCCCGAGGCCGAGGTGATCCACGTCGACATCGACCCGGCGGAGATCTCGAAGAACGTGTACGCCGACTACCCGCTCGTCGGCGACGCCGGGCGCGTCTTGGACCAGCTGACCGCCGCGGTCCGCGAGTCCCCCGACGCCGGGGCGTGGCGCGAGCGCTGCGCGGAGTGGAAGGAGACGTACCCGCTCACGTACGCGACCCCCGACGAGGAGCCGTTGAAGCCGCAGTTCGTCGTCGAGGCGTTCGACGAGGCGACGGACGACGACACCATCGTCACCACGGGCGTCGGCCAACACCAGATGTGGGCCTCCCAGTTCTGGTCGTACTCCGAGCCGCGAACGTGGGTCTCCTCGCACGGGCTCGGCACGATGGGCTACGGCGTGCCCGCCGCGGTCGGCGCGCGCGTCGCCGCCGACACGATGGGGGAGTCCGACCGCGACGTGGTGTGTTTCGACGGCGACGGCTCCTTCCTGATGACGATGCAGGAGCTGTCGGTCGCGGTCCGCGAGGAGCTGGACATCACGATCGCCGTCCTCAACAACGAGTACATCGGGATGGTCCGCCAGTGGCAGGACGCGTTCTACGAGGGCCGCCACATGGCCTCCGAGTACAGCTGGATGCCCGAGTTCGACAAGCTGGCGGAGGCGTTCGGAGCCCTTGGCCTGCGCGTCGACGACTACGACGAGGTCGCCCCCGCCGTCGAGGAGGCGCTCGACTACGACGGACCGGCCGTGGTCGACTTCCACGTCGACCCCGAGGAGAACGTCCTGCCGATGGTGCCGAGCGGCGGCGCGAACGGTAAGTTCGCGACCGCGGAGGACCAGCTATGAGCGGCGAGTCGCCGGACGACCGAGCGGACGAGGAGTCGACCGATCCCCGGCCCGCGACCGACGGCGGCTCCGCAGCCGGAGAGGGACCGGAGACCGACTCCCGGCCCATGCCGAGCGAGCAGCCCGGACCGCGGGAGCGCGACCACCCCGAGGGGCGGCGGAACCTCGAGGGGATCCGGATCGACCCCGTCGTCGAGGCGGAACACGAGTCGCGGCGCGCGGTGATCTCCGCGCTCGTCGAGGACGAGCCCGGCGTGCTGGCGCGCGTCTCCGGGCTCGTCTCCCGGCGGCAGTTCAACATCGAGAGCCTCACCGTCGGGCCGACGACCGTCGACGGCCACTCGCGGATCACGATGGTCGTCGAGGAGACGGACCCCGGCATCGACCAGATCGAGAAACAGATGGCGAAGCTGAAGCCGGTGATCTCGGTCGGCGAGGTCGCGGGCGACGCCGTCACCTCGGAGCTGGTCCTGCTGAAGGTCGAGGCGGACGACCCGGCCGCGGTCCACGCCGTCTCCGAGATGTACGACGGGAAGACGGTCGACGCCGGCCCGGAGACGATCACCGTCGAACTCACCGGCGACAAGACCGACGTCGACAGCGCGATCGGCGCGTTCGAGCGGTTCGGCATCGTCGAGATCGCGCGGACTGGGCCGACCGCCCTCGCCCGGGGCAACACTCCAACCGCGCCCGGAGAGAAACCCGGAACGGCCGGCGAACCGACCACGCACGACGACTGACGCGAAGACAGACGCGAACCCACAACGATACACATGACCGACGACGACACGCAGACGTTCGATTCGACAGTATACTACGACGACGACGCGGACGAGGAGGCCATCGCTCACAAGACCGTGGCCGTCCTCGGCTACGGCTCGCAGGGCCACGCCCACGCGCAGAACCTCGCCGACAGCGGGGTCGACGTGATCGTCGGCCTCCGCGAGGGGAGCTCCTCGCGGGCCGCCGCCGAGAGCGACGGGCTCCGCGTGGAGACGCCCGCGGACGCCGCCGCGGAGGCCGACATCGTGAGCGTGCTCGTGCCCGACACCGTCCAGCCGGACGTGTACGAGAACGCGGTGGAGCCGAACCTGGAGGCGGGCGACACGCTCCAGTTCGCGCACGGGTTCAACATCCACTACAACCAGATCCAGCCGCCCGAGAACGTCGACGTGACGATGGTCGCGCCGAAGTCCCCGGGCCACCTCGTGCGCCGCAACTACGAGAACGACCAGGGGACTCCCGGCCTCCTCGCAGTGTACCAGGACGCGACCGGCCACGCCCACGACGAGGGACTCGCGTACGCGGCCGCGATCGGCTGTACCCGCGCCGGCGTCGTCGAGACGTCGTTCCGCGAGGAGACGGAGACCGACCTGTTCGGCGAGCAGGCCGTCCTCTGTGGCGGCGTCACCTCGCTCGTCAAGCAGGGGTACGAGACGCTCGTCGACGCCGGCTACTCGCCGGAGATGGCGTACTTCGAGTGTCTCAACGAGCTGAAACTCATCGTCGACCTGATGTACGAGGGCGGGCTCGGCGAGATGTGGGACTCGGTGTCCGACACCGCCGAGTACGGCGGGCTCACGCAGGGCGACGTGGTCGTCGACGAGCACGCCCGCGAGAACATGGAGGAGGTCTTAGAGAAGGTCCAGAACGGCCAGTTCGCCCGCGAGTGGATCGCGGAGAACCAGGCGGGACGCCCCTCCTACACCCAGCTCAGGACCGCCGAGAAGAACCACGAGATCGAGGCTGTCGGCGAGGAGCTCCGCGGCCTGTTCTCGTGGGAGGAGTCGGCGGAGGACGACGAGGAGGAGAGCGCCGAGGTGACCGCCTGATGAGCGAGGGGACGCTGTACGACAAGGTGTGGGACCGACACAAGGTGACTGAGCTTCCCAACGGCCAGGACCAGCTGTTTGTCGGCCTCCATCTCGTCCACGAGGTGACGAGCCCGCAGGCGTTCGGGATGCTCCGCGAGCGCGACCTCGACGTCGCGCACCCGGACCGGACGTTCGCGACGACGGACCACATCGCGCCGACCGAGGCCGAGAAGCGGGAGCGTCCCCTCGCCGACGACCAGGCCGAGGAGATGCTCTCCGCGCTCGAACGCAACGTGGGCGAAAGCGGGATCACGTTCTTCGGCTTCGAGTCCGGAGAGCAGGGGATCACTCACGTCGTCGCCCCCGAACTCGGACTCTCCCAGCCGGGGATGACCGTCGCCTGCGGCGACAGCCACACCGCGACCCACGGCGCGTTTGGCTCCATCGGCGTCGGTATCGGAACGAGCCAGATCCGCGACGTGCTCGCGACGGGCTGTATCGCGGCGGACAAACAGAAGGTCCGCCGGGTCAACGTCGAGGGCGAGCTCGGCGAGGGCGTCTACGCGAAGGACGTGATCCTGAAAGTGATCCAGGACCTCGGCGTCGACGGCGGCGTCGGCCACGTGTACGAGTACGGCGGGCCCGCCATCGAGGCGCTCGACATGGAGGGTCGGCTCGCGGTGTGTAACATGTCCATCGAGGGCGGCGCCCGCGCCGGCTACATCAACCCCGACGAGACCACCTACGAGTACCTGCGAGGACGCGAGTACGTCCCCGAAGGCGAGGCGTTCGAGGAGCGGAAGGCGTACTGGGAGTCGATCAGCTCCGACACGGACGCCGAGTACGACGACGTGGTCACCGTCGACGCCGACGGGCTCGACCCGCTCGTCACCTGGGGGATAAACCCCGGACAGGTGATCGAGATCTCGGAGCCGGTCCCGCACCCGGACGACTTCGAGGCCCGGACCGACCGCGAGGCGGCCGAGCAGGCGCTCGATCACATGGAGATAGAGGCCGGCCAGTCGATGCTCGGATACGACGTCGACGTGGCGTTCCTCGGCACCTGTACCAACGGCCGCCTCTCCGACTTCGAGGAGGCCGCGAAGATACTGGAGGGCAACACGGTCGACGCGGACGTCCGCGCGCTGGCCGTCCCCGGCTCCGAGACCGTGCGCCAGCAGTGCGAGGAGCGCGGGATCGACGAAACGTTCATCAACGCCGGCTTCCAGTGGCGTCGCGCCGGCTGCTCGATGTGTCTCGCGATGAACGACGACGCCTTGGAGGGCGACGAAGTCTGCGCCTCCTCGTCGAACCGCAACTTCATCGGGCGACAGGGGTCGAAGGACGGCCGCACCGTCCTGATGAGTCCCGCGATGGTCGCGGCCGCGGCCGTCGAGGGTCAGGTCGCCGACGCGCGCGAATACCTCGACGACGGGTCGACCGGCGGTGCCGGCGGCGTCGAGGAGGTGGCCGACTGATGAGCGCGAACGACGCGGACGACCAGCACATCACCGACGTCTCCGGCACGGGCGTCCCCATCCCGGGCGACGACGTGGACACCGACCAGATCCTGCCGGCGAAGTTCATGAAGGAGGTCACGTTCGACAACATGGCGGACTACCTCTTCTACGACGCCCGGCGGAACGACGACGGCGAGTTCAACGACCACCCCCTCAACCGCTTCGAGGGCGCGTCGATCGCGGTCGTCAACTCCAACTTCGGCTGCGGCTCCTCCCGCGAACACGCGCCGCAGGCGATGATGCGGTGGGGGATCGACGGCGTCGTCGGCGAGTCGTACGCCGAGATCTTCCGCGACAACTGTAAGTCGCTCGGCATTCCGGCGGTCACGACGGACCACGAGACGGTCGTCGAAGTTCAGGAGTGGATCGAGGCCAACCCCGACGGCGACGTCGAGATCGACGTCGAGGGCGAGACCGTCACCTACGGCGACACCGTCATCGACGTCGACGTCGACGACGCGATGCGAGAGGCCCTCGTCGAGGGCATCTGGGACACGACCGCGCTGATGTACTCGAACCGGAGCAAGGTGGACGACACGGTCGCCGACCTCCCGTACGTCGAGGGGGACGACTGACCGGATGTCCGACGAGATCGTCGTCATCGAGGGCGACGGCATCGGCCGCGAGGTCGTGCCGGCCGCCGTCGAGGTGTTGGAGTCGCTCGATCTCGACTTCGAATTCGTCGCCGCCGAGGCGGGCGACGCGACGAGGGACGCCACCGGCGAGGCGCTCCCGACCGAGACGTACGAGCGCGTCGCCGACGCGGACGCGACGCTGTTCGGCGCGGCCGGCGAGACCGCCGCCGACGTGATCCTCCCGCTGCGGGAGGCGGTCGACTCGTTCGTCAACGTCCGACCCGCGAAGGCGTTCCCCGGCGTCGACGCGCTCCGGCCGGAGACCGACGTGGTCTTCCTCCGCGAGAACACCGAGGGCGTCTACTCGGGCCACGAGGACCGGCTCTCAGAGGACCTCTCGACGCTGACGCGCGTCGTCACCTCGTCGGCCTCGCGGGAGCTGGCCGAGTACGCGTGCGACTTTGTCGAGGCCGGGCGCGGGCCCGCCGGCGACCCCGAGGCGGGATTCACCGTCGCGCACAAGGCGAACGTGATGCGCGAGACGGACGGGCGCTTCCGCAATGAGGTGCTCTCGGTCGCCGCGGAGCGCGGCGTCGACGCCGACGAGGAGCTGATGGACGCGTTCGCGACGAAGCTCCCGCTCGACCCCTCGCAGTACGGC
Organism: Halorubrum hochsteinianum; assembly: GCF_023702125.1. Classification (NCBI taxonomy): domain Archaea; kingdom Methanobacteriati; phylum Methanobacteriota; class Halobacteria; order Halobacteriales; family Haloferacaceae; genus Halorubrum; species Halorubrum hochsteinianum. The sequence continues at coordinate 55,553 of NZ_CP098415.1, read as the reverse complement.
GTGATCGTCTGCCCGAACCTCGCGGGCGACGTGCTCTCCGACCTCGCGGCCGGGCTCGTCGGCGGGCTTGGACTGCTCCCGTCGGCGAACGTGGGTCACGACAACGGCCTGTTCGAGCCGGTCCACGGCACCGCGCCCGACATCGCGGGCGAGGGCGTCGCGAACCCGACCGCGGCGATCCTCTCGGCGGCCATGCTCGTCGAGTACCTGGGCCACGTCGAGGCTGGGCGGCGCGTGCGCGACGCGGTCGAGGGCGTCCTCTCGGACGGGCCGCGCACCGGCGACCTCGGCGGCTCGGCGACGACCGACGAGGTGACCGCCGCGGTCGTCGACCGGCTGTAAGGCGTCGCTGCGGGCGATCCCGGCCGTCGCTCGGACCGCGGGAGAACCGCAAGACAAGAAACCCTGCGGCCCGTCCGGCCGAGTATGAGCAACTACGAGGTCGCGATGGAAGCCGCCTGGTTGGTCCGAGACGTCGAGGAGACCGACGACGCCATCGGCGTCGCGGTTAGCGAAGCCGGAAAGCGACTCAACGAGACGGACAAGCAGTACGTCGAGGTCGAACCCGGCGTCACCGGCTGTCCGGCCTGCGGCGAGCCGTTCGACGCCGCGTTCCTCGCGGCGAACACGGCGCTCGTGGGGCTCCTCTTGGAGATCGACGTGTTCAACGCCGACAGCGAGGAGCACGCCGAGCGGATCGCGAAAAGCGAGGTCGGCGGCGCGCTCCGCGACGTCCCGCTCGAAGTCATCGACGTCTTCGAGACCGAGGGCGACGACGAGGACGAGGAGCCGGCGCGATAACGGCGACCGCGATCGGTTCCCCCTCGGACGGCGGAGCTGATGACCCCGGCGGCACGAGTTCGGTCGGTGCCGAAAGCTTTTCTAATAACCTTAAGTAATTAGTCGGCATGGAACTGCCGACGCCACAGGACCTCCGCGAGCGCCGGACGGCGCTGGAGCTGACCCAGAGCGAACTCGCCGACGCCGCGGACGTCTCCCAGCCGCTCATCGCGCGGATCGAGGGCGGCGACGTCGACCCCCGGCTCTCCACACTCCGCCGCATCGTCAACGCCCTCCAGGAGGCGGAAGGCGAGGTCGTCCGCGCGGCCGACCTGATGAACGAGACCGTGATCAGCGTCGCGCCCGACGACGCGGTGAGCGGGGCCGTCGAGCTGATGGAGGCCGAGGCGTACTCGCAGCTCCCGGTCCTCCAGAACGGCGTGCCGGTCGGCTCGATCAGTCAGGGCGATGTCGTCCACGCCGGCGAGAACGTCGGCGACCACCCCGTGAGCGAAGTGATGAGCGAGTCGTTCCCGACGGTCGCGCCGTCCGCGACCGTCGACGAGGTCCGGAACCTGCTGGACCACTACAAGGCCGTGATGGTGACCGATGGCGGCGAGACGGTCGGGATCATCACGGAGGCCGACATCGCGGCGCAGCTGTCGTGACCAATTTTATCAGCTATCAAGAATAATTGATTCATATGACTCAGAGTAACGAACTGGAAGACCGTACTGAGGAAATCCTACACAATCTAAAGTATGTGTATAAAACTCATTATAAAATGGCAGAAGGATACGAAAGGAGAAACAACTTCATGTCCTTCTTTGTAGCGATAGGAACAGCATTACTCGCTGGGCTATTGATATGGGAATCTGCAGGTGAAAACTTGATCCTCACAATAGCTTTGATAGTAGCAATTGTTTCTTGGGCTGACGCAATTCTTGACTTAGGAAAAAAGTCTGAAAAGCACTACCGCGCTGCCGATGAATACCATGATCTATATGATGAGTTCAAGGATTTTTATAACTTAGAACTAGCAACGAGCAGTTCGGAAACGGATGAAAATAAAGCCACATATGAAAATCTAATACAAAAAAGAAAGAATATAAAGAAGTCGACTCCCAGAACGACAAACTACTGGTACAATAAATTAGATCACGATGCGATAACAGAGTCCTTCAATGACGAAATAGAAAATAATCAAGCAACGGTTTAAATTACCATCCACCGTGAGTATCTATGTCGTATTCATTACAGATTTTCTCTAGATCACTTGACCCTCCTTGAACGCTTTTTGGGAATCCCTCTACATGGTTTTCGGTGACAGCCACCCAGCTTCCATCAAACACACTTATATCATGACTATATGAATCAGGTGTCCAGCCATAGGAGGGGGCATTACCCCTACAAAAAACGTGGAGGCCTCGGCCACTATCTGATATCTCAGTATATGAATTTACCTCAGTAATTAGTTGATATATTTCTGGGTCAATTCTTTTTGTACTTTTATTGAGACAATTGTCGATGTCTATAAAGCTGATACTCTTATTCGAAGGTACAAAACCGACGCCATCAATAGCACTATCCCCAGATTCCATTCGCCTAGCTTGATTATACGTCTGCCAAATCTCTCTGTCATAATACTTACTACTAGCATATCTTCCACTATACTCATTATATTGATTAATATTCAGTGGTATTTTATTACCCACCGGAGATCTAGCCCAGCAGATCCAGTTATCAACTCTTTTCATCACAGGTAAGAGCTGATTTCTTGAATATCCACTTAACGAGACACTAGGCATAACCATTCCTACATTTTCCAACTATTTAAGTTCTAATAGGTATCGGCAGCTAAAATATTCTGTGTCTTATAATTGTATATTTGAAAATTGGCTTAGTTTATTTCTACCCAACTACATTTTAGAACTCGTCTATTCAGTATTTTCTCGGTTTTCGGAGAGCCGCTCCCAGATCTCCGTGCAGCCCGCGCCGTCCTCGACGCCGTCGAGGTGGCTCGATTCGTCCCCGTCGTCGGGCTCTCGATCCTGCTCGGCCTCTCCGTCTTCCCGTCCGTCGGCGTCCACCCGATCGGCTCCCGCTCGTTCCTCGCCGCTCGCGTGGCGGTCGGCCGACTCGGTCATCGTCCCTCCGGGACGTCGTCGAAGAGCTCGGGCGCTACGTCCGCGGACGCGTGCTGTCGGTACTCGCCGTCGTCGCCCGGGCCGGCGGGTCGATCGCCGGTGGCGTCGGGAACCGGATCGGTCATCACACCGTGGTACGCGCCCACGAGTCATAAGTACGGCCACGGTCGTAAATCGGACCCCCACTCACGGATACCGGATTTCGTATCCGGTAGCTCGGAGAATAATTTTAGCGGTGATGAGGGTGTAGTCCGGCGGTTTCTCGATCGCGCGGCGTCATCGAAACGGTCGGCGATTGCGACCACCGTCACCCATTGGACCGCGGCGGGGGAACGTGAGGCGTGACCACTCGACTGCGCGTCCTCGACGACGGGGCGTGGATCTCCGTCAACGACGACCGGAAAGTCCGCGTCAGCGAACTGTGGCGGCTCGACGCGCCGGATTTCTGTGAGTGCGCGCTCACCGACCTCGCCGTCGAGAACTTCCAGGCGGTCGGCGTCGACGGCGCGACCGTGAAGGTGCGCGTGTACGGCCAGTGTATCGCCTGCGGCGAGAGCGGCACCACGGGCTGGATCCCCGTCGGACGGGTTCGCGGCGGCTCCTTCGTCGAAATCGACCGCGACGCGGTCCGCCGGCCGACTCGCAGTTCAGACGGGTAACACTTGCCGGTTCGGGGAACCACCGGGAAGCGTTGACACGGTGCGTTCGGCTATATCCCCGCCGGGTGTAGCCGGTGGCGATGCCAACGGACGTAGAGAACTGGAAATCCGAGGTCTACGGGAACGAGGTCCGAGACCGCCTCTTCGAGTTCGCCGAGGAGGGCTTCGACTCGATCCCGGACGACGAGCGAGACGCGTGGTTCGAGCGCTTCAAATGGTGGGGGCTGTACCACCAGCGGAACGGTCAGGAGGGCTACTTCATGCTGCGGATCGGGACGCCGAACGGCGTCCTCGAACCGGGACAGCTCCGGGTCGTCGGCGAGATCGCCGACGAGTACGCCCGCGGCCCCGGGACGAACCCGATCTTCGGCGACGCCTACGCCGACTTCACCACCCGGCAGTCGATCCAGCTCCACTGGATCGAGCTCTCCGACGTGCCCGCGATATTCGAGAAGCTGGAGGCGAACGGCCTCTCGACCCAGCAGGCCTGCGGCGACTCCTGGCGCAACATCGTCGGCAACCCCGTCGCGGGCAAGGACGGGCAGGAGGTGATCGACGCGTGGCCGGTCATCCGCGAGCTCAACGAGACGTTCAAGGGCAACGACGACCACGCCAACCTCCCGCGGAAGTGGAAGGTGTCCGTGACCGGCTCCGCCGACGGCTCCGGGCAGGGCGACATCAACGACCTCGCGTTCGAGCCGGCGTACAAGGAGATCGGCGGCGGTGAGAGCGGGGTCGACGACGACGGAAGCGAGGACGCCGTCGGCTTCAACGTGCGGGTCGGCGGCGGCCTCTCGCGCAACGAGCCGCGTCTGGCCCGCGACATCGACGTGTGGGTCCCGCCGGAGAAGGTCCCGGACGTCGCCGGCGGGCTCTCCGCGCTGTTCCGCGACAACGGCGACCGCGAGGACCGCTACAACGCCCGGATCAAGTTCCTCGTCGACGAGTGGGGGCCGGAGAGGGTCCGGGAGACCCTACAGGACGAGTACGTCGACTTCGAGCTGAAGACCGCGGGACGGGACGTCCGCGAAGAGTACACGTACAACACGGGATCGGGCGAGCGCAACGACCTGATCGGCGTTCACGACCAGAAGGACGGCCGCAACTTCGTCGGCCTCAACGTCCTCGTCGGGCGGATGGGTGCCGAAGACGTCCTCGAACTGGCCGACCTGGCCGACGAGTACGGCTCCGGCGAGGTCCGGCTCTCGCAGCGCCAGAACGTCACCGTCACCGACGTGCCGGACGACGCGCTCGACGACTTCCGCGAGGAACCGCTCTTGGAACACTACTCGCCGTCCCCGTCGCCGTTCATGCGCGGCTCGGTCGCGTGTACGGGCACCGAGTTCTGCTCGCTGTCCATCGTCGAGACGAAGAACCGGCAGGTGCGGTTCGCGCGCTGGCTGAAGGAAAACGTCGAGCTCCCCGACGGCGTCGACGAGTTCCACGTTCACCTCTCCGGGTGTACGGCCTCGTGCGCGCAGCCGCAGATCGCCGACGTGAGCCTGCGCGGGATGAAGACCCGCAAGGACGGCGATCCGGTCGAGGCGCTCGACGTCGGCCTCGGGGGCGGACTCGGCGAGGAGCCGGGGTTCGCCCGGTGGGTCACCCAGCGCGTGCCCGCGGACGAGGTGCCCGGCGCGATCGCGAACCTGGTCGAGGGCTTCGCGGCCGAGCGGAACGAGGACGAGTCGTTCCGCGCGTTCGTCGCGCGCCACGACGACGAGGAGCTGGACGCGCTCGTCGAGCCCGAGGAGACGGACTACGAGGACCCGATGCTACACAACACGAAGCGCACGTGGTACCCGTACGCCGAGAACGACGCCATGGAGGACGCCCCGCCCGCGCCGTCGGACGACTGAAGTCGGCCCGCGGCGTACCACGTTCGACATGAGCAACCGACTGCTGCGCGTCAACGCGTACACCACGCTCGACTTCGTCGACGGCCGGGTCCGCGCCCACGAGTTCGAGACGGAAGCGCCCGGCGTCGTGAACGTCACCGCGCCGCGCGAGGACCCCGAGCACGTCAGCCTACAGGTCGAACTCGACGGGACCGCCGTCGACGACCTCCCCGCGCACGCCGAGGAGTTCGACCTCTCGCCGGCGCAGGCTCGGGAGCTCGCGGACGCGCTCAACGACACCGCGGACCGCGTCGAGGCGGCGCGCGCGGACTCCGCCGACGGCGACGCCGACTGACGGCGGGCACCGATACCGGACTCCGCGCACACCGCTTCCGAAGTCGGTCCATCCCGAGCGATACGCGGATCGTCGACCGGTCGCGATCGTGGGAACGGTTATACTGCCTCGGCCTGTAAGGATAATATGAGTGAACAGAGAGCAACGACCACCGGGGCGACCGTGCTGGTCGTCGACGACGACAGGAAAACGGCGGACCTCTACGCGGAGTTCCCCGACGGGTACGCGGTTTCGACCGCCTACTCCGGTGCCGAGGCGCTGGAAATCCTCGACGACACGGTAGATGTCGTCCTGCTCGACCGCCGGATGCCGACGATGACCGGTGACGACGTGCTGCGATCGATCCGGGAGCGGGACCTCGGGTGCCGGGTCGTGATGGTCACGGCGGCCGATCCCGATCTCGACGTCCTCGAACTGCCGTTCGACGACTACCTCGTCAAACCGGTCTCGCCGGACCGGCTCCGCGACGCGGTCTCGCAGATGTACGTCCGCAACGGGTGTGACGACACGCTTCAGGAGCTGTTCGCGACCGCGTCGAAGATGGCGACCGTCGAGTCCAAGATGAGCCTCGCCGACCTCGAGTCCAGTCAGACGTACGCGGCCCTCGGGGCGGAGTTCGACAGACTGCGGGCCGAGGTCGAGGCCCGCGACGCGGAGCGAGACACGTACGTCGAGTTCACCGACGAGAAGCTCCGGAGCCTACTGGGCTGATCGCCGGCTCGGCCGCGTCTGCGTACCGGTGGACCCTACAACGTCAGCCCGCGGATCGCGACGGATCCCCCGTCGCCCCCCTCGCCTCGCTCCTCCACGCGCCCGATCACGCGCCCGTCCGTCTCCGCCGCCAGCTCCTCGGCCGCATCGGGGTCCAGCGCGGCCACGAACCCGGTCCCCATGTTGAACGTGCGGTACATCTCCTCGTCGGGGACACTCCCCTCGCGCTGGACGAACTCGAAGACCGGCTGCGGGTCGAACGCGTCGTCGATCACGTACCGGTTCTCACCGAGCCGTTCGAGGTTCGTCCAGCCGCCGCCGGTGACGTGGGCCGCGCCGCGCACGCCGTGCTCGCGCATCGGGTCGAGCAGGTCGGTGTATATCGCGGTCGGTTCGAGCAGCGCCTCGCCGAGTGTCTCGTACCCGTCGAACGGGCACGCGTCGGCGTAGTCGTGGTCGCGCGTGACGGCCTCCCGCGCCAGCGTGAGCCCGTTCGAGTGGATCCCGGCGGAGCGCCAGCCGACCAGGGCGTCGCCCGGCTCCGCTCGGCCGTCGAACACCCCGTCCTTCGCGGCGAGGCCGACGCAGGCACCCGCGAGGTCAAGTCCCTGAATCACGTCGGGCATCACCGCGGTCTCGCCGCCGACGAGTTCGATGTCGGCCAGCTCCGCCCCCCGCGAAAGCCCCTCGCCGACCTGCTCGGCGAACCGCTCGTCCGGCTCGTCGACCGCGAGGTAGTCGACGAACGCGACCGGCCGGACGCCGGCAGCGACGAGGTCGTTGACGTTCATCGCGATACAGTCGATCCCGACCGTCGAGTAGTCGCCGAGCGCCTCCGCGACGAGCAGCTTCGTCCCCACCCCGTCGGTCGCGAGCGCGAGGTAGCGGTCGCCGATGTCGAGCATTCCGGCGTAGTCGCTCGCCGAGTCGCCCGCGTCCGGGTCGGACCCGACCGCGCCGATCAGCGCCGCGGTCGCGGCCTCGCTCGCGTCGATGTCGACGCCCGCGTCCGCGTAGGTGAGCTCGTCGCCGTCGGTCTCCCCGGCCGATTCCACGTCGTCGTCCCCGCCGCCCTCGGACATGTGTGTGGAGCCACGCCCGCGGAGCAAAAACGCACCGTTCGCCGCGTCCGGTCGCCGGTCCGGGTGTCGCCGGTCGTCATCGTCCCGACTGCCGGCGGTCGTCGTCACCCGAGCGGGCGACGTTCGCTCCCGTTCAGTACGGTCCGCCGAACCCGAGTCCGAGGCCGAACACCAACCCGACCGCGAGCAGCGCCGAGGGCACGAAGACGGCCGCCCACACCGGCTTGCTCCACGCCATCACGGTCTTCCCGTCGAGGGGCCCGTACGGGACCAGGTTGAACGCCGCGAGGAACGCGTTGATCGCGATCCCGCGGGAGCCGAGGACGGTCACGAGGTCGCTCCCGAGGACGCCGCCGAGGGCAAAAATCGGGGCGAACGCGACCATCAGCCCGAGGTTCACGGCCGGGCCGGCGAGCGCGATGTGCCCGTGTTCGCGCGGGGTGAGCCGCCCGCGGTGATGGACCGCGCCCGGCGCGGCGAAGATGAAGCCCAAAAGCGAGCTCATCACGGCGATAAACAGCATGCTGTTGTCCGCGCGGAACTCCGCGACCTGGTCGTAGCGGACCGCGACGACCTTGTGGGCGACCTCGTGGAGGAGGAAGGCGACCCCGGCGGTCGCGAGCGCGACGAACAGCGGCGGGAGCACGCCCGCGGCGAGGATCCGAGTGATCCCGTTCCAGCCGCCGACGAAGAACAGGGCGAACGCCACGCCGAGCGCGAGCCACGCGACGAGGAGGTCCCGGATCTCGGTGCCGCTGAAGTACAGCCCCGCGATCCGCCGCCCCGAGAGGGTCGAGCCGGCGCTCATGCCAGCCCCCCGACGGCACCGCGGACGAGATCGGCCCCGTTGACCGCGCCGTCGACGAGCAGGCGACCGACGTCCTCGACGCCGCCCACCTCGGCTCCGAACATCGCCGGGATGACGTACGCCGCGAAGAGGAAGCTCGCGACGATGCTCCCGACGTTCGTCATCGCGACGACCACGATGAGCCGGAACAGCGGCACGTCCAGCATCGCGGAGAGCAGGTCCGTCATCGACCGGCTCTCGTCGCCGAGCAGCTCGTTGAGCGCCCCGATGTCGGCGACGTTCACCGTCAGGCTCCTGAGCTCGACGTAGCCGGTGAACCAGCCGGGCGCGAGCAGCGGGTTGATCGAGGTCATCCACGCGACCGCGCCGCCGACGCCCGCCGAGAGCCAGCGCGCGCCGGCGACCTTCGCGAACGCGAACGCGAACGCGCCGTTGATCAGGAACCACGCGCCGAACAGCCGGATCAGGAACGCGTTCCCGGCCCCGCCCAGCGCAAGCAGGACGAAGAAGCCGACGAAGCCGACTGTGATCGCGTAGCCGATCGCCTTCTTCCACGGGAGCCCCCGGCCGGACTCCTCGCCGACCAGGTCCGACATCGGCGGGAGCGTCGCGGGGTCGGCGAGGTAGCGCTCGATCCCCGACTGATGTCCGGCCCCGACGACGGCGACCACGTCGTGGCCGGCCTCGCGGAGCGCGACGAGCCGGTGGGCGATGAACGCGTCGCGCTCGTCGATGAGCGCCTCCGCGCCGCCCGGGGAGAACTGGCGGAACTCCTCCATCATCATCGTCACCACGTCCGTGTCGGTGAGGTCGGCGGCGTCTAGCTCCTCGATGCCGCCGGCCTCGACGTCGCCTCCGCCGCCGGCGAACGACCCCACGGCCAGCGCGAGGACCGCGCCGACGACCAGCCCGAGACCGATGCCGATCCCGAACCCGCCGATCGCGGTCACCGCGAAGCCGCCGAGGTACGTCGAGACGAGCCCGTCTGCGACGCCGGTCACCCCGGCGGCGACGCCGAGGGCGAGCCCCGAGCCGACCGCGGCGTAGAGCCGCTGGTCCGGCGAGAGCGCGAGCGAGCCGATCTGATCGACGGCGATTCCGACGGCGACGGCGACGAGGATCCCCGCGGCGACGCTCGTCAGTACGGCGTTCGTGATCCCGACCGCGCCGCCGAACAGGCCGATCGCCGGCCCGGCGACGATCCCGACTATCAGCCCGCCGATCACGCCGGCGACCCGCGGGTCGCTGACGCCGAACGCGAGCCCGCCCACGAGCCGGAGCTTCTCGGTGAGCGTCATGCGCGCCCAGAACCGCTGGATCGTGGTCTGGATGTCCCGGTCGACCAAGGCGACGTCGATCCCGAGCGACTCGGCGACGTCGACGGCGGCCTTCATGTCGGCACCCGGCTCGATGTCGAACCGCTCGCCGAGCTGGGTCTGGACGTACGAGAGCATCCAGTACGCGAGGAACTGGAACACGGTGTTCCCCTTGAGCAGGTCGCCCGCGTCGAGGTCGTCCGGCGTCTCGCCGTTGAGCTGGCGGTACCGCCCCTCGTCGAGTTCCACGGCGACGACGTCGGGCCGCTCCCGCTCGATCGTCTCCTCGACCTCGTCGACGGAGCGCTCGGAGACGTGCGCGGTCCCGACGACCGTGACTGTCCCGTCCTCGCCGTCGGGACCGCGGTTCGCCGCCCCGTCGAGGCCGGAACCGTCGGTCCGCGGGGACCCGTCGGTCGACGGGGGTTCCTCCTCGCTCCCCCGTGACGTCTCTGTCATCACCCGTCGTACTCGGTCACCGCGTTTAGGGTTTGTGAGTCGGTCTCGGAACCCCGCGCCGCGGCTCGCGGGAGGCGCTCCCGCCGATCCGGCCGTCCCTCCCGCCGCCTCGGCGGGCGTCCCCGCAGATCCAACGGCATCGAGCGTCCCCGCTGATCCAACAAGTTTGTATCCTCACGCGCCTCACGGCAGCACATGTCCCGGCTGCTGCCCTCCCTGCCGGACGCGACGCCCGAGGAGCGCGAACCCCGGGTCGTCGGCGTCGACGACGACGAGGCCGACGACCTCATCGCCGCCCTCGGCTCCGAGACCGCTAGGACGATCCTCTCGACGCTCCACGACCGCCCGGCGACGAAGTCCGAGCTCGCCGACGAGGTCGACACCTCCCTCCAGAACGTCCAGTACCACCTCTCGCGGCTTGACGACGCCGACCTCGTCGACGTCGTCGACACCGCCTACTCCGAGAAGGGCCGCGAGATGGACGTGTACGCCGCCGCGGACGAGCCGCTCGTGCTGTTCTCCGGCGGCTCCGAGGAGTCGGCCGGGATCAAGACCGCCCTCATGCGCCTGCTCGGCGGCTACGGGCTGATCGGCCTCGCGGCGGTCGCGGCCCAGCGGCTCCTTGCCGTCGGCTCGCTCGCCAGCGCGGGCGTCTCCGGGGGCGACGACGCCGGAGCCGCCGCCGACGGCGCGGACGGGGCCGCGGCCGACGGGCCGACGATAGAGAGCGCGCCGGAGCCGGAGACGGCGGCGGACGCGACCGACGGCGCGATCGAACTCGCCGGCGACCCGCTGGCGGAGTACGCGGTCTCGCTCGTCGAACCCGGGGTCGTCTTCTTCCTCGGTGCCGCGCTCGTGTTCACGCTCGCGTGGGCGCACTGGTACCGCTCGTCGGCGTAGCGCCGCCGCGCCGAGCGGCGGGCGTGGGACAGCTATTCAAGCCGCCGCCACCACGTTCCGATATGGAACACGAGGCCGAGGTCGTCGGGGTCGGTGCGGGCTCAGCGCCGAGCGGCGACGTCCCGGCGGTGATCCTCTCGGCGCGCGGCGAGTACGTCCCGATATTCGTCAGCGGCGACCAGGCGCAGTCGATCGGGATGGCGCTCGAAGGCGAACCGTTCGACCGACCGCTCACCCACGACCTGCTCGTCGAGATCCTCACGGAGTTCGGCGGCGCTATCGACCGCGTCCGCGTCGACGACCTCCGCGACGGCACCTTCTACGCGAAGGTCGACGCCGAGCGGTACGACGACGGCGAGCCGGAGCGGTTCGTCTTCGACGCCCGCCCCTCCGACGCCCTCGCGCTGGCCGTCCGCGTCGACTGCCCCATCGTCGTCACCGACGCGGTGATAGACGAGGCGGGCCGTCCGCCGGACTCGATACGCTTCAGCGGCGACGGCGACCCATCCGAGGAACGCTGAGACCTCGGGACCGGGTTGCCCTCGGACGCCGACGATCCCGAAACGCGAAGCCCGCCGTTCAAGTCGCCGGCCCTCCCACGGAGCGCATGGACGAGACGGCCACCCTCGGCTCCTCCCACACCGAGATGACGGAGATGCTGCTGCCGAACGACACGAACAACCTCGGCCGCGCGCTCGGTGGGACGGTGTTACACTGGATGGACATCTGCGGTGCCATCGCCGGTATGCGGTTCGCGAACCGGCAGGTGGTCACCGCCTCGATGGACCACGTCGACTTCATCGCGCCCATCGAGATGGGCGAGGTCGCCATCATCGAGGGGTACGTGTTCAACACCGGCCGGACAAGCGTCGACGTGAAGGTCGACGTTCGCGCCGAGAACCCCCGCACGGACGAGACGCGCCGGACGACCACCTCCTACTTCACCTTCGTCGCGCTCGACGAGGAGGGACGCCCGACCCCGGTACCGGACCTGGAGTGCCCGTCCGAGGACGAGCGCGTCCTCCGCGACGACGCCCTAGAGGGCCGCGAGGAACAGCTCCGACAGGTCGTCGATCGGTACGACCTCTGAGAGGGTTCCGGCCCGAAGCTCACTCCTCGGAACCGGCGACGACCTCGACGGTCGCGTCCGGGTCGTCGGTCTCCGCGACCGCCGCCCCGTGCGCCGCCAGCGCGCGCTCGGCGAGGGCGTCGAGGGCGTCGGCCCGGTCCGAGTCCGACCCCGAACCCCCCGCACCGCTCCCGGCCAGGTGACTCGGGCAGCCGCAGTCGGAGGCCCCGAACCCGTCGATCGGTCCGTCCGGAAGCCGACGCGCGACCGCGCACTCGACGTCGACGCCGCGGCTCCGGACGACGCGGTCGATTCGCGCCGCCGGGTGCCCGAGCAGGTAGTCGACGTGCCAGTGGCGCACGTCGTGGTCGCCGCGCGCGGTCCGCCGGTGTCTGTCGACCCGGGAGAAGCCGCCGGACCCGAGCGCGCTCCCGGTGTAGGCGTACGCGCCGCCCGGAAGGCGATGGTCGCCGAGCGCGCCCGCGGACAGCGTCGCGTCCGCCGCGAGGTCGACGACGAGCGTGTAGCTGCCGCCGGCGGCGTCGCTCATCGGTCGATCACCCCCGAAGCGTCCCCCGCGGACGGACCCGCCGTCGCCGCCGTCACGGCAGCGCGGTTGGGGCCTCGTCCGCGGCCGCCCGGAGCGACCCGATCAGCTCGCCGGCGTCGTCGTTGAGCGAATAGGTGTCGTGGAAATCGTCGGGGTCGCGGTCGCGTCCCGACAGCGCGCCGACGACGCCAGCGATGGCGTCGTAGTTGTCGCGGACGAGCCCCCCGACGATCTCGGGGGTCCCGGCCCGCTCCGCCAGTTCCTCCGCGGCCGACCGGCCGGCGTACACGCGGCGCTCGACGGGGTCGACGAACACCATCGCGAACGGGCGGGAGCCGAACTGCGCGTCGAGGAACGGCCCGACCGGGTCGGCCTCCCACGGGACCGCGACGACCCCGTCGAGCCGGCGGAGCGCGACCGCCGCGACCGAGCAGTACGGGCAGTCGCCGTCGAAGATCAACACCGGAGCGTCCGCGCCGTCCGGGTCCATAGTCATGTGAGGAGATAGGGTCTCGACCGGCTTAAGCGGCCGGTCGGGGCGAACTGGTTCGGGTGGAACGCGGCGTCGGACCCGCTCAGTGCGAGTGGCCGAGCGCCTCTTCGAGGGGCTGTCCGAAGCGCTCCTCGAACAGCTCCGCGGCCGTCTCCTCCATCTCCGCGATGTCCTCGGGCACGTCCCCCTCGCTGTGGTGGACGATGACGTGCGCCTGCTGGGCCATCGCCTGGACGACCACGTCCGAGACGACCGCGGTCGACGGCTCGCCCTGTTCGCTGAGCACGTCGACGAGGCCGGCGGGCAGTTCGAACGACTCTTCGTCACCGTCGGGACCGGTGACCGTGTAGGTCTCGGTGTCTCCCATACGTGCGGGTCGCGGCCGCGACATAAGGGTCTGTGGAAACCGGACGGGGGCGAACGCGGTCGTCTCCCGCCCGCGGCGCGAGGGCGTCGCCGTCACCCGTGCGACGAGATGGCCCGCACCGAGGAGCCGGAGCCGACGACGGTGGCGAGGTACACCGCGATGGCCGTGACCACGATCGATCCGCCGGAGGGGAGTCCGAGACCGATCGAGACCGCGAAGCCGCCGGCCACCGACACCTGCCCGAATATCACCGCGAGGTACATCGTCTCGCGGAAGCTCCGGGCGACCTGCGAGGCGGCCGCGACGGGGACGACCAACATCGCGGCGACGAGGATGACGCCGAGCACCTGCATCGCGCCCACGACGACGACCGCGGTCAACACCACGAGCAGCGTGTTGTAGCCCGTGACGTTCAGCTGCGCGACCCGCGCGGCCTGCTCGTCGAAGGTGATGAAGAGGAGCTGTTTGTACGTCAGCGCCACGCCCGCGACGACGATCAGCGAGAGCGCCCCCATGAGGCGCGCCCCCTCCGGCGTGACGACCGCGAGGTTCCCGAACAGGTACCCCTGGATGTTGACGCCGGTGAGCCCGTCGCCGTAGCTGATGATCAGGGTGCCGACCGCGAAGCTCCCGCTGAGCATGATCGCGATGGGCACGTCGCCGTAGGCGTCGGTGCGCTCGGTGAGCCACTGGACGGCGAGCGCGCCGAGGATGCCGACGACGAGCGCGACGAGCAACAGCGACCCGCTCCACCCGGTCGAGGCGGTGAGGAGGATGCCGACCGCCACCCCGGCGAAGGCGGTGTGCGCGAGCGTCTCGCCGATCAGCGCCATCTCGCGGTGAACGAGGAAGGAGCCGACGAGCGGGGCGACGACCCCCACGAGCACGCCGACCGCCATCGACTGCCACATGATCGGGTGGCGGAACACGTTCGTCCCGAACCCGGCGTCCATCCCCCGTCCGAGCGACCGGAACGCGGCGTACAGGTCGCTCGCCACGGGGAGGTCCCTGGCCCAGTACAGCAGGACGAACCCGAGCATGACGGCGGCGACGAGCGCGGTGACGCCGATGCCGACGAGCTCAGCGGTCCGGCGGAGCCCGCGGTCGGGGCGGGAGGTACCGCGTTCGGCGGCGGCTGATCCCTCGCTCATCAGTGGTGGTGGTGGACGACCTGCCCCGTCGTGCCGTACGCCTCCGCGAGGGCGTCGCTCTCCACGAACGACTCCGTGTCTCCGTGGTGGTACAGCTCGGTGTTGACGCAGGCGATGCGGTTCGCGCGGTCGGTGACGACCCCGATGTCGTGTTCGATGAGAATGATGGTGATCCCCTCGTCGTTGAGCTCGTCGAGGAGGGCGTAGAACGCGTCGCGCGACTCGGCGTCGACGCCGACGGTCGGCTCGTCGAGCGCGAGGAGGTCCGCGTCGCTGGCGAGCGCGCGAGCGATGTACGCCCGCTGCTTCTGGCCGCCCGACAGCTCAGAGACGAGCCGGTCGGCGAGGTCGCCGATACCGACCGTCTCGATGGCGTCGGCGACGGCGTCGCGGTCGGCCGCCGAGAGCCGCCCGCGGCCGGCGTGCGCGAACCGGCCCATGGTGACGCACTCCCGGACGGTGACCGGCATCGCGCCGCCGCGGCTCGTCGCCTTCTGCGAGACGTAGCCGATCCGACCGCCGTCGTCGAACTCCCCGACCGGGCGGCCGAACAGCCGGACGGACCCCTCGTCCGGCTCGTGGAGGCCGAGCATGAGGTGGAGCAGGGTCGTCTTCCCGGAGCCGTTCGGTCCGACCAACCCGAGGAAGTCTCCCTCCTCGACCGCCAGAGAGACGTCGCTCACGGCGACGGTGTCGCCGTAGGAGAACGATACGCCGTCGATATCGACGATTTCGCTCACTGTGTGTCCTCGATCTGGGTCGGCCGGACCTTTAGCTCCTTTCGTCCGTCTCCGCGCCGTCGCGTCGGCGCACTCGCCGGCGGCCCGTCGTTCGTCCCGCTCACTGCGCGCCGAACGCCCGCTCGAAGGCGGGGACGTTGATCTCGGTCATCTGTTCGAGGTAGCCGTAGCCGGCCTCGTTCCACTCGCGGGTCGTCCCGCCGGCGGGCGTGACGGGGACCGCCTCCGTCGCGTCGCTGTTCTCGACTATCGACTCGGCGAGCCGCGGCGACTGGAACTGGTCGTACAGGACCACGTCGATCCCCTCGGAGTCGACGAGGTCGATCGTGTCGGCGATCTCCGTCTGCGTCGGCTCGTTCTGCGGCGAGACGCCGACCGACGAGTGGAGCCGGAACCCGTATCGCGCCTCCAAGTACTGGAAGGAGTTATGGCCGGCGAGCACGGCCACGTCGCGCGCGGCGTCCTCGGCGATCGACTCGAAGGCGGCGTCGACCCCGTCGAGTCCGTCGGCGTACGCGGCGGCGTTGTCGGCGTAGGCGTCCGCGTTCCCCGGGTCCGCCTCGCCGAGTCCCGCCGCGATCGCGTCGACCATCTCGGCCGCGAGGACCGGGTCGACCCAGACGTGCGGGTCGTACCGCTGCTCGTCGTGACCGCCATCCCCTTCGCCGTCGTGGTCGCCGTCGTCATGTCCGTCCTCGTGGTCCTCGCCGCCCTCGTCCCCGTGCGAGTGGTCCCAGTCGAGCAGGTCGTCTTCCACCCCGTCGAGCGCGTCGATCACGGCGACGGAGTCGTAGTCGGCCTCCAGCGTCGCGGCGAGGTCCTGCGCCCACGAGAACTCCGGGCTGTCGAGGTAGACGAACGCGTCCGTCGCGGCGACGTCCGCGGCGAGCGTCCCGTCCGGCGTCCAGCCGTGGCCGAGCCGCCCCACGTCGACCGGGTCCTCGAAGGTCGCGGCGTCGCCCGCGACCTCGTTCGCCCAGTCGTTGAGGGTGAAGAAGGCGGCGTAGCCGGCGTCGAACCCCCCGGCGTCGCCGTCAGCGCCGCCGCCGGAACACCCCGCGAGCGACGCCGCCGTCCCCGCGACCGCGAGTCCCGCACCGCGCCGCAGCACCGACCGCCGTGAGTGAGTCATACCGATCCGTAGCCCGGATTAACAGAAAAAGGTTATTATTTGATAAATTCTGTTTAATAATCGGGCGGGCGAGAGCGCTCCCGATTAACAACCCGCGGCGAGCGCGCGGGCGCGGCCGTCTCTCACTCCGCGAGGTCGACGACCGCTGCGTCGGCGAGGTCGGCGAGCGTCGCCGGGTCCATCGCGAACACCGCGCTCGGCGTCCCCGCCGCGCCGTAGACGGTGTCGTACTCCGTGAGCGTCGGGTCGAAGACGGTCGGCAGCGCGGCGTCGTGACAGAGCGGCGGGACCCCGCCGATGCTCCAGCCGACCGTCTCGCGGATCCGGTCGGGATCGCCCATCGCGGCGGCGTCGGCCCCGAAGTGGTCGGCGACGGCGTCGAGGTCCAACCGGTTCGCGCCGCTCGTGATCGCGGCCACGAGGTCGTTCGGCGGGTCCCGATTACCGCCGCAGAGCGACACGACGATGGTTGAGGCGATCGCGCCCGTCTCGCAGCCGACGGCGTCGGCCGCCGCGGCCGCCGTCTCCGTCCCCGCGTCGTACTCCAGCACGTCGAGGTCGACCCCGTACCGTTCCCGCGCCCGTTCCGCGAACTCCGCCGCGCGTGGGTGCATGCTACCCGAGCCGCGTCCCGCCGGTATCAAGCTCCCGGAGGCGGTGAAACTGCGGCGGCTCGCGGTCGAATTCGGCGGCAGAAACAGCCCGTCGGACGGCGCTACCGAGTCCGAAGCTCGTCTTTGTCCTTGATCACGCGGGCGTCGCCCTCCCCGGAGGTGACCTCGTTGACGAGGTCGTAGAGCTCGTTCTGGAGCCCCGCGGGGAAGGTGAGCACGCCGACCCACGAGCCGTCGTTCTGCCACTCCTCGCGTTCGAGGTCGCCGAACTCCCGGATCTGCGCCTGCCCGGACCCCGCGTAGTCGGCCGGGAGCTGGACCGCCATCGTCACCTCCTCGAACCGGATCGGGATCACCGGGCGCAGCGCGTCGAGCGCGTCGTCGACCTGGTTCTCCACCGGCTCCATCGGGTCGATCTGGAACCCGGCCTCCTCCAGGGCGCGCTCGATCCGCTCCGGCGGGTGCGGCGAATCGTCCATCTGCGGGTTCACCGCGTTTCGCGTGATGGTGGTAACGAGCTGGTTGTGCTTGCGCTCTTGCATCTCCGCGCGCTGCTCGGCGGTGATCTGGATCTCCCCGCGCTCGACGACCTCCGGAATGATCTCCAGCGGCTCCGTGGTGCCGAAGACGGTCTCCAAGTCCTCCTCGGCCGGTCGGTCACCCCGAGAGGCGTTCTCGAAGACGTCCTCCGCGGCGATCACCTCCTCCAGGTCGCCCTCGAACTCCCCGCGTTTGATCGCGAGCGCGGCGTCGGGGTCGATCAGGACCTCGAAGCGCTCCCCGTGTGACTCCAGTCGGGCCGTCACGGCCTCGTCGAGCGATATCATACCGGACGGTACCACCCCCGCGGGCAAAAAGCCTCCCGCCGTCGACCCGCCGTCGGAACCCCGGCGTGCGGTCGTCGCGGCCGCGCCCCGGCCGGTTACGTGCCCGCCGACGGGCGCTCGTCCTCCCACGCCGCGCGGCACGCCTCCGAGCAGAACCGTCGATGGACGGCGTCGCCGTCCTCGACCCACGTCACCGTTCGTCGACCGACGCCCAGCGCCGGCTCGCCGCACGCCGCGCAGCGCGGCGCGGACTCCTCGTCGACGTCCTCCTCGAGCTCCGAGGTCGGGTCCACCATACCGTCTCGTGTGCCCCCCGGACACTTGAACCCGCGAAGGCCGGCAGTTCTGGCCACGGCCGGAGCGGTCCCCTCGGCCGGGACCGTCCGAGCGTCGCGGCCGGCAGTCGCCCGCTACCGCGTCGTCCGAGCGTCGCGGTCGGTCGCCTTCCGCGACGGGTGTTTGACCGTGATCTCCCGGTCCGCGCTGGGTCCGACGACGGTCCGCTCGCGCCCGTCCGGCCACCGCACGTCCACGCGCAGCGGCTCAGCGTGTGCGAGGCCGAAGTGGGCGACCGGCTCCGTCTGGCAGAGGCAGCCGCCGCCCGCGTCGACGGTCCGGCGTTGGACTCCCTCGGCGGTCTCCAGCGTGACGACGGCCCCGCGCGCCGGCGCGCCGTGACGGGTCGTCGGCCGCACGCGGAGCCACCCGGCGTCCGGTGCGTCCGGATCGCCGTAGGCCGTCACCGGCTGCGCGGCGACCTCGCCGTGAACGACGAGGAGTTCGAGCGCGCCGTCGCCGTCGAGGTCGGCGGCCACCGCGCCGGTGCCGAACCCGTCCGGCTCCGCGGCCGCACCGAGGTCGACGGACTCCCAGCGAGAGCGCCCGTCGAGGCCGTCGACCCGCTCGAACAGCCGGTTCTCGCCACCGCAGACGTTGAAGAACAGCTCCTCGCGCCCGTCGTTGTCGAAGTCCGCGGCGACGACGGTTCGGACCGCGCCGGCGTCGCGGAGCGCGGGCGGGGCCACGTCCTCGTACCCGCCGTCGGGCGCGCAGCGCAGGAGCCGGCTCGGGGCCGACTCGTTGCCGACCGCGAGCGCGAACGTCCCGCCTTCGTCGACGATCGCCGCCCCACGCGTGTCTCCGCCAGGGTCCGAGAGCACCGGGCCGCCGTCGGTCCGGTCGTAGTGGCCGTCGCGGTTGCTGAACAGCCGGTTCGGTCCCCCTTCGACGCCGGCGAACAGGTCCCCCTCGCGGGAGCGGTACGGGACCGCGAGCAGCGACCGACAGCCGCCCGCCACCTCCAGCCCGACCGCCTCGGCCATGTCGGTGACCTCGCCGTCGTCGCCGAGCTCGTAGAACGCGAGCGGCGCGGCGTACCCGGAGACGGCGACCCCGTACCGGCCCGTGCCAAGGCGGTCGAGCGCGGCGACCGAGCGCCCGGCGCGCACGTCGAGGCGGTCGGCGTTCACCTCGCGGGCGAACACGTCGGTCCAGCGGTACCGGTCTGACTCTAGCCGGCTGAGGAGGAGGTCGGGGTCGCCGCCGTCGACGCCGCGCGCGCAGTTGTGGACGTACACCTCCTCGCAGCCGTCGGCGTCGAGGTCGGCCGCGCACACGCCCATCCCGTGGCGCGTCCCGTCGGCGACGATGCCGCAGGCGGTGTCGGCGAAGCGGTCGCCCTCGCGGGCGTACAGCCGGTTCGGCTCGCCGTAGCCGGCGACGAAGACGAGCGGTCCGTCGCGGCCGGGGGTCACCGCGACGCCGTACCCGCGCATCGGGCGTCCGTCGTCGACGAGGGCGGACCGCTCCGTGAACATGGCCGCCCGTCACCGCTCCGAGGATATGAACGCACGGGTTGGATACGGCGAAGTCCGACCGGGACGAAAGTGACGGCCGAGCTAGAGGTTCCGTTCGATGTACCGGTTCACACGGGAGACCCGGTCCGCGTCGAACGTCCAGAGGCCGCGCCAGACCCGGGGCTCCGCCTCGACCGCGAGGAGTCCGACGCCGCCCTCGATTCCCCGTTTGAGGTCGCTTTTCGGGTCGCTCTCGGCCGTGTGCGGCCCCTCCGGCGGTCGGTACACGACGAACCAGCTGTCGGTGAAGTCCGGGTCCTCGCCGGCGTGGATCACCGCGTCGAGGTCTTCCGGGAGGTCGTCCGGGACCCCGTAGAGGTGCGTGTCGACGCCGGTGTCGGCGATGCGCTCGTAGACGGCCCGCGTGCCGACCTCGTCGTCGATGCGCGAGAGCCGCTGGAACGACGAGCGGAGCGTGCCGTCGCCGGCGGTCCACGCCGCCCGCTCGATGAACCGAGAGATGGTGATGAGGAGGAGCTTCTGGCGGTTGGACTCCGGATACCCGCGGAGCGTGAACGTCGCGTCGTTGAGGCCGCTTATCACCGAAGGGAGGTCCACGTCGTCCAGCGACCGGCTCCCCGTGGTGTACAGGTCGGAGTTGACGAACAGCACCGCGTCGCCCAGTTCGCTGAGCGTCGAGCCGGCGACCACCTCCTCGTTCTCCATCAGCAGGACGAGGTTCTCGATGTCGTCCGGGGTACCGCCGTCGAAGGGGATGTCGTCGCGCCGGCGGAGCACCTCCACGTCGAGCGAGGGAACGACCTCGTCGTCCCCGTCGACACCGGCGTAGCCGGTCAGCTCCTCGGGCGTCAGGCCGACGTTCCGGCTCGCGTCGACGGGTCCGGTCCCGTCGGTTACGCGGCCGTCGCCCGCGCCGTCGGTCACGCGGCCGTCGACCACTCGCATTACATCGTCGCCGAAGGTGTCCACGAGCATGTTCAACACTGGGTCCGGGTCGGTTCGGTTGACGACGACCACGGAGCGCTCGGGCCCGTCGAAGCGATCGAGAAACTGTTCGAGAGTCACGTAAACCGTACTGAACGAGCTCGACGCATAAGGATTCCCGCGCAGTTATCGCGCCTGAGAACGAGTTCTCCCGGCGACGACCCGTCCGAACCGGTCGGTCGGACGCGCCTACGCGCCCAGCGAGTCCTCCAGCAGCTGGAGTGGGTGTTCGATCTCGTAGCCAGTGCCGTGTTCCATCTGCATCGCGCAGGTCGGACACTCGGTCATCCCCACGTCGCCTTCGGCGTCCTCCATGTGCTCGAACATCTCCTCGCCGATCTCCATCGACTTCTCGTACTTCTCCTCCTTCCAGCCGTACGTGCCGGAGATCCCCGAACAGGAGTCGCCGACGTCCTCCACGGTGACGCCGTCGACGTCGCGGAACGTCTCGACGGCCTGCCGCGCGAGCCCCTGATTCCGGGCGTGACACGGCGCGTGGTACGCGAGTTCGCGCTCCTCGTCGGGCCCGCCGGCCGCGTCGAGTTCGCCTTCGAGGTCCTCGTGGATGCGGAGGTACTCCATCGCCTCGAAGGTGTGTTCCGCCAGGTCATCGATCCCGTGGAGGTCGAACAGTTCGGGGTACTCCTGCCGCAGCGACATCGAACAGGAGGTACAGGAGGCGATCACGTCCGCGCCCTCGCCGATGGCCTCGACGAGGTTCTCGACGTTCGTCTCGGCGTGTCGCCGAGCGTCGTCCAGCATGCCGTTCGCGAACATCGGCGTCCCCGAGCACTTCTGCGGGGGCACCATCACCTCGTAGCCGAAGTGCTCGTAGACGCGGACCATCGCCTTGCCGACCTCGGGGGTGTTGTAGTTGGAGTAGCAGCCGTGGAAGTACGCCACGCGCTTGTCCGGGTTCTCCACCTTCGCGCCGCCGCGCGCCTTCCACCACTCGCGGAACGTCTCCGTGGCGAACTCGGGGAAGTCGCGCTCCTTGGGGATCCCCATCACCTTCTCCATCGCCCACCGCGCCGGCCCGAAGTTCATCGCGAACGAGGCCGTCCGCGGGAACATGCTCGCGAGCCGCGCCGACGTGCGGTAGTTCGCCAGCAGGCGGTTCCGGACGTACTCGACCGAGAGCTTCTCCATCTGGCGCTCGACGAACTGCCCGCGCGCCTCGTTGTGCATCTGCGAGAGCGGCACGGAGGACGGACAGGCGTCGTCACACCGCATACAGTTCGAACAGGAGGTGATCGACTCGTCGATGTCGTGGTCCCCCTTCCGCTTGAGCCGCCACTGCTCCGGCCCCTGGAACTTCGGGCCGGGGAACTCGTCGTCGACCTCCGCGACCGGACAGGAGGTGTCGCAACTCGTGCACTTGTAACAGGAGTCGGCCCCCTCGCGGAGGTCGAGGTCGCCGCCGGGGAACACGTCGACTGGGTCGTACGCGTCCGGGTCGAGGTCGGTCGAGTCGGTCCCGCCGGTCGCGCTCTCGACGCCGCCGTCGGTGGCGGCGCGCGTCGCGGCGTCGTCCGCGCCCGCGGCGGCCTCCGAGTCCCGCGCCCCGATCGCGTCGTCTTCCGGTATCTCCCCGTCGTCGGGGACGAATATCGACGGCTGCTCGTCTCGGCCGGCCTCCGGCACGCCCGGCGTCGGCTCGCCGCGGTCGCGTCCGTCGCCGCGGTCGTCCTCGCTCGACTCCTCCGCACTCCCGTCGTCGTCCGTGTGTCGTGTCATTGGGTCGCCTCCGTCGCCGCCTGCCGCCCGGCCACGATGCCGGTCGCGAGCGACACCCCGCTCGCGGACTTCTCTCTCGCCGCGTCCGCGCCGCCGACGACGCCGCCGGCCGCGAACACGTTCTCGTACTGTACCGCCCCGCCGCCGTCCACGGGCCGCATCCGCTCGTCGGGCCGCACCCCGAACCGCGCGTACGGCTGATCGCCGAACGCGTCGTCGACGAACCACTCGTACCGGTCCGCCGGCTGGTCGACGTGGCAGTCGAACACCGGCTCGCGGACCCCCTCGCGGTCGGAGTCGAGCCCCTTCCCGACGAGCCCGCCGGTCGCCAGCACGAACGCGTCGGCACCGTACGGTGCGGTCCGGCCCTTCCGGTCGACCGCGACGGTCTCGACGCGGCCGTCGGTGGCGGACTCGACGCCGACCACGGGATTGCCGGTCTCGAACCGGACGCCCTCGGCGTCGAGCGCGTCGAAGAGCCGGTCTTCCAAGCGGAGTCCGGGAAGGCTCGGCGGCCCCATCGGGATCTCGAACACGTCCGCGCCGAGCCGCTCCGCGAGTTCGGCGCGGACCTC
Organism: Halorubrum hochsteinianum; assembly: GCF_023702125.1. Taxonomy (NCBI): domain Archaea; kingdom Methanobacteriati; phylum Methanobacteriota; class Halobacteria; order Halobacteriales; family Haloferacaceae; genus Halorubrum; species Halorubrum hochsteinianum. The sequence goes on along the minus strand of NZ_CP098415.1, from coordinate 32,442 downwards.
GCCGCCGCGGTCGTCGCCGAGGAACGCCGGGAAGCCGACGCGCTCGACGCGGTCGACGCCGCCCGACCCGTCGACCACGTCGTGGAGGTGGGGCGCGACCGCCTTCGCGAGCGCCTCGCGGGCGGGGACGCCGTCGATTTCCTCGTCGTGGTCGAGGGCCTTCGCGACGCGGGTGATCTTCGCGTCGGCGCGGAACGCCTCCGCGAACTCGACCTCGGCCCCCGCCACGTCGAACGGCACGCCCGCGGCCTCCAAGCGTCCCGCGAAGGCCCGCGCGTCGTACTCCGTCAGCGACCGGAACCCGACGATCAGCGCGGGCCGGTCGTCGCTCGCGAGGCCGGCCTCGGCGGCCGCCGGGTACCGCGCCGTCGGCTTCACCGCGCCGCCGAACGTCGGCACGAGGGCGTTGCGGTCGGTGTGGCCGCCCCGGTACGCGTCGCCGGTCAGGTCGTCGAACAGGTCGAGCCCGTCGCGGAGCGCGTCGCTCCCCGCGATCCGGTACGGGTGCGACTCGGGCAGCCGGCCGATCCCCTCGAACGGGTCCGCGAGCGGTCCCTCCGGGTCCGGCCACTCGTCGCGGTCCAGCTCCCGGCCCGCGGTCGGCGGCCCGTCGCGGAGCGGCTTCGCCGGCTCCGTCGCCGGCACGTAGCCGAGCGCGTCGATCAGCCCGGAGGCCTGCCGCAGGGTGCTGGCCTTGTGGGAGACGAGCCGCACGTCAGAGCCCTCGCGGGCGGCCGAGACCGCCGCGGTCACCGCGGCGAGCCCGCCGCCGACCACGAGGACGTCGCTGTTTATGGCCATCAGCGTCCCCCGTCGGCGCTCGCGTCGTCGTTTGCGCGACCCCCGTCGGTGGCCGCGTCGTCGTTTGCGCGACCCCCGTCGGTGGCCGCGGCTCCGGCGTCGCTCCCGGTCCCGGTATCCGGCGACCCCTTCCCGCCGTCGAACGCGCCGAAGTCGACCGCCTCGTCGAGGTTCGCCGGGTCGCCGTCGCGGTTCATCGTGGTCGCGTGGAGCATGTGGTTCAGCATCGCCTGCGAGAGCTGTTCGCCCCACAGCGCGTGCCGCTGACCCTTCCAGCGCTCCTGGTACAGCTCGTCCTCCGCGTCGCGGACCACCGGCTCGGGGTACTCCTGCGCCAGCTCCGACGCGATCCGGTGCGTACAGAAGCCGCCCTGACAGTTCCCCATCGAGGCGCGGGTCCGCAGGCGGACCGCGTTGAGGTCGGAGCCCGCCTCGTCGACTGCGTCCTGAACCTCCGCGCGGGTGACGCTCTCGCAGTTACAGACGATCGGGTTCGGGTCGGACTCGCCGAGCACGTCGTCCGCCCGGGAGCCGAGCCGCTGACCGGAGCGGCGGGCGACCGGCGACCGGAGGCCGAACTCGTCCATCAGCTCCTCCATCCGCGCCGGGCTCTCCGACCCCGGGAGCGGCGCGTCGGCCGTGTCGCAGGTCGCCTCGTGGCCGAGCGCCTCGCAGACGTGGTCGGAGATGGACTCGGCCATCATCCGGTAGGTGGTGAGCTTCCCGCCGACGATGGTCGTCATCCCCGGCAGGTCGTCGCGGTCGCCGTGATCGAGGAGGAAGTAGTCCCGCGTGATGTCCGTCGGGTCCTCGGTGCCCGTCCCCGGCGGCTCGTAGAGGGGCCGCACGCCCCAGAAGGAGCGGAGCGTCCGGGCGTCTTCGAGCGCCGGGACCAGCTCCGAGAGCGTCTCGATCATCAGGTCGACCTCCCAGTCCTCCTCGGGGTAGTCCTCGGGGTCGTCGACCTCCTCGTCGGTGGTGCCGAGGATACAGGCAGTCTCGTGCGGGACGATGATGTCGGCGTCGCCCTTCGGCCGGCAGCGGTTGATCACGGTGTCGACCTGCCGGGTGTTCATCACCGTCATCACGCCCTTCGAGGGGCGGACCTCCACGTCGACGCCGGCCATCTCGCCGACGTTGCCGGCCCACGCGCCGGTCGCGTTGACGACGTGGCGCGCGCGGATCTCCTCGGTGGTGCCCGGCTCGCGGTGGACCCGCTTGCCCGGCCCGGTCTCGTGTTCGATCTCGACGCCGACGACCTCGCCGTCCTCGACGAGCACGTCCGTCACCGGTGCGTGGGTCTCGACCCGCGCGCCGTGTTCGCGGGCGTCCGCGGCGTTCGAGACGCAGAGCCGGAAGGGGTCGACCGCGCCGTCGGGTAAGGCGATCGCCTTCTCGATGTCGCGCGCGAGGTACGGCTCGCGCCGCCGCGCCTCCTCGCCGTCGATCACTTCGACGGGGATGTCGCAGGCTCGACACCCCTCCAGCTTCTCCTGGAAGTACTCCTCCGAGTCCTCGGGCCGCTTGACGAACAGCCCGCCGGTCTCCTCGACGCAGTGGGCCGCGATGTCCCGGAGGACCATGTTCTCCTCGATACACTCCTCCGCGCTCTTCTGGTCCGAGACCGCGTACCGACCCCCGCTGTGGAGGAGGCCGTGCATTCGGCCGGTCGTTCCGTGCGTCAGGTTCCCCTTCTCGACGAGAACCGTGTCGAGTCCCCGTCGCGCCAGGTCCCTGACGACGCCGCACCCCGTCGACCCCCCACCGACGACGACGACGTCCACTTGTCTGTCCATGGGAGGCCCTTGGACCACGACCACTTTACTTTACCTCCCGAGGCGTCCCACCCATAACTATCAGGGACATTCAAGTAGTGTAATCGCTGTCTCTGCCGGTGCGTTTATATATCAATCTTTTTCACTCGGGCCGAGGTTCGGATTTTAACAGGAACATTATTATGGTAGTACATTATGTTCACGACCGGCGTGGTAGCTTCCGTGAAGATATGTCGCGGCGGGTTCGAAACGCCTCGCGGCCGCCTCGAGTCGGCTCCGGACGGGCCTGACTCGGCGGGCGCGCGGCGCGGCAGCGAACGCGACACCGGGGTCGCCCTCGACGGCGAGCGCGACCCGGTCACCGCCGCGCGCGGACCAGCGCCACAGGAGGGATCCACAACATGACACAGTACGTCGGTGCGATAGACCAGGGGACGACCGGCACCCGATTCATGGTGTTCGACCACGAGGGCCAGGTCGTCGCGAACGCCTACGAACAGCACGAACAGATCTACCCGAACCCGGGCTGGGTCGAGCACGACCCGATGGAGATCTGGGAGAACACCCAGCAGGTGGTCCTCGACGGGCTCGCCGACGCGGGGCTCGACGCCGATCAGCTCGAAGCGATCGGGATCACCAACCAGCGCGAGACGACGATCGTCTGGGACAAAGACTCCGGCCGTCCCGTCCACAACGCCTTGGTGTGGCAGGACCGCCGGACGACCGACCGCGTCGAGGAGCTTCAGGAGGCCGACAAAGTCGAGGAGATCCGCGAGAAGACCGGCCTCGAGGCCGACGCGTACTTCTCCGCGACCAAGACCGAGTGGATCCTCGACAACGCCGAGCCGCTCAAGATGCAGAGCTCTCGCGGCGGCGACCTCCGCGACCGGGCCCGCGCGGGCGAACTCGTGATGGGCACCATCGACGCGTGGCTCATCTATAACCTGACGGGCAACCACATCACGGACGTGACCAACGCCTCCCGGACGATGCTGTACAACATCCGGGAGATGGAGTGGGACGACGAGCTCTTGGACGAGTTCGACGTTCCGAGGGAGATGGTGCCCGAGGTGCGCCCCTCCTCCGACGAGGAGTACTACGGCCACACGGACGCCGACGGCTTCCTCGGCGAGGAGATCCCGGTCGCGGGCGCGCTCGGCGACCAGCAGGCCGCCCTGTTCGGGCAGACCTGCTTCGACGAGGGCGACGCGAAGAACACCTACGGCACCGGTTCGTTCTACCTGATGAACACGGGCAACGAGGCCGTCAAGTCCGACCACGGGCTGCTGACGACGGTCGGGTTCCAGATGTCCGGCGAGCCGGTCCAGTACGCGCTGGAGGGCTCCATCTTCATCACCGGGGCCGCCATCGAGTGGCTCGAAGACGTCGACCTGATCAACAACGCGGCCCAGACCGCGGAGCTGGCGCGGTCGGTCGACTCGACCGACGGCGTCTACATGGTCCCGGCGTTCACCGGGCTCGGCGCGCCGCACTGGGACGGCCGCGCCCGCGGGACCATCGTCGGGATGACCCGGGGCACGAGCAAGGAGCACATCGTCCGCGCGACGCTCGAATCGATTGCGTACCAGACCCGCGACATCGCCGAGGCCATGGAGGCCGACTCCGGCGTGGAGACGACGACGCTCCGCGTCGACGGCGGCGCGGTCAAGAACAACTTCCTCTGTCAGCTCCAGTCCGACATCATCCAGACGGACATCGCGCGGCCGGAGGTCGACGAGACCACCGCGCTCGGTAGTGCCTACGCCGCCGGCCTCGCCGTCGGCTACTGGGACAACGTCGACGAGCTCCGCGACAACTGGCAGGTCGACCGCGAGTTCACCCCCGAGAAGGACCAGGCCGAGGTCGACAAGCTGTACAGCCGCTGGGACGACGCCGTCGAGCGGTCGAAAGACTGGGCGGTCGACGAGGAGGACGAGTAGATGAGCGGCCTCCTGCTGCAGGTCCCGGTGATCGGGATGGAGGTCGAGCAGTTCCTGCTGCTCCTGATCACCGCGCTGGCGGGCGGGGCGTTCGGTGCCGCGCTCGGCGCGCTGCCGTCGTTCATCTTCACCGGCTTCGTCGTGTTCCTCGGCGAGGGACTGAACATCCTCCAGAGCCAGATCGGCCAGCTCGACGCGGTGCCCGCCGGCGAACTCGCCGTCGGGATCACCGGCGTCATCGGCTTCGGGGCGATCACCGGCCCGCACATCGCGTTCGCGGGCGGCGTGGCCGCCTCGGCGTACGCCGGCAAGAAGTACCCCGAAATGAACCCCGCGGACGGCGGGTACCACTTCGGGAAGGACATCACGTACGCGTTCGGGACGAAGACGGACATCCTCGCGGTCGGCGCGATATTCGGCGTCATCGGGATGCTGTTCACCCAACTCGCCAACGGGCTCTTCCTCAACGTGCTGGAGATAACGCCGCCAACCGACTTCATCGCGGTGTCCGTGTTCGCGACGGCGTTCCTCGCGCGGCCCGTCTTCGGCTACCCGATCGTCGGGAAGCCCGCGGGCGACGGCTTCCTCGACATGTCGCCGTTCGAGCGCGGCGAGGACCACCCACAGGCCGACGCGGACGGCGAACACGCCGGCCGGCCGGCGACCGAGCCGTGGCTCCCGCACCAGTACGAGTGGGCGGGCGTGACGACGATCGGTCTCGTTGGCGGGATCCTCGGGGGGTACATCTGGCTCCAGACGGGGAGCATCTTCCTCGGGTACGGCATCTCGGCGATGAGCCTGCTGTTCTTGAACCTCGGCGTCGAGAAGATCCCGGTGACCCACCACATCACGCTGCTCGGCGCGACGGGCGCGGTCGTCGTCGCGCCCGTCGCGGGCAGCGTCGTCGCGCTGCTCGCGGCCGGCGCGTTCGGCGCGCTCAGCGGCCTCATCGGTGAGGTCACCCAGCGCCTGTTCTACTCGCACTCCGGGACCCACGTGGACCCGCCGGCGATGGCCATCGCGATCATGATGCTCGGCGTGGGCGTCCTCGCCATCCTCGGCGTCCTGCCGAACGCCGGGTACCTCTAAGCCCGCGCGCGGGAGCCGACGCCGCGTCGGCCCCGTCGCGTTCGAGGCGCTTCTCACGCGAAACCACCCTCCGACCAAGCCGCCGGATCCAATGAGACCAGACCGGACACGCGACCGACGCCGCGCTCGCGCTTCGAGCGACAGCCGTCGCCGGGGTGCCGCCGCGCGCGTCACCGACGGCGACCCGCACCGAACCGGCTCCGCTCCGTGCCAGTTTTGTTCGGCTATCCCGGAGGATCAGCCGTGAACATCGACGACCGGATCGAGCGACGGCTCGGCTACGACACGGGCCTGAGCGTCCTCGCGGACTTCGAGGCCGTCTCGCCCGTCGCGCACACCGAGTCTCCGGTCGGCCGCGGGCCGGCGATAGAGCGCCTGCTCGACGTGTTCGAACCCGCGTTCTCCGGGTCGCTCCCGCCGAGCGTCTACGTGTACGGGCCGAAGGGGAGCGGGAAGTCGGCGGTCGTCTCGGCGCTGTTCGACCGCCTCGCGACCCACAGCGGCCCTCGGCAGGCCATCCAGACGACGACGCGGGCGGTCGAGCCGACGATCCCCGGATTCGTCTACGTCGACGCCCGCCGCGCCTCGACTCAGTTCCGACTCTACCACGCGATGCTGGCCGCGATGAGCGACGAGCCGGTCCCGGACCACGGGATCGGCACCGAGGAACTGGCCGAGTCGCTGCGCGACGCGATGCGAACCGGGCCGGACCTCGTCGTCGCCGTCGACCACACCGACGAGGTCGAGACGCCGCCGGCGACGACGCTCATCGACTGGCTCGAAGCGGTCGGTGAGCGGCTCGTGCCGGCGTGTATCGGTCGCGACCCGCCGGACGCGATCGACTGGGAGCCGGAGACGACGGTCGAGTTCGGGAAGTACCGCCGGCACGTCCTCGTCGAGCTGTTGACGAGCCGGTGTTCGACCGGTCTCGGCCGCGACGCGCTCTCGCACGACCAGATACGCGACATCGTCGAGTGGGCCGCGGGGGACGCCCACGACGCGCTCGCGGCCGTGATGGGGGCGGCGGTCAGCGCGGAGCGAGCGGGCGCGTCGACGGTCCGATCGGCCGACGTCGACGCCGGGATCGAGGGCGTGCCGCGCCCCTGCGTCGCGCTTGGCCGCGTCCTCGCGCTCCCCGAGAGCCGCCAGCGGCTCCTCTACGAGCTCGCCGGCCTCTCGCAGGAGGAGCGGTCGACGGTCGGCGTGGCCACGGAGGCGATCGCCGCGCGTCCCGGCGTCGACCTCTCGGCGTCGACGGTGCGCCGCGTCCTCTACGAGCTGGCCGACGCCGGCCTGCTCGAACGCGTCACCGTCCACCGGAGCGACGGCAAGGGACGCCCCCCGAGCCGGCTCGTGCCGCTGTTCCCGACCGTCGTCTTCCGGGAGCTGTTCGACCGGCGCACCCGGACCGGATAGGTCGGTCCGGACCGGCCGACCAGACGCGCTCGTCGGGACTCGCGGCGGAGCGGCTCACCCTTCTATCGAACGGAAGACAGTTGCCGACGAAGCGCCGACTCCCGGTATGGTTCCGCCCCTCGCGCTCGACATCGACGGCACGCTGACGACGCCGACCGGTCGGATCGACCCGCGAGTCTTCGAGCTGTTGCCCGGGTGGGAGGCCCCGGTCGTGTTCGCCACCGGGAAGGCGTTCCCGTACCCGGTCGCGCTGGCGCACTTCCTCGGCCGCGAGGAGACGGTGATCGCGGAGAACGGCGGCGTCGCGTACGTCGACGGCGAGACGACGACGGTGGGCGACCCGGACGCGGCGCGGGCCGTCGTCGAGGCGTTCCGCGAGCGCGGCGGCGAGGTCGGCTGGGGCGACGGCGACACGGTGAACCGGTGGCGCGAGACGGAGGTCGCGCTGTCGCCGGACGCCGACGAGTCGCTCTTACGCGAGGTCGCGGCGGCCGCGGGCGGCGACGTGGAGGTCGTCGACACCGGCTACGCCTACCACGTCAAGTCGGTCGGCGTGAGCAAGGGCCGGGCGCTCGAAGTCGTCGCCGACGCCCTCGGGCTCGACCCCGCCGCCTTCGTCGCGGTCGGCGACAGCGAGAACGACGTCTCGACGTTCGGCGTCGCCGGCGAGTCGTACGCGGTCGCCAACGCGGACGCCGCGGCCCGCGAGGCGGCCGGGACGGTCCTCGACGAGGGGTTCATGGACGGGACGGTCTCCGTCCTCACGGAACTGCGAGAGCGCGGCGAGTAACTTCGTCGCCGGGCCCGCTCACTCCCCGTCGTACGGATACCGCGCCGTCGACCCGCACTCCAGACACCGGACGACCACGCGGCCGGACCGCGTCCGTACGCGGCTCGTCTTCCCGGGTCGGAGGTAGACGGCGCAGTCGTCGCAGGCGCGTCGAGAGAGCTCCGACGGCACGCCGCAGCGGTTCCGCTCGGCGATCCGGCGGGCGCGGGCGACGTACCGGCGGGCGCGGTCGTACTCGTCGTCGACGACCGCCTCGCGGGCGAGCGCGAACAGCCGCTCGATCCGCTCCGCGGGGATTCCCATGTGACGTGAGCCGAGGCGCGCCCCAAAAGACGTTGCTATCCGCGGTCCGTCGCGCGCCGCTCCCGTTCCCTTCCGCGACCGCGACCCGCACGCTTTTTTATCGGTCCGATCCAATCGAGCGGTATGAAGGAATCCCTGATGGACGTGATCTGCTGCCCGCTCGACAAGGCGGCCCTCGACCTCGACGTCGACGACGAGGACGACGACGAGGTCCTCGCCGGCACGCTCACCTGTACGGAGTGCGGCGAGACCTATCCGATCGAAGACGGGATCCCGAACCTCCTCCCGCCGGACATGCGCGAGGAGGCGGCGGCGTAGCGTCCGGTTCGGGCGGTCGCCGCCGGGACGCCCCCGGTCGAGACGCCGGCGGCGAACCCCTCGCCCGTGTGAATCTTTTTCTAATACGGGGTCGTGGTCTCCACCGTGCCGACACTCGACGTCGAACTGAACGGGGAGGCGGTCCACGACATCGACGCGCCGGACGCGTTCGCGACGGACGGGCCGTTTCCGGTCGTGCTCGACAACGCCGGGCGCTCGACGCACGTCCACCTCCACTTCGACGACGAACTCGACCGGGTGACCGCGGTCGACGAGGTCAACCACTTCGTCGCCGACGAGGGGACCCGCCACGTTCACGTCTCGATCGCCGACGTCGACGAGCCGGTCCGCGGGAAACTGAAGATCGTCACCGGCTACGGGTCGAACACGCGCTACGTCGACGTCAGGATCGAGCCGTCGGACGAAACTCCCGACGAGCCGGTCGCCGTCGACGAGACCCTCTCCGCGCCCCCGGAGCGCAGCCCGGATCCCCCGCCTGCGCAGCGCGCCGTGAACGCGCTCGACCGCCTCGTCCGACGCGGCGGCGTCGCCGGCGCGGTCCTCGGGTTCCTCGCGGTCGCCGCGGGCGTCGCGCTCGCGCTCGCCGTCGACAGCGTCGTCGTCTGGCTCGCGGTGGGGCTGGCGCTGATGGTGGCGTTCGGCGCGGCGCTGCTCGCGGTGGCGTGAGCCGGTCTCCCCACCGCCGCGCTCCGGGATCGTCGGCGCGGATCCGGGCGCTTTTAACCGTCCCGGCGGAACGAGACGCCATGAGCTTCGAGAAGGAAGACGAGGTCGTGCTCCACGACAAACACAGCGAGTACGACGGCGAGTCGGGCACGATCACGCAGGTGATGGAGACGATGTTCGGCGACGCGACGTACACGGTCAGCTTCGAGGACGGCCAGGAGACGGGCGTCCCCGAGGACGCACTCGACGCCGTCGAGAGCGAGGAGTAACGCCGCCCCACTCGTTTTCGCATGCCGAAAGTCCCCTTCCACTACGTCGACCTCCGGGCGTTCTCGTACGCCACCGAGGACGTGAAGCGCGTCGAGCAGGCGCTGTACACCCTCCTCCCTGAGGACATCGAGCTCGAACGCGCCGAGAACGTGGGCCATCACGGGGACCGGATCGTCGTGCTCTCGGCGCGCGTCGAGCGGGCCGACGAGATGCGACACGTGCTCGACCGGCTCTCCGAGCTGGAGGACCTCGACCGCGTCCTCGACGAGCTCGACGAGCGGGTCGACGACAACTGCGCGCTCTTCCTCCGCCTCGACAAGCAGGCGGCGTTCCGCGGGGACGTCCGGCTCGGCCCCGGGCTCACCGTCCGCACGAAGGTCGAGGCGTACCCGGCGAAAAAGGAGAAGGCCGTCGCGAACGCCCGCGAGACGCTCTCGCGGCTGGCCGACGGCGACGGCGACTGACCGCCGACGGCGGCGCGCTCGGACCGCACCCGCGGCGTGACTTTTTCACCCGGCCCGCCGATGTCCAGTCATGACCGATCCGTTCGTGGTCGTCGGTGCCGACGCGGCGGGGTTGAGCGCGGCAAGCAAGTTCCGCCGCGAGGCCCCCGACCGCGAGGTCGTCGTCTTCGAGAAGGGGCGGTGGATCTCGTACGCCTACTGCGGGATGCCGTACTTCGTCGCCGGCTACGTCGACCGCATGTCGGATCTCCTGTCGCTGTCGCCGGGCGAGGTCGACGAGCGCGGCGTCGACCTCCGCCGGGAGACCGAGGTCGTCGCCGTCGACCCCGACGCGAAGCGCGTCACCGTCGAGACCGCCGCGGGCGACCGCCGCGAGCAGGCGTACGACGACCTGCTCGTCGCCACCGGCGCGCGGGCGGACCCCGGCCCCTTCGACGTGCGCGGCGTCGACGGCGCGTTCACCCTCCACGACATGGACGCGGCGGCCGCCATCGACGCGTACGTGGCCGAGCCCGACGGGTACGACCCCGACCGCGCCGACGTGAGCGCGGTCGACCGCGAGCGCGTCGACCGCAACGCGGCGATGCCCGCGCCGGAGACCGCGGCGGTCGTAGGCGGCGGGTACGTCGGCGTCGAGGTCGCGGAGGCGCTCGCGGAGCGCGGCCTCGACGTTCACGTCTTCCATCGCTCCGGGCACCTCCTCTCCCCGTTCGGTGAGGCGGTCGGGACCCGCGTCGAGGCGGCGCTCGAAGCGGAGGGCGTCGCGGTCCACACCGACGCCCCGGTCGAGTCGCTCGTCGGCGACGACCGGATCGAGGCGATCGAGATCGCTGAGTCGACCGACGCGGCGGTCGGCGGCGAGACGGTTCCGGTCGACATGGCCGTCGTCGGCGTCGGCATCCGGCCGAACACGGACCTCCTCGACGGCACCGGCGTCGACCTCGGGCCGGGCGAGGCGATCCGGGTCGACGACCGCGGCCGGACGAGCCTCCCGGACGTGTACGCCGCCGGCGACTGCGCGACCGCGCGCCACGCGGTGACGGGCGAACCCGACTGGACCCCGCTCGGACTCACCGCGAACCGCGCCGGCCGCGCCATCGGCGCGACGGTCGCGGGCGACCCGACGCCCGTCGGCGACATCGCCGGCACCGCGGCGGTGAAGGCGTTCGACACGGAGGCCGCCCGCGTCGGCCTGCTCGACCCCGAGGCGGCGGCGGAGGCCGGGTTCGACCCGGTCACCGAGACGGTGACCGCCGGCTCGCGCTCCGGCTACTATCCCGGCGCGGCCGAGACCGACGTGACGCTCGTCGCCGACCGCGACACGGGGCGGCTGCTGGGCGGGAGCATCGTCGGGACCGACCGGGCGGCGATCCGGATCGACACGCTGGCGACCGCGATCGAGGCGGACATGACCGTCGCCGAGGTCGAGCGGTTGGACCTCGCGTACGCGCCGCCGTTCAGCCCGGTGTGGGACCCGATACTCGTCGCCGCGAAGGTGTTGAACGGAGCGCTCGACGACTGAGCGAAGCGGGTCCGGCGCGGCCGGGTCAGTCGGACGACCGACCGACCGCGTAGCCGACCACCGCGGCCGCGACGCCGATCGCGAGCGCGGCGGCGACCGCGACGCCGAGCGGTTCGGCGACCGCGAGGAGGGTGGGGCCGTCGGCCCCGAGCGGCGAGGCGTACGGCGTCGGTCCGGCCGCCCGGAGCAGGGTGCCCGCCAGGGGACCGTAGGCGAGCAGGACCGTCGGGAGGACGCCGCCGCCGGTCGCGGCGAACGCGAGCGCGCCGAGCGCCGTCACCGCGGCGAGGACGCCGGCGGTCGCGGGCGCGCCGACGCCCGCCGCGGCGGTCGCGTCGAAGGCGACGTACGACAGCGCCAATCCGACCGCGCTCCACACAGTCGCGCGCTCGAACCCGGTCTCGCCGAGGAGGATCGGCCGCAGCGACCCGGATCCGGACCCGGTCGCGCCGCTCCGGTTCCCGGTCGTGCCGTCCGCGCCCTCGCCGTTCGCCGTCTCGCCGCCCGTCATTCCGGTCGCGTCGCGGCCCGCCCCTCGCGGTCGGGGGTGAGGTTGCCGTGTTCGTCGATCTCGCCCGCGACGATCCGGGTAGAGGAGATGCGCTCGCCGTCCTCGGCCGCGACGTGGTCGACGATCACCAGTTCGAGGGGGTCGTGCCCGCGCTCGCCGCGGATCTCGTTGATCCGCTTGCCGCCCTCGCGCGTCTCGGGCGAGACGACGAGCGCGTCGAACTCCGGCTCGACCGCGATGCCGGTCGGCTCGGTCAGCTTCCGGATCTCGTACTCCCGCCCGTGCTCCTCCGCACGCGGGGCCAGCTCCGCCTCCAAGTCGCGCTCGCGCTGCTCGTAGGGCCGCACGTACCGCTCGACGTGTCGGGTGTCCGGCGCGAGGTCGTCGGCGGTGAGTCCGACGGTGACGTCACCCAGCTCGAACGCCCGTTCGAACAGCTTGCGGTGGCCGTCGTGAACGGGGTCGAACGTACCACCCAGCGCGACGTTCATGTCTCTCCGTTGCGGGGGTCGAACTTAAAACGTCCCGAACCGCCGCCGGGAGGACGCGAGACCGAGCCGACGGGATCCGTCTCAGTTCTCGTCGTCGTCGCCCGGTTTGTCGCCCTCGTCGGCGTCCGTGCCGTTATCGCCGCCCTCGCCGTCGATGGAGATCTGGACCGGCTCGGCGTCGCCGTCGGGCGACTCGCCGCCGAGTCGCCGGTCGAGGTTGAAGACGGCGTTCAGCTCCGCCTGAACGTCGCCGACGACGCCGCGGACGAGGTCGCTCGGCGCGATGGCCTCGTACTCGTAGGGGTTGTTGCCCGCGCCCTCGGCCTTCCGCTTGCCGCGCTCGACGGTGCCTTCGTCGTGGAGTTCTGCGAGCGCCTCGCGGACGGTGCTGGGGTAGAGCCCGGTCCCGTCCGCGACCTCGTCGCTCGTGCTCTTCGGGTTGTCCCGCAGGTAGACGTAGATGCGCGCTCGGGTCTCCGTGTCGAGGACCCACGCGAGCAGGTCGACGACGTTGTCGTCGAACCCCTTCACCGCCCTGTCGGCCCCCTCGCCGAGCCGCTCTTTCGTCTTCCGCAGCTCCTCACGGGTCCGTTCCGTCGGCGACTCCTCGACGTCGTCCTCCGAATCGATGGGCGAATCGTCCGTGGTCATGGCGGAAGGTGGGGCCACGCGGGCAAAAGGGTTTCTCGTCGCTTTCGTTCCGACGAAACACGCCGCCGTCAGGGCCGAACTAGGAGGTCCGCACACAGCGCGTCGACGCTCGACGCCTCCCGGATCCGGCGCTGGCGCGCGGCCCCGCTCTCCGACTCGTACACCTCGCGGATCCCGTCGATCCCGAGGCGGTCGCACTCCGCGTCGACGACCTCGCCGAGCGGGGTGGTCCCCTCCCCGTCGCGGTCGACGAACGAGGCGTCGTGGCCGCGGCGGATCGCGCGCCACTTGTTCTCGTCGAGGAGTTCGCGGCGCAGCGCCGGCGGCGACTCACCGTCCTCGTACCGCTCGGCGTAGTCGACGACGAGGGCGCGGACGTACTCGACCAAGGCGAGGGTCACCTCGGGGTCGCGCTGCGCGTCGGGCGCGCGCACCTCCACGGTGCCGTGGCCGGTGTGCGGGCGCACGTCGAACCACAGTTCGCCGCGGTCCGCGATCGAGTCCGTCTCGACCATTCGGCGCTCGTACCGCTGGAACGCGTCGAAATCGTCGAAAGACGACGGAATTCCGGTGTTCGGGAGGTTCTCGAACACCTTCGCGCGGGCCGAGGCGAGCCCGGTGTCGAACCCGTTCCAGAACGGGGAGTTGGCAGACAAGGCGAGCAGAATCGGAGAGTGCCACCGGAGGCGGTTCGCGATCCACACCGCCTTGTCCGCGTCGTCGACGCCGACGTGGACGTGGAGCCCGGCGGTCGTGTTCCGGTGTTGGGGGTACTGGATCCGGTCCAACTGGGCCTGATACCGGGGCTTTTGTACGTGGTCGAGTTCGCGCCACTTCGCGGCCGGGTGGAGGCCCGCGGCCGCGATCTGATACCCGTCGGCCGCGGCGTGGTCGACGAGCGCCTCGCGGACCGCCGCGAGCGCGTCCTCGGCGTTCGCCGGGTCCTCGATCAGTTCCGTCTGCGCCTCGATGGTACACTCGAACAGCTCGTGGTCGAACCCCTCCGGCACCGCCGCGGGCGGGTCGCGACCGTAGACGAGGTCGTCGGTCCCGGAGGTCGGGCGGCCCTCGGCATCGACGATGTAGAACTCCTCCTCGATGCCGAGCGTCCCCATCCGGGTGAACGCCTCTCGCGAGCCCAGTTCCATTACCGCCCCGTACCGGTCGCGCGGTCTTATAAGGATTGGAACCCGAAACGGAGCGCCGGTGTTGCGAGTCCGCCGGGCACGCGGCGAGGCGGGTCCGGAAAACAGGGACGGATTCCGTCCGAAACGCGGGGATCGAAAGAACTGCAGCGTATTCTTCGGAATATTTGGATCATTACTTATGAATTCTCCGAAGCGGAGATGCTTTACGCGCGGACCCGTGACAGGCGGGTCGACACGTGACCTACGATCGGACCAGTTCCGCGACGGACTCCCGGGGATTCACTCCGGACGCAGCGGTTCGCTCGGATCCCGACTCGCTCGCCGGTTGCTCGCGACCTTCCACCGCTCGCCGTTGACCGCCTTCGCCCGCACAACACCCATTTGACACACACTTCCCGATGAGCGCAACCCGATCGCAACGACTCCAGAAGTCGTTCCTGAAGTATCAGCACATATTCGTCTTCGCGGCGCCGGCGGTGTTCGTGGCCTTGGTCCTGTTCGCCGCGCCCACCGGTGGGGGCAGCGGGACGGGCTACTGGCTGGAGTACTGGTGGCTGTTCCCCTTCTTTCTGCTGGGAGCGACGACCGTCAACACGGTCGGGATCAGCGGATCGGCGCTTTTCGTGCCGTTCCTGATCTTCATCTTCCCGCTTCTGGCGGGGGAGACGCTCACTCCGGAGACGCTCGTGAAGGTGGGACTGATCAGCGAGTCGTTCGGTCTCTCGGCGTCGTCGATCGCGTTCATCCAGTACGGACTGGTCGACCGACGGCTCGCCCTGACGATCGTCGCCGGAAGCGTCCCGTTCGTCATTGCCGGGGCCCTGCTCTCCTTTTTTATTCCGGAGCCGCTGTTCCACGCGGCGCTCGGCGCGGCGCTGCTCGTCGCGGGCTACCTGATGCTCAAGGCCGACATCGGTCACGGTGAGCCGGACGAGACCGACGACGCCGTCGCGACCGACGGCGGTCCGGCGGCGGAGCTCCCGGACGACGATGGGAAGCTCGGTCCCGCGGGCGTTGACGCGACCGAGGGAGGTAAAGTCACCCGGGTCGACCGCGAGGGCGACACGTACGAGTACTCCTGGTCGGGATACCTCGAACGGTTCGCCAACTACAGCGTCGGCGGGACGTTTCAGGGGTTGGCCGGCTTCGGAAGCGGCGAACTCGGGATCATCTCCCAGCTCCGGACCGGGGTCCCCACCCGAGTCGCGATCGGAACCAACCACATCATCGTCGCGACGACGGCGATTCTCGCCTCGCTCGTCCACGTCTTCGGCGGGACGATACTCGGCGCGTTCGGCGTCGGCGGGGTCCACTCGCTGAGCCTCGCCTCGACGCCGTGGAACATGGTGGTGTTCACGGTCCCCGCGACGGTCACCGGCGGACAGATCGCTCCGTACGTTTCGAACGCGCTCGACGCCGGAACCATCCAGAAGGGCGTCGCCGCCCTCTTCGCCACCATCTCGGTCGCGCTGTTCCTGATGGCGGGCGGGGCCGGGATCTGATACGGGCGGACACACAATCCACACACATGTACGACCACCTGCTCTTGCCGACCGACGGAAGCGACGGCACGTCGACGGTCGCCGAGCACGTCGGCTCGCTCGCCCGGCGGTACGACGCGACGGTCCACGCGCTGTCGGTCGTCGACACGCGGAACCGATTCGAGGGCCCGACCATGGGCCTAGGAACCGAGACCTGGGAGGACGCCGAGCGCGAGCGCGCCGAGCGGGCGGTCGACGCCGCCGCCGACGCCCTGCCGGACGACGTCGCCGTCGAGCGCCACGTCGAGTCGGGCGTCCCTCACGCCGAGATCCTCGACTACGCGGACGCGGCCGCCGTCGACGTCATCGTGATGGGGACCCACGGCAGAACGGGGATCGACCGCTACCTGATCGGCTCCATCGCGGAGCGGGTCGTCCGGCAGTCACCGATCCCCGTTCTGACGGTCCGCATCGCCGACGAGTGAGACCCGCCGCCGCGGTCGCAACCTTCGGTAGCTCAGACGAGACACGCGGACACGATCCCACTTGATCCGGTAGGAAAACGAGCCGGCGGCACGCGGCCGCACGTCGTCGCACCGACGCTTTTCACGCCGCCTTCCCCTCGTTCAGCCGAGGACGTAGCGGAGCCGGGGGAACTTCTCGACGAGCGCCTGCCCGCCGACCTCGATCCGCTCGATGTAGGCGTCCAGTCCGAGGACGCGGCCCGCGCCGAACGCGGCGACCGTGAGGAACACGACCGCGTAGACGAGCGTCGAGTCGAACAGCGCGAGCGCCTCGCCGCTCCACCCGCCGAGGTAGAACAGCAGCATCTGCATCGCGCCGCCGAGCGCGGCCAGCCGGACGAACGCCCCGGCGATGAGCGCGGCCCCGATGAGCAGCTGCGTGACCGGGACCACGACGTTGACTATCTCCATCAGCGCCGCGTTCGACGCCATCGCGGCGTACAGCCCGCTGACCGGGCTCGCGGGGTCGATGTTCGCGAGGTAGCCCGCGGCGTCGAACGGCCACTCGGAGACCTTCCCGAGGCCGGCGAACAGGATCATCCCGCCGATTGTCGCCCGGAGCAGGACGATGAACAGCGCCGACAGCGAGTGCGCCTTCCCCAACAGCGTGACGCCGCCGAACTCCCCGCCGAACTCGTTTGTGTTTTTGGTGGACATAGTGTCTCTCCTCACTTACGGATACGCCGGTTCAGTATATAAACCGAGAAGCGGGTTCCCCTCCGCGAGACGGATTCGACCGGTTCCCACCATCCGAGGGCCCTTTAAGTACTGCCGCCGAACGCTATCGGTCCCCCTCGCCTACCACGCCTCGCCGCTCGCTAAGTCCACGTCGCCGTCGCCCTTCTCGGAGGGGCACAGGTCGGCGAGGACGCAGTCCGCGCAGTCGGGGTTGATCGCGGTGCACGTCGCGCGGCCGTGGTCGATCATGAGGTGCGTGAACTGCTGCCAGTCGCTCTCGGGGACGATATCAAGCAGGTCCCGTTCGATCGCCTCCGGTCGCTCCTCCTCGGTGATTCCCAGCCGACGCGTGAGCCGCTGGACGTGGGTGTCGACGACGATGCCCTCGACGACGTCGTGGCCGTGCTGGAGGACGACGTTTGCGGTCTTGCGGCCCACGCCCGCCAGATCCGTCAGCTCCGACATCGTGTCCGGCACCTCGCCGTCGTGTTCCTCCGCGATGTCCGCGCACGCCGAGCGGATGTACTTCGCCTTGTTGTTGTAGTAGGTGATCGAGTTGATCGCCTCCGCCAGCTCCTCTTGAGGCGCGTTCGCGTACTCCTCGGGCGTCTCGTACGTCTCGAACAGGTCGGCGCACACCGCGTTCACGCGCTCGTCGGTGCACTGCGCGGAGAGGATCACGGCGATCAGCAGCTCCAGCCGGTTCGAGTAGTTGAGCGAGATGGTCGAGTCGGGGTACTCCTCGTAGAGCCGGTCCAAGACCTCGGCGACCTGCTCCTCTCTCGGATCGAGCGGCGTTCCCATACGAACACCTCCGTCCGGGCGACATTGAACGATCCGACTGCGCGCGTCCGCTTCCCGGATCGAAAGCCGCGCGTCCGCTTCCCGGATCGAAAGCCGCGCCCCCGCCGAGTAGTAAGACAGTTACCACGCGCCGCGCTGGTGGGCGTATGGACGTACTCGACGTCGCGGCGCGCGCGACCGACACCGGCCCGGTGTGCGACGCCTGCCTCGGCCGACTCGTCGCGGACCGGAGCTTCGGGCTGTCGAACGCCGAGCGCGGCTCGGCGCTCCGCGTGTCGCTCGCGCTGCGCGACGACGAGGACCACGAGCCGGTCGAGACGGCGGACTGCTGGGTGTGCGAGGGCCGCTGTACAGAGTTCGACGAGTGGGCCGAACGCGCCGCCGAGGCGGTCGAGGGCGTCGAGTTCGCCACGTACAACGTCGGCACGCGGCCGCCGCCGCTGATCGAGGAGAACGAGGCGCTGCTCCGTGCCGACGCCGGCCTCGACGAGGACGCGGGCGAGCCGTTCAAGTCGGAGTTCAACCGCGAGGTCGGCAAGCGGGTCGGTCGGCTCACCGACGCCGAGGTCTCGTTCGACCGCCCGGATGTCCAGTTCACGATCGACCTCGCGGAAGACGAGGTCGACGCGAAGGTGAACTCGACGTTCGTCTACGGCCGGTACCGGAAGATGGAGCGCGACATCCCGCAGACGGAGTGGCCCTGCCGGGAGTGTAAGGGGTCGGGGCGACAGGGCGCGGACCCCTGCGACCACTGCGGCGGCTCCGGCTACCTCTACGACGACAGCGTCGAGGAGTACACCGCGCCGGTCGTCGAGGACGTGATGGACGGGACGGAGGCGACGTTCCACGGCGCGGGCCGCGAGGACGTGGACGCGCTCATGCTCGGCACCGGACGACCGTTCGTGGTCGAGATCGAGGAGCCGCGCCGGCGGCGCGTCGACACCGACCGCCTCCAGGCCGACATCAACGCGTTCGCCGACGGCGCGGTCGAGGTCGAGGGCCTCCGGCTCGCGACCTACGACATGGTCGAGCGCGTGAAAGAGCACGACGCCGGCAAGCGCTACCGCGCGCAGGTGAGCTTCGACGCCGACGTCGACCCGGACGCCCTCGCCGACACGGTCGCCGAACTGGAGGGGGCGACCGTCGAGCAGTACACGCCGAACCGGGTGGACCACCGGCGCGCGAGCATGACGCGCGAGCGCGACGTGTACGAGGCGACCGCGGAGCCGGAGGACGGCGACCCTCGCCGCGCCACTGTCGAGATCCGCGGGGAGGGCGGCCTCTACATCAAGGAGCTGATCTCGGGCGACGAGGGCCGGACGGAGCCGAGCCTCGCGGGCCTGCTCGGCGTCGGTGCCGAGGTGACCGCGCTCGACGTGCTCGCGGTCGAAGGGGAAGCGGAGCCGTTCGAGCGCGAGGAGTTCTTCCGGGAGTAACGCTCGAACCCCCTCGGATCCGGGCCGCGAGGAGCCGACGCTCGCCCGGGACGCGCGCGGAACCAACGGGATTTATCTGACGAGCGTCAGACGTTCGCGTATGAACGGGAGCGACGCCGACGGCGGGAGCGCCCGGAAGGGCGGAACCCCGAACGGCGGTGCTCGCGGCGGATCGAGCGACTCGACGGCGAGCGGCGGGTCCGCCGCTGCCGCCGATCCGCTCGCGGTCGGCGACTCAGTGATCGGACCCGCGGTCGACGACGCGAGCGACGTCCCGGCCGCGGCCGACGTGACGCTGAACGGCGCGGAGCGGGCGGAGCGGCCCGACCGCGTCTCCTCGGTCCTCGTCGCCGTCGGTCCCGGGCCCCACTCCGGAGCCACCGTCGACGCCGCGAGAAAGATCGCGGCCGCGACGGGCGCGTGGCTCGAACTGTTTCACGTCGTCCCCTCCGACGCGGCGCTCGCCGACGCCGGCCCGAGCGACGACGCGACCGGAACCGCCGTCGCCCCGGACGACGCGAGCGACACCGACTACGCCGCGGCCGGCGAGCGACTCCTCGACGCGGCCGAGTCGCGCCTCGGCGGCTTCGACCGCGCCGACCGGTGGCTCGTCGAGGACCGGACCGCGGCGGGCGCGATCGTCGAGCAGTCCCCCTACTACGACCTGGTCGTCGTCGGCGCGCCCACGACCGGGACGGTCGGCCGGTTCGTCTTCGGCTCCACGACCGACACGGTCGTCGGCGACGCCGAGGTCCCGGTCGTCGTCGTCGAGGCCGACGGGTCGACCGCGCTCGACGCTGAGTAGCGGCGCGACGGCGCTTTCCGGCAGTTCACGCGTTCGGTCTCCCCGCTCGATCGCGCTCGCTTCTCCCCCGCTCCCCGCCCCGTGACATCTGTTCCCGCGTCGACGACAGCGTTAAATTGGTGTACATACTTGTACATCACAACGCGGAATACTACATCGGTGGACACAATGAATCTCAACGACACGGTCGAGCGCGTGACGGACGGGGCGGATCTGACTGTCGAGGAGGCGCGCGAGGCCGCGCGGCTCGTCTTCGAGGACGCCACGGAGGCGCAGATCGGCGCGCTGCTCGCCGCGCTCCGCACGAAGGGCGAGACCGAGGCGGAGATCGCCGGGTTCGCGCAGGGGATGCGGGACGCCGCCCGAACGATCGAGCCGGACCGAGAGCCGCTCGTCGACACCTGCGGGACCGGCGGCGACGACTACGACACGATCAACGTGTCGACGACCGCCGCGATCGTCGCGGCGGGCGCGGGCGTGCCGATCGCCAAACACGGCAATTACTCGGTCTCCTCCTCCTCCGGGAGCGCCGACGTGCTGGAGGTCGCGGGGGCCGACGTCGAGGCCGAGCCCCCGGCCGTCGAGGCGGCGATCGAGTCGGACGGGATCGGGTTCATGCTCGCGCCCGTGTTCCACCCGGCGATGAAGGCCGTCATCGGCCCGCGAAAGGAACTGGGGATACGAACGATCTTCAACGTCCTCGGGCCGCTCACCAACCCCGCCGGGGCCGACGCGCAGGTGCTCGGCGTGTACGACCCGGACCTCGTGCCGGTGATCGCGCGGTCGCTCGCGCACATGCCGGTCGAGCGCGCGCTGGTCGTCCACGGCGCGGGGATGGACGAGATCGGGATCCACGACGACACGGTCGCCGCCGAGGTCGACGGCGAGGAGGTCACCGAGTTCACGATCGCGCCGGAGGACCTCGGACTCGACCGCGCGCCCATCGAGGCGGTCGCGGGCGGGACTCCCGAGGAGAACGCCGACGACCTGCGCGGGATCGTCGACGGCTCCGTCACGGGACCGAAGCGGGACCTGATCTTGGCGAACGCGGGCGCGGCCATCTACGTCGCCGGCGAGGCCGAGTCGCTCGCGGCGGGGGTCGAGCGCGCCGCCGAGGCGATCGACTCCGGCGCGGCCGGCGAGAAGTTCGCGGCGCTGTGCGGCGACGGCGAACCGGTCGAGGGGGGATCCGGCGTGACCGCGGAGGACGACGACTGATGGCGCGGGTGAAGATCTGCGGGATAACCAACGAGGCAGACCTCCGCGCCGCGGTCGAGGCCGGGGCGGACGCGGTCGGCGTGATAACGGAGACCCCGGTCGACTCGCCGCGCGAGGTCGACCCGGCGACGGCCGCCGAGCTGCTCGCCGACGTCCCGGCGTTCGTCACGGCGACGCTCGTGACGATGCCCGAATCGGCCGAGCGCGCGGTCGAGCTGGCCCGGACGGTCGCGCCGGACGCGATCCAGCTCCACGGCGAGTGGACCGTCGACGAACTGCGGTACGTCCGCGCCGAGACGGAGCGAAAGGTGCTGCTCACGGTCGACGCCGACGACCCGGCCCGCGCGGAGGAGTTCGACGGCGCGGTCGACGCGCTGGTGGTCGACTCCACCGACGACTCGGGCGCGGGCGGCACGGGCGAGACGCACGACTGGCGCGCGACCGGCGAGCTCGCCGCCCGGCTCACCACGCCCGTCGTGCTGGCGGGCGGCCTCACGGCCGACACGGTCGCGGAGGCGGTGCGCGTCGCCGACCCCTTCGCGGTCGACGTCGCCTCGGGCGTCGAGATAGAGGGGGGTCGGAAGGACCACAACGCGGTGGCCCGCTTCGTCGCCAACGCGGGCCGGGAGATGGAGCTGGCATGAGCGACCCCGACGCGGATCCCGACGGTTCCGCCCCCTCGCTGGACCGCTCGAAGGCCGAGTTCGTCGACCTCGCCGCGGACGCCGAGAAGCCGGTCGTGGTCCGCGCCTCGGTCTCGATCGACGCCGACGTGACGCCGCTCGCGGCGTACGCGACCCTCGTCGGCGACGGCCCGTACGGGTTCCTCTTGGAGTCCGGCGAGAAGGTCGCCTCCAGCGACCCCGACGGCGCGTTCACTTCCGGCGGGAAAGCGGACCGACACGCCCGCTACTCGTTCGTCGGCTACGACCCGGAGGCGGTCGTCTCGGTCCACCCGGACCGCACGGAGGTGACGGAACTCGGTCCGGCCGCCGAGTTCGTCGGCGACCCGGACGCCGGGGACGACGCGGCGTCGGCACCGGGCCTCGGTCCCGACGCCGGCGACGCGGTCGACCGGATCCGGGCCGCCTTCCCGGACGTGAGCCTGCGCGGGTTCCCCGACACCGACCGCCAGATCCTCTCGGGCGGCTTCGTCGGGTTCCTCGCGTACGAGGCCGTCTACGACATCTGGCTGGAGGAGGTGGGCGTCGACCGCCCGGAGACCGAGTTCCCGGACGCGGAGTTCGCCCTGACCACCCGGACCGTCGTCTTCGACGAGAAGGAGGACAGCGCCGAACTCGTGTTCACGCCGGTGATCGGCGTCGACGACGACCCGGCGGCGGTGTACGACGACCTAGTCGACGAGGCCGAGCGCGTCGCGACCGAACTGCGCGAGGCCGCGTCACCGGACCCGGACGGCGTCCGGGTGCGCGAGGAGACCGCGGACCCCCGCGAGGAGTACGAGGAGGCCGTCCGGACCGCGAAGCGGCACGTCCTCGACGGCGAGATCTATCAGGGCGTGATCTCGCGGAGCCGCGAACTGCGCGGCGAGGCGGACCCGCTCGGGCTGTACGCGGCGCTCCGCGACGTGAACCCCTCGCCGTACATGTACGTCCTGCGCCACGACGACCGGACCGTCGTCGGTGCCAGCCCGGAGACGCTCGTGTCGGTGAAGGGCGACCGGATCGTCTCGAACCCCATCGCGGGGACCTGTCCGCGCGGGACGAGCCCCGTCGAGGACCGCCGGCTCGCGGGCGAGATGCTCGCCGACGGCAAGGAGCGCGCCGAGCACACGATGCTCGTCGACCTCGCGCGCAACGACGTGCGGCGGGTCTCCGAGCCGGGGTCGGTCCGCGTCGAGGAGTTCATGAACGTCCTGAAATACAGCCACGTCCAGCACATCGAGTCGACCGTCACGGGGACGCTCGCGGGCGACGCCGACGCGTTCGACGCGACGCGCGCGACGTTCCCCGCGGGGACGCTCACCGGCGCGCCGAAGGTGCGGGCGATGGAGATCATCGACGACCTCGAAACCGCCCCGCGGGAGGCGTACGGCGGCGGCGTCGGCTACTACGCGTGGACCGGCGACGCCGACTTCGCGATCGTGATCCGGACCGCGACGCTCGACGAGTCGGGCGAGGAGTCGGTCGTCGGCGTGCGGGCCGGTGCCGGGCTCGTCGCCGACTCCGACCCGGCCGCCGAGTACGAGGAGACCGAACAGAAGATGGACGGCGTGTTGACCGCGATCGACCGGATCCGCGAGGACGCGGGCGACACCGCCAGCGACACCACCGACGGCGACGCGGCCGACCCGCTCGCCACCGGCCCGGAGGGCGAGCGATGAGGGTCGTCGTCGTCGACAACTTCGACTCGTTCACCTACAACCTCGTGGAGTACGTCTCCGACCAGCGGATCGACGGCGAGCCGGTGGGCGTCGAGGTGTTCAAAAACACCGCGTCGCTCGACGCGATCGAGGCGGCCGACCCCGACGCGGTGATCATCAGCCCGGGACCAGGCCACCCGAAGAACGACCGCGACGTGGGCGTGACGATGCCGGTGCTGCGCGACCTCTCGCCCCGGGTCCCGACGCTCGGCGTCTGTCTCGGGCTGGAGGCCGCGGTCCACGAGTACGGCGGGACCGTCGGCCACGCCCCCGAGCCGGTCCACGGGAAGGCGTTCGCCGTCGACCACGACGGCGAGGGCGTGTTCCGCGGGTTAGATCAGGGGTTCCGCGCCGGCCGCTACCACTCGCTGGCGGCGACCGAGGTCCCCGACGCGTTCGCGGTCTCGGCCACGACCGACCACGACGGCGAGCCGATCGTGATGGGGATCCGCCACCGCGAGCACCCGATCGAGGCAGTCCAGTTCCACCCGGAGAGCGTCCTGACCGGCTCCGGCCACGACCTCATCCGGAACTTCCTCACCGGGGTCTGACGGGCGGACGCGTCAGGCGGCGTCGCCGGTCTCGTCCGCTTCCGCTTTCCCCTCTCCAGCCTCCCTCTCTCCCTCGGCTTCCACTTCTTCCTCGCCGGGTTCGTCGACCCCTCGACCGGCGAGGCCGACGAGGTGGCCGATCTCGGGCAGGATCACCTCGTCGACGCCGAGTCGGGCCGCGTTCTCGGAGCCGGGGAGACAGAACACCGGAGTCGTGGTGACGACCCCGGCGGTCGCGCGCGACCCGATCGTCCGCGTCCCGATCTCCTCGTGAGAGAGCCGGCGGAACAGCTCGCCGAACCCGGGGAGCCGCTTCGCGAACAGCCCGCGGACCGCCTCCGGCGTCACGTCGTCGGGCGTGACGCCCGTGCCGCCGGTGGTGACCACCGCGTCCGTGTCCTTGCGTCGGGCCAGCCTGTCGACCGTCCCCTGGACGCTGTCGTAGTCGTCCGGTATCAGCTCGCGGACGGCGACCTCGTGGCCCGCCTCCTCGAAGGCGGCCGCGACGTAGTCGCCCGCCGGGTCCTCGTCCGCGCTCCGCGACGACGACACGGTGACGACCGCCACCGCGACGGAGTCGACGTCGTGGTGGTGGTGGTCGTGACCGTCGCCGTGGTCGCCGTGGTCGTGACCGTCGCCGTGGTCGCCGTGGTCGCCGTGGTCGTGGCCGTCGCTGTGGTCGTTCCCCTGTCCGTCGTCGCCGCCGTGGTCGTGCTGCTCGCCGCGGTCAGTCATGACTCCGCGTTCGTCGCCCTCCGCAAAACACCTCCCGGTCGCCGGCGCGGCGTCCGGGCCCCGAACCCCTCACGCGACCGCGCCGCCGCCGCTCAGGGCCAGTCGTCGCGGGTCTGCTCCTCGGCCGCCTCGTCCTCGGGTTCGCCGGTCGTGAGCGTCCAGCCGGCCGCCTCGGCGGCGTCCTCGACGTGGAGGAACTCCCAGCCGGTCGCCTCGGCGACGGCCTCATCCTCCTCGTCGACGCCGACGAAGACGTGCCGGTCCGTGTCGAACTGGCCGCTGATGTTCTCCAAGCTCTCCTCGACGCCGCGCGGCCCGGAGAAGAAGTCCTGTCGCACGCGGTGTTTCCGCGTGAAGTTCGTGACGACGTAGGTGGGCTTCTCGCTGACGACGCCGACGTACTCGGTCCACTGTCGGGCGTTGCTGAACACCGCGTTGGGGTCCGCGAGCGCCTTCAGCGCTTCCAGCTCGAACGCCAGCGTCATGTCGGTGGATCCGCCGCTGTCCATGCCTTCCAGTTTCTCCCCGGCGGCGAAAACAACTTCGCTTCCGCGCGGACGACCGGCCGGCTCCTCCCGGAATCCGAACGCTCGCCGGCACCCGCGCTCACCGCGAGCGGACGAGGTAGTAGTCCGTGAACTTCACCACGTCGCCGTCCTCCAGATTGCTCGTCTCGGGGGCTGTCCGCGGCTCCCCGGCGAGCTCGGCGACGAGCTGTTTCTCGTCGTCGCTCAGCTCGTCGAAGTGCCGGACGCGCGCGTCGGACGGCATGCGGCCGGTGCGTCGCAGTCGGAGCCGTCGGTTCGACTCGCGAATTGACATGTGGTAACGTATGTCATCATCGATCATAAATGTTTCGTTGCGCTGTAATTATGACGGTCAGTCCGTGAGCGAGGAGAAAACGGCGGTCCTACCGCGCTCCCGCGGCGGTCGTTACTGCTCGGCCGAGGCCGGAAGGTCGTCGACGGCGAAGCCGGGTTCCATGAGGAGGTCCGTGTGGTCGCTGACGTCGCGGCCCTCGCGCATCAGCTGTTTGAACGCGGACTGCGGCGAGAGGTCGCCGATGAGCACGCCGCCGACCACCTTGCCGTCCTTCAGCGCGACGCGCCGCCACTCGCCGTCGGCGGTGGTCGCCTCCACCGAGTCGTCGCCGAGCGTCGGGTGACCAAAGGAGAGGAACGGGAAGTCGAAGTGCGTGATCGAGTACGAGGAGACCCACTTGAACTCCTCGCTGCCGTAGTCGATCATGTTGCGCGCGGCGACGGTCCCCTGCTCTTTGGCCGACCCCCACGAGCCGTTCTTCGCCCGCTCGCCGAGGATGAGGTCGTTGAACGTGGTGATGTCGCCCGCGGCGTACACGTTGTCGACGTTGGTCCGCATGAACTCGTCGACGACGATGCCGTCGTCCGTCTCCAGCGGCGTGTCCTCGACCAGTTCGGTGTTGAAATTCAGCCCGATGGCGACGCCCGCGAAGTCGCACTCGTAGCGCTCGCCGTTCGGGTCGACCGCGGCCTCGACGTGGCCGTCGTCGTTGACCTCGAAGCGGTCGACGCCCGAGCCGAAGACGGGCTCGACGCCGCGCTCGCGCATCGCCTCGTGCATGATCTCCGCGCCCTCCTCGGAGAGCGCGTAGCGCCACCAGTTGTCGCCGCGCATGAGGTACTTCGCCTCCACGTCCTGCGCGCCGCAGATGGCCGCGAAGTCGATGCCGAGCAGGCCCGCGCCGACGATGACGGCCTTCTCGGCGTCCTCGACGCTCTCTTTGATCCGCCGGGCGTCCTGGAACGTCCAGAAGTGGTGGATCCCGTCGGCGTCGGCGTTCTCGACCGGGAGCTGCTGGGGCGTGCCGCCGATCGCGAGCAGGAGGCTGTCGTACTCGAACGTCTCGCCCTCGTGGGTGTGGACCGCGTCCGCGTCGACGTCGATGTCGACGACGACCGTGTTGAGCCGGAGGTCGACGTCGTGGTCGTCGTACCAGTCCTCCTGGTGGATCGAGATCGGGGCCTCGGGGAGTTTCCCCTTCGCGTACTCCTTGATCAGAATCCGGTTGTAGAGGGACTCACCCTCGTCCGTGAGAACCGTGATATCGGCGTCCGGCGCTTCCTCGCGGAGCGTCTCGGCCGCGGACGCGCCCGCGATACCGTCACCGATGATCACGTACGAATCGCTCATGTCTCGGCGTTCGGATTCGTGCCTAATGTGGGTTGTCATCCGCGTCCGCCCCCGTGCGAACGAGGCGCACGACAGCCGAGAAACGCGTACTGGCACCGCTCTCCCGCCGGACCCGAGTCAGCCGTCGATGACTCCCGCCGGCGGTCAGTCGCCGTCGCCGCCGATCAGTGGTCCGCGCCGGCCGGCTCCCCGGGGAAGTCCCTCTCGCCGGCCCGGATCGGGACGTCGAGCCAGTTCTCGCCCGGCACGAGCGGGCACTCGTAGGCGTGGTTGTACGCGCACGTGGGGTTGTACGCGACGTTGAAGTCCACCACCCACTCGCCGTCGACGCGGTCGCGGTCGGGCTCCAGGTCGAGGTACCGGCCCGCCCCGTACGTCTCGTCGCCGCTGGTCGCGTCGCGGAACGGCACCCAGAGCCGGTCCTCGCCGCCCGCCGGGCGGTACGCCTGAAGCGTCACCGGCTCGCCGTCGACCTCGAAGCGGAACTCGCCCCAGCGGCGGTACGTCTGCTCGCCGTCCGCCGTCGTCTCGACGGTCACCGTCTCCGTCTCGTCGTGCTCGTGGAGCGGAAGTTCGAACCGGTACGCCGGGTCCGGCTCGAAGTAGTCGAGCCCGGGGAACGCGTCGCCGCGCATCGAGACCGGCAGCGGCGACCGCGCCGAGTCGCGGAACTGTTGGATCTTCGCTCGTCGCTGTGCCTCCACCTGCGCCGCCCAGTCGTCGCCGCCCTCGCTCGTTGCCATGTCTACCGCAATATTGTTCGCTGAGCGCAATAACAGTTCCGCGGCGGGGCCGATCGCACACACGATCCCCCGCGCGGACCGAGGCGCGACTCCGCGCACGCAGTCGACACACGAATCCGCCCGCCGCCCGCTCGCGGCGGGAGCGGGTCGGGGGGATCGGTTCCGACGCCACAGATTCAAGAGCGTCCCGTCCCAATCGAGCGTATGAAAATCCGGCAGAACATCCGTCACTGGGCCGCGAAGAAGGCGTTGACCACGCCGGTCGTCGGCGACGTCGCGAACGACAAGCTCGTCGACCTCCACACGAGCATCTTCCTCAACAAGGCGGACGAGCAGCGCCGCGAGGAGCGCCGCGACCACCTCGACAGCTTCTTCGACGCGACGATGGACACGTACGTCGCCGCGCTGGAGGCCGGGTTCCCGGAGGCCGAGGCCCGCGAGATCACCCACGTCCAGGCGAACTTCGACTTCTTCAACCACGGCTGGACGGAGATGATGGAGATCCCGGGCGACGAGCTGGAGACCCACTACCGCCGGTACGAGGGGTTCTTCTCCGACCACGGGATCACGATCGACGACCCGCTGGGCGAGTTCCGCCCGGCCGGGGGCGTCGTCGAGGCACCCGAGACGCCCGCTCGACTCGAGGAACCCGAGTACGAGAACGCGCTGGCCGGCTTCGCGGACGACGTGTACGTCCAGACCGACGAGGGCGAGACGGTCGTCGGCGGCGACACCGACGAGCCGGACGAGGTCGACGCCGCCGCCGCGCCCGGACTCGACGAGGACGAGGCGAGCGCCTGACCCGGCCGACTGCCGGCCGTTTCCCTCCTTTCTCGGCGCTCACCGTCCGGGACCGATCGAGTCTCTCCCGGTGACGTTTATAACCCGCCGGGGACACGGACGCCCATGAACCGCGGGCAATCGTTCCTCCTGCTCCTCATGGGCGTGGTCGCGCTCCTGACCCTCTTCGTCATCCTTCCGTTCGCCGAGTACGTCATCGCCTCGGCGATACTCGCGTTCGTCCTCTACCCGTTCCACCGGCGGCTCACCCGCCGGCTCCGACGCCGCGTCTCGGAGCGGTTCGGCGAGATGCTCTCGGCGCTGACCCTCATCCTCTCGTCCATCGTCGCCGTCATCCTCCCGTTCGCGTACATCTCGTGGGTGTTCGTCCGCGACCTCACGGCCATCGCCGCCGGCGACACCGCCATCGACGTGGCGGCGATCGAAGCGGAGATCGCCGCGCTGACGGGACAGAACCCGGAGATCGGCGACATCCTCCAGACGATCGGACAGCAGCTCGTCCAGACGCTGTTCGGCGGCTTCAGCGGCGTCCTCACGACGGCGATCCGCGCCTCGGTCGGACTGTCGCTCGCGCTCTTTTTGGTGTACTACACGCTCATCGACGGCCCGGCGTTCGTCAAGTGGATCCGCGCGACGAGCCCGCTGCCGTCGGCGGTCACCGCCGACCTCGTCGACCGCGTCAACGTGATGACCCGGGGCGTCGTCATCGGACACATCGTCGTCGCGCTGCTTCAGGCGCTGGTCGCCGGGCTCGGCCTGTGGGTCGCCGGGATCCCGAACGTGGTGTTCTGGACGTTCGTGATGGCCGTGCTGGCGCTGCTCCCGCTCATCGGTGCGTTCTTCGTCTGGGGACCGGCGGCCGCGTACCTCGTGGTCGTCGACCAGGTGACGGCCGGCGTGTTCCTCGCGGTGTACGGCGTCGCGGTGATCGCGATGGTCGACAACTACGCCCGCCCGCTCGTCATCGACCAGCAGGCGCATCTCAACCCCGCGATCATCCTGCTCGGCGTGTTCGGGGGCATCTACTCGGTCGGGTTCACCGGGCTGTTCGTCGGTCCCATCGTGATCGGCGTCCTCGCCGCGACGCTGGAGACGTTCCGCGAGGACTACGACGCGATCTAAGGGCCGACGCCCCGCGAGCGTCAGCCCGGCGGCCCGCGCTCCGCTCGCTCGGCGACGAACCGGCGCTCGGCGCGGCTCAGTTCGCCGTCGGTCTCGCGGAACGCAGTCATTCCCTCGCGGTACCGCTCGGGGTCCGCGCGGGCGGGCGTCGCGGCAGGGCGTTCGAGTTCCAACTCCGCCAGTCCCGTGCGCTCCCCGGTGTACGCGAAGCCGCACTTGTGGCACGCCTCGTAGGCGAACGGGTTGTTCACGGCGATCTTCACCCGGTCGAAGCCGGCGTCGGCCAGGTCCGCGACGGTCCCGTCGATCAGCCGCGGTCCGATCCCCTCGCCGCGGCGCGCGGCGTGGACGGTGACGTACCGCAGCCGGCAGCAGTCCGGGTCGGTCCGGTCTGGCGAGAAGGAGACGGCCGCGATCACGTCCTCGTCGAACGCGTCGGGGTCGACCGTCTCCGGCAGCGGCTCGTCCGGCGTCCAGTCGGGCGCGGCCGGGCCACCGTCCGGCGTCCGGATCACCGACTTGCCCGGCGCGCCGACGACGAACTTCCCGGCGTACGCGAACGCCCGGTAGTCGAGCCGCAGGGTCGCTCCCTCGCCCGGTCGACACACGAGCGCGTACTCCATGCGGCGTCGTACGGGTGCGATCCCCTAAACGGGGTCGGTGGCTCTTTGTCCGTCGCGGGAGTTCACCCGTCCATGTACGGACTCGGCGACGTGGGGTTCTTCGACCACGCGGCCCCGCTGTACGACCTCGCGATGCCGCCCGCGGACGGCGCGGCGCTGGCCGCCGGCCTCGATCACGCGACGCGCCCGATAGAACGCCTGCTCGACGTCGGCGGGGGATCGGGGCGCGCGGCGGCCGCGCTGACCGGCCCGGAGATCACGGTCGTCGACGCGTCGGTCGAGATGCTCTCGCGCGGCCGCCGCGCCCGCGGCCTTGCGGGGCTCGCCGCCGACGCGGGGCGACTGCCGTTCCGGGACGCGAGCGCCGACGCGGTGACGGTCGTCGACGCGTTCCACCACCTCCCGGACCACGACGCCGCGCTCGCGGAGGCGGCCCGCGTCCTCGCGCCCGGCGGCGCGCTCGTCGTCCGCGAGTTCGATCCGGACCACCCGCTGGGGCGGCTCCTCGTCGCCGGCGAACACGCCATCGGCATGGACTCGCGGTTCCTGACCCCGGACGACCTCGCCGCCGCGATGGACGACGTCGACCTCGATCCGCGGATCGTCGACCGCGGCTTCGGCTACACGGTCGTCGGCGTTCGGCGCTGACCCACGCTCTCTGGAGAGCGAGGGCGGTTGAGAAGATCCACGCGTCAGTCCGAGCGCTCGTCAGCGCGGCTGCGTTTTCTGCTGATCGCCGTGGTCGTGGTCGTGATCGTGCTCGCCGTGATCGTGGGCGTCGTTCGACCCCGTCTCGCCGAGCACCTCCGCGCCCTCCCCGTCGATCATGTCCATGTTCTTGAGGTTGTCGCGCTCCTCGAAGTCCTCGACGGCCTCCATCACGTCGTCCTGTGTGATCGTCATCCGGTCTTCGGTGAGCGCGCCGAGGACGGCCTCCCGGAGCACCATCCGGAGGTCGGAGCCGGTGAGGCCGCTGGTCCGGTCGGCGACCTCCTCGGGGTCGAAGTCGGCGATCTTCATCTCCTTGGTCACCACGCGGAGGATGTCCGCGCGCATGTCGCGGTCCGGCTTGGGGAAGTTGACGATCTCGTCGAAGCGCCGCCACGCGGCCGCGTCGAGCTGGTCCGGGTGGTTCGTCGCGCCGATGAGGAGCACCTCGTCGCGGACCAAGGACACCTCGTCGATCGACTTCAGCAGGGTGTTGACCGCGCGCTTGAGGGCGGCGTGTTCGTCCGAGCGGCGGGTCTTCGCCACCGAGTCGAACTCGTCGATGAAGAGGATACACGGCGAGAGCCGCTTGGCGACCTCGAAGCTCTTCTCGACGTTCTTCGACGTCTCGCCGAGGTACTGGCTCGTGATCATCGAGAGCTTCACTTCGACGAACGGGAGCCCGAGCTCGTGGGCGAGCGCGCGAGAGACGGTCGTCTTCCCGGTTCCCGGCGGGCCGACGAACAGCAGCTTCCCGATCTCGCGGAGGCCGATCTCCGCGAGGTACTCGCGGTGTTCGATCGCCTTGACGATCTTCTGGATCTCGCCCTCCTGATCGCCGGTCAGGACGAGGTCGGCCAGCGTCGTCTCGATCTCCTCCGGCGCGCGGACGTTGACGAGATCGAGCATCTCCGCGTCCTCGTCCTCGTCGAAGTACTCGCCGAGGAGCGCGTCGATCCAGACGCGGTCGGCCTGGATCGGCCGCACGTCGGCCCGAGCCTCCTCGTGGCCCACCGGCGCGTCGAGGTCCTCGGCGGCCTCCAGCGCGGCGACGATCGTCGGGTTCCCGGCGATCCGGTCGTCGTCCGCGCGGTCGCGGTACCACTCCAGCCCCATCTTCGGCTGCGTCAGCGAGATCTCGCCGGAGAACTCCGTGCGTTGGGTGAAGAGGAGGTCTGAGACCGCCTCCCACGGTCGGTCGACCCCCGTCGCGGTGCGGGTGGTCTCGTCGGTCGCCTTCAGCGGCCGCTCCACGCCGCCGGGGGCGTCCTCTGCGGCGTCGGCCGACCAGAACACCTGCCGGAAGCGGGGCGGCAGGTCGTTCTCGTCGAGGTCGCGGTCCTGCGTGTAGAAGTGCGTCGTCAACACGAACTCGACGACGTCGAGCGCCGGGTTACTCATCCGCGCGAAGTAGCGCCGGGACGCGGTTAAGAGCGTCGAAGCGCCGTCGGTTCGGCGGCGTGAGAGCGAGCCGCGCGCGGG